>NZ_JBYEZL010000003.1:0-578394 GCF_057624735.1 Bacillus sp. LQ01 | reverse complement strand
CGCTCGACTTGCATGTATTAGGCACGCCGCCAGCGTTCATCCTGAGCCAGGATCAAACTCTCCAATAAAGTTAGTTTGTCTAGCATCTAAAATAAAAATTGACGTTTCACGTTGTTTGTTTCGTTTAGTTTTCAAAGTTCAATATCGCGTTTCAGCGACCTTTATAATATATCATAGTATATTATAAAAGTCAACAAGTTTTTTCGATAAGTTGTATCTCTCATTTGCTGACTCTGCCTATTATATAGGCTTTCTCTTCCCTATGCAAGTATTATTATAAAAAAATAAAGAGAGGGAAAATCCCCTCTCTTATTCTTCTGAAGAAACCTCTTCACTCGTTTCTTCCTCTTCATCTTTTTGTGCTTTTGCTACCGTCGCTACCTCTTGGTCTTCCTCTAATCGAATTAGACGAACACCTTGTGTATTACGTCCCATTTGAGAGATTTGATCAACTGGCATACGAATAATAACGCCTGCCGCTGTAATTAACATAATATCTTCTTCACCTGTAACAGATTTAACAGCTACTAATTTACCGTTCTTATCTGTAATGTTACAAGTTTTCAGACCTTTACCACCGCGGCTTTGCAGACGGTATTCATCAATCGGTGTACGCTTTCCGTAACCATTTTTCGTTACAATTAGAACATTTACATCCTCTTCGACAATTTCCATACCTACAACTTGGTCTTCATCGCCCAACGTAATAGCTTTAACACCTGCAGCATTACGTCCCATAGAACGAACATCTTGTTCATTGAAACGAATTAGCATACCGTTACTTGTCCCGACAATAATATCCTTATCACCCGATGTTAAACGTACAGATATTACCTCATCCTCTTCACGAAGAGAAATTGCAATTAAACCATTTGTACGTATATTTGCAAATGATGAAAGTGGCGTTCTCTTAGAAACCCCTTGTTTTGTCGTAAAGAATAAGAACTGATCGTCACCAAATTCACGAATCGGAATAATAGCGTTAATCCACTCACCCTTATCTACCCCTAATAGGTTAATAATTGGTAGTCCTTTTGCAGTACGACTATACTCTGGAATTTCATATCCTTTCGTACGGTATACTTTACCCTTGTTTGTAAAGAATAAAATATGATCATGAGTAGACGTTGTTAATAAATGTTCAACAAAGTCATCATCATTCGTACCCATTCCTTGCACACCACGTCCCCCACGGTTCTGTGTTTTGTACGTAGAAGCTGGTAACCTCTTAATATAACCGTTATGAGTTAACGTAATCGCAATGTTTTGTTCAGGAATTAAATCTTCATCTTCAATAAATTCCATACCGCCAATTGTAATTTCTGTTCGTCTCTTATCATTGAAACGCTCTTTTACTTCTGTTAATTCTTCACGAATAATCTCAAGAACTTTTTCTTCATCTGCTAAAATCGCTTTTAATTCAGCAATTAACTTCATTAAGTCTTGATATTCTTGCTCAATTTTTTCACGTTCTAATCCAGTTAAGCGTTGCAGACGCATATCTAAAATCGCTTGCGCTTGTTTCTCACTTAAACCAAAACGTTCCATTAAGCCTTGCTTGGCAATATCTGCCGTTTTTGAACTACGAATTAACGTAATAACTTCATCAAGATGATCTAAAGCAATTCGTAATCCTTCTAAAATATGAGCACGTGCTTCTGCTTTTTCTAATTCATAAGCAGTACGTCTACGAATTACTACCTTCTGATGCTCTAAATAATGATATAGATTTTGTTTTAAATTTAGTACTTGTGGCTCCCCATTTACAAGAGACAACATATTAATACCGAAACTTGTTTGAAGCGCTGTATGTTTATATAGATTGTTTAATAGTACGTTTGCATTAGCATCACGACGTACTTCCATGACAATACGCATACCATTACGATCTGATTCATCACGTAAATCTGTAATACCTTCAATTTTCTTATCGCGAACTAATTCTGCGATTTTTTCAATTAATCGTGCCTTATTAACTTGATAAGGTAGTTCAGTTACGATAATAGATTGTTTACCGTTTGACTTCTCTTCAATTTCAACCTTAGCACGAAGCATAATGGAACCGCGACCTGTTTCATAAGCTCTTCGAATTCCACTTCTTCCTAAAATTAAACCTGCCGTCGGAAAGTCTGGACCGGGAATGTATTCCATTAATTCCGCGATAGTAATATCAGGATTATGACTTAATGCCAGCACACCATCAATTACTTCGCCAAGCTGATGCGGCGGTATATTTGTTGCCATACCAACAGCAATACCTGTTGTACCGTTTACTAATAAATTAGGGAAACGCGCTGGTAGTACTATCGGTTCTCTTTCGGAACCATCATAGTTATCTTGATAATCAATTGTATTTTTTGAAATATCACGTATTAATTCCATAGAAATCTTAGACATTCTTGCCTCTGTATAACGCATTGCAGCTGCTGAATCTCCATCTACAGAACCGAAGTTACCATGCCCATCTACAAGCATATAACGTTGACTAAAATCTTGCGCCATACGTACCATTGTTTCATAAACGGCTGAATCACCATGAGGGTGATACTTACCGATTACTTCACCGACAATACGTGCTGATTTCTTATACGCTTTATCAGCTGTAATTCCTAAATCATTCATCGCATATAAAACCCTACGATGCACAGGTTTTAATCCATCACGAACATCTGGTAATGCACGAGATACGATAACACTCATTGCGTAATCTAAAAATGAGGTACGCATTTCATGACTAATATTAATTTCTCGAATTCGTGCTTGTTGTTGATTGTCTGACATCAACGAGCACCTCCTCTTACATTTCCGTTACACATACATTGATTTATATGTAGAAGACAGGAATACTTAGATTCCTGTCATTACTCATTTAAATATCAAGGTTCTTCACGTATTTTGCATTCTCTTGGATAAAGTTACGACGTGGCTCTACTTTATCTCCCATTAAAATTTCAAATGTTTCGTCTGCTTCAATTGCATCTTGAAGGGAAACTTGAAGTAATGAACGTACTTCTGGATCCATTGTCGTCTCCCATAGCTGAGTTGGATTCATTTCCCCTAGACCTTTATAACGCTGAATCCCTGGCTTAGGTTGGGCCGGTAATTCTGCTAAGATTTTTTCAAGTTCCTTATCGTTGTAAGCATATTGAATTTTTTTACCTTGTTGTATTTTAAACAACGGCGGCTGTGCAATATAGATATAACCACACTCAATTATTTGACGCATATAACGATAGAAGAACGTTAATAATAGGGTACGAATATGTGCACCATCAACATCGGCATCGGTCATAATAATAACCTTATGATAGCGTGCTTTTTCAATATCGAAGTCTCCACCAATATTTGTACCAATCGCCGTAATAATTGTACGAACTTCATCATTTGATAAAATCTTATCTAAGCGTGCCTTTTCCACATTAATAATTTTACCCTTCAGCGGTAAAATTGCTTGGAAATGACGATCGCGTCCTTGTTTTGCAGATCCACCCGCAGAGTCACCCTCTACGATGTAAATTTCACTAATTGCTGGATCTTTCGAAGAGCAATCAGCTAATTTACCAGGTAAACTTGAAACTTCTAACGCACTCTTTCGACGTGTCAATTCACGCGCTTTTTTCGCAGCTACACGTGCACGTGCAGCCATCGTACCTTTTTCTACAATTTTTCGCGCTACATTAGGATTTTCTAGTAAGAACTTTTCAAACGCCTCTGAGAATACAGACTCTGTAATTGTTCTCGCTTCACTATTCCCAAGTTTTGTCTTCGTTTGTCCTTCAAATTGTGGATTTGGATGCTTGATTGATACAATTGCTGTTAAACCTTCACGAACATCCTCACCAGTTAAATTACTGTCCGCATCTTTTAAAATGCTATTTTTACGACCATAGTCGTTGATTACACGAGTTAAAGCTGTTTTAAAACCTACCTCATGTGTACCACCTTCATACGTATGGATGTTATTCGTAAATGAGTAAATATTATTTGTGTATCCCTCGTTATATTGAAGAGAAACCTCAACCTGAATACCATCTTTTGAACCTTCTACGTACACAGGCTCTTCATGAATCGGTTGTTTTGAGCGATTTAAATGCTCAACGTATGATTTAATTCCACCTTCGTAATGGAATTCTTTCTTTTGCTTATGTTCACGTTTATCTTCAATTGTTAATTTAATATTACGATTTAAAAACGCTAATTCACGCATACGAGTTGCTAGCGTATCAAAATCGTATACTGTTGTTTCTTGGAAAATTTCCGGATCTGGTTTAAATCGAGTTATTGTTCCTGTTTGATCTGTGTCACCAATGACCTTTAAATCCGCAACCGGAATACCTCTTTCGTATTTTTGGTAATGGATTTTACCTTCACGATGTACAAATACTTCTAATTCTGTTGATAGAGCATTTACAACCGATGCCCCAACACCATGTAAACCACCAGAAACTTTATAACCGCCACCGCCAAATTTACCACCGGCGTGGAGAACAGTCATAATAACTTCTACAGCTGGACGTCCCATTTTTTCTTGTATACCAACCGGAATACCACGCCCATTATCCGTTACACGAATACTATTATCTTCTTCGATACTAACATTAATTTCATCACAATAACCTGCAAGTGCTTCATCAATACTATTATCTACGATTTCCCACACAAGATGGTGAAGCCCTTTTCCACTTGTAGATCCAATATACATACCAGGGCGTTTCCGAACTGCCTCTAGTCCTTCAAGCACCTGTATCTGACTTTCATCATATGCATTTTCTTGCATTTGCTTTTGTTCCATTGACACAAAGATCACCTACTTTTCCATTTAAACAGGGGTTATTCCCTATCTATTTCACAATCTACAGTGCCGTTCGTTACATGAATTGTTTTCGCTTCTTTTAATGTTTCGTGTTCAATTCCGTCGACACTCGTCGTTGTAACAAATGTTTGCACTTTTCCTTGAATTGTATTTAAAAGATGTGATTGACGATAATCATCTAATTCTGATAAAACATCATCCAACAAAAGGATTGGATATTCTTTAACCTCTGAATAAATCAATTCAATTTCAGCTAATTTTAGGGATAGTGCGGTCGTTCGTTGTTGTCCTTGCGAACCAAAGACTTGAACATTTTTACTATTAACGAAGAATTGTAAATCGTCACGATGAGGACCAATTAAAGTCGTACCACGGAAAATTTCACGTTGTTTCACAGATTGAAAACTTTCATAGTATACTTCTTTTATTTTCGACAAATCCATTGATTCTGATACATCTACACTTGGTTTATAGACAATTTCTAACTCTTCTAATCCACGGCTTATACCTCGATGAATTGGAGCTGCCCATTCCTGTAGCAAATGCAAAAATTCAAAACGTTTTTGCAGTATTTTCGCACCATGCTCAATTAGTTGAAGTGTAAATACATCCAACATCGTTTCCTCATTCTTACTATTCCCTTGCATTTTTTTCAACAAGTGATTTCGTTGCGTGAGCACCTTTTGATATTGACTTAATTCATACAAATATACAGGAGCTATTTGTCCTAATTCCATATCTAAAAAGCGTCTTCTTACTTGAGGGCTTCCTTTTACAAGATTTAAATCTTCTGGGGCAAACATGACAACGTTCATCACGCCAATATATTGACTTAACTTTTGTTGTTCAAGTTGATTTAATTTTGCCTTTTTACCTTTTTTCGAAATATTTAATTCCAAAGACAAAGAACTGTTTCTTTTTTGTAATTTCCCCTTTATTTGACCAAAATCTTCATCCCAGCGGATAAGTTCGCGATCATTAGAGGTTCTATGAGATTTCGCCATCGCTAAAACATAAATAGCTTCCATCAAATTTGTTTTCCCTTGTGCATTTTCGCCGATAATTACATTTACCTTATCTTCAAAGGAAAGCTCTAATTTTTCATAATTGCGATAGTTTTTTAATTGTATTTCTGAAATAAACAAAGGGCTCCCCCTTTATGCCTGAACTTGGAAAGTTCCGCTTCCTGGAATTTCAATAACATCATTCGCATATAGTTTGCGACCTCTTCTATTTTCAAGTTCGTTGTTCACGTACACTTCATATTCTTGTAAAAACCATTTTACAGCGCCACCTGTATCAATTACATCAGCTAACTTTAAAAATTGTCCTAGTGTAATATACTCTGTTGAAATTTTAATACGTTTCATAAAATCGCTCACTTTCTGAAAGTGTTCATTCTTTCATTGTACTAAATAAACTAGCATTAGGAAAGTAATACCCAAAAATCAAATAAGGGCCACTAGCATCTTTAAACTAGCAACCCTTATTCCTTACCTAGTAAGTACGAACCGGTAAAATTAATTGAATAATTGAATCATCATTTACTGTACGAATTAAGAACGGTCTCATTGCCCCAGTAAAGCTAACTTTAATCTCTGTACTATCCAAAGCTTTTAATGCATCCATCATATATTTTGCACTAAAAGATATTTTTAACTCTTCTCCATCTACTTTTTCGCATTGTACTTCTTCGACAACTTTTCCGATTTCTGGTGAATTCGAAGAAATCTCTAGCATTTCTTGCTCTAAAGTTGATAATTTAACAACGTTATTGCGGCCATCTCTTGCTAATAGTGAAGCACGATCAATTGCTTGTAGGAATTCTTTTGTATTTACAAAAATATCCGTTTTACTCTCTGCTGGAATTAAACGTGTCGTATCAGGATAATTTCCTTCTAACAATCTTGAGAAGAATAATAAATGTTTTGTACGGAATAATACTTGATACTCCGTAATAACGATATCTACCATTTCTTCAGACTCATCTAAAATTTTACTTAATTCATTTAAGCTCTTACCTGGAATAACAACATTAGCTTGGAATTCATCTGCAATGTTATGTCCTTCAATTTTTGCTTTTCGAAGTGCCAGTCTATGACTATCTGTTGCAATACAAGTTAACTCGCTGTTATATACCTTCCAGTTTACACCTGTCAAGATCGGTCTTGTTTCAGAAGTAGAAACTGCAAATACAGTTTGTCTGATCATATGCTTAAGTAAATCTGTTGGTATCTTAAATACATGATGTTCTTCAATCTGTGGCAATAACGGATATTCTGCAGAATCTAAACCATTTAAGTTAAACTCTGATTTTCCAGATTTTATTTTTGTCATAAAATGATTTTCTACAGAAATTTCGACAGTGTCTTTAGGTAGTTTTTTTACAATCTCACTAAAATATTTTGCCTGTAAAACAATGCTTCCTGATTGAGCAATTTCTACGATTTCTTTTCCATCTTCTTCGACTGGAATAAACGATTCAATAGAAATATCAGCATCGCTTCCTGTTAATGTAACCCCTTCTTCAGTAGCTACAACTTTAATTCCCGTAAGGATGGGGATTGTTGTACGAGAAGAAACTGCCTTCATTACATCTTGTACACCTCTTACAAGATAGTCTTTTTGTATTGTAAAACGCATAAAGAAAAACCTCCGGTAAGTATAAGATTTTATTTAATTAATAAAGATAAAAAAATAGTAGTAATAGTAATAGGGCTTGTGGATATGTGGATAACCCCTATAAAGGATGTAAAAACAGTCTATCTACATGTGGATAGACTGTGCGTAAAACAAGGTAAGTTATTCACACTATTCAGCTACAACTTTAAAATACCATTAATTTCTTCAACTTGCTTTTGTAATTGCGTATCGGTTTTTAGTAGTTTAGAGATTTTTTCATGGGCATGGATAACTGTTGTATGATCACGTCCACCAAATTCTTCACCTATTTTTGGTAAAGAGGAATCTGTAAGCTCGCGCGATAAATACATTGCAATTTGGCGAGGAAACGCAACTGATTTGGTACGTTTTTTCGCTTTAAAATCTTCTAATTTCACTTGATAAACATCCCCGACAGCTTTTTGAATATCATAAATAGAGATAATTTTTGGCTTAGAATTTGGAATAATATCTTTAAGTGCTTCAGCTGCTAAATCAGCATTAATATCTTTATTAATTAAAGATGAATAAGCTACAACTCGGATAAGTGCACCTTCTAATTCACGAATATTTGAATCAATTTGATTTGCGATATAAAGCATAACTTCATTTGGTATATCAAGCCCTTCAGCTTTTGCTTTTTTGCGTAAAATCGCAATTCGTGTCTCTAAATCTGGCGGCGTAATATCTGTAATAAGCCCCCATTCAAAGCGGGAACGAAGACGATCTTCTAAAGTCGGAATTTCTTTTGGTGGTCGATCACTAGAAATTACAATTTGTTTACTTTCTTCGTGTAATGCATTAAATGTATGGAAAAACTCTTCTTGAGTTTGTTCTTTTCCAGCAAGAAATTGAATATCATCTATCAATAAAACATCTACGTTGCGATATTTATTACGAAAATCAACAGCCTTATTATCACGAATAGAGTTAATAAATTCATTTGTAAATTTTTCTGATGATAAATATACAACTTTTGCATTTGGATTATGTTCAATTACATAATGACCAATTGCGTGCATTAAATGCGTCTTTCCAAGCCCAACTCCCCCGTAAATAAAGAGTGGGTTATACGCTTTAGCTGGCGCCTCGGCTACAGCTAATGAAGCTGCATGGGCAAAACGGTTACCAGAGCCGATAACAAATGTATCAAATGTATATTTTGGATTTAACATGCTCTGTGGTAAATGAGCTGAATCATCTTGTGCTGGATTCGGCTTAACTGGAGGCAGATCAATATCCTCTTCAGCTTGACTTTGAGGAATAATAAAGCGAATTGCTAATTTTGCCCCTGTTAAATCGTATAGTGTTTCTGAAATTAGTTCGGAGTAATGAGATTCTAGCCAGTCACGAGCAAATTCATTTGGAGCTGTAATCGTTAATACGTCTTTCTTCAAGTTATGAGCCGTTGTTGATTTTAACCATGTCTCATAACTAGGCTTGCTTACCTTTTTTTCTAATTCTTTTAAGGCACTATTCCATAAATCAGAGATATTTTCCAAAGGTGTCCCTCCTTTACTAAGATGGTAAAAGAATAAGGTTGCGCAACAAATGTACAACCCAATAAATATAAAATGTATATTTATACGAAACGTATTTTAAAACCTAAAAACGTCGTTTGTATATGAGATAGGGTTTTCGACAAAAAAAGCAAATGTGGACAACTATTTACCCACATGTGATTAAAACTGTCCACATGTTATACACAAACTGTGGATAAAATAAAGGTGTGGAAAACTTATTCAAAGTGAAAACACAACTATAATATCAAAAAAAAGTGGCTATAGCAATGAATTTAAGAAAGTTATCCACAAAATCAATACCTTGTGGAATAAACTTGTCCACAACACGATATACTGTGTAAAAGTGCGAAAAAAGTTTGTGGATATAAAAAACGTGAAAAAACATTTATCCACAAGGAAATATAGGTGCTGTGTAAAAGTATGTGAATAGGTTCAAAATGAATATTTGATGAAAATTTCTAGAACCATTGACATTTTCCTAGTTGATTAACTATAATTTATAGGACTGTCTTTAACAGATATTCCTCAGGGAGGTGTCATATAATGAAAAGAACTTACCAACCAAATAAACGTAAGCGCAGCAAAGTACATGGTTTCCGCAGCCGTATGAGCACAGCGAACGGACGTAAAGTGCTAGCAGCTCGTCGTCGTAAAGGAAGAAAAGTATTATCTGCGTAGACCACTGATCGTTCAGTGGTCTTTTTTTCTAATAATAGTGAATTTCCGCTGATGAAATACAGGAGTGTCAATTGATATGAAGAAAAAACATCGTATAAAGAAGAATGATGAATTCCAGGCGGTTTTTCAAAAAGGAAAATCAAATGCGAATCGTCAGTTTGTTGTATACCAATTAGATAAAGAAGAACAGCCAAACTTTCGCATCGGCCTTTCTGTTAGCAAGAAAATTGGAAATGCAGTAGTTCGTAATCGAATTAAGCGCATGGTCCGTCAGGCTATTACAGAGTTAAAAGATGAGATAGATTCTGGGAAAGATTTTGTTATAATAGCAAGGAAGCCTTGTGCAGAGATGACATATGAAGAAGTAAAGAAAAGCTTAATTCATGTCTTTAAACGCTCTGGTATGAAAAGAATAAAAAAGTAGCGTAAGGAAATGAATTACACTATATACATACCGATACAAGGAGGAGTAGGCTTTGAAAAAGAAATTAGGTTTACTAGCCATGGTCGTTGCATTAATGGCGATTGCCACCGGTTGTAGTGAAACGGGTCAGCCGATTACATCGAAAAGTACTGGGATTTGGAATGAATATTTCGTATATCCGCTTTCTCAGTTAATCACGTATTTTGCCGACTTATTTAACAGTAATTACGGTTTAGCAATTGTTATTACAACTCTTATCATTCGTTTTGCATTATTACCACTAATGATTAAACAAACGAAGAGTACGAAAGCGATGCAAGCGTTACAACCGGAAATGGTGAAGTTAAAAGAGAAATATAGCTCTAAAGATCAAGCGACACAGCAAAAACTGCAGCAAGAAATGATGCAGTTATATCAAAAAAATGGTGTAAATCCATTAGCTGGTTGTTTACCAATCTTTATTCAAATGCCAATTCTGTTCGCTTTTTATCATGCAATTATGAGAACAGCTGAAATTAAACAACATAGTTTCTTATGGTTCGATTTAGGACATGCAGACCCGTTCTATATCTTACCGGTCGTTGCAGCAATTACGACATTTATTCAGCAAAAGCTTGCAATGGCAGGAACAGCTGGTCAAAATCCGCAAATGGCAATGATGCTTTGGCTTATGCCGATTATGATTTTAATCTTTGCAATTAACTTCCCAGCCGCATTATCACTTTACTGGGTTGTTGGTAATATCTTTGGTATTGCTCAAATGTACTTTATCAAAGGGCCAGAAATTAAGGCTAGCAAAGCTGGAGGCTCAAGCAAGTGAGTGTAATTACTGCTAAAGGACAAACAGTCGAGCTGGCAGTAGAGGATGCTTTAAGGCAATTAAATACATCAAAAGATCGAGTAGATATAAATATTGTCGATGAGGGTAAAAGAGGATTCTTAGGTTTATTTGGGAATCGTCCTGCAGTAGTAGAAGTTGTATTGAAGAAAGATCCAATTCAAGAATGTGAAGAATATTTAAGAAATGTTATTCACGATATGGGTGTGGAAGTTGAGATTAGTAAAATTGTAAAAGGACGCGAAATTGAATTTACAATTTCTGGTGATAATGTAGGTGTTTTAATTGGGAAAAGAGGTAATACATTGAACTCTTTACAGTATTTAACAAAACTTGTCGCGAATCGTAACACGAAGCAGTATATCGGTATTACACTAGATGCTGAAAATTATCGTAGTAAAAGAAAAAGTACGTTAGAATCACTTTCTTATCGATTAGCGAAACAAGTATTTAATACGAAAAAAAGAGTTATTTTAGAACCGATGCCATCTTTTGAACGAAAAATTATTCATCAGGCATTATCAAATCATCAAGGTATCAATACAACTTCTGAAGGAAATGAACCACATCGGCATGTTGTAATATATCCTAAATGACCGGTTGCTCAAATGAGTGCCGGTTTTTTTGAGCGAAAAATAGATGTGGATAACTAAAAAACACTAAACTTATCCACTGTGAATAAGTTTAGTGTTTTTTACATGGGGATATAATAAAATGAGTTATTCTTCTTTTGTAGATAGGTTCGTTATGGTATCCTAATAATTTAGTGAAAGAAATAATCATGTTGAAATAGAGATAAATAAGCAAGTGAGGTGAAAGGACATGGAATTTGATACAATTGCTGCGATTTCCACAGCGCTTGGAGAGGGTGCAATTGCCATTGTTCGAGTAAGTGGGGATGATGCGGTTGAGAAAGTTAATCGTATTTTTAAGGGGAAGGATTTAACAGAGGTTCCTTCTCACACTATTCATTATGGTCATATTGTTGATTTAGATACAAATCAAGTTATTGAAGAAGTTATGGTGTCTATTATGCGCGCACCAAGGACTTTTACACGTGAAAATATAGTGGAAATTAACTGTCACGGTGGACTTGTTTCAGTAAATAAAGTATTGCAACTTATTCTAGCACAAGGAGTACGATTGGCAGAACCGGGCGAATTTACAAAACGTGCTTTTTTAAATGGACGTATCGATTTATCACAAGCAGAAGCTGTTATGGATTTGATTCGAGCAAAAACAGATCGTGCGATGAATGTAGCAATTAATCAAATGGAAGGGCGATTATCTAAATTAATTGGTCTTTTGCGTCAAGAAATATTAGAAACATTAGCTCATGTTGAGGTAAATATAGATTATCCAGAATACGATGATGTAGAAGAGATGACACATAATATTTTAATTGAGAAAGCGACGCATGTTCGTTCGGAAATCGAAAAAATATTAGAAACATCAAAACAAGGGAAAATTTTACGTGAGGGTATTGCTACAGCAATTATCGGTAGACCCAACGTTGGGAAATCATCGTTATTAAATAGTCTTGTTCAGGAGAAAAAGGCAATTGTAACTGATATTGCAGGAACAACTCGTGATGTTATTGAAGAGTACGTTAACGTGCGTGGTGTACCTCTTAAACTTATAGATACAGCCGGTATTCGGGAGACAGAAGATGTTGTTGAACGAATTGGTGTGGAACGTTCAAAAGAAATGATGAGCCAAGCGGATTTAGTATTAGTTGTTGTCAACTATAGCGAGGCTTTAACAAATGAGGATGAAGATCTATTCCGTGCGGTACAAGGAAAAGACTTTATTGTTATTGTGAATAAGACTGATTTACCGCAAGCGATTGATATGGAACGTGTTACAGAGTTAGCCGCGGGAAATCGTGTTATTACAACATCCTTAATTGAGGAACAAGGAATAGATGAACTCGAAAAGGCAATAGCTGATTTATTCTTTGAAGGAACAATCGATTCTGCAGATATGACATATGTTTCTAATGCGAGACATATTGGATTATTAACACAAGCAGGAAAAACAATCGGTGATGCAGTTGAGGCGATTGAAAATGGTGTACCAATTGATATAGTACAAATTGATTTAACAAGAACGTGGGAAATACTTGGTGAAATTACTGGGGACACAGTGCATGAAAGCTTAATTGACCAGTTGTTCTCTCAATTTTGTTTAGGAAAATAATATAGTGAAGTTGTAGAAAGATAGAGATTATTAGGAGGAATAAACAATGGGATACAATGCCGGTTCATACGATGTCATAGTAATCGGTGCAGGTCATGCAGGATGTGAAGCTGGTCTTGCGGCAGCACGAATGGGCTCAAAAACATTAATGTTAACAATTAACTTGGATATGGTAGCATTCATGCCATGTAACCCTTCTGTTGGTGGACCAGCAAAAGGGATTGTTGTTCGTGAAATTGATGCATTAGGCGGAGAAATGGGACGTAATATTGATAAAACTCATATTCAAATGCGTATGCTAAATACAGGTAAGGGACCAGCCGTACGTGCACTTCGAGCGCAAGCTGATAAATTCTCTTACCAACATGAATTAAAGAAAACAATTGAAGAAACACCAAACTTAACGTTGTTCCAAGGAATGGTAGAGCGTTTAATCGTTGAAGAAGGTGTATGTAAAGGGGTAGTTACACAAGCTGGTGCAGAATATACAGCAAAAACAGTTGTAATTACAACTGGAACATTTTTACGCGGCGAGATTATCATGGGCGACTTAAAATATTCAAGTGGTCCAAATAACCAGCAACCGTCTATTACATTATCTGAGCATTTAGAGGAGCTTGGATTTGATCTTGTGAGATTTAAAACAGGGACACCTCCTCGTGTAAACAGTAATACAATTGACTACAGTAAAACAGAAATTCAACCAGGTGATGATAAGCCACGTGCATTCTCTTTTGAAACAACGAAATTTATTATGGATCAAATTCCATGTTGGTTGACATATACAAGTACAGAAACACACCGTTTAATAGATGAAAATTTACATCGTTCAGCTATGTATTCTGGTATGATTAAAGGAACAGGTCCTAGATACTGTCCTTCTATTGAAGACAAAGTAGTAAGATTTAATGATAAACCACGTCATCAAATTTTCTTAGAGCCAGAAGGGCGTAATACACAAGAAGTATATGTACAAGGTTTATCCACAAGCTTACCAGAAGATGTACAACGTGACATGCTTAGAACAATTCCAGGCCTAGAAAATGTTGAAATGATGCGTACAGGTTATGCAATTGAATATGATGCAATCGTGCCAACACAACTATGGCCAACACTTGAAACGAAAAAGATTAAAAATTTATATACAGCAGGACAAATTAATGGAACTTCTGGTTACGAAGAGGCGGCCGGACAAGGGCTTATGGCTGGAATTAATGCAGCATGCCGTTCTTTAGGTAAAGAAGAAGTTGTTTTAGGTCGCGAGGATGCTTATATTGGCGTCTTAATTGATGATCTTGTAACGAAAGGTACAAATGAACCATATCGTTTATTAACGTCTCGTGCAGAATACCGTCTATTATTACGCCACGATAATGCTGATCTTCGTTTAACTGAAGTTGGTCGTAAAATTGGATTAATTAAAGAAGAGCGCTATGAGCGATTTACAAATAAAAAATTACAAATTGAACAGGAAAAGGAACGTTTAAGCAGCATTATTATTAAACCACGTCCTGAAGTTCAAGAATTAATTCGCAATATTGGCGGAAGTGAATTGAAAGATGGAATACGTGCAAGTGACTTATTACGTCGTCCAGAGATGACATATGAGCATATTCATCTTTTAGTACCAAGTGAAGTAGAATTAAGTGATGAAGTTAAAGAACAAGTTGAAATTCAGATTAAGTATGAAGGATATATTGAAAAATCTTTACAGCAAGTAGAGCGTATGAAGAAAATGGAGAATAAAAAAATCCCTGTAGATATTGATTATGATGCGATTTCTAGCATTGCTTCAGAAGCTAGACAGAAATTG
Source organism: Bacillus sp. LQ01 (assembly GCF_057624735.1). Taxonomy (NCBI): domain Bacteria; kingdom Bacillati; phylum Bacillota; class Bacilli; order Caryophanales; family Bacillaceae; genus Bacillus; species Bacillus sp. LQ01. The sequence continues at coordinate 563,445 of NZ_JBYEZL010000003.1, read as the reverse complement.
AAAGATGTTCGTCCACTTTCAATGGGGCAGGCTTCACGTATTTCTGGCGTAAATCCAGCGGATATTTCCATTTTACTTGTGTATATAGAACAAGGAAAAATTGCACGCGTATCGAACCAATAAATAGTAAGGAGATATTGCTAGATGAACAAAGAACAATTTCAATCTATGCTAGAAGAGAAGGGAATCACCCTCTCTTCTAGACAGTTAGAGCAGTTCAAAATCTACTTTGAAACATTAGTAGAGTGGAATGAAAAAATGAACTTAACGGCTATTACAGAAAAAGAAGAAGTATATTTAAAACACTTTTTTGATTCCATTACAGCTGCTTTTTATTATGATTTTTCAAAACCATTCTCAATTTGCGATGTTGGTGCAGGGGCTGGATTCCCAAGTATTCCTTTAAAAATTTGTTTCCCGCATTTAAAAGTAACAATTGTAGATTCGTTGCAAAAACGTATTAATTTCTTAAATCACTTAGCACAAAAGTTAGAATTAAGTGATGTTGCATTTTGTCACGATCGTGCTGAAACGTTTGGGAAAAAAGAAGGTGTACGTGAATCATACGATATTGTAATGGCACGTGCAGTTGCGCGTCTTTCTGTATTAAGTGAGCTATGTTTACCGCTTGTAAAAGTTGGAGGAACATTCATTGCAATGAAAGGTGCAGCAGCAAACGAAGAAATTGAAAATGGCAAGTATGCTTTAGAGGTGCTAGGCGGAGAGTTAAAAGAGATGTCTACGTTCCAATTACCGTTTGAAGAGAGTGAACGTAATATTTTATTAATTGAGAAAAAGCGCAAGACACCAAAGAAATATCCACGCAAACCGGGAACACCCAATAAATTACCTATTGAAAAATAAATCTTATTAGACGTAAGATTAAATTATATAAATGAAAACGTAAATGTTTCATAGGAAACATTTTATGGAGAATAGTCAATAGGCCTAAAAGGTGGTGGAATATGTATGAAAAATACGTTTTCTCGTTTATTTGGCTTTGGAGATAAAGAGAGCGAATTCGAATTACAAGACGAAAGCCATGAAGAGATAGATAAAAAGGTATATGAAGAAATACAAGAAATTCCGATAGTAAATATTACCCCTAACCGTTATCAACCAAGAACAGTTTTTGATGATGCGCGTATTGATGAGCTAGCATTAACAATTCGTACACATGGACTTATTCAGCCGATTGTTGTAAGGCAATATGAGGATGATAAGTACGAGATTATTGCTGGAGAAAGACGTTTTCGCGCGGCAACAAAGTTAGGTTGGGAAAAGGTTCCTGCAATTATAAAGAACTTAAATGATACAGAGACAGCTTCTGTAGCTTTAATTGAAAACTTGCAACGTGAGGAACTAACGGCAATCGAGGAAGCTGTGGCATATCAAAAGCTGATTGAGTTACATAATTTAACACAAGAAGCATTGGCACAACGACTTGGAAAAGGACAATCTACAATCGCAAATAAGTTGCGATTGTTAAAGTTGCCTGAAGAAATAAAAAGTGCATTATTAGAAAAAAGCATTACAGAACGTCATGCCCGCGCTCTCATTCCTTTAAAAAATGAGGAATTACAACTGAAAGTTTTACAGGAAATTGTGGAGAAACAACTAAATGTAAAGCAAACAGAAGAACGAATTGCGAAGTTACTAGAGGAAGCGAAACCGAAGCGTAAGGCAAAGCAAAAAGCAGTAAGTCGAGATACGAGGATTGCTATGAATACAATTAGACAATCTTTACAAATGGTTACTGAAAGTGGTTTGAATGTTAATTCTGAGGAAGAAGAATTTGATGAGTACTATCAAATTACAATTAAAATTCCAAAGAAAAAATAATAATGACGTGCTAGAGACCTTATCCTATTGGAGAGGTCTCTTTTACTATATTTTCTTGTTAAATGAAGAAGGAGTTTAGAAATAAATTTTGAAGTTTAATAAAGGACGTAAAAGAAAAAGTTTTATTTCATGTTACAATAAACGTAATTGTTACTAGAATAAGATAGAAAGGTTGAAAGTAGGTGACATCATGGGAAAAATCATTGCTATTGCTAATCAAAAAGGCGGTGTTGGAAAAACAACAACATCTGTTAATTTAGGGGCTGGATTGGCGCAAGTAGGTAAAAAAGTCCTTCTTGTAGATATTGATGCTCAAGGAAATGCAACGACTGGTGTGGGAATTGAAAAATCTGAATTAGATCAATGTATTTACAACGTTCTTGTGGAAGATGCAGATGTTCAAGGGGTTATACAGAAAACCGCAACTGAAAACTTAGATGTTCTACCCGCTACAATTCAATTAGCTGGTGCTGAAATTGAATTGGTACCGACTATTTCCCGGGAAGTACGTTTGCAAAGAGCATTACAGCCAGTTCGTGATGAATATGACTATATTATTATCGACTGTCCCCCATCTTTAGGGTTATTAACGATTAATGCATTAACAGCAGCAGATTCTGTTATTATTCCTGTACAGTGTGAATATTACGCACTAGAAGGGTTAAGTCAGCTATTAAATACAGTTCGACTTGTACAAAAACATTTAAATAAAAATTTAGCAATTCAAGGTGTATTGTTAACAATGTTGGATGCCCGTACAAATTTAGGAATTCAAGTTATAGATGAAGTGAAAAAGTATTTTAGGGATAAAGTATATCGCTCGATTATTCCGCGTAATGTACGCTTGAGCGAGGCTCCAAGTCATGGGAAACCTATTATGCAGTATGACGCTAAATCAAGAGGAGCAGAAGTATATATAGATTTAGCAGAGGAAGTGATTGCAGGTGGCTAAAGGATTAGGAAGAGGAATTAATGTGTTTTTTCCTGATTTAGATGTGAAAGAAGAGGAAACAATTCAGGAGATTCTTGTAACTGAATTAAGGCCGAATCCATATCAACCGCGTAAACACTTTAATAAAGAGGCGATTCAGGAATTAGCAATTTCGATTAAGGAACACGGTATTCTACAACCATTAATTGCTAGGAAGAGCATTAAAGGATATGAAATTGTTGCAGGTGAAAGACGATTTCGTGCTGCGAAAGAGGCTGGTTTAGAAAAAGTACCTGCGGTTGTAAGACAATTAAATGAACAGCAAATGATGGAATTTGCTTTGTTAGAAAACTTACAACGAGAAGATTTAAATCCTATGGAAGAGGCAATGGCATACCAGATGTTAATGAATGAGCTAAATGTAACGCAAGAACAATTAGCGAAACGTCTTGGTAAAAGCAGACCTTACATTGCAAATTATACTAGGTTATTAAGCCTACCTTCTTTCGTACAAGATATGATTGCAAATGGTCAACTTTCAATGGCTCATGGGAGAACTTTACTTACGATAAAAGATGAAGAACAATTGAAGTCCTTATTGAAACGCATTGAAAAAGAAGGATTAAATGTTCGTCAATTAGAGAAAATCGTCCAAGAGATTAATCAACACGTTTCACGTGAAACAAAAAAAGTGAAAAAAGAGCGAAATATATTTTTCGTAGAACGTGAAACGTTCTTAAGAGAAAAGTTTGGCACAGATGTGAAAATTAAAGAGACGAAAAAAGAAAAAGGTAAAATCGAAATTGAATTTTTTAATAAAGAAGATTTAAATCGTATTTTAGAACTATTAGCACAGAAAAATTAAAAAGCAAACCATCTTATTATTTATAGATGGTTTGCTTTTTTTAATGCGGATAATTTTTGATCCGTCTCTTTTATACTTTGTGCGATTACATCAGCCATTTTCATGACTAAACTTAATCTTGTATTTTGAAGAACGAAAAACTCCATAAACCCATTTAGATTGACGATACCGTGTATGTGCAAATCACCAACTGCAGGTAATTTCTTATTCATAGCAGCTCCAGGTTTACTAGGTCCCTTTCCAGTAGTGATTGATCCGATATTTTGGGACTTTCCTAAACATGCATCAACAGCAATTATAAATGCAGTAGGATATTCTTTCTGTATATTCTGAATTTTCTCTTCTAAATTTAGCGCATGTACTGGCTCATCTAGTGTACCGAATACTTGGAGGTTTTGGATGTCTATTTGTTCAAGTTTTGTACCAACTAATGGGCCGAGTGCGTCACCTGTAGAGCGATCTGTGCCGATACAAACGAGAATGAGTGGTATATTAGTTTTAATAGGAATATGGGTAAGTAAGAAATTACTGATTATCTCGGAGGCTTCTAGATCTTGGTGCATAACGTTTTGAGTTTCTTTCTCAAAAAATGGTAAGCGAAAACTTCCAATATTCATGAAGCACCCATCCTTTTAATAAATTTTCAATATATGTTATATGGTGAGGAAAATGGAAAGTTATAAGTACGTAATTTTTGCAAAATGTGAATGAAAACGGAAATAATAGTACTAGTATATATATATTCGTTCCATTTTATACCTGGATGTCGGGGATAAAATAGGATTAAAATCATAAAATTTTTTCAGCAATTAGGGGACTTCTGATACAATAATAAGGGTAACTAAAAAGAAATTTTAGCTAGAGAGGTAGAGGTACATGGATTTATTAGCGAAGTGGTTTAATTCTATGAAACAGTATTTATTAGATGCTGATCGTTGGGCTCATATTGGAGTTGCGACATTAAAAATATGTATTATTTTAACAATTGGTGCAGTTGTTGTGCGAATTGCAAGAGCGGTTGTACGAAATGCGTTTCGCATGGGAAGTCGTTCTCCAATTCAAATTTCAGAACGTCGTACAGTTACAGTAGCGAAATTACTTGAAAATATTGTAGCGTACGTTGTTATGTTCATTATGCTAATTGCGATTTTAGGTGTGTTTGATATTAATGCATCAGGTTTATTAGCGGGTGCTGGGGTAATTGGTTTAGCAGTCGGATTTGGTGCTCAAAGTTTAGTGAAAGATGTTATTACAGGTTTATTTATTTTGTTAGAAGATCAGTTTTCGGTTGGCGATTATGTTAAAATCGGTCAATTTGAAGGAGTCGTTTTAGAAATTGGACTTCGTACAACGAAAGTAAAGAGTTGGACAGGTGAAATTCATACTTTACCAAATGGAAGTATTGTTCAAGTTACTAACTACTCAGTTAGTAATAGTGTAGCGTTTGTTGATGTATCTATTTCATATGAGGCTGATATTGCGAAAGCAGAGCAAGTTATTGAAGATTTATTAGTAGAATTACCTTCAAAGTACGAAAAAATGGTAACAACACCTCAATTATTAGGTGTGCAAACATTAGCTGCATCAGAAGTTATATTACGTGTTATTGCTGAAGTAGAACCGATGCAACATGCAGTTATTGCAAGGGCACTTCGTAAAGAGATTAAAAATCGTCTTGATTTACATGGAATTGAAATTCCATATCCACGTATGGTTTTATATAATCGTGAAGAATTAGTTAGTGGAAAAGCAATTTAGTATGGAGAGGAGTTTGGAGAGTGGAGCAAAAGGAATATAACTTGTATGATGTTGTGGAAATGAAGAAAGCCCATCCATGTGGCGAGAATCGTTGGAAAATTATTCGTATGGGAATGGATATCCGCATTAAGTGCGAGGGGTGTGACCATTCAGTAATGATTCCTCGAAGAGAGTTTGATCGTAAGGTGAAAAAAATACTTGTGAAGCACGAAGAATAGAGGGAGAGTAACAGTTACAGTAGGTAACTGTTACTTTTTTTCGTTTGGCGGAAACTTGTCATTTTTTTCGTTACTATCTATAATGATGAAAGATTGAGACATAGGAGTGAAAAATATGGGATTAACGGCTGGGATTGTTGGATTACCTAACGTAGGGAAGTCCACTTTATTTAATGCAATTACACAAGCAGGAGCAGAATCTGCGAACTATCCATTCTGTACAATTGATCCAAACGTAGGGATTGTAGAAGTACCAGATGAGCGTTTAAATAAATTAACGGAATTAGTAGAACCGAAAAAGACTGTTCCGACTGTATTCGAGTTTACTGATATTGCAGGTATTGTAAAAGGTGCTAGTAAAGGTGAAGGTTTAGGAAATAAATTCTTATCTCACATTCGTCAAGTAGATGCAATTTGCCAAGTTGTTCGTTGTTTTGAAGACGAAAATATTACGCACGTTTCAGGGAAAGTAGATCCAATTGATGATATTGAAACAATCAATTTAGAGCTAATTTTAGCGGACTTAGAGTCTGTTGATAAGCGTATCGAGCGTGTTGCGAAATTAGCAAGACAAAAAGATAAAGAAGCGGTATATGAGCATGAAATTTTAGTTCGTTTAAAAGAAGCTTTTGAAGAGGGAAAACCAGCTCGTACTGTTGAATTTACAGAAGAGCAGATGAAGGTTGTTAAAGGCCTTCATTTACTTACAACAAAAGAAATGTTATACGTAGCGAATGTAAGTGAAGACGATGTTATCGATCCTTCGGAAAATAAATACGTACAAATGGTAAAAGAATTTGCAGCAAATGAAAATTCTCAAGTAATCGTTGTATGTGCAAAAATCGAATCAGAAATCGCTGAATTAGACGAAGAAGAGAAAAAAGTATTCCTTGAAGAATTAGGAATTGAAGAGTCTGGTTTAGATCAATTAATTCGTGCAGCATATGACCTATTAGGACTTGCTACTTACTTTACAGCTGGCGTTCAAGAAGTACGTGCTTGGACATTTAAACAAGGAATGAAGGCACCGCAATGTGCTGGTGTTATTCATACAGACTTTGAGCGTGGATTTATTCGTGCAGAAACAGTTTCTTACGATGACTTAATGACAAACGGTTCTATGACAGCTGCAAAAGAAGCTGGAAAAGTACGTTTAGAAGGAAAAGAATATATCGTAAAAGACGGAGATGTTATGCACTTCCGTTTTAACGTTTAATTTAATATTTCCTAGGAAAAATAAAGATATGAGCTTGGCAAATATATTATATGTTTGCCAAGTTTTTTATGTATTGGTGAGTTGATTCATATAACTTACTATGATATAATCTAAACTCGTGAGTAATTACTATAAATTAATTGCTCCTTGCCCATTACGGGCCGTTTAGACCAAAAGGAGGTGAAAGTGTAATGAGAAAGTACGAAATTATGTACATCATTCGTCCTGGCGTTGAAGAAGAAGCTCAAAAAGCTTTAGTTGAACGTTTTGCAGGTGTTTTAACAAACAATGGTGCAGAAATCATTAACACGAAAGAGTGGGGTAAGCGTCGTTTAGCTTACGAAATCAACGACTTACGTGAAGGTTTCTACATGATCTTAAACGTGAAATCTAACGCAGAAGCGATTAACGAATTCGACCGTTTAGCTAAGATCAACGAAGACATCCTTCGTCATATCGTTGTTAAAGAAGAAGAAAAATAATTGATATATAAGGGAGAGTGGTTCGATTGATGAATCGTGTTATCCTCGTTGGTCGTTTAACTAAGGACCCTGACTTACGTTACACGCCCAATGGTGTTGCAGTAGCTACTTTTACGTTAGCTGTGAATCGCGCATTTGCCAATCAACAAGGTGAGCGTGAAGCTGACTTTATTAATTGTGTAATATGGCGTAAACAAGCAGAAAACGTAGCAAATTATTTGAAAAAAGGTAGCTTAGCAGGCGTAGATGGACGTCTTCAAACTCGTAATTACGAGGGACAAGATGGTAAACGTGTATACGTAACAGAAGTTCTTGCGGAAAGCGTGCAATTTTTAGAGCCGCGTAATGGCGGTGGGGAGCAACGTGGTTCATTTAATCAGCAACCATCAGGAGCTGGTTTCGGTAACCAAGGCTCTAACCCATTTGGTCAATCTAGTAATTCAGGTAACCAAGGTAACTCTGGATTTACGAAGAATGACGATCCATTTTCAAATGTAGGTCAACCGATCGACATTTCCGACGACGATTTACCGTTCTAATACAGTAAATTTGTTAGTTTTAACAAAGAATGGAGGGAAATAGACATGGCAGGACGCAAAGGTGGACGTGCGAAACGTCGTAAGGTGTGTTTCTTCACAGCTAACGGCATCACTCGCATTGACTATAAAGATGTTGATTTATTAAAACGTTTCGTTTCTGAGCGTGGTAAAATTTTACCTCGTCGTGTAACAGGAACAAGCGCGAAATACCAACGCAAACTTACAGTTGCAATTAAACGTGCTCGTCAAATGGCACTTTTACCATATGTTGGTGAATAATAGCGTATGAAATGCACAGTAGAGTCGGACTCTACTGTGCATTTTGCTATGCTTTTCTTTTTTGAAAGAGAGGTTAAAATGTGAAACAAGCAAGATTTATTACTGAAGGTGCCGCGTTGTTGGCTATATATGCAATGTTATTGCTTATATCTATGTATGTTCCGATTTTGGGTACAGTTGTAACTTTTGCGTTGCCGTTACCATTTATACTATTAATGATAAGACATAAACTATCTAATGTGCTCGTGGTTTTTGTAGCGGCACTTTTTGTTACTGTTATTGTGAGTCAACCGATGAATTTAGTGAAGACAATTATGTTTGGATTGATAGGGATTGTTTTAGGATATATGTATAAAACAAGAAAAAAGCCAGTGGAAATCTTAATAGCTGGGACGCTTGCATACTTAATTGGTTTTGTACTTATTTATGTTGCGAGTATAAAGTTTTTCAACATAGATATAATGAAGCAAATGCAAAGTATATTTAGTGAAAGTATGGCGAAAAGCGAAAAGATAGTAAGTGCTACAGGTATGCCGATTAGTAAGGAACAAAAAGAGTTACTTGCACAAATGAACGATATATTACAATCGTTACTTCCGAGTATACTTGTGCTAGTTTCAGTATGTTTTTCTTGGATTACAGTGATAATATCAGGTAGTGTTTTGAAAAAGTTAAAACATGACGTTATATCTTGGCCTAAATTTAAAGATATACAATTACCAAAGAGTATCATTTGGTATTACGTTATATTTATTTTGTTAGCAACTTTTATAAAAGTAGAACCAACATCATATTTACATATGGTATTTTCTAACCTAAATGTCATATTTGCACTATTGCTTGTACTGCAAGGTCTGACATTTATCGCCTTTTTAGCGTATAGAAAAGGTTTTACTAAAGGGGTTCCTATTATTAGTTTTATTGCATGCATGTTTATTCCGATGCTGTTTCCTCTTGTGACAATCTTAGGTATAATTGACTTAGGGATTTCATTGCGTTCTAAAATAGGGGGATAAAATAATATTCCTTATACTATTTTAATCTGTTTAACTAACTGGAAGGTGAGTTAGTTTTACTTTATAGGAGTTGTATACATGCCTGAATTTGATAAGAAACAGTGGTTTTTATATCCTGTTTATGTATTGGCATTTTTTGTGTTTGTGCTCATTTCAATTCTCTGTTATTTTCATTTAATTATGGGGATAGCTGCTTTTGTCATTTTTTGTATCGTATTCTTTATCGTTATACGATTTGAACTTAATTTTCAAAGGAATTTCGAAAAGCATACGACAGATATGATTACAAGAGTAAAGAAAGTAAGTAATGAAGCATTTAACCAAATGCCGATTGGTATTTTGTTATACAATAAGGATTATGGGATTGATTGGGCAAATCCTTATTTATCTTCATGTCTGGGACAGCATGCATTAGCTGGATGGCACCTTTACGATGTATCAGAAACATTACTTCTTTTCATTAAAGGAGAAACTTCTGATGATATAGTCTCTTTAAATAATCGAAAGTTTCGCGTTTTTGTAAGGAAAGAAGAAAAGTTAATTTATTTCTTTGATGTAACGGAACAAACAGAAATCGAAAAGATGTACGAGGATCAAAGGACTGTTTTAGCTGTCATCTATTTGGATAATTATGATGAAGTTACACAAGGATTAGATGATCAATTACGTACGAATATAACAAGTCTTGTGACATCGCGACTAAATGAATGGGCACTTAAGTATGGGGCGTATTTAAAACGTGCATCTTCAGAAAGATTCTTCGTTGTGCTAAATGAAAGTATTTTGACGCAGATGGAAAAAGGGAAATTTAGCATTTTAGATCAGGTGCGTGAAGAAACATCTAAAAGGAATATACCACTTACATTAAGTGTGGGTGTCGGATCAGGTGATTTACCTTTATCAGAGCTTGGAGCAATGGCTCAATCTGGTTTAGATCTTGCGCTTGGGCGTGGGGGAGACCAAGTAGCTATTAAACAAGCGACAGGTAAAGTTAAGTTCTATGGAGGTAAGACAAATCCGGTTGAAAAACGTACCCGTGTACGCGCTAGGGTCATTTCGCATGCGTTAAAGGATTTAGTATTAGAAAGTAGTAATGTCATTATTATGGGGCATAGGGCTCCCGATATGGACGCAATTGGTGCTGCGATTGGTATTTTAAAAGTGGCTCAATTAAATGAGCGTAAAGGATATATTGTGTTAGATGAAAATGATTCCGATAAAGGAATTAAGCGTTTGATGGACAAAGTGAAACAAAATGAGGAGTTATGGTCTCGTTTTATTACTCCAGAGCAAGCGATGGAATTTGCAAATGATGAGTCGTTACTTGTTGTTGTCGATACGCATAAACCTTCTATGGTGATGGAGCAAAAACTGTTACATAAAATTGAAAATGTAGTAGTTATTGATCATCATCGCCGTGGAGAAGATTTTATTGAAGATCCATTGCTAGTTTATATGGAACCATATGCTTCTTCAACAGCAGAATTGGTTACAGAATTACTTGAGTATCAACCTAAAAATTTAAAGATGACAATGTTAGAAGCGACGGCATTGTTAGCGGGTATTATTGTCGACACGAAAAGTTTCACATTCCGGACAGGGGCTCGTACATTTGATGCTGCTTCTTATTTACGCTCACATGGTGCAGATACTGTACTTGTACAAGAACTTTTAAAGGAAGATATGGATCAGTATTTACGGGTTGCAAAAGCTATAAAAAATGCGTACATTTATAAAAATGGAATTGCGATTGCTAAAGTTGATAGTGATGATTACTACGATCAAGTGCTTATTGCGCAATCGGCAGACACGTTATTAACGATGACAGGGATTATTGCATCATTTGTTGTTGCGAAACGTGGCGAGAATCTCATTGGAATTAGCAGCAGGTCTTTAGGTGAAGTGAATGTGCAGCTAATTATGGAAAACTTAGGCGGTGGCGGGCATTTGACGAATGCAGCCACACAGATGAAAAATGTTACAGTAGATGAAGCTGAGGAGAAGCTTCGATTTGTTATTGATGACTATTTACAGGGAGGCACACAATCATGAAAGTAATTTTTCTAAAAGACGTAAAAGGTAAAGGTAAAAAAGGAGAAGTAAAAAACGTACCAGATGGCTATGCAAATAACTTCTTATTAAAACAAGGATTAGCTGCTGAAGCAACAAATAGCAGTATGAAAACTTTAGAAGCTCAAAAGCGTAAAGAAGAAAAAGATGCAGCAGCAGAGCTTGAAAATGCAAAAGAGTTAAAAGAGACTTTAGAGAAATTAACTGTAGAATTAAAGGCGAAATCTGGAGAAGGTGGCCGTTTATTTGGTTCTATCACAAGCAAACAAATCGTAGATGCAATGCAAAAATCACACAAGATTAAGCTTGATAAACGTAAATTTGAAATGGACGATGCAATCCGCGCGTTAGGTTATACAAACGTTACTGTGAAATTGCATCCACAAGTAACAGCAACAGTAAAAGTTCATGTTAGTGAACAATAAAAATAAATTAAGCAAGGAGGATTGCGTATGAGTGATGTACTTGCTGATCGTACCCCTCCGCATAATATAGAGGCTGAGCAGGCGGTTTTAGGGGCCATATTGATTAATCAAGATGCGTTAACTTCAGCATCAGAGTTATTGGTACCTGATTCGTTCTATCGAACGAAACATCAAAAGATTTTTGAAGTCATGCTTGGGCTATCTGATAAGGGAGAGCCGATCGACTTAGTAATGATGACATCAGCAATGGCTGATCAAGGATTACTAGAAGAAGTTGGTGGGGTTTCTTACTTAGCAGAGTTAGCAGAAGTTGTGCCAACTGCAGCTAACGTAGAATATTACGCACGCATCATCGCTGAAAAGGCGCTTTTACGTCGTTTAATTCGCACGGCGACTCATATTGTATCGGATGGATACGAGAGAGAAGATGATGTGGATGGTCTTTTAAATGAGGCTGAGAAAAAAATATTAGAAGTATCCCATCAAACGAATGCAAAAGCATTCCAAAACATTAAAGATGTTCTTGTAGATGCTTATGACAAAATTGAACTTTTGCATAATCAAAAGGGTGAAGTTACTGGGATACCAACTGGGTTTACTGAATTAGATAAGATGACAGCAGGTTTCCAACGAAATGATTTAATTATCGTGGCAGCACGTCCATCAGTAGGGAAAACGGCATTTTCATTAAATATTGCACAAAACGTAGCGACGAAAACGGATGAAAATGTAGCGATTTTTAGTTTGGAGATGGGTGCTGATCAGCTTGTTATGCGTATGCTTTGTGCAGAAGGGAATATTGATGCACAAAGACTTCGTACTGGTTCATTAACTTCCGATGATTGGGCAAAATTAACAATGGCAATGGGGAGTCTCTCAAATGCTGGTATATATATTGATGATACGCCAGGTATTAAAGTAAATGAGATTCGAGCAAAATGTCGTAGATTAAAGCAAGAACAAGGTCTTGGTATGATTTTGATTGACTATTTGCAGCTTATTCAAGGAAGTGGGAAATCAGGAGAAAACCGTCAGCAGGAAGTATCTGAGATTTCTCGTACCTTAAAAGGGATTGCACGTGAATTGCAAGTGCCTGTTATTGCTTTATCACAGTTATCTCGTGGTGTAGAATCTCGTCAAGATAAACGCCCGATGATGTCTGATATTCGTGAATCTGGAAGTATTGAGCAGGATGCTGATATTGTAGCTTTCCTATATCGTGAAGACTACTATGATCGAGAAACGGAAAACAAAAATACAATTGAAATTATTATTGCAAAACAACGTAACGGTCCAGTAGGTTCAGTGGAACTTGCATTCGTCAAAGAGTTCAATAAGTTCGTTAACTTAGAACGTCGTTTTGAGGATGGACATGCTCCACCGGCATAAAGGCAGTATAAAAAAGAAACACATTTCTTATAATAAGATGTGTTTCTTTTTTTTTATAAGAAAGATAAGGCTTTCATAAGTTAAATATATAATTCTTACGAACGAAAATGTTTTTTTGTGAAAAAATGTTCGCTTTTCGGTTGACTTCTCTTTCGGTTTTGGTACAATTATATTGTTTGAATAGATCGTTTGAAAATTGCGGAGGTGCTTTAATAATGTCTTCAGTAGTAGTTGTAGGAACACAATGGGGCGATGAAGGAAAAGGTAAAATCACTGATTTTCTTTCTGAGCATGCGGAAGTAGTTGCAAGATATCAAGGTGGAAATAACGCGGGACATACAATTGTTTTCGGCGGAGTTAAATATAAATTACACTTAATTCCATCTGGTATTTTCTATAAAGAGAAAATTTGTGTAATCGGAAACGGATTAGTAGTAGATCCAAAAGCATTACTTGAAGAGTTAAAATACTTACACGATCGTGGTGTAAGTACTGATAATTTACGTGTAAGTAACCGTGCACATGTTATTTTACCTTACCACTTAAAGCAAGATGAGTTAGAAGAAGCAAGTAAAGGTGATAACAAAATCGGTACAACGAAAAAAGGTATCGGTCCTGCATATATGGATAAAGCTGCTCGTATTGGTATTCGTATGGCTGATCTTTTAGACCGTGAAGCATTTAAAGAGAAGCTTGAGCGCAATTTAGTAGAAAAAAATCGTTTATTTGAAAAAATGTACGATACAGAAGGTTTCACTGTAGAAGAAATTTTCGAAGAGTACTTCGAGTACGGGCAACAAATCGCGCAATATGTATGTGATACATCTGTTGTATTAAATGATGCATTAGATAATAATCACCGTGTATTATTTGAAGGTGCGCAAGGTGTTATGCTTGATATTGACCACGGTACGTACCCGTTCGTTACATCTTCTAACCCAATTGCTGGTGGTGTAACAGTTGGAACTGGAGTTGGTCCTGCGAAAGTTACTCGCGTTGTAGGTGTATGTAAAGCATATACAAGCCGCGTTGGTGATGGTCCATTCCCTACTGAGCTTCATGATGAAATTGGTCATCAAATTCGTGAAGTTGGTCGCGAGTATGGAACGACAACTGGTCGTCCACGCCGCGTAGGTTGGTTCGATAGCGTTGTTGTAAGACATGCACGTCGTGTTAGTGGTTTAACGGATCTATCATTAAATTCTATCGACGTTTTAACAGGTATTCCAACTCTTAAAATTTGTGTTGCTTACAAATACAATGGTGAAGTTATTGATGAAGTTCCAGCTAACTTAAACATTTTAGCAAAATGTGAGCCTGTATATGAAGAGCTTCCAGGTTGGGAAGAAGATATTACTGGTGTAAAATCATTAGATGAACTTCCTGAAAATGCACGAAAATACGTAGAACGTGTTTCTGAGTTAACAGGAATTCAAATATCTATGTTCTCAGTTGGACCAGATCGTAACCAAACAAATATTGTTCGTAACGTATACGAAGCTTAATTAATAGTATTTAGAAAAAACTCATGTCCGCATGAGTTTTTTCTTATTCTTTTATAAAAAAACAAAAAAAGTATTGCAATAAATACAGAATACATGTTATGATACATCTTGTCGTCACGAAAATATGACGTTGGTGAGTATGAGCCATTAGCTCAGTTGGTAGAGCATCTGACTTTTAATCAGAGGGTCGAAGGTTCGAGTCCTTCATGGCTCACCATTTTATTTTTCGTGGCCCGTTGGTCAAGTGGTTAAGACACCGCCCTTTCACGGCGGTAACACGGGTTCGAATCCCGTACGGGTCATGTTTTTTTTTGCTTATTTTTGGTCCCGTGGTGTAGTGGTTAACATGCCTGCCTGTCACGCAGGAGATCGCCGGTTCGACCCCGGTCGGGACCGCCACTTTTGTTTATACCACCATTAGTGGTTTTATATATAGTTTTGGCTCGGTAGCTCAGTCGGTAGAGCAGAGGACTGAAAATCCTCGTGTCGGCGGTTCGATTCCGTCCCGAGCCACTCTCAGGATATTAAGTGGGCCCACTTAATATCCTTTTTATTTATGTAATTTTACAAAACTGAGTAGTTATTTTAAAATAGAACGAGGAGTCTCTAGCAGTTGAAGCTAGAGGTTTTTCTATAGATCGTATAAGATGCCGTGTAAAAGTGGATCATACATGAGTCTATGAGAATAGAGGAGAAAATACTTAAACAAAGGATGCGATCATATAGGACATACTATGTAAACATCAATATGTTTAGGGATTATTGACCATATTTTTATAAGGAGGAAATAGACGATGATGGGAAAGAAAATTTTAGTAGTTGATGATGAAAAGCCGATTGCAGATATTTTGAAGTTTAACTTAGAAAAAGAAGGTTTTGAAATAGTAATGGCACATGATGGTGATGAAGCAATTGAAAAGGCTAATGAAGAGCAACCAGATATGGTTTTATTAGATATTATGCTACCAGGTAAAGACGGCTTAGAGGTTTGCCGTGAAATACGTAAAAGCTCAGAAATGCCGATTATTATGCTTACAGCAAAGGACTCTGAGATTGATAAAGTATTAGGGCTTGAGCTTGGGGCAGATGATTATGTAACGAAGCCATTTAGTACAAGGGAATTACTTGCTCGTGTGAAGGCGAATTTACGCCGCCATCAACAAGGTGGTGCTGCGGAAAAAGAAGAAAATACAGAAATGGTTATTGGACCAATTGTGATTAATCCAAATGCATATAGTGTAACGAAGCGCGAGGAAAATATCGAGCTTACACATCGTGAATTTGAGTTGCTACATTATTTAGCGAAACATTTAGGACAAGTTATGACACGCGAACATTTATTACAAACAGTTTGGGGTTATGACTATTTTGGAGATGTGCGCACAGTAGACGTTACAGTACGTCGTTTGCGTGAAAAAATTGAAGATAATCCAAGCCATCCTACTTTAATTGTAACTAGACGTGGAGTAGGGTATTACTTGCGTGACCCAGAGCAGGAATAGTATATGAAGAAAGTTGGTTTTTTTCAATCTATTCATTTAAAATTTGTGCTTATATATATGCTATTAATATTAATAGCGATGCAAGTTATTGGAGTATATTTCGTAAGGGAATTAGAGAAGAGCTTAGTACAAGGTTTTAGGGATTCTTTAACGCAGCAAACAAACTTATTATCATATAATTTGAAGCAAGAGTTTAAAAAAAGTTATACAAAAGCAGAAACAGAGTCAACAGATGAAACGATTAAAACGTCAATTCGAAAATTTGCCTCTGATCAGAAGAAAGTTATACAAGAGGTAAGTGTATTTGATTCGCACAGAAAGTTACTGGCTATTTCAGATGAATCAAAGCAGAATAAGGTGAATCGAACATCAACTGATATAGCTGTTCAGCGAGTGTTAGTACAAAAAAAGCCAGAAGTGAAAATTGAGAAGGATGGTAGTACAGGTCATCGTGTTCAAGTTATGCTTACTCCGATTCTAGATGATAACGGTAAGGATGCGCTTGGTGTTATTTACATTGTGGCATCTATGGAAGATGTATATAAACAAATGAAGGATATAAATCAAATTTTTGCTACGGGAACAGTAATTGCTTTATTAGTAACGGCCGTACTTGGGATTTTATTGGCTCAAACAATTACAAGACCAATTTCAGATATGCGGAGACAAGCAATTGAAATGGCAAAAGGAAATTATTCCAGAAAAGTAAAAGTGCATAGCCATGATGAAATTGGACAACTGGCATTATCCTTCAATAATTTATCGAAAAAATTACAACAAGCTCGTTCTTCTACAGAAAGTGAAAGGCGTAAATTATCATCTGTTTTATCACATATGACAGATGGAGTAATTGCTACTGATCGAAAAGGGGATATTATTTTACTAAATGACCCTGCGGAAAAGATGTTAAATGTTTCTCGTGAAACAGCGCTCGATCAATCTGTTTTAGAGGTATTAGGGATACAGGAAGAATTTACGCTCGATCATTTATATGAAGAGCCAGATTCTGTTTTATTAGATTTTAGTACGAGAAACGAACCATATATTTTACGTGCTAGTTTCTCTGTTATTCAAAAAGAAACAGGGAAGGCAAACGGCTTAATTGCTGTACTATATGATGTAACAGAGCAGGAACGTATAGAACGGGAACGCCGTGAGTTTGTGGCAAATGTCTCTCATGAATTAAGGACGCCATTAACGACGATGCGCAGTTATTTAGAGGCACTTACAGATGGAGCATGGCAGGATCCAAATATTGCACCACAATTTTTAACGGTTACACAAGAAGAAACAGAAAGAATGATTAGACTTGTAAATGCGTTGTTACAGCTATCTAAACTGGATAGTACAGAGCATCGTTTAATGAAAGAATGGGTCGACTTTACTGATTTCTTTAATAATATTATTGATCGCTTTGAAATGTCTAAAGAGCAAAATGTAAGTTTCAAACGATCTTTCTCTAAGAAATCTAGATTTATTGATATGGATACTGACAAAATTACTCAAGTGCTGTATAACATTATTTCTAACGCATTAAAGTATTCACCAGAAGGTGGAACAGTAACATATCGTTTACGTGATCGCGGTGATTTATTAGAAATTAGTGTAAGTGACCAAGGAATGGGTATTCCAAAAGAAAACGTTGATAAAATCTTTGAACGTTTTTATCGCGTAGATAAAGCTCGTTCAAGACAAATGGGTGGTACGGGACTTGGATTAGCAATTGCAAAAGAAATGATTGAGGCACATGGTGGCTCTATTTGGGCGAAGAGTGAAGAAGGAAAAGGGACAACTATTTATTTCACGTTACCAATGGCAGCAGATGAAGAGGACGATTGGGAATGAGTATGGAAAACTTTAAAACAATAGTTTTAATTAACCTAGTTGTAATTAGCCTATTTCTTACTTTTAATCTATGGACGTATGTGCCAGATTCTACATCCATGCAAAACGCGAAATTTGTACAGGGGAATGAAGGAATGAACCAAACTAAAATTTCCGATGTTGTCCGTCCTACTTCTATCATCGTGCATAAAGATAAAAATCATTATGGGAGCAGAAGAGAGGCAGATATAGAATCAATCTATAAGCCTCTAGAAGTAGGGGAACTACATGGTTTTAGAGAGATATCAATCACTAAGGGGGATTTCCTTTCATATGTGCATGGTGAAGGGAAAGTTGAACTTGTTTTCCCTACCGATATCCCATTTGATGCAGTTAAATCCATGTTCAACATGAAAGAGAAAAGTACAGATAAGCCTAAACATTTTAATCGTATTCTCCTTGATCCTTCTAGAAGTAAGGATCAAGAAATTAAAATTAACTTTGTTTCTGATGGTGATAACTTTAAAATATACGAGGCAAAATTAAGTGGCTTGTATTTAAAAGATATTGTAAATGCCCAAAATCAATTTATAGTATCAGCAAAACCTTATTTTGATTATCAACTTAATGATATGAAAAAATTATTTTTACCAGATGGAACGACAGAGTTAAGCAATATAACATATATTTCATCTAATTTAGCAGTTGATACGTTTAAGAATACTCTGTTTAGTGATCCTCGTTATTTAAGTCCGATTACCGAGATGTCGAAAGAAACATTTACAGATGGTATTAGATCCATGGAAATTGAAAACGATCGTCACATGCTAAAGTATAAAAACTCTTCTGTTTTAACTGAGAAAACGATAGATAATTTAATGCTTTTACAAAAAAGCTTTGAATTTGTAAGTGGTCACAGTGGGAGTTTGGATTCATATCGTTTGGACTATATGAATAAAGGAGAGACAGTATTTCGCTTAAATGAAGATGGATATCCAGTATTCAATGCAGATGGATTAGCGGAATTAAGACAAGTATGGGGATCAGAAGAAGTAATGGAATATGAAAGACCGTTGCTGTCTTTAAATACTAAAGGTATAGAACAGAAGGTTACTCTTCCGTCAGGGCATGTTGTAATAGCATCCCTAGAAAATAATCCAGAGATAAAGAAACAAGTAATTAAGGATATTGGCATTGGATACAAGTTATCACTAGATGGGCAAGTGGTTCGACTACAACCAATTTGGTATGTAAAGCTTGTTGAAGATGAAACAGGTAAACAGAAAATCTATGAGTGGAGTGAGGGAGGACTAAATGGATTGGGATCGGATTAAAACCATATTTATTGTGACCTTTTTTGTTTTGGACCTCTTTCTCATTTTCCAATTCATTCAAAAGCAAGATAGTAATCAATTGGAGCTTATTGCAGAAACAAAGATAGATCAAGAATTAAAAGCAAATAAAATTACGATGGGAAATATCCCTAAAGAACCGAAAAAAGAGTCATTTATTAGAGCGGAAAATAAAGCCTTTAAAGAAGAAGATATACAGTCTTTGAAAAATCAAACGGTGCATATACAAAATATGTACAAGATAGAAAGTAAGCTAAAAGAGCCTTTTTTAAATACGAAATCATTATCAAAAGATAAGTATAATGAATTTTTGAAGAACTATGTATTGGATGGACAAAAGTATGAATTTGGAGCGGTGAAAGACTCTAAAATTTATTTCTTCCAAAAATATAAAGATAAGCCTATTTTCTATAATAATCAGGCGATGATTGTTGTGGAATTAAATGAAAAAAATGAACTTGTTTCATATACGCAGACAATGCTAACTGATTTAAAAGAAATGGGCGAAGGTGAAAAAACGAAAGATCAAGAAATTATTACGGCTCAAACAGCTTTAGAAAATTTGTATTTAAAAAATAAAATTCATGGAAATACGCATGTTAAAGAAGCGCAAATTGGTTATGCCACTCTTACCGCATCTACTTCTAATAACCAAGTACTTGCTCCAACGTGGAATTTAAAAACGGAGCAGAAGCAGGACTTCTTTGTGAATGCAATTGAAGGACAAGTTATGGAATTAGGAGAAAAGGAAAATCAAGTGGTTGATGAACATACTGGAGTGAGAAAGAATGGGGTTGCATTTTAGCGTACTTGCAAGTGGAAGTACAGGAAATATGCTATACGTAGGAACCGATGAAAAAAAATTACTAGTCGACGCAGGTTTAAGTGGTAAAGCAACAGAGGCTTTATTTAAACAAGCAGAACTAAATATAAATGATGTATCAGGTATTCTTGTAACGCATGAGCATAGTGATCATATTAAAGGATTAGGTGTATTGGCACGTAAATATGATTTACCTGTTTATGCGAATGAGAAAACATGGAATGCAATGGAACATTTAATAGGAAATATCCCAACTGAACAAAAGTTTATTTTCTCAGTTGGTGATGTGAAAACATTTGGTGATATTGAAGTCGAGTCATTTGGAGTTTCTCATGATGCGGCAGAACCGATGTTTTATGCTTTCCATAACAATAATAGGAAATTAGCGCTTATTACAGATACGGGATACGTAAGTGACCGTATGAAGGGCGTTATTAAGGGAGCTAATGCTTTTGTATTTGAAAGTAATCATGATGTAGAAATGCTTCGTATGGGACGTTATCCATGGAGCATTAAACGACGTATTTTAAGTGACGTTGGGCATGTTTGTAATGAGGATGCTGCATTAGCGATGGCAGATGTAATTACAGATGAGACAAAGCATATTTATTTAGCCCATTTAAGCTTAGATAATAACATGAAAGAACTAGCGCGTATGTCAGTATCACAAGTACTAGAGGAAAAAGGATTTGGAGTGGGTGAATCCTTTGAAATTCACGATACAGATCCAAAAATGCCTACAAAAATTCAATACGTATAATTCTTCATTTTAGTAAACAATAAAGGTGAATATAGTTGTTTTCAGGAAGATAGGTGAACAAATATGTCCTTTATTGATGAAGAAAGTTATCGTATGAAACGTGCAGGAAAAAAGAAGCACAAAGGTATAGTTCTTTCGAGTATAGCGGGAACAATTGTAGGAGCTTCTTTATTTGCGTTTGGAGCGCCTTTATTTTCGAATTCTGCTGATACGCTTCCGCAAGCTGAAGCAAGTGGAAGTAATATGGCTGAAGCTCAAGGGATTAAACAGATTAGCTTTGTAGATGCTGTTGATCGTGCATCTGAAGCTGTTGTGGGTGTTATTAACATTCAACGAGATAATTTTTCAGAGGCAGATTCAGAGGCTGGTACAGGATCAGGAGTAATTTATAAAAAGACAGATGGTCAAGCTTATATTGTAACGAATAATCATGTTGTAGCTGGAGCGAATCGTATTGAAGTAAGTCTAAGTGATGGTAAGAAGGTTCCTGGAAAAGTATTAGGAACCGATGTAGTCACAGATTTAGCTGTATTAGAAATAGATGCAAAGCATGTGAAAAAAATAATTGAAATTGGCGATTCTAATACTGTTCGCAGAGGAGAACCAGTTATTGCGATTGGAAACCCACTTGGACTGCAATTTTCTGGAACAGTTACACAAGGTATTATTTCAGCTAATGAACGTATTGTCCCTGTAGATTTAGATCAAGATGGACATTATGATTGGCAAGTAGAAGTGTTACAAACAGATGCAGCGATTAATCCGGGGAATAGTGGTGGTGCGCTTGTAAATGCAGCAGGACAATTAATTGGTATTAATTCAATGAAAATTGCTGCAAAAGAAGTAGAAGGAATCGGCCTTGCTATTCCGGTGACTAGAGCTGTTCCGATTATGAATGAACTTGAGAAGTATGGAAAAGTAAGAAGACCGTATGTTGGGATTGAACTTAGGTCATTAAATGAAATCCCAAACTATTATTGGTCAAAAACATTACATTTACCAGGTACTGTAACAGAGGGCGTTTGTATTTTGGATGTGAAAAGTCCTTCGCCAGGTGCGGATGCTGGTTTAAGAGAACATGATGTTATTGTGGCAGTAGATGGAAAACCGATTCGCGATATTATTGGATTCCGTACGGCCTTATATGATAAGGAAATTAATGATAAAATGACTCTTACGTTTTATCGTGGTACAAAAAGAGTAACAACAACAGTGAAATTAGGCATTCAAAAGTATTAAAAACAGGAGGGCCTACCTCCTGTTTTCTATTGTAGAAAAGTGAGGTGTAGAAAATGAATTTACCTTGTTGTTTAGAACATGTTGAATTAGCGTTAGATATTATTGTGGATGAGTGTGAAGTTGCACCAGTTATCAACAATGTGGATAACTCGGGAAAAGAGAAAAAAACATGTGAATTTTGTCAAAATGAGGCGACATATGTTGTATCGAACACAGATTCTCACACAATATGTGGGTAGTATTTGTGGATATGTGGATAAGTTTTGTGGATAACATGTTTGTAAGGTGGAGGATACGTGTGAATATCTCGATTATTTCAATTGGGAAATTAAAAGAAAAATATTTGAAACAAGGTATAGCAGAATACTTAAAACGATTATCTGCATACGCAAAAGTAGAAGTAATTGAATTACCTGATGAAAAGGCGCCAGAAAATTTAAGTGAAGCAGAAATGTTAATTGTAAAGGAAAAAGAAGGTATACGTATACTCGATAAAATTTCTGATGACACGCATGTGATTGCATTAGCTATAGAAGGAAAGCAAAAGTCATCAGAAGAATTTGCGGTAAGTCTAGATCGCCTTGCTACATACGGAAAGAGTAAAGTCGCATTTGTAATTGGTGGATCACTTGGACTAAGCTCAGAAGTGATGAAGCGTTCAAATGAATCACTTTCTTTTTCAAAGATGACATTACCACACCAATTAATGCGATTAGTGTTGCTTGAGCAAGTCTATAGAGCGTTTCGGATTAATCGTGGAGAACCGTATCATAAGTAATGTATTCTATGTAAAACACTGATATTATCATATTTATTTTATTATGCCTATAATTGGAGGCTATGTGAATGGTAAGTGATCAGACGAGATATTCTAGACTCGCAAATATAACAAAAATAATAAATACGAAATTAGAACTACGTGACGTATTGCAGCGTGTGACAATGGCGATATCAGAGGAAATTGTTAGGTGCGATGCTGTTGGAATTTATTTACCCCAGGAAGATGGAACATTTAGAGGGTTTGCAGGAAAACCAGAGACTATAAATGGCGTAACGCTCGATACTCAAGTAATTGATCCTGAAATAGACTTACTGGCAAAAGAGGTTATTGAAACGAAAAAAACCATCTATATTCCTGATACCTCAAAGGATCATCGACCAGATCCGAGACCGGTTAATGCATTCAAAATTAAGTCCTTATTAGCTTTGCCTATCTCATTTGGGCAAGAGTTATTTGGTCTAGTTTTTTTATTTGATTATGGAATTCCGATGAACTTAACAGATTCAGAAATTCAAAGTGTTGAAGCTTATGTAAATATGGCTGCGGTTGCAATTCAAAACACAAATAATTTAAAACAAAAGGAAAACCTTATTGCTGAGAAGCAGCTGTTACTAAATGTTACACGTGATTTATCAATGTGTTCCTCGATACAGGAGAGTTTTGATAAATGCTTTTTTTATCTAGAACAGATTTTAGAGAGTAAAAATATGACTGCCCATCTTCTAGATCCGCTAGATAAAACAACAATTAAAACAACGAAATTAAGTAAGGGTTGTCATTGGACAGAAGCGGATTGGACAGAGAAAAGCTATGAAGCCAAGATTCAAGAAGTTATTCAAACAAAAAATATAGATAGTAAGGGTCTATTGATGATTCCATTGGTTTCAATTGGAGAAGTATTAGGGGTAATCGTCGTTGGCAAAGAAGGAAAAGCTCACAATTATGATCATTCTCAACTTCAACTAGCAAAATCTATCGTTGATGCCACAGCCCCTACGTTTTCGAATTTGTCATATATGGATCAACTAGAAAGCATAGTGGAAGAGCGAACGAGAGAGCTAGCTGCTGCTAATGAAAAAGTTACAAGTGTGATTGAATGTATTACGGATGGATTTTTTATTTTAAATAATAAATGGGAATTTACGTACGTAAATAAGCACCAATATTTTCCGCAAAGAAAAACAGCAAAAGATGTATTAGGAAAGAATATATGGGATGTTTTCCCGAGTGAAATCGACACAGTTATGTATAAGGAATTTCATCGTGCGATGTCAGAGCGAACTACAGTTCATTTCGAATTTCTTTCTACTGCAGATGAATATTGGCACGAAGTTATTGCATACCCGTATGATGATGGTATTTGTTGTATTTTTAAAAACATAACGGAAAAAAAGAAATATGAACAGGAATTGAAAAGATTATCCAACATAGATTTAATAGGGCAAATGGCAGCAGGTATCAGCCATGAAATTAGAAATCCAATGACAACAGTACTAGGATTTTTACAGTTATTAAAAGAAGAGAATACCTATGAGAAACATAATAAGTACTTTCATTTAATGATTGAAGAACTTAACCGTGCCAATTCTATTATTACTGAATTTCTCTCAATGGGTAATACAAGGAAATCGGATTTGCAGATGTTAGATTTAAATTCAATTATCCGCGATATTATTCCTTTAATAAGGATTGATACGTACAATCAAAATAAATATATTCAAGTCGATACAAATGACATTCCAGAATTACTTTTAAATCGTAATGAAATACGGCAATTATTAATGAATCTATATCGTAATGGCTTAGAAGCGATGAATACAGGGAAAGTTCTAACCATTAGCACTTACAAGGAAGGTCAAAATTGTGTGGTGCTTGCGGTGCGGGATCAAGGAAAAGGTATCAGGCCTGAAGTATTAGAGAAACTGGGTACGCCGTTTTACACGACCAAAGATAATGGAACTGGATTGGGGTTAGGTGTATGTTATGCTATTGCTGCCCGCCATAATGCAAAAATAGAAATTCAAACAGGATCGGAAGGCACTACCTTTTTTGTTAAATTTAATTATGAAAATAATAAAAAATAACCTTATTTAGAATAGTTACGATGAACCGTATCATAAATAAATTTATTCTTTGCATATAAAAGGATAAAAAGACCATTGGACAAAAATTACCGATGGTCTTTTAAATATTATTAGATGGTATGTAGATTTCCTAAAATAAGTATGTTTCTATTTCCATAAAAATATGCTGTAATATGAAGAGGAAAAAGTATAAGTAGTTAGAGAAGTGAGGAATTAAAGGTGAAGAAGTTTAAGAAGTTTTACTTGGAGATTACGAGTGTATGTAATCTTGCGTGTAGCTTTTGTCCGCCGACGGAAAGGCAGAAGCAATTCATTTCTGTGGAGGATTTTGCTAAAAGATTAGACCAAATTAAACCTCACACAGACTACATTTATTTGCACGTGAAGGGTGAGCCGTTGCTCCACCCGAAAATAGATCAACTATTAGACTTAAGTCATGAAAAAGGGTTTAAAGTTAATATTACAACGAACGGAACGTTAATTAATAAGAGAAGACATAGGCTGTTAAATAAGCCTGCGTTAAGACAAATGAATTTTTCACTGCATAGTTTTGATGGACATCCAGGTTCGCAAGATAAAGAGGGCTATGTAAGGAGTATACTTTCCTTCATTAGGGAAGCGACAAGTCAATCAGATTTAATTGTATCGTTAAGGTTATGGAATTTAACTCAGGATAATAAAACGAATGCTGAAATCCAGAAAAATAGAGAGTTATTATCTATAATTGAAAATGAATTTGATCTATCTTATCAAATTGAAGAGAAGCTTACACCAGGAAAAGGTATAAAAATTGCAGAACGTGTCTTTATTAATCAAGACTATGAATTCCAGTGGCCAGCATTACATGAAGAAGAGGATGATGGGAAAGGATTCTGTCATGGACTTCGTAATCAAGCGGGTATTTTAGCGAATGGAACAGTTATTCCTTGTTGTTTAGATGGTGAAGGGATTATTAACCTTGGGAATATTAATAATGATTCATTTTCTAACATTATCGAAGGTGAAAGAGCAACAAACATTGTCGATGGATTTTCGAAAAGAGTTGCGGTTGAAGAACTTTGCAGGAAATGTGGATATCGCAAACGGTTTGGGAAGTAAATATGAAATAAGCCCTCATAAAGCGAGGGTTTATTTTTTATACTTGATAAGAATGCTCTAATTTATCAATTAATGAACCAACGTAAGAAACAGCTTTACGGATTGCATCTGGTTTTGACATATCTACTCAGGCATGTTTCATTGTACCACCAGCGATCAATAGCAGGTTGTCCTTCCTCTTTAATCATTTGAGCTACTGCAGTGGATGCAGTGTGTGCTGCCTTTTTTGTAGTATTTCTAGTAACGATTTACGGAAAGGTTCAAGTTTTGTTTCTTCAGTTAAATATTTTTCAATTGTTCCTTCGCCGAATGAGAGGATTTCATTATGAATAAAGGATAGTGCAGTATGTACTTTCGTCCATAAAGCAGCAATTTTGGAAGAGTTCGCTTGAATACTTGGATTTGTACGATCAGTAGATTCTTTTAAATTTGCATATGAGTACAGTTTTGTTAACGTCATTAAAAGTTCTTCTTCTAAAAGTAGGCAATTTAATAAAGTATGGGAGCTAGTATGTAAATGTCCTTTAAATGAATCAAGTTTCTGTATATCATTTTCCAATGCGTTTAATGCAGTATGCTATTCGGCATCAGAATTATACAAATCGGATAAATCCCATGTTAGTTCAGCAGGTACCTCTGCGCAATTAAGACGATTTTCTATTACATTTTTCAAGTCGTATATACTCCTTCTTAAGACTATCTAAAAATATAATGATAAAAAATTCAGTTAAATTAAATTTTTTTTCATTTTTATATACAAAAAAGAAGGACAAGCATGAAAATACTTGTCCTTCAAGTTAATTTAAGAATTAATATACTTTGTCACCATTGAAAATCGAGTTTTTCACGACAACATAATCTACAGTACGAATAGCATCTAATTTTGTTCCACCAGCGTAAGAGATAGAAGATTGAAGATCTTGTTCCATTTCGATTAACGTATCTTCTAAAGAACCTTTATGCTCAACGAACATTTTCTTACCTTCAACGTTTTTCTTCTCACCCTTTTGGAATTCAGAAGCAGAACCGAAGTATTCTTTATAAAGTTTGCCATCTCTTTCAATTGTTTCCCCTGGAGACTCTTCGTGACCAGCGAATAGAGAACCGATCATGACCATAGTTGCCCCAAATCGAATAGATTTAGCTACGTCGCCGTGTGTACGAATACCACCATCAGCGATAATTGGCTTACTTGCAGCTTTTGCACACCAGCGAAGTGCAGCTAGCTGCCAACCACCAGTTCCGAAGCCTGTTTTAATTTTAGTAATACAAACTTTACCAGGTCCAATACCAACTTTTGTTGCATCGGCACCAGCATTTTCTAATTCTCTTACCGCTTCTGGAGTTCCAACGTTTCCAGCGATAACGAAGCTCTCTGGTAAATGTTTTTTAATATGTTGAATCATGTTGATCACAGCATTAGAATGACCGTGTGCGATATCAATCGTGATATATTCAGGTGTCAGTTGCTCAGCAGCTAATTGTTGTACGAATTCATATTCGTCTTCTTTTACACCAACGCTGATAGAAGCGATTAATCCACGTGATTGCATATCTCTAATGAATGAGATTCGTTTCTCTGGTTGGAAACGATGCATGATATAAAAGTAGTTGTTCTCAGCTAAATAAGTTGCAATTCTTTCATCAATAATCGTTTGCATATTTGCAGGTACGACAGGTAATTTAAATTTATGTTTTCCTAAAGTGACAGTTGTATCACATTCAGAGCGGCTATTTACAATACATTTTGCAGGAATTAATTGAATATCTTCATAGTCGAATACGTTTTCCATCATTTACACCCCTAAAATACGAATATTTTATTTTTATTAATTAAAAATGTTCGTCCATAGGATAATTTACATTATTTTTATTAAGAAGTCAAAGAATTTCTTAACATTTTTTGAAAAAGTAGATTTTATACCTGAAAAACAACGTTAAAAACGAATTTAAAACGTTTTTTTATTTTTATTGTTCGTTTATGAAAAAGGTTGAAAAATTAAGATAATTACACAAGGTTGTATGTATTCTTTTTATTTTTTTGGAGTGGATGTAGGATACTATGAAAAGGTTAATGCTAACAATGCAAGCAAAAGATGTTATCAAGTAGTTGAACAATATATGAAATGAAAAGGTTTGTTTCTATATAAAAAGATGAATCTGGCATGATTCACCTTTTTATGTGAGGTTTCAAGTATAATAAGTAGGGTGATAGTAACGTATACAAAAGATAAAAAAGAAAATAATACAGAATAAAATGAGGTTAATATATGAGTAAAAAAAGTTTTTCTGATTATAAATTAAGTAAGGAAATTGTAAGGGCACTTACTGGGTTAGGGTATGATCATCCAACAGAAGTACAAGGTGAGGTTATTCCAGTTGCATTACAAAAGAAGGATCTTGTTGTGAAGTCCCAGACTGGAAGTGGAAAAACAGCTTCATTTGGTATTCCACTTTGTGAAATGGTGGAGTGGGAAGAGAATAAACCACAAGCATTAGTTTTAACACCAACGAGAGAGCTTGCGGTACAGGTAAAAGAAGATATTACAAATATAGGTCGATTCAAAAGGATTAAGGCTGCGGCAGTTTATGGGAAATCTCCATTTGCACGTCAAAAATTAGAATTAAAGCAAAAGACACATATTGTAGTTGGTACTCCTGGTCGTGTGTTGGATCATATTGAGAAGGGTACCCTTTCTTTAGAGTGTTTGAAGTATTTAGTTATTGATGAAGCAGATGAGATGCTAAATATGGGCTTTATCGATCAAGTAGAGGCAATTATTGATGAATTACCTACAAAAAGAATGACGATGTTATTTTCAGCAACACTTCCAGAAGATGTTGAGAAATTGTCTCGTACATATATGAATTCACCAATTCATATTGAAATTAAAGCAGCTGGGATTACGACGGATAAAATTGAACATACTCTTTTTGAGGTGATAGAAGACGAGAAGCTTTCACTACTTAAAGATGTAACAACGATTGAGAATCCTGATAGCTGTATTATTTTCTGTCGTACACAAGAAAATGTAGATCATGTATATAGACAATTAAAACGAGCTAACTATCCTTGTGACAAAATACATGGTGGTATGGTACAAGAAGATCGTTTTGAAGTCATGGATGATTTTAGAAAAGGAAAATTCCGTTATTTAGTAGCCACAGATGTAGCTGCGAGAGGAATTGATATTGATAATATTACACATGTTATTAATTATGATATTCCACTTGAAAAAGAAAGCTATGTACATCGTACTGGAAGAACGGGACGAGCTGGAAATAGTGGAAAAGCTATTACATTTATAACACCATATGAAAATAGATTTTTAGAAGAGATTGAGGAGTATATTGGATTTGAAATTCCAAAGGCAATTGGACCTTCAAAAGAAGAAGTTATGAAAGAGAAAGCTGCATTTGAAGAAAAGATACATGCTAAACCAATTATAAAGAAAGATAAAAATGCAGATATCAACAAAGGCATTATGAAGCTGTACTTTAATGGCGGGAAGAAAAAGAAAATTAGGGCGGTAGATTTCGTCGGTACAATTGCTAAAATTAAAGGTGTTACAGCAGAAGATATAGGTATTATTACGATACAAGATAATGTTTCTTACGTTGAAATATTAAATGGAAAAGGACCACTTGTCTTGAAAGTCATGAAGACTACAACGATTAAAGGGAAACAACTAAAAGTTCATGAAGCAATTAAGTAAATAAAAAACTATCCACTTTAATAGGTGGATAGTTTTTTATTTATGATTCTTTTAAATCATCCACTAGTTGCTCCGCTAAACGTCTATACATATTACTCATAGTGACGAAGGATGTTAGTAGTAGAAATTTTTCTAGCTTTGTATCTTCTAAGGAAGAAATCTCATTTACTTCTGTAACACGGTTATTTACGTCTTGTTTAAAGCTTTCGACATTGCTTTCAGTAAGAGCAAGATAATTTTTGTATAACGTATTTAATTCGAATGAATCATCATTTAATAAGGAGTCATTTATAGTTTCTAATGAACTTTTTATGTCGTTAATGGAGAGAGCTCCCTTTAATTG
The DNA here is from genome assembly GCF_057624735.1 of Bacillus sp. LQ01. Lineage (NCBI taxonomy): Bacteria > Bacillati > Bacillota > Bacilli > Caryophanales > Bacillaceae > Bacillus > Bacillus sp. LQ01. The sequence continues at coordinate 533,388 of NZ_JBYEZL010000003.1, read as the reverse complement.
ATAAATTAGGCTAATTAAAATCATATGCTCTTTTGAATACTTTTTATTTTTGATAGGGATGAATAGTTTACCTTTTGCGTAATTATTAATCATCGTTTTTGTTAATACTTTTTCATCATCAGTTCTCGTTGTATCTGCATAAGTATTCTCAAATAGTTGGACAACTTGGTCTACATATAAGTCAACATTTGGAATATCCTCAAGTTTAATGTTTTTTTCTAAATGTAATGTCTTAAGTAATTCATTTATATTTTCCACGTAGAATCCCTCACTTTTATAACTTAGTGGAACTTAATGTTTAATATATCTTTAAATATGGTATTACGAAACAAATGAATTGTAAATGTTGACCTTAAAAAGAAATGTGTATATAATTACATGTAGTTATCAAAACTACATGTAATTATATGAGGGGTGTTATTATGAATGCTTATGTAAGGGAACCAGTTAATGCATTTACTCACTTAGGTGGAGCGATATTATCATTTATTGCGTTATTAGCTATGCTTGTGAAAGTTTCTATCAAGATGCCATCATTTGCCGCAATTACAGCTGTTATTTTATTTGGTATTGGAATGATGGTCCTTTATACGGCGTCAGCTGTATATCATAGTGTTGTGGCCAATGAACGTGTTATTTACTTCTTTAGGAAGCTAGATCATTCTATGATTTTTATATTAATTGCAGGTACATATGCACCCTTTTGCTTAATTACATTAAATTCAGCAAGTGGTTTACTATTATTTTGTTTAGTCTATGCAACTGCGATTTGTGGCATTGTATTTAAAATGTTTTGGTTTAATTGTCCAAGATGGTTATCGACAGCAATTTATATTACGATGGGTTGGTTAATTGTTTTATTCTTTGCACCGTTAGCTGAGAATTTAAGTACAGGAGGCATTATTTTCTTAGTACTTGGGGGCATTTTTTATACAATTGGTGGATTTATTTATGGAACAAAGCCAAAATGGTTAGAGTTTAAATATATGGGGCATCATGAAATTTTTCATGTTTTTGTATTATTAGGTAGTCTTGCGCATTTTCTAAGTGTATATTGTTACGTAATTTAATAAAAAAACGCCACATAATAAAAATTATGTGGCGTTTTTTTATTACCTAATTAGAATCGTATATGTTATAAAATTATTATGGGATAAAATGTAAGTTTCTGTGTTCGCATGTTAAACATAGGATAAGAAATATGTGATATACTTTGAGAAGTTTATAATGAATGAAATATGGAGGACTATAATTATGGCAATACTTGTAACAGGTGGAGCAGGATATATTGGTAGTCATACATGTGTAGAATTACTAAATAGCGGTTACGAAGTTATAGTAGTGGATAATCTTTCGAATAGCTCGGTAGAATCTATAAATCGAGTAAAAGAAATAACAGGAAAACAATTTAAGTTTTATAAAGAAGATGTTTTAAATCGCGAAGCGCTTGACGCAATTTTTGAAGAAAATTCAATTGAAGCAGTTATTCACTTTGCAGGATTTAAAGCTGTAGGGGAGTCAGTAGCGATTCCATTAACATATTATCATAACAACATTACAAGCACGTTAGTGCTATGTGAAGTAATGCAGAAACATAATGTAAAGAAGATAATCTTTAGTTCATCTGCAACTGTATATGGTATCCCGGAAACGTCACCGATTACGGAGGAGTTTCCATTAAGTGCAACAAATCCATATGGTCAAACGAAATTAATGATTGAGCAAATTATGCGTGATGTAGCATTTGCAGATGCAGAATGGAGTATCGCATTACTTCGCTATTTCAATCCATTTGGTGCACACGAAAGTGGGCGTATCGGAGAAGATCCAAATGGAATCCCAAATAACTTAATGCCATATGTAACGCAAGTAGCGGTAGGTAAGTTAAAAGAATTAAGCGTATTCGGAAATGACTATCCAACGAAAGATGGAACAGGAGTCCGTGATTACATCCATGTTGTGGACTTAGCAAATGGTCACGTAAAGGCGCTTGAGAAAGTACTGAGTACAACAGGAGTAGATGCTTATAACCTGGGCACAGGCATGGGCTATAGTGTACTAGAGATGGTTGAAGCGTTTGAAAAAGTTTCAGGCAAGAAAGTTCCTTATAAAATTACAGAGCGTCGCCCAGGTGATGTGGCAGTATGTTTTGCTGATGCATCGAAAGCAAAGCGTGAATTAGGCTGGGAGGCAACACGCGGATTAGAAGAAATGTGTGCTGACTCTTGGAAATGGCAATCAAATAATAAAAATGGCTATTTAGAAGTTTAAGGATGAATATAAAAAAATGACCTTTGCATAAAAGCAAGAGGTCATTTTTTATATTCATTTTCTACTAAGTTTATTAGCGAACCTAGAAAAGAACGTTCGCTGTTTTAAATGATATGATTTTACAATATCTTATGCTAGAAGGTAGTAGAATGAGATAGAGTAATGTATTATTTTATTAATTTTTTATGGGAATTGAAAGCGTATTATTGAAATGTATTCCAACACTTGTATCATTGCTAGAGTACGTTTATAATCAAGGAATCCTAGTTCATGTTTTGATAGGATTATTTATTATTGAAAGCGTTTTAAGTTCACTCCTTTTTTTGAGGTAGGAGGTCTGACTTATTTAGGTGAAAAATTATGTATGTAGTTTTAAATGGGAAGAAAAATAATATAAGTATCATTTTATAGTGTGGGGAGGTTAAAAGTGTGAAAGGTAAAGATTTTCACACGAATATATATGGGTTATGTAGGATTATTACTTTCAGGAGCAGCTTTATTTTTAAATAGTCTTGTTATATTAGGGAAAGCAGAGATGAAAAGTGCGGGTGTTTTTAATTTATTTGTGGGTGCACTACAAATTATTATTCCGTTTTATTTGATTATGATTTCTGACCAAAGCAATTGGACAGTGTATTCATATGCGGCTACTTTCTTATTTGGATTAACTTATTTATATGTAGGTGTTACTTTTATAAAAGGAATGGATAGTAGTGGTCTAGGATGGTTTTGTATTTGGGTAGCAATTATAGCCTTATTCTATATGGTTGTTTCATTTGTTCAATTCCATGATGTTGTTAATGCGTTAACGTGGTTTATGTGGGCATTACTTTGGTATTTATTCTTTGTATTAAATACACAAAAGAAGAACATTAATCAATATCTTGGAAGGATTGCCTTCGTACAATCATGGGTAACATTGACTTTACCTTCACTCTTTTATTTTATGGGAGTGTGGGGAGAGGGATTCGTATATGAATTATGGGTTTATGTATCTGTAATTTCTATTTTATACTTCTGTTATTGTATTTATAAATATCGAGTACGTTAATATATTATCTGTATAAAGGCATGGAATCGTTAAACGAATTCCATGCTTTTTATATGTTAGCACTTATAATAGAGAGGTAGTATTTTACAATTTGCTAAAGTGGGGATGATGAAGTTGAAAAAAGTATTGGTGCTAGGGGGAACAAGATTTTTTGGTAAACATTTAGTAGAAGCACTTTTGCAAGAGGGGCACGATGTAACGATTGCGACGAGAGGAATTACGGAAGATTCTTTTGGCAGTAGAGTAAAAAGACTTATTGTAGATAGGGAAGATGAAAAACAACTAGCAGAGCGTCTAGGAGATAAAAGTTATGATATTGTATACGATAATTTATGCTATAGCTCGAATGCAGCGAAGGTAATATGTGAAGTGTTACGAGGGAAAACGAAGAAATATGTTATGACATCTTCAATGGCCGTCTATGAACCTGCCCTAAGCTTATCAGAAGAAGACTTTAATCCGTACGAGTATGCAATCGCGTATGGAGATAGGAATGACTTCAATTATGGTGAAGGAAAGAGATTAGCTGAAGCCGTTGTATTTCAACATGAAACATTCCCGGTCGTTGCAGTGCGTTTTCCAGTTGTTATTGGAGAAAATGATTATACGAAAAGGTTACAATTTTACGTTGAATGTATTGTGAACCAAAAACCTATCGTTGTGGATCATGTAGATGGAACTTTGTCATTTATACATGAAAAAGAGGCAGGAGAGTTTCTAGCTTGGTGCGGAATGGCAAATGTGAGAGGACCAATTAACGCCTGTAGTAACGGAGTAGTTTCTATGGAAGAAATTATTCATTTCATAGAAGAGAAGACAGGAATAAAAGCACTCATTCAGAAAGCTGGGGGAAATATAGCTCCTTATAATGAGGTAACTAACTGTACGTTACATAATGGAAAGGCTCGTGAATTCGGATTTTTGTTCCGAGAGCTGAAACTAGAAATGAAAAATATTTTAAAACATTATATAAATACAATGAAGTAATCATAAATCCCCCGGTGGCAATCCGGGGGATTCTGGAGGATTTCGACAATACTGATTTTACATTACCAAATTTACCTTATACGTACGACTAATGTTTTTGTGATTGAATTGCTTGTAAATACTTCTCGTTTACTTGGTCCCAGTTTACTGTATGCCACCAGTTGGTAACAAACTCTGGGCGCCTATTTTGATACTTTAAATAATAAGCATGTTCCCATACATCAATTACGAGTAAGGGGATTTTCCCTTCTTGCAAAGGCGTATCTTGATTTGGTGTACTCATAACAGAGAGTTCCTCACCGTCAAGAACAAGCCATCCATAGCCACTTCCAAAACGACTAATAGCTGCTTTGGAAAGTTGATCTTTTAAGTTGTCAAAGGTATTGAAATAATAATCAATTACTTTTGCAACGTCTCCATTAGGCTCACCGCCACCTCGTGGGCTCATCACTTCCCAAAAAAGACTATGACAATAGTGACCACCACCGTTATTTCGTACAGCTGTAACAATTTCCTTCGGTAAAGCATCTAAATTACATAGCAATTCTTCTAAAGATTTATTATGTAATTCAGTATAATTTTCTAAAGTAGCATTTAAATTGTTTACGTATGTCGCATGGTGCTTTCCATGATGAATGGCAAGTGTATTGCTATCAATATGTGGCTCTAGTTCATCATAGTCATATGAAAGCTTTGGCAATTGAAATGAAGACATAACATTCCCTCCTTTCGACTTAAAAAGTTGGTCTAGGTAAAAATACTTTACCTGAGTCAAAAATACACCCATTTTCCATATAAGTCAATAGTAATTCCATTAATTTTCTGAAAAATATTACAATAAAAGTAACACTCTCACTTTCATTTGTGACTCCTATCCTTTTTGCTTATACTGTAAAGTAGCAGGGTTTTGTTGAAATAGAAGGAGATTGTTTATGAGTAAAACGAAACAATTAATAGAGGAAGCAAGTAATTTTATTACGATTTGTTATAAGGAGCTTCATAAAGAACAATTGATAGAAGAACGTATAAAAGAAATTCAAATTGAGATAGAGAAGACAGGGACATATGAGCATACATTTGAAGAACTTGTTCATGGTTCACGAATGGCATGGCGTAACAGTAATAGATGTATTGGAAGACTATTTTGGAGTAAGATGCACATATTAGATGCGCGCGAAGTAAATGATGAAGAGGGTGTATATAATGCATTAATTCATCATATTAAATATGCAACGAACGACGGAAAAGTTAAACCAACCATTACGATTTTTAAGCAATATCAAGGTGAAGAAAATAATATAAGAATTTATAATCACCAATTGATTCGATATGCAGGATATAAAACAGAAACGGGAGTGATTGGTGATTCTCATTCCGCTACATTTACGGACTTTTGTCAGGAGCTTGGTTGGCAAGGAGAAGGTACGAATTACGATGTATTGCCACTTGTGTTTTCTATAGATGGAAAAGCGCCTATATATAAAGAAATTCCGAGAGAAGAAGTAAAAGAAGTGCCAATTGAACACCCGGAATACCCTATTTCATCACTTGGAGTAAAATGGTATGGTGTTCCAATGATTTCAGATATGCGTTTAGAAATTGGCGGTATTTCTTATACAGCCGCTCCGTTCAATGGATGGTATATGGGAACAGAAATTGGGGCGCGCAACTTAGCAGATCATGATCGTTATAATTTACTTCCGGCTGTTGCGGAGATGATGGATTTAGATACATCGAGAAACGGTACCTTATGGAAAGATAAGGCGCTAATTGAGTTAAATATTGCCGTACTACACTCCTTTAAAAAACAAGGAGTTAGTATTGTTGATCACCATACTGCTGCACAACAATTTCAGCAATTTGAGAAGCAAGAAGCTGCTTGTGGTCGTGTTGTAACAGGTAATTGGGTATGGCTTATTCCACCATTATCTCCAGCTACCACCCACATTTATCATAAACCGTATCCGAATGAAATTTTGAAGCCAAATTTCTTTCATAAATGATATTTAGTGTAGGTTTTTTCTGTGAAATATAATTTTTTTTAATTACTGTTATGTAGCAAATGGAAGCCTTTACTCTCGGTTATTTTTGGAAGAGGCTTTTTGAACCAAGGAGTTCCTTATGTTATAATCAAATTTCTGTTTCGAAGACCTTATAGAAATATAAGGTCTTTTGTTTTGCTTTTTTATGTAAGAGGAAGAGATTCTTTCTTTTTAATAAGGGATTTGGCATATTTTTAGGGACAACATAAGTATGTGGGAAGTCGATAAAATGTTATGCATATATAATTATTGTGTTTTGGTTTTAAACAATAAAACATAATAAAGTTGTTTTTTTAGATTGCTGAGGAAGGAGGAAGTGTAAATGAGGATGAAGAGTCGAAAAACTGATTGGCCTGTATTTATTATTAGTGGTGGTTCACTTTTATTATTTGTAATTGCAGTTTTTTTGAACAAGGATTATGTAGAGAGTGCGATTAATAAAAGTTTCGCTTTTTCAATTAAATATTTCGGTGCCTTCTGGCAAATTTTATTATTAGGTACATTTATTGTTGCGATGTGTATGGCGTTCTCCAAATATGGGAGAGTTAAGCTTGGAGGATTAGAAAAACCTGAGATTAGTACGGCAAAATGGCTTGCTATTATTATGTCTACATTACTTGCCGGAGGTGGCGTTTTTTGGGCAGCAGCAGAGCCAATGTATCATTTGATGACGGTGCCACCAATACATGATGGTATATCTGCTGGAACGAAAGAAGCAGTCATGCCTGCTTTAGCACAAAGTTATATGCATTGGGGATTTTTAGCATGGACGATTTTAGGTACAATTAGTGCGGTAGTTATGATGTATGGACATTATCATAAAGATATGCCGCTAAAACCTCGAACGCTTTTATATCCTATTTTTGGGGAAAAATTAAGAAAGAGCCTGCTTGGAACGATAATTGATGCAGCTTCAATTATTGCAGTAGCTGCAGGTACAATTGGCCCAATTGGATTTTTAGGTTTACAAGCAAGTTATGGATTACAAGAATTATTTGGAATTTCTGATGTGTTTACTACTCAATTAGCAATTATTGTTTGTGTGGTGGCCGTGTCTACCATATCGGCAGTAACAGGTATTGATAAAGGGATTCAAATTATAAGTAATTTAAATGTTAGATTAGCAATTGTATTAATGGCATTCATATTACTATTTGGGCCAGGTGGATTTATTATTGATTCGTTTGTTTCTTCGTTTGGATTTTATGTAAATGAATTTATACCGATGAGCACATACCGTGGTGATGCAAGTTGGTTAGGATCTTGGACAATCTTTTTCTGGGGATGGTTTATTGGATACGGACCAATGATGGCAATTTTAGTGAGTCGAATTTCAAGAGGGAGAACGATTCGAGAAATCATCGTTGCAATTGGAATTATCGCACCTATTATTACAACGTTTTGGTTTACTATATTAGGTGGATCAGGCGTGTTTTATGAGTTGATGAATCCTGGGTCTATCTCGGACGCATTAAGTGAATCTGGTATGCCGGCAGCTATGATTGCAATTACAGGACAATTGCCACTTTCTAATATTATTGGACCAGCATTTCTTTTATTAACAATTTTATTTGTAGTAACAACAGGGGATTCAATGGCGTATTCCATTTCAATGGCAGTGACTGGAGACGGAGATCCTAGAATTAGTTTGCGAATTTTTTGGTCGCTTATTATGGGCGCAGTTGCAGCAATTCTTTTATATATGGGTGAAGGAAGTATTAATGCGCTACAATCGTTTATCGTGGTGACGGCAGTTCCGGTATCAATTTTGTTATTCCCAATGCTATGGTTAGCGCCTAAAGTTGCGGGAGAATTAGCATTAAAACAAGGTATTGTAAAAGAAGAAGATAAAACTGCATTCTTATTTCAGAAGGCTAGTAAATCAAAATAAATAAAAACGTAAAAGAGGAAGCATCTTAAATGAGATGCTTCCTCTTTTACGTTTAATCTAATACTTTTCCCTTTGTTTCTGGTACACATAGTAGCATTGTAATTAACCCGATTGGGTAGATGATAAAAATCAAGGACATTGCTCCAAGTAGGTTGCCACCTGTAGCGAGTAAGCCAATAATAACAGGCCCAAATCCAGCTAACCCACGTCCTGTACCGAAAATAAAGTTTTCAGCGGTAGAGCGAGCTTCAGCAGGATAGTTTTCAGCTAAAATTGCTCCAAATCCTCCCATCATTCCATTTGCAAAGAATCCAAGCAATGCACTTCCCCATAATAATAATGTTGAATCTGTGAATAAGAAGAAGTAAATGAGACAGTATACTGTACCGCCAATATAATAGATTGCAAAAGTTTTACGGCGACCAATTTTATCAGCTAGAATACCAAAGATTGCAATTCCAATTAGCATACCGATGGTAGAAATGAACATCCAGCCACTTGCTTTTGCTAATGTATAGTTATATTTATTTGCTAAAATAGTGGGCATCCATGTGAAGATTCCGTAATATCCGAAGTTTTGGATAAACGACATAATAATAAGACCAATTGTTGTAATTGTTACTTTTTTATTGGCAAATAACTTTCGAAGTGGGAATTTTTTTATATGTTTTAGTTGTTCTGCTTCAGTAGTTGTTAATTTACCTGTAGCTTCTTTTTGCAACAGTTCCTTTTTGTAGCGTTGTTTTTGCTCCCATATTTTCGGTTCACTTAAACTTTTACGGACATAGACAGCTAGTAAAGCTGGAATTAATCCAAATAAGAAAACGGCTCTCCATCCAAAGTGTGGGACAATAAATGCTGGAAGGAGTGAAGCAATCAGTACACCAAATTGCCATCCAAGTGCAACAACAGATGTCGCTTTAGCTCGCATTTCTTTAGACCAGGTTTCTGTTACGATGGCCATTCCGATTCCGAATTCACCACCAACTCCCATTCCAACTAAAAAGCGCAGAATTAATAATTGCCAGTAGTCTGTTGCGAAATAAATGAGTGCGGTTGCTAGTGAAAACAGTAAGATTGTGAAGGCCATTGTACGAATACGGCCAAATAAATCAGCAATAAATCCAAATAAATAAGAACCAATTAACATCCCTATTGTGGTAGCTAATGTTAAGTTTCCACCTTCAACAGGACTTAAGTGAAACTCTTTTAAAATATAGACAAGTACGAAAGATAATAGCAACATATCTAAACCTTCTGCTGCATATCCTAGCGCAGAACCAAATAATGTTTTATATCTTTTCGCTTTCGTCTCCGCTGTTATTTGTTGTACATCAGTAGTGACGTTCATTATTACTCCTCCTTATTTTCTACAGTCGCTATGGAAGAATAACAAAAGGCCTTCTCACCTGATATGATGAGAAGGCCAAAAAAGCATACGTATCCCCCAAAAAGAACATACGTATATTATATTCCGACTTCCTTCTCAACCTCACGGGGTTGGGTTAAAGGACTGTATTATATTACTTTATTTTTAGCACTCTTCTATTGTATTGTCAAATAAAGAGGAAGTTATTATGTGTAAAATATTTCAAAAAATATTTCGTCCTTCTTGACGCCGACTTCATTATTTTCCCATAATAAAACTAACTAAATAAAAAGGAATGAATCAAAGATGCTAAATTTAGTACTCATGATGATTGAACGAGTCGGACTTATAGTTATTTTAGGATTTTTACTCTCTCATATTAAAACTTTCAGACGCCTCCTTCATAAACAGGATGGCTATGTAGATAAGCTGAAGCTTATTTGTATTTTTTCGGTATTTACAATTGTAAGCAATTACACTGGGATTGAAATAGCAGGAAATACGATTATGAATGAAAACTGGTTACAGGGTGTTTCTTCGTCAAGTACAATTGCGAATACGCGTATTATGGGTGTCGGTATTAGCGGCTTACTTGGTGGCCCTATCGTAGGGGTTGGAGTAGGATTTATTGCTGGTATTCATCGTTATATGCTTGGTGGTACGACAGCGCTAAGCTGCGCAATCTCTTCTATTTTAGCGGGGATTATAACTGGTTATATTGGATATATTTTCAAAAAATATAATCGTACAATTACTCCTAAGTTTTCAGCAGTTTTAAGTGTTTTTATCGTATCTTTAGAAATGCTAATGATTTTATTAATTATAGAGGATGGAATTAGCGTTGTGAAAACAATAGCGATACCAATGATTCTTGTAAATAGTTTTGGAAGTTTTATTTTACTTTCTATGATACAAGCTATTTTGCGTCAGGAGGAGAATGCAAAGGCACTTCAGACCCATAAAGTATTACGTATCGCAGATAAAACGTTACCGTATTTCCGCCAAGGCTTAACAGAAGAATCATGTAAGCATGTGGCACAAATTATTCACCGTTTTACAGGAACAGATGCGGTATCCTTAACAGATACAGAGAAAATATTAGCTCATGTTGGATTAGCATCAGATCACCATATTCCTTCACATAGTTTAATAACCGGTTTGTCGAAAGAAGTGTTAAACACAGGGAAAATAATGAAAGCGAAATCACGTGAGGTTATTAATTGTCAACATGAAGGCTGCCCTTTGCAAGCGGCGATTGTAATTCCACTAACTTCGCATGGAAATACGATAGGGACATTAAAACTCTATTTCAAAAATCCTAACCAGTTAAGTCGTGTGGAAGAGGAATTAGCAGAAGGGTTAGCAAAAATATTCTCCACGCAGTTAGAGTTAGGAGAAGCTGAGTTGCAAAGTAAATTACTTCAAGATGCGGAGATAAAAGCATTACAAGCGCAAATTAACCCACACTTTTTATTTAATGCGATTAATACAGTATCAGCTTTATGTCGAACAGATGTAGAAAAAGCAAGGAAGTTATTATTACAGCTTAGCGTATATTTCCGTTGTAATTTGCAAGGGGCACGTCAGTTATTGATTCCACTAGAACAAGAATTAAACCATGTACAGGCATACTTATCACTAGAACAAGCAAGGTTCCCAAATAAGTATGAGGTAAAGATGTATATTGAAGATGAGCTAAAGACAACTTTAGTACCACCATTTGTTCTTCAACTATTGGTTGAAAATGCATTGCGACATGCTTTTCCGAAGAAGCAACCAGTATGCGAAGTGGAAGTGCATGTTTTTGAAAAAGAGGGTATGGTTCACTTTGAAGTAAAAGATAATGGACAGGGAATTGAGGAAGAACGTTTAGAACAATTAGGAAAGATGGTAGTTTCGTCAAAGAAAGGGACTGGAACAGCTTTATATAATATTAATGAACGTCTTATTGGGTTATTTGGGAAAGAAACGATGCTTCATATTGAAAGTGAATTAAATAAAGGGACGGAGATTACCTTTATTATTCCAAAAAAAGTAGGGGAGGAAGAGCCGGGTGTTAAAAGTATTAGTAGTTGACGATGAAATGTTAGCACGTGATGAACTAAAGTATTTATTAGAGAGAACGAAAGAAGTTGAGATAATTGGTGAGGCTGATTGTGTGGAAGACGCATTAGAAGAACTAATGCAAAGTAGACCAGATATTGTGTTTTTAGATATTCAATTATCCGATGATAACGGATTTGAAATCGCGAATATATTAAAGAAGATGAAAAATCCACCTGCAATTGTATTTGCTACTGCCTATGATCAATATGCGCTGCAAGCATTTGAAGTAGATGCGTTAGACTACATTTTAAAACCATTTGATGAAGAGCGTATTGTGCAGACATTAAAGAAGTATAAAAAACAAAAACAAGCGCAAATAGAAACGAAGCACGAAATAAAGGGGACAGATGTAACAGCAGAGATGCATAAATTAGCATTACCAATTGAAGAATCAATCGTACTTGTGAATATTGAAGATATTATATATGTAGGGCTTGTAGATGGGAAAGTAACAGTAAAAACAACGAGGGAAACGTATGTAACACATGATACACTTGTAATTTTAGAGAAGAAGTTACCACAAGCAAGCTTCATGCGCGTACACCGTAGCTTTATTGCGAATATTAATCATATTACTGAAATTCAGCCATGGTTTAATTCTACTTATAATTTAATCATGAAAGAAGGATCGAAAGTACCTGTTAGCCGTACATATGCAAAAGAACTCAAGAAGCTGCTTCGTATTTAAGAAGCAGCTTTTGTATTTCATCCTTTTATATTTGTAACTGATTCTGTATATTTGACGTTCTGTTATGTAAACGCTTACTTATACGTTTGTATCCTATACAATAAAGGTACCAAATCGAAAGAGGTGGCCAAAATGAGTACGAAAAAAGTATATAGTTTCTTATCACAAGCATTCATATTCTCAGCTATTATGTTAATTTCTAATATTATTGCAACACATTTACCAATTCCAATGCCTTCATCGGTAATCGGGTTAGTTATTTTATTTAGTCTATTATGTTTAAAAGTTATTAAATTGGAGCAAGTTGAATCACTCGGAACAGCTTTAACAGGTATTATTGGATTCTTATTCGTCCCATCAGGTATTTCAGTTATTAATTCTCTTGGTGTAATGGGGCAATACTTTGTACAAATTTTAACTGTAATTGTTGTAGCAACAGTTATTTTACTTGCTGTAACAGGGTTATTTGCACAATTTATTTTAGGAAAAGATGAAAAAGAAACAGAAGATACAAAAGAATTGAAAGTAGTAAATAAAGGACGCAAGCACGGAAAGGTTGCGTAACCATTGCATTTATATATTGTTAGGAGGTAATGAACATGGCAAGCACAATGACTCCATATTTCGGAATCGTCGTTTCATTAATCGCATACGGAATCGGAACATTATTATTCAAGCATTCAAAAGGGTTCTTCCTATTTACACCATTATTCGTAGCGATGGTATTAGGGATTGTCTTTCTAAAGGTAGGTAACTTTACTTTTGAAGAATATAATACTGGCGGAAAAATGATTAGTTTCTTCTTAGAGCCAGCAACAATTGCATTTGCTATCCCACTCTATAAACAAGTTGATAAGTTGAAAAAATATTGGTGGCAAATTTTATCAGCTATCGTGGTTGGATCTATTTGCTCAGTAATTGTCGTGTTCATTGTTGCAAAAGCAATCGGTTTAGATACAGCAGTAATGAATTCAATGCTACCACAAGCAGCAACAACAGCAATTGCGTTACCAATTTCAGAAAGTATTGGTGGTATTCCAGCAATTACATCGTTTGCAGTTATTTTCAACGCAGTTATCGTATACGCATTAGGAGCATTATTCTTAAAAACATTTAGAGTGAAACATCCGATTGCAAAAGGTTTAGCACTTGGAACAGCGGGTCATGCATTAGGAGTTGCGGTAGGAATTGAAATGGGTGAGGTAGAGGCAGCGATGGCAAGTATTGCTGTAACAGTAGTTGGGGTTGTAACAGTAGTTGTCATCCCAATGTTCATACCATTCATTGGATAGTAAAACTTACTTAAAAAACAAGAAAAGCAAGCTATTTGTAGGACAGATTTCTACTGATAGCTTGCTTTTTATGTTACAGTAGTGGTAAGACCTATTTAAAAAAATATAAGTTTCCTTAAATCTTCATTAATACTATGTAGAATACGTTTTGAATTAGGTCATTGTATTGTAAAATAAGAAGTAAGCTACTATATACCTGTTAAGGTAGGCATATAATGAGTTTATAAAAATCTTAATATGAATGAATAATTAAAAGTAGAAAAGAGAGAGAAATCTACTTATTAACGTTTTAGTTTATAGGACAGGAGAGAGTATTCGTCGATTATGCAAATAAAAAACCTGTTTCAAAGTAAAGGATTTCAGAGGTTACTCGTATTAGTAATACTTGCTCTCGTGTTATACGGGCTGCAAAGTATGTTGAATTTAATATTAATTACGTTTATTCTCACGTATTTAATGGATCGATTCCAAAAGTTTATTTCCCGCAAATTAGATCATTTCATGCCTATTAATCGAAAAATTATTATAGCATTTCTATATGTAATGTTAATTGGTGGAATTGCTATTACGCTATTTAAATATTTACCAGTATTGACGATACAAATTTCACAACTGATTTACCAATTCAATGTATTTTTAAGAAACCCACCAGATAGTGAACTAATTAAGTATGCAGTTAATGCTGTCAATCATATGGAGCTTTCTAAATATGTAGGACAAGGCGTAGACATTTTGTATAAATCGATTACGAATGTTGGTAAATTTGGCCTTCAGGTTTTACTTTCTTTAATTTTGAGTTTGTTTTTCTTATTAGAAAAATCTCGTATTGTTGGTTTTACTGCAAAGTTTAAAGAAAGCAGGCTTGCAATTTTCTATACTGAAATTGAGTACTTCGGAAAGAAATTTGCACGTTCATTTGGAAAGGTAATCGAAGCACAATTTTTAATTGCTGTTGTTAACTGTGTTCTTTCAGTTATCGCATTATGGATATTAGGATTCCCGCAATTATTAGGTTTAGCATTAATGATTTTCTTGCTTGGATTAATTCCAGTAGCGGGGGTTATCATTTCGTTATTCCCACTTTGTATGATTGCTTACAATATTGGCGGTATTATGTACGTTGTTTATATTTTAGTTATCGTAACAGTGATTCATGCGCTTGAAAGTTACGTATTAAATCCGAAGTTTATGTCGCAAAAAACAAATTTACCGATTTTCTATACTTTTATGGTATTAATTTTCTCAGAGCACTTCTTAGGTGTATGGGGACTGATTATCGGTATTCCAATCTTCATTTTCTTACTAGATGTTTTAGACGTGACAAGTGATGAAATGGAGAAGGATGTTGGAAAAAATAAAGTGAAGTAAGAAAAAGCATCGATGTTCGATGCTTTTTCTTTTATAACATTATGTTTCTTATGCCATACTGTAAGGAGAATATAGAATAGGGGTGAAGTAATGGCTGTAAATGAAAAGGTAGAGTTAGCTACATTTGCTGGAGGGTGTTTCTGGTGTATGGTTTCTCCATTTGAAGAGATGGAGGGCATTATACAGGTTATTTCAGGTTATACAGGCGGTCATAAAGAGGACCCAACGTATAAAGAAGTGTGCTCAGAAACAACAGGACATTATGAAGCGGTACAAATTACATTTGATGCAAATAAAATGTCGTATGAGGAATTGTTAAATATATATTGGAGACAAATTGATCCGACCGATATTGGAGGACAATTCCACGACCGCGGACAGTCTTATGAAACAGTGATTTTTTATCATAATGAAGAACAACATAAAAAAGCAGAAGCCTCAAAAGAAGAACTTGAGCAGAGTGGGCGCTTTTCAAAACCAATTGCGACAAAAATACTACCAGCAGCTACATTTTATCCAGCTGAAGAATATCACCAAGGATATCATAAGAAAAACACATTCCGCTATGAGTTATATCGTAAAGGCTCAGGACGAGATGCTTTTATTAAGCAACATTGGCCAAAGGATAATGCTCATTTAAAAGAAAAACTCAATGAGATGCAGTTTTATGTAACGCAGGAAAATGGTACAGAACCACCATTTCGAAATGAGTATTGGAACCATAAAGAGGAAGGTCTTTATGTAGACATCGTTTCAGGTGAGCCGCTATTTACTTCTCTAGACAAATTTGATAGTGGATGTGGATGGCCTAGTTTTACAAAACCAGTTATGTCAGCAAGTGTGAAAGAAAAGATGGATGTGAGTCATAATATGACGCGTACAGAAGTGAGAAGTAAGGAAGGAGATTCACATCTTGGGCATGTATTTCCAGACGGTCCAGGACCAAATGGCCTTCGTTACTGCATTAATTCTGCAGCCCTTCGATTTATTCCAAAAGAGGAATTAGAGAAAGAAGGCTATGGTGATTTTCTAGTCTTGTTTGGAAATAAAAAATAACCTCGCAGTTAGCGAGGTTATTTTTTGTTATTTTGTTTTTTTCTTTTTAAATTTGCTTAATACTTCATAAACGATTGGAACAATAAGAAGTGTTAATAACGTTGAACTTGTTAATCCACCAATTACCGTTACACCAAGTCCTTTAGAAATTAAGCCACTACCTTCAAATCCTAATGCAAGCGGGATAAGAGCACCAATTGTTGCAATTGCAGTCATTAAAATTGGACGAAGGCGTGTTGCACCAGCTTCTAATAAAGCTTCACGTGTTGATAGTCCTTCATTTTCTTTATGAATAACGCGGTCGATAAGCACGATTGCGTTTGTTACAACGATACCGATTAACATAAGCGCCCCAATCATTGCAGACACACTTAATGTTTCACCGGAGATTAATAAGGCAACAAGAGCTCCGATAATCGTAAATGGTAGCGAGAATAAAATTGCGAATGGTGCAAGGGCACCGCCAAATGTAACGACAAGAACGAAGTATACAATGGCAATCGCAGCTAACATCGCTAAGCCAAGTTGCTTAAATGATTCTTCAATATCTTTTGTAACGCCGCCCATAGAAACATCTACGCCAGAAGGAAGATCCATTTTATCTACTTCTTTTTGAACAGCGGCAGATGCTTTTGAAACGTCATCAGATGTTAGTTTTGCACTTACTTCTGCATAAACACGGCCATCGCGGTGTTTCACTGTATTCGAAGTTTCACCTTCTTTTACAGTCATAACATCTTTCACAGCCACTTCATTACCAAGTGGTGTTGTAATTTTACGATTTGTTAAGTCATCGATTGTTTCATAATTTTGTTTTTCAGCTTCTACATATACATTGATATCTTTACCGTCTTTTTTAATTGTTGTCAGAACAGGGCGATCATGTTGATTAGAAAGTCCCATTCCAATTTGAGCAGCCGTTAAGCCCATTTTACTCAGCTTTTCTTGATCTGCGACTAAAGTGTACTCTGCATATGTTTTTGCAATACTAGAATCTATATCTTTTAAGTCTTTATTTTTCTTCATGATATTTTGAATATCTTTTACGACAGGCTTAATGTCTTCTGAGCTATCTCCGTAAACGTATAGTTTAATTTCGTTACTACCGCCACTTGCTCCGAAGTCTTGGTTTTTCCATTCGCCTTTGCCAGACATCTTCTGTAAATCTTTAACGACTTGTTCTTTCTCTTTTTCAAAGTTTTTCGTGTCGTTATCATATTGCACGAAGAACATTGCTTGGTTTGATTGACCAGGACTCATTGGATTCTCTCCACCTAATGAGAACTGAATTGTTTTGACGTCTTTATTATTTTGGAAGTGCTTCTCAGCTTTTGTTGCAATTTTTTCAACGTCTTCTAACGTTTGACCTGGTTCAGGATTGTATGTTGCGATAATCATTTTTTCTTCTTCAGAAGGTAAGAAACTTACACCGATAACTGGTACAAGTGCAAGACTACCAACTAATAGAAGGACAGCGATACTTGATGTAATAATTTTGTGATTTAAAGCCCATGCAAGTATGCGTTTATACCCATTTGCTAATTTACTTGGTTTTTCTTCATGATGTACTTCTTTTTCCCTCATACTCTCTTTCTTAAATAAAGAGTGAGCTAGCATCGGTACGATTGTAACTGCTACTAGTAATGATGCTAATAAAGCGAAGACGATAGTTAAGGCGAATGGTAAGAACATTTCACCAATCATACCTTTTACTAGTCCAAGTGGTAAAAATACAGCAATTGTTACGATGGTAGAAGACATAATTGGGATAAACATTTCTTTCGTAGCTTCACGAATTAAATCTTTTCCGCGCAATTTCTCTTCTGATAACGACATACGGCGGTAAATATTTTCAATAACAACAATTGAGTCATCGACAACGCGGCCTATAGCAACGGTCATTGCTCCAAGTGTCATAATGTTAAGCGTAATATCCATTTGCTTTATGACTAAAACAGCAATTAATAAAGAAAGTGGTATTGAAACGACAGAGATTAACGTTGTTCGAATATTTCGTAGGAACAGCATAATAATAACGATCGCAAAGATAGCACCGAAAATTGCTTTGCTCAGCATTGTTTCTACTGATTTTTCAATAGGTGCACCTTGATCGAATGTTGAAATAATCTCTAAGTCTTTATACTTTTTCTCAAGTTCTTTTACTTTATCTTTTACTGCATTTACAACATCAACTGTATTTGCATCAGAGGCCTTCACAATTTGAATTCCAATTGCTTCTTTTCCATTTGTTCGAGAAATGGATTCTGCTTTCCCAACTTCTTTAATGTCAGCAATTTCATCTAATGTAACTGTTGGAATCCCGTTCATAGCGGCTGGATTCATTTGTGGCGTTTGTGCACCAGCGCCAGCATTTTGACTACCTTGACCGTTAGGTGAGGAAGGTATAGCTGGGATTTTAAGTTCTTTTAATGCTTTAATCGTTGTAATATTGCCATCTACAACAACTGATTTTTCCGTGTCTTTAAATGTGTATAAGCCAAGTGGTAAAGATACATCCGATCCTTTAATCACATTTTTTACAGTATCTTCACTTAGTCCTAGTTCTTTCATTTTATCTTTCTTAAAGATGAGCTGTACTTCATCTACTTGTTGACCAGCAATTTGAACAGATGCAACACCATCAAGTCCTTTTAATCCCGGTACAACATTTTTTTCTACATTTTCAGTTAAAGTAGCTAAAGATTCATTCTTGCTTGCTACGCTTAACGAAATAACGGGAAAAGCATTGAAGTTTACTCGTGAAACTTTAGGATCTTTAACACCTTCTGGGAGTTTTACATTTGTGAGAGCTTCTTTAATTTCTGTTTCTGCTTTTTCCATATTTTTGTCAAAATCGTATTCTACTTGAATAGAAGATGCGTTTTGAAAAGATGATGAACTCACAACGTTAACACCGCTTAAATTTTGTAGTTGTTCTTCCATCGGCTTTGAAACTTTATCAGCTACTTCTTCTGGTGTAGCACCAGGATAGACCGTAGTTACTGTCACAATCGGTGTTGTAATATCAGGAATTGTTTCCAGCTTCATATTGAGTCCAGAGTAGATCCCCGCAATAGTAACAATAATGGTTAGTAGCCAAACTGCGAACTTATTTTTTAACGAGAAATTGATGATTTTGTTCATGTTTGCGCTCCCTTTGTATTATATTGACCAACTGGTCAGTCTAATACATAATATAACTGACCGTTCGGTCAATCGTCAATAAAAAGGGATGGTATAATACATTTATAATAAGATGCGAGATTAAATTTAGGAGAGAAGATATGAAAGAAAAAGAGCGTTTAATTATAGAATCGGCTATGAAGTTATTTGCTACTAAGGGTGTAAATGCGACATCAGTGCAGGAAATTGTGACAGCTAGTGGTATATCTAAGGGAGCTTTTTACTTATATTTTAAATCGAAAGATGAGCTTTTATTAGCGACACTTCGATATTATTATGACAAAATCCAAAAGAAAATGCTGGATATTGAACAAGAGTCTTTATTACCACGTGAAAAATTTGCAAAACAATTACATTGTCAGTTTAATGATATACAAAAGCATAAAGAATTTATTATTATGCATGCGAGAGAAAATGCAATTCCGTTTAATAAAGAAGTAGAAGAATTTATGATGCGGATGAAGTTAGAGTCTCATGCATTTTATCGGAATAGTTTATTGTCCATTTATGGTGAAAAGGTTATGCCATATTTATTGGATTTAGTAATTATAGTAGAAGGCATATGCCGTGGTTATTTAGAGTTAATTATTTTACAAGCACCAGAAATTGATTTATCGTATGTCGCTGCTTTTATTTTAAAAAGAGTAGATCATTTAGTAGATGGCTTAGTAGAATCTTCGGAAGAACCTATTTTACATGAAGAAAAGCTTGGAGAATTCCTTTGTAAATCAGAGCTTATTAAGGAACAAGTTAAAGAGCATTTTTTAAAAGAAATTATTGTATTTAAGCGTAGTTTAGCTGATCAATTAGAGGATGATGAGTTGTTAGTAACGTTAGATGTTTTAGAGGCGGAAATACGATTGCTTAATCCAAGAATTCCAGTAATTAGAGGTATGTTAGCAAATTTAGAGGCGTATCCGGAATTAAAAGAATTTCGATTACGACTTATAGGATACTACAATATAAAAAATTCTTAATAAAAATAAGTAAAAAACTCCTTGTCTACACAAGGAGTTTTTTCTTAAAGACTATTTACTATTTTGAGACCATTCTTCAACATCCCAAACTTTTGTAATCCAATCTTCATAGAAATCCGGTTCGTGACATACAAGGAGGATTGTTCCTTTATATGCTTTCATAGCCTTCTTAAGTTCCGCTTTTGCTGTAACATCAAGATGGTTTGTCGGCTCATCAAATAGTAGCCAGTTACTTTCCTCACCCATTAGCTTACATAAACGAACTTTTGCTTGTTCTCCACCACTTAATTGACTTAATGGGCGAGAAATATGTTCATTTTTTAATCCGCATTTTGCTAACATCGCACGAATTTGATGCTGGTCTAAACCAGGGAATGTATTCCATACATCATCAATTGGTGTTATATTGTCAGCTTTAACTTCTTGCTCAAAGTATGCAGGCTCTAAGAAGTCACCAAGGCTTGTTTTACCGCTTAAAGGCTTAATTTTACCTAAGATTGTTTTTAGTAACGTTGATTTACCAACACCGTTACATCCAACAATAGCAATTTTTTCACCACGTTCGATCGTCATTGATAGCTTTGGTAGTAGCGGATGTGTATATCCGATTTCTACATTTTCACCTTCAAAGACGAAGCGACTACTTGCGCGACTTTCTTTAAATGAGAATTCAGGTTTAATTGCTGTTTCTGGGCGATCAATAAGTTCCATGCGATCAAGTTGCTTTTGACGACTCTTTGCACGACCTGTCGTTGAATAACGAGCCTTGTTTTTTGCAATGAAGTCTTCTTGCTTTTTGATAAACTCGCGCTGCTTTTCATAAGCGTTTATATGTTGGTTTTTATTGATTTCTGCTAGTTCTAGGAATTTTTCATATGTCGCTGTATAGCGTGTCATTTTTGTGAATTCTAGATGGAAAATAACATCAACACATTTGTTCATAAATTCTGTATCATGAGAAATTAATAAGAATGCATGTGGATATTCTTTCAAATAATTTGTTAACCAATGAATATGTTCAACGTCTAAATAGTTAGTAGGTTCATCAAGCAATAACACTTCTGGCTGTTCAAGTAATAGCTTTGCAAGCAATACCTTTGTACGTTGTCCACCACTTAGTGCTGAAACATCACGATCTAAACCAATAGCATCAATTCCAAGACCACGTGCAGCCTCTTCAATTTTCATATCTAGTAAATAGAAACCACCTGCTTCAAGTGCATCTTGTATTTCTGCCATTTGTTCAAGAAGTTCTTCTAGTTCTTCTGGTGTAGCAGTTCCCATTTTTTCTGTAACTTCATTTAAAGCTTTTTCCTTTTCGAATAACGGTAAAAATGCATCCGCTAGTACGTCACGTATCGTACGTCCAGGCGTTAAAACAGTATGCTGATCTAAGTAGCCGTAATGTGTGCCCGGTGTCCATTCTACACGACCTTGGTCATGAATAAGCTGACCAGTAATGATATTCATGAATGTTGATTTACCAACACCGTTTGCACCAACTAATCCAACGTGCTCACCTGCTAATAATCGCATAGATACATCTTTAAATAATGTACGATCACCAAATGTATGTCCTAATTTTTCAACTGTTAATAAGCTCATAGTATCCTCCGTCCAACTTGAAATAGTACCTTGAATCATGATACTAAATTCTTTCATATAATGCCATCATTTCAAAATGTATATTTTTTCAAAAGAAGTGTTTGTAAATGTTAGTATATAAAAAAGTTACTTCTACCTACAGAAGTAACTTTTTGGTTATGCCTTTTGTTTAACTTCACTAACTTTCTTTTCAGCTACAATAAAATGCGGTCTACGTTTTGTTTCATAATAAATACGACCGATATATTCACCAATAACACCTAGGAATATGAGTTGAATACCGCCAATAAATAGTATAGCGGAAATGAGAGTAAAGTAACCAGGAACTTCCACACCACCAAGGATGATTTGAACGAACGTAGTGATTACGTATAAAAGTCCTAAAATGGTTGTTAGTAATCCGAGATATATAGATAGACGTAACGGTTTATTATTAAATGAAATTACACCATCAATTCCGTAATTTAATAATTTCGAGAAGGTCCATTTACTTTCTCCATCAGAACGTAATACATTTTCATATTCAATGATTAATTCGTTATAACCGATCCAAGAAAATAAGCCTTTTGAAAATCGGTTGTATTCACTTAAAGATAATAAAGAATCTACTGCTCTTCGACTTAAAAGTCTAAAGTCACCAATACCGTCTACTAATTCAATATCTACAAATTTATTCATCACTTTATAGTAAAGACGAGAGACGAAAGAGCGAACGGGTGAATCACCAGTTCTTGTTCTTTTTGCAATGACTTGGTCGTAGCCGTCGTTATATCCTTCTAACAGTTCTTTTATTAACGTAGGAGGGTGTTGTAAGTCAGCATCCATAATAACAATTGCATCGCCTGTAGCATATTTTAAACCAGCTAACATTGCAGCTTCTTTTCCGAAGTTTCGACTAAATGATATGTAGTGTACTGACGAATCTGAACTAGCTAAATCACGTAAAATATTTAAAGTATCATCTTTACTACCATCATTAACAAAAACAAATTCATAATCGGTAGTTAATTTATGAATTTCAAGAGAAGTCTCTGAATAAAAGGCTCGAAGCACCTTTTCTTCATTGTAGCATGGTACAACGATTGAAAGAGTCATTTTTGACACTCCTTGTTTGTAGTGGGTTAAAACAATGTTATGCGTTTTTATATGAATCTATCCAATTGGATAGATTCATGATTCATTGATTGCTCATTATTGCTTTTTAAAAGAAAATTTTCGTCGTGCTTTTGGATTTTTGAAAATTAGTAAAGCTATACAGATAATTAGTGAGATGATTGATATAATCATACCTAATTTGAAGTAAGGTGTAACGTAGGTCATTTCGATTACATGTGAACCTTTTGTAATGGGAACACCGATAAAGGCAGAATTCGCTTTCGTAAATTCTGTTTCTTTTCCATCAATTTTTATAGTCCAGCCTTTACTATATGGGACAGATAAATATAAGAGCCCGTCTTTATTTGATTTGATATCCCCTTTTAAATAATTGTTCTTATAATAAATATTTTCAAGCCTATTTTCAGTTAGTTTTTTTGTTTCTTTTTGTACACTTTCATAGTTTACAATATTTGCTTGCAAGTCACCTAATTCATACTCACCTGCCATATCAATAGAGATAGTTAGGTTTTCTGGACGCTCATTGCCCAAATTGTAAACAAACCTTTCTAACGGATAAGAGTATGCACCAGCATCGTCCCCTTTTCCTATCGTTTTTCCATTAACAGTTGCATTGAATGTGCCTGCATTTTTTAATTTTAATTCTATCAGTAGATCACCAGGTGTATCAGGATAATTGATAGGTACAATCATATTTCCAAAGCCATGAACAATTAGTTTATTTTCTTGTTTTTCCATGTTTTCGAATTTTGCTTTTTCCGTTTTAATAGATACTGCCTTTGATTTGAGGTCTTGTTTATTAAAATGGTTTAATGAAAATTCTTTTGTATTATTAACGACAACAGCATGTAATAATAATTGATCACGCTGAGCGAAGTTTAATTTAGAAAATTCTTCTTCACTTATAGCCGAATCATATACATATCCTAACGGTAAAGCATAGTCATTTTTGTAAATATTATATGGTCCTACTTGCTGTAATAGTTTATATCCATAAGGTACATTCTTTGAATCTGTATCAGCACTTAATACGCGATATTTTATACCTAGCATATTTTCGAGTAGTAGTCGACTATCAGCTTGATAAAACATTGAAGGTGTATCGTACATTTGGAATACACCATATTTATTTTTCATAAAGTCATGGACATAATAATTAACTAAGCTTTGATACGTACTTACGCCATGATATCCTTGTAGCATCGGTGTGTTATATTCGCTATATGGATTAAGAATACGATAAAAGTCTTTATCATTTTCTTGTATGTAGCGAATTGCAGCAATTTCTTCTTTATTATCATAGCCTGGTTCGTGTAACTTTTCAGTTGAAATCTGGCTCTGTCCGTAAACGGTGCTAAGTATATTATTCGCATACATATAATTCATAGAAATTGTGCTAACGAGTACATTCAATACAACTAAAAATTGTATGAAAGGTTTGGAAATATAACGCCATAAACATACTGTAATAACAGAAAGAACGACAGTTCCGAGTAAAATGTTATCAACGTCTTGTAAAGGTTTATCAGTTACATTTATATTTGCTTTTCTATAAAATGCATAAATGAATAATCCAATAGACACTAATAAACTTATTAAATAAGGTAATTTGTAGTCTTTCTTATGAATAATCATCCAATCTAGAATGTATGCAATTGTTTGGGCAATTACAAATACAAATAAATAGAACCATCTAGATTGCATTGCTGAAAAACCATTAAACACAGAATATGTATATGGAAGCATAAACAGAATGAACATGAATAACGTAAAGAATACTTTATTTTTAACGAGTTTATCACGTATAAACATTCCAAATACGATTAAGAATAAAATTAAAGCTGGTAAAGCTAATTGATGATTTTCAGCATTATACATGAAGAAAATATTTTCCATTAAATCTTTATAAAATTTATCTTCAAATAATAATGGTATCTCAAACTTTTTTGATAGTCGATCAGCACTAAATACGGCATTAACTGATGGGAGGAAGCAAACGGCGGCTAAACCGAGTGATAATCCATACAATAAACCGATTCTAATATAATAAGTTAGAAAAGAGACAATCGTTTTATTTTGTTGTGTCGCAAAGTATTGGAATAATGCATAAATAAATATGAAAATACTTGTGATAAAAGCAAAATAAAAGTTTGATGCTAACATTAAAGTAGCAGCGATTAGGAAAAGTCCGCGCTTCTTTTCAATAATATATTTATCAAGTCCCCATATTACTAATGGTAAAAATACAATGGCATCAGCCATGAAATCCCATAGTAAAGAGTGGCGGATGAAAGTAATACAACCACCATATATAATAGCAGCAACAAAAGATGAGAATGCTGTTTTATTATGGTAACGTAAAGAACCATACATGAATACCATAGCTAAAAAGTTTTTTAAAATACTCATGTATAATTTCACGTCATATACTTGCTCAAGACTTAGTTTAGGTAGTAACAGTGTAATCCAGAAAAACGGTGATGTGCTGTAATAATAACTAAACTCTCCAAATAAATCTCCACCTAATCCATAATCAAAAGACCAAAAAAGGTTGCCATCTTTAAAGGCATGTTGTAGAAGAAACGTAAAAAAACCAAATTGACGTAACGCATCCCCTGTACCAGAAAAGGCTTGATTAGATGTTAAAAAGAAATAATGAAAAGCAAAAGCGCACAATAATAATATTGGCATAATTATTATTGTTTTCTTGGAAAAGAATTTATTATTCGGCTTTATGCTCATAAAAATTGATAATCCTCCTTTGAAAGTCGTTACATGTAGCAACTAGTTTTTAGGTAGCATATAAAAACACACCAATTTTTAAAGGTGTGTTCTTTAGTTTTAACATGAGAAAATATATATTTTTGTTGAAGCATATATATTTTTACAAGCGTTGAAGTTCATAGTTTACATGTAATTTAGTATAAGGCATTTTCAGAAAGTAAGTCAATTTGAGCTGGAATATATAGCATTTTTTTACTGAAGAAAAATGATGGTATATAAAAAAGCAAAAAGCTTTTCCGTTTTTAAATAGGAAAAGCTTTTTGCTTTTAAGCATGTTTGCGAATAAGCTTTTGTTTTATAAATCCTAAAACGAATCCACGTATTTGAGGATCAATTACAATTCCGATTATACCGTATAGTATACCAGTAAGAGTTAAAGCAACTAATGGTGGTAAGTTGATTAATGCAATTCGGTATATACCGTAACTAATAATAAAGGCTAAGGAATTAAATATAATTCCTTTAACTAATAATTGCATGCCTTTACGAATAAAGAGGATAAATCCAATTAATAGTGTAATTTCGGTAATGATGGCTGCGGCAGCTGCCCCCATCATTCCATATTTACTACCTAATACAATATAACCTATGATGGCAACAACTAATCCAATAGTCATTGTTGTTGCACGTTTCCATTGCTGGCCAATCGTTGTTAAATTATCAGCTAGTGGATAGTTAATTGATTGTAAAATAACCATAAACGCTAGAATAGCAAGAGCGTCACCAGCGGGAGCGTATTTTTCTCCTAATAAACTAACAATCCAGAAACTTGGATCAGCAATAAAGGGGATAGAAATTCCCATTCCTAAAAAAGACATAAGTTTTAATTCAAAACTTGATAATTTTCTATGTTCTTCAATATTTTTCTCATTACCAAAAGCAAAAAGTCTTGGATAAAAAGCAGCTGCAATTACTCCAGGTATTTGATATAGTACAGCAGGTATTTTAGATGCAGCACCAAAGAATCCAACTTGCTTATATGTTGAAACCTTTTCTAATATAATAGGGCCCAATTGTGGTAAGAGCATAATAATGATTCCGTTGATCGTGAAAATAAGTAGTTGATCTAAAATGCCTTTATCCCAACCCTTATGGACTTTCGTGTAACGTATTGTCATTATAAAGGCGATAACACCTGTTACAAGACTAGATACCCCGTACATGGCAGCAACCATCATAAGTGACCATTGGAAAGACATCCCTAGTAATAGGGCAGCAGCAGCTGTTACACCTTGTAGTACAGAAATAATAGCTGTAAATTGCATGCGTTCTGTTACTTGGAAGTAAGCCATACCAACACCTTGTAAGGTTGCTCCGAACATTGTTGGTAGGACAACCCAATATACCATCGCACGTAAGTAAGCATCGGGATAGAAGAACTGGGCAAAAATAGCGAAAAGTACAGAAATTACGATAGCTAATATTAAACGAATACGTAAATAACTACTTATTAGCACACTAATATTAGCATCGCTTCTCGTTCCTTCACGCATAAACGTATGTGTTAAACCTGCATCTGTAAAGTAACAAATAACAGCTGAAACTGCTAACGCAGTTGTAAACATACCGTAATCACTTGGAGAAACATATCTTGCAAAGAAAATTGTTGCAATAGCCAGTACAAAGCGGACAGTAATGTTTCCTACAAAGAGGTAGGATGCGTTTTTTAGAATTTTATTTGTTTTCATGAGAAAAGACCTTTCTATTCTTTAGGACCCGGTTAGTTTGTCCTATTTGTAAATTTAATTTGTTCACAGAAAGAGAGAGTATCGTTATATTTTCAGTTTAAGAAAACAGAAATTTAATTCGTACAAACCAAAGCATTGCATATAGTTTTTTACTACGCTTTCCATTCTTTGAATAGATTTTACGGCAATATTTCCTTATATCTTTTTTGATTAATTGAACTTGTGATTTATCTAATCGAGAGTTTTCTTTAATATATATACAAGCGTTATTGATGACTGTATAAGGGAATAAATAAGTCTCAAGAATCTCAATCAGTGACTGAGGGTCTTTCGTAATGAAGTCTTGAGATTTATTATGTACCCAATCTTTCATACGATTGAATACTTCTAGCTCTTTTGTTGTTTTTAATTCATAATCTTTATACTTAGAAGAAAGATTTCCTTCTGATAAGATTCTATAATAAGTTAAGTATTCATCGACATAACATACATTTGTCAAACTCATAAGTTTAAATAAAAACTCTAAATCTTCTCCCCAACTACATCCTGGTGTAAAACGAATGTTATGATCCATTACGATGGATCGTTTGAAAATC
Organism: Bacillus sp. LQ01; assembly: GCF_057624735.1. Classification (NCBI taxonomy): domain Bacteria; kingdom Bacillati; phylum Bacillota; class Bacilli; order Caryophanales; family Bacillaceae; genus Bacillus; species Bacillus sp. LQ01. Next base: position 505,318 of record NZ_JBYEZL010000003.1, on the reverse strand, counting down.
CAAGTACTTGTTTGAGCAACAACTTGATGTGTTAGGAATGCTTTTGCCATATCACCTTTAATAAAGTTTGTTGTATGCTCAAGCTTTTCGCCTGTTTCTTCGTAGAAATTCATATAACCACAATAGCACGCGTCCATGTTGTTTTTATGCATACTCTCGATTTGTTTCTCAATTTTAGTTGGATGCCATAAGTCGTCACTATCAAGGAAAGCGATATATTCTCCGCTAGCATTTTCGATACCTGTATTACGGGCTACCGAAACACCTTGGTTTTTTTGATGAACGTATTTTACTTGCCCTGGGTATTTTTCAGCAAGGTTTTTCACAATAGAAGGTGATTGATCTTTACTTCCATCATCTACAATTACAATTTCAATGTTTTTATATGTTTGATCTAGTATTGACTGCATCGTTTCTTCAATATATTTTTCCGTGTTATACAGGGGTATGACAACAGAAACAAGTTGCTTTTGTTCCATCATAGAATTTTTATCTCCTCAAGTTTTTTATGTCTTGCATCATATATACAAGCCTTTTGGAAGGAAGAAGATTACAAGAACATCTGTATAAGTTTAACGCATATAAACTTTGTAAATCAACTTTCTATTGTTGTACTTTGTATAAAAAGTATTTATTATAGAACGTATTATGTTGTAAAAATATAGAAATATATTTTGAAAATTATGTATCTGAAGGGAGAAGATGAGATGTTAGGGCGATTTACTCGCAAATCTAATATAATCCTTTTAGGGATTATTATGATAGTCGGTTTTGCACTTCGTTTTGCAACTTTACAAACACATGGTGCAGATCTATCTATAGCTAGCGATGATATAGGTTATCAAAAAACGGCAAATATTTTATTGGAAACAGGGATGTTAACATATCATGAACCAGATAAACCAACGATTCATATTATGCCGGGTTTTCCAGCTTTATTAGCTGTTGTATTTTATTTTTTTGGAAATGGCAGTGAAGGTCTTTTTGTAGCAAAATTAATTATTATCCTATTAGGGGTACTTAGTATTTTGCTAACTTATAAGATTGGTACTTATTTATTGAATTCTGCTGCAGGATTAATAGGTGCTTTCTTATTAGCTGTGTATCCTCCAGAGATTGTTATGGAAAATTTAACTTTAACAGAAGGACCGTTTCTATTCCTTTCATTAGGATTAGTATATTGGAGTTTAAAATTAGCTGATACTCATAAAACGAAACATCTTCTGATTGTATTAATTTTCTACTTTTTAGCACTGTACCTCCGTGTACAAATTGCCTTATATCCAATCTTACTATTTGGGTATCTTTTAATGAAACGCTACCCATTCCGTATTATGATGAAGCAAGCGATTATAAGCATAGGAATAGGACTTATCGTACTTGGACCATGGTGGGCTCGCAATTACATTCAATTTGATAAATTTATCCCACTAACTGCTGGGGCAGGGAATCCGTTATTACTTGGAACGTATCAAGGGAAAGGTTACCCAGAAGGTAAGGATATGGGGGAACTTGAAATAGAGTTACATGCAAAATACCCTAATCTTGAAGCACATGAATTTATGGAATTAGAAGAAAAAATAGCGATTGATAAAATGAAGGAATGGTGGAAAACTGATAAGGAATCTATGATAGAGAGTTATTTAGTTTTGAAGCCAGAAATTCTTTGGAAAAAACCGTATTATTCTATAGAGCATAATATTGAAGTATTCAATGTTTCTGCAAAGGATATGAATGAAATATATAATTTTATTAAGACGACGTTTTTAATATGTACAGTACTTTCATTTATTTTCCTTTTAAAAAGGTGGAGAGAGACTACATTTTTATGGTCAATCCTTTTATTGCAAACAGCTTTAACATGTTTTTATGTTGCATATGAACGATATGCATTACCGTTAATACCATTCTTATTTATTATAATTGGAGTTGGGACCGTGGCAACTGTTATGAAAATTAGTAAATTATTAATTAGAAAAAAATAGTTTGCAATAAAAAACATCTTAATTTTTTTAAAAAATTAAGATGTTTTTTTGTATATATTCATATTTAAATAGAAAACTATTCTTTATCGGTTTCAGGTTGCGTTACTTTTAATTTTTGCTTTAATAACGCATAATCTTGCGTTAACGTTACAAGTTGATGATGTAATTTAGAAATTTTTCTTGTTAAGTCAAAAATTAATATGAAACAGAATAATAGTCCAAATAAGAATAAAACAGATGGAGGATATTCTACGTGTAATAGTTGGCCAATCCAATTTATAATTTTTTCAGTAGAACTTAAAATAGCCATTGCAACACAAACAAAAATCCATAAAATAGCATATTTAGTTTCTAAAGCTCCACGACGAATGGAATTAATAATTAATAAAAATAATAATAGAATGAAGATAAATGAAAAGGTAATTATAGGCATTTATTATCAACCTTTCACAATTTTTTGCATCAATATAGCAAGGCTTACTTTAATCATGTAATATGCAGATTTAAGAGGTGTGATAGAAGATTGTCCCCCTTGACGCTCTTGCATATTTACGGATATTTCATTAATGCGTAATTTTTTCTTTTTTAAATGAATAAGGACTTCTGGTTCTGGATAATCTTTTGGATAATTATGTGCAAAAATCTTAATTACTTCTCTATTGATAGCACGATACCCAGAAGTTGGATCCATAAAGGTTTGTTTTGTTAGTACTTTCAGTAGAGCAGTAAAATAAAAAATACCAATTCTTCTAGAAATACTACCTTTATAGGCTGTTTTCTCTGTAAAACGTGAACCTAGCACCATATCGCATTGGTCTTCAGCAATAGGTTTTATAATTTTGTACAAATCATCAGGATTATGTTGCCCATCAGCATCGAACTGAATCGCAATATCATATCCATTCTCATAAGCGTATTTATAACCAGTTTGTACAGCTGAGCCAATACCTAGGTTATATGGTAAGTTCACAAGGTGAACAGGAAAATCATTTACGATTTGAGCTGTTTTATCATGTGATCCATCATTAATAACGCAAATGCTTAATTCTGTAAAATGCTGTTTTAGTTTTAATAATCTTGTTAATGTATCTGCAATTGCTTCTTCCTCGTTATACGCAGGAATAATAATTAACGTTTTTGGTATTGAAATTGGTACCTCAATAGACATTATCGCACCATCCCTTATATACTTAATTATATTATAGTTATTTTTAAACGAACCTTATCTAATATACCATTAATAGTATAGCAAAATAAAGGAAAAACTGGTGGATTATTTTAGGAGACAAACAGTAAATAAAAGATAAGAGGTGGAATTTTTTACAATAAAAAATACATGCAAGGATGAAATAAACCTGTGCATGTATGAAGTGAGAGTATCGTATTATATATTCCATGGCTTACTTAAAGTTAAAACTTCAGCCATCTCTTTACTTTTTAAACGTCCCTTTTTTCGGTTTTCCGCGCGTTCTAAACCGGTTGTGTGTAACCAATGTTCTTCTTCAGTTTCAGGAAGTACTTGTGGTACGGATGAAGGTTTTCCATCTTTTATTGCCACAAATGTAATGAAGCAAGTAGCAGCAATTCTACGCTCGCCTGCTAATAAGTTTTCTGCGATTACTTTTACGAAAACTTCCATTGAAGATTTCCCTGTATAACATACAAATGCTTCATAACAAACAGAATCAGCTTGGTGAATTGGAGTTAAAAAATCAACTGAATCAATAGATGCTGTTACGCAATGTTTACGACTATGTCTTGCAGCCGCAATTGAAGCAATACTATCAATTTCTGCTAATAATTTCCCTCCAAAAAGTGTTTGGTGATTATTTAAATCGTTAGGAAAAACACGTGTTGTCTTAATTGCTTTAGATTCTCGCATGAATTTCTTTTCCATATATTCAGCCCCTATAGTCTGTTTTCAATCAGAATAATATGTGTAAGCTTAGTACTCATATTAGATATTTAATGAAGTAAAGTGTATTCCAAAAGAGGATTATTTAAACTTCTGTATTTGTATTCATATAACTGAAAGAAAATTTATTTTATCTAAAATGTAGTGTAAAAGAGGATTCGCTTACATTGCAAGTAAAAAGTAATGACTATATATTTGTCATAGAAATTCCCTATCAGCCGTGTACCCATTCATGATAGAATCGTTTTGTTATGAATGGAAATAGAGGTGCAATGGACATATGAATCATATACAAACAAATTTTTCATCTTTCTTCAATAAAATTACAATCGGTGCGATGCTCGCATTTTTCGTTTATAGTTGTTGGGCAGCATTTGAGACAAGTAAGCAATTTTTTGGAGGAAGTACAACAAGTGTAACAATCATATTGGCAATTTTCGTCATACTTATTTTGTTAGTGGCATCAATTCTACAATATCGTTTTACAGATAAACAATTTCTTATTTTTCTTATAAGTATATCTATAGTTGTGAGGCTTAGTATGCTGTTATTTGTAGATGCTCCAATAATTGGTGATATGAAAGTGATGTATGAGTCTGCAAAGCAGATTGCAATTGGTAATAATATAGGGACTGTAACTCATTTACCTTTTATTATATATGAGTCGGTAATTATTCGTATATTTGGTGATTCATTATTCGCTTTACAATTATTTAATGTGCTATTTTGCACAGGAACAGCATTATTTATTTATCGTATTGCGGGAATGGTTTTTGGAGAAGAATGCGGTCGTATTGCTTCTATCTTTTATGCTCTGTATATTCCAAATATATTCATGAGTTCCGTATTAACTCCTGAGTCACTTGCAATATTTTTATTTTATTTTGCTTGTTACATACTTTTATATAAAGGATTAGATCATCCTTATATGTGGGTGTTTTCAGCGATTTTACTTGCATTTAGTAATATGATTTTCCCAATGGGATTATTTCTTCCTATTTTTATCACGGTATATGTATTATTAATCGAAGTATTTCAATCAGCAACGAAACAAAAGGTGTTACTAAAAATGATAGGGATACTTATTCTATTTTATAGTGCCCATTTTGGTGTGAATTATGGAATTAAGACAATGGGAATGTCACAATATACGATTGCGAATGAGACGTATGTTCAATCTGTATTAATTGGAAAAACGCAACATGAGGAAAAAATATCGAAAAATCAAAGTGTAACAGGGCATATTGATCAAAAGTTAAAAGAGATTGAGGGAGAAAGATTTAAACTTTTAGAACCGATGATAAATCAGTTTTCAGATGAAGGGATAAATTCTATTCTTTTCAAATGTGAAAAACTGATATATATAGCCGTAACATTGTTTATGACTATAGCTCTATTACACTTCCTTATTAAGAAACAACAAAATGAGGGATATATGTTGTTCTTATTTTTAATTAGTGGCTACGTATTGTTAAAGCTCTTCCGATTAGATATGGCATATTACAATGTAATTATGCCAGCATTGTTTATTTTGCAGAGCTTTGGTGTTTATATGAGTTATGTGTATTGTCAAAAAATATTTTTCAGAAAATAAAAAGAATCCATTCTGGATTCTTTTTTTGATGGAAGATGAAATTTAGTAGTCAGTGCAGATGGAAAGTATGCCTGACTTGAATTTGATCCCGCTATTTTCCAGGCAGTAAGACCCCCACCTCAAAATCAGCGAAAGCAAAGAAGTTAGGTGGGGGGCGGGCTGCCCGTAAAAGCCCGATTGGTGAGGGCTGATAATCAACGGGGGATGAACAAAACCCCCGTTGATTAAAGTTTCACTTTATCTTATCGATTTAGTTCTAGTTGCAAATTATCGGCTGTTAGAGCCATTTGTGAGGAATCATCTTGAATTCCTTTCATTACTTGTGAAATAGCTTGTAGTTCGTGTTCAATTTTCTTATTCTGTTCTTTTGAGTTAGACATATCTTTTACGATTTCTTGGAAGTATCGATCAGTTGCCGACATACTATCCGTTCCTTCCGATACGAGAGAGCTAATTTGTTTCACGGAAGACGATACACGGGTAATTTGTTCATTTGTTTTTTCGACGAGCTTTGTAACGTTAAATATAGATTCTTTCGTTTGCTCTGATAATTTTCGGATTTCACCAGCAACAACAGAAAACCCCTTCCCAAATTCTCCAGCACGTGCAGATTCGATAGCTGCATTTAGTGCGAGTAAATTGGTTTGCTCCGCAATCGATTTAACAATATCTATGATTTCATTAATTTTGTTAGAAATATTGAGAAGTTCATGAGTATCTGTAATAATCGTCTCCATATTCATTTGAATAGATCCCATTCGTTTGTTTTGCTGGTTTAATTGTTCTTTCCCTTTATTCGCTTTTTCTTCAGATGTTGTAGCTAATGATGTACCTGTTTTAGCAATCTCTACAATAGTTTCAGATTTGGCGGTTAGTTTTTGAATAGAAGAGCTTGTTTTTTCAGATACAGCAGCTAGTTCTGTTGCGATATGCGTAATTGTCATAGCAGTTAATTCTTTTTCTTTCTCAAGCTCTTTTTGCATTCTTTCATATTCAGATTCATAAGCTGCAAGAACAAGTTCTTGTTCAAGAGTGAATAATTTATTTATGACATTTATAGAATATGAAAAATCATCGATTGTCGTTATTTTTGTTTGCAAAATCTTCATGATAGAGCGGAATAATTCTTGATAAGCAGCAGTATACCATTTTCGATGTAAACCAATTTGTACATGCCTTTTGGCAATCCTAACACGCTGTTCAATAAAATCTTCATGCATATGGCCGCTGAATAATTCTTTAATATGTGTTTTTAAAGTTTGTTTTAGTTTTGGAATAGAGCTGTAACGCTCAATAATAGTAATTAAATTAGGTTGTTTTGTAATGTTGGCATAGAATTTTTCAGTAATCCAATCAATTTCTGCATAAATAAAAGGCTGTAGTACTTTTACAACTTGTAAATCTTCTTTTGAAATATGTAGCATATCCATTTGAATTTTTAATTCAGAATTAGTAGGTACATTAAAAGTTATTTGTTGGTCCTTACTTAATTCGATTATACTGGCATTTGTTTTATTAATATTTTTTTTGAAAACCCCAAGCATCATTCTTCCCCCTGTATATAAAACGTTTTCAATTTTAAAACTAATATAGAGTAATTATATATGCTTATATATAATTACTCTATATTAGTTCGTTGAATAGTATATAAATTAAGAGAATTCTATCTAGAATTCTCTTAATGGCCTTTATTAATTTTAGCATGTGTTTTAAAGAAAACAGGGAAATGAACATTATATATTACAGTGACGACACGAATAATGAATGTTACTAATAAACAAACATAGAAAGCTAACACGTGCGCCCCCATAGCGTGTGTGATTAGGAAGCTAATTGCTCCTAAGATAGAAGCGATTGCGTAAATCTCTTTTCGGAATACGTAAGGGATATCTTGAGCACAAATGTCACGCAAAATACCGCCTCCAATACCTGTAATGACTCCCATTGAAACAACTAGAAATGAGGCGTCAACATGATGTGACATTGCCGCATTTGCACCAATAGCTGTAAAAACACCTAAGCCAACAGCATCAGAAAGCATAATAACGACTTGAAGTTTATTGATGCGCTCAAAAAACATACAAGTAAATAATGCTGATAATACACTTACGAAAAAGTAAATGGGTTTTACAAATGCGACAGGGGGCAGGTTACCAATCATGATATCACGAATAATACCGCCGCCGAGCGCAGTAGCTACAGCTAAACAAAGGACACCAAATAAATCTAAATCTTTTTTTAAACCAACTAATGTACCAGAAATGGCAGCGGCGATAATGCCAAGAAACGTAAATATATCGATTAATAACATGGCCCTAATCCCTTCCTCTTAAAGATGTTCCAGAGAAAAAATATACACTAAAGTATTGGAAATAACAATTACTTTTCGCTACATGTAGAAAAACGGATAAAATTCATAAAGAAAGCGTTTGAAAATGTTTGGAAAATAGCCATAAAGTAATTTGAAAAAGATATGAAAAGATTAATTTTACATTTTTTGATGTTGTTTATTTGGTAAAACATTACAATTATAGGTAGGTTATTTATATTTGTATAAAATGATAAAAAAATATTTATATACTGACAAAAATAAGGGGATGGTTGTTAGATAGATTTTATAAAAATAGGGGAGTATAGCTAAAGGACGATAATTTCTATTACTGATTAATACTTGTCCTGGCTAGTTTTAGCTGGAAAAATAGTTCTCGATTTGAATATGAGTTATGTTATAATTGCTAGGTGTGTTTGAATGATAAAAAATTATGATTAAAAGATAATGTTAAGATTTTGTATGGAGGTCTTGGAATGTTAGCAAATCAAGCTAGGGTTAGATTTGAGCATTTTTTGCTCTTTTTTATTATTTTACAGCCTGTTTTAGATTTATTAACGTCTCTTAGCATCACTTTATTAAAGTCAAATGCTACCGTTGGAATTTTAGTAAGATTCCTTATTATGGCTGTTGGTGGTATTTACATTTTAATTCAGGCAAAAGAGAAGGAAAATAGAAAGTTTTTAATTTATCTTATATTGTTAGCCGGAGTTTTAGGGATAGGATTTATTAATAACAAACTAGTTAAGGATCCTATTGTACTTAGTGAAGAGGTTAAATTCGTTGCGAAAGCATTATATATATATATCATGCTGGGATCATACATTTTAGCTTTAAAATCATTGAAAAAGACAGTTAATATTAGTGATAAGGTTCGAAATAGTATTGTATATTCTACATTAATCATTAACGCAATTATGGTTATTTCTATTTCAACATCTACTGACTTTGGTAGTTATGAATGGATGAAGGTTGGTTCTCGAGGTTGGTTCTATGCAGGGAATGAACTAGGTTCAATCTTAGCTATTATTTTCCCTATTGTAGTACTATATTCTATTCAAAAAACAAAGAGCTGGAAACACATTCTATATTGGATTCCATCACTTTTAATGATTTATTCGCTAATTCAAGTTGGTACAAAAGTAGGAATGGGCTCAATTGGTGCTACGCTAGCGGCAGCAATCGGGATTATTTTACTACAATTATTATTTGATAGAAAAAATCCGAACAAAAAATCCCTTGCACTTAATGCAGTAATTGCTATTGTCCTATTAGCTGGTGTAGTCGGAACGTTTAAACAAACGCCATTAGCACAAAATATGGGTATTCACAATAATTATTTATCAGAGCAAAATGTGGCACAGCAAGGTCAAAAAGAAAAAGAAATTAAAGAGAAGCTGAAAAAAGAGCAAGAACTTAAAGCAAAAGAAGAAAATCATCATAAAGTTGAAAAGCCAGAAGAAAAGGCGAAGATAGAAGAGGAAGTTAAGAAAGAGCTTGAGAAAGAGCAAAAGAAAGAAAATCAAGAAAATCTTATTTTCAGTGGACGTCAAGTATATGAAGAAAGACATAAGCAGTTCTTTAAAGAAGCGCCAATGTCACAAAAGTTATTAGGAATGGGTTATGCAGGTAACTTTAAATACAATGAACAAAAGCAGCCAGATCCAAAACTAATTGAAATGGACTTCCATGATTGGTTTTATGATTTCGGGATTATTGGCTTTGTATTACTAATGATTCCATTTATTTATTACGGGCTAAGAATTCTACTAGCATTTGCTACGAGATTTAAGGACATATTTAATATAAAATATGGAATGATTTCAGCAAGCTTATTGTTAGCGTTAGGTATTGCTTATATTGCAGGACATATTTTAACAGCACCAGGAGTTGGGATTTACTTTGTAGTGGTGTTAGCTTATCTAATAGTAGACCTAGAAATTGAATGATAAAAATAAAAGCTAACTTTTGTTAGCTTTTATTTTTTAGTACAGTAAAATAAAAATAGATGGAAACGTAGCGAGGATTTAAAGGAGGAAAAAATATGAAAATATTGCATATGAATGCAGGAGCAGAAGATGGAGGAGGGAAAACACATATTATTTCACTTCTCGATCAGTTTCCAACTGGTGAAGTAGAATTAGCAGTATTTGAAGATGGAATTGTTGCGAAGGAAGCAAGGGAGTTAGGGATAAAAGTCCATGTGTTTTCACAAAAATCGCGCTATGATTTATCCATTTTAAAGAATATAAGTGAATTTATTAATAAAGAAAAATTTGATGTAGTTCATACACATGGCCCTAGGGCTAATTTCTATGTTTCTTTAATGAAAAAGAGAATAAAGGCAAAATGGGTAACGACTATTCATAGTGATCCATTTCAAGACTTTACTAAACAGGGCTTAAAAGGTTGGATTTTTACGAAATTAAATTTGAAAGCCTTAAAAAATATAGACTTATTTTTCGTTGTAACAAATAGATTGAAAAAAAGCCTGGCAGCATTAGGTATTTCAAATGAAAAGATGCATGTTATTTATAATGGAATTGAATACGATAAGGAAAAAGCAGAAGGCTATAATAAAAAAGAAATGTTCAATATTGATGAAGATGTATTTACGGCAATCCAAGTAGCACGATTACATCCTGTCAAAGGACATGAAGTTTTATTCGATGCGTTACAACAAACAAAATTAGAGAAAATTAAAGTATTATTAGTTGGCGATGGCCCATTAGAAGAAAATCTAAAGTCATTAGCTACTGAAAAAGGGATTAACGATAAAGTAGAGTTTTTAGGACATCGTCAAGATGTAAAACAATTATTTGCGTCGTCACATGTAAATTTATTAACTTCCCATAGTGAAGGGTTCCCACTAGTTTTATTAGAAGCGGCAAATCAATGCGTACCATCAATTGTGACTAGGGCTGGAGAAATTGAACCATTAATCGTAGATGAAACTTACGGATGGATTGTGCCAACAGGTGATGGAAAGGCATTAGCATTAGCTTTAGAAGAAGCGTATGATAAGTGGAAAACTGGAGAGTTAGCAGCAATGGGTAAACATATTTATGAGCATGCTACTATGAACTTCTCACTTCAGAAACTATATGAAGATACAAAGGAAACATATAAGCAATTAATAGCGAAAAACTTGTAATGATAGAGAGGATAGTTAACTATGGCAGTACAAACAGTTGATATTCTAGGCGTTCCTTTTTCTACAATGACAATGGATGAAACGGTCCAATATTTAAAAGAACAACTAGAAGCGGAGCGAACTCATACGTTTCAGGTAGTAACAGCAAACCCTGAAATTGTTATGTGCGCAAAAAAGGATGAAAAGTTCTATCAAACATTATTGAATACAGATTTAATTACACCTGATGGTATTGGGGTTGTAAAGGCAAGCGGGATGCTTGGTACACCTTTAAAAGAACGTGTAGCAGGTTTTGATTTAATGTGTAATTTACTTGCGAAGTTATCAGAAGATAGTAAGCCGGTATCTGTTTTCTTATTAGGTGCAAAGCCGCATGTTGTACAAGCTGCAGCAGATCATTTAACAAAGACATATTCAGCTGTATCCATCGCCGGTATACAAGATGGTTATTTTAAACAAGAAGACGAAGAGAATATTATTTCTCGCATTCAAGAAGCAAAACCAGATTTATTACTTGTTGCACTTGGTTTCCCGAGACAAGAGAACTTTATCCAAAACAATAAGCATCGTTTAGAAACGAAAATGGCTGTTGGAGTAGGTGGAAGTTTAGACGTATGGGCTGGAGAGGTAAAACGTGCACCAAAATGGATTCAAGCGATTCATTTAGAGTGGTTTTATAGATTATGCAGTAATCCAACACGCTGGCGTCGTCAGTTAGTATTAGCGGAATTTTTAAAAGAAGTAATGCGTTCGAAAAAGTAGCGAAATATCGCTGCTTTTTTTATTTGTTCATTTTTAATAAATTGAAACTTTAATCAGTGAGGCATCCCCACAGATTATTAGCTCTCACCAATCGGGATAGACGTTTTACTTTTTGGGAATGATGAAGGAGAATTTTTTACACAAAAGTATTTTACTTATACAATTCACACATGTAAAATGATGTGTAAAGACACCTGTGTGAGGAGGACTTCTAGTGGGCAAGGTTAAAGAAATTTCGAAGCGCAAACTACTAGGTATAGCTGGGCTTGGATGGCTATTTGATGCAATGGATGTTGGAATGCTTTCATTTGTAATGGTAGCCTTGCAAAAGGATTGGGGATTAAGTACGCAAGAAATGGGCTGGATAGGCAGTATTAACTCAATCGGTATGGCAGTAGGAGCGCTTATTTTTGGGATACTATCAGATAAAATAGGGCGAAAATCAGTCTTTATTATTACATTATTATTATTTTCTATCGGTAGTGGTTTAACTGCATTAACAACAACACTTGCGATGTTTCTCGTTTTACGCTTTTTAATTGGTATGGGGCTTGGCGGAGAGCTTCCGGTTGCCTCTACACTAGTATCAGAGAGTGTTGAAGCGCATGAACGTGGGAAAATTGTTGTGTTATTAGAAAGTTTTTGGGCAGGTGGATGGCTAATTGCAGCTCTTATCTCGTATTTTGTTATTCCTAAATATGGTTGGGAAGTTGCGATGGTATTGAGTGCAGTTCCAGCATTATATGCTTTATATTTAAGATGGAATTTACCGGATTCCCCAAGGTTCCAAAAAGTTGAAAAAAGGCCATCTGTTATTGAAAATATAAAATCAGTTTGGTCTGGGGAATATCGTAAAGCAACAATTATGCTATGGATTCTATGGTTTTGTGTTGTTTTTTCCTATTATGGAATGTTCCTTTGGTTACCGAGTGTAATGGTGCTAAAAGGATTTAGTTTAATAAAAAGTTTCCAATACGTACTTATTATGACATTAGCTCAACTTCCAGGATATTTCACAGCTGCTTGGTTTATTGAACGTCTCGGTCGTAAATTTGTTTTGGTTACGTATTTAATCGGGACAGCTTGCAGTGCTTATTTGTTTGGGGTTGCGGATTCATTAACAGTATTAATCGTGGCAGGTATGTTACTATCCTTCTTTAACTTAGGTGCTTGGGGAGCATTATACGCCTATACACCTGAGCAGTATCCAACGGTTATTCGTGGTACAGGTGCAGGAATGGCAGCGGCATTTGGTCGTATTGGTGGTATTCTTGGGCCACTATTAGTGGGATATTTAGTTGCCTCAGAAGCTTCACTATCATTAATATTTACGATTTTTTGTGGATCAATTTTAATTGGTGTATTCGCTGTAATAATACTTGGACAGGAAACGAAGCAACGAGAATTAGTATAAAGTGAAAATTTGAACGTATCCCTGACCGTTTATTATCCTACACTACTCGGATCTTTATAGGCAGTTAGTGCGGGATAAAAGGGGAGAGGAAACCGAAGTGGTTTCCTTTTTTCTGTTTTTTTAGATAAATAATGGTATAGTAAGAAAAAGGGATTATTTCTTATAAAAGCGAATGTATACAACAGGACATATGGACAAAGAATTAGGTGGTTGAAGAAATGAAAATTTTACTGATTATGGAAGAGGCAGAAGAGAGAAGAGAGTTAGCTGAAAATTTCACTGAAAATATGAGAAATGTAGAATGTTTTGAAGCAAAGACAGGAACAGAATCTTTATTTATGATGAAAAAACATATACCAGACTTTGTTTTTTTAAGTTCCAAATTACTAGATGGTACTGGTTTTGAATATGCAAGTTTATTACGAGAAATAAATTGCTATACAAAATTTATTTTTGTAGGTGAAAACATAGAAGAATCTATTACAGCTTTTCGTTTCCAAGCATTTTATTATTTATTGCGACCATTTCGTGAAGAAGATTTACAATTTCTTTTATATAAAATAGGTAAAGAACAAGGTGAGAAAGCAAAGAGTTATTTGCGAAAACTACCGATAGAAAGTCAAGAGGGGATACGATATATTCTTCCAGAAGATATCGTATATGTAAGTAAAAATAAAGAAAATAAAACTGTTTCAATTTACACAACGAATAATCAGTATATTTCAACATATACACTTCAGGAATTAGAAAATAAGCTAAATGCATATGATTTTTTACGTGTACATAAAAGCTATTTAATTAATATGTCATATGTAAAAGAACTGAAACCTTATTATAATGGCACGTATAATTTGTATTTAGATAGGTATGATGAGCAACCGATTCCAGTCAGTCGTAATTATGTAAAACGCCTTCGAAATAACATTGAATTATAGTAGGTAATGAGAGTATTTTAACATGATAAACTGAAAATCCTTCATGATAGGGAGGATTCAAGTTAAATATTCAGAAAATTTAGTACAATCTCCACTAAGAAATAGTATTGGGGGAATTGTATGTGAAGACATTGAAATCGATCTTACTTTGGGGCATTATTACAGCAGTAGGAGCAGGTGCTTTTGGGGTAGTAGCTTTATCACAAGGTGAAACCATTAATGCTGTATGGCTCTTAGTAGCTGCCGTATGTGTATATGCAGTTGCTTATCGCTTTTATAGTAGATTTATAGCGAGAAAGGTTTTTAATTTAGATGATAATCGGCAAACACCAGCCCATACATTAAACGATGGGAAAGACTATGTTCCAACAAATAAGTGGGTATTGTTTGGACATCACTTTGCAGCGATTGCTGGGGCGGGACCTTTAGTAGGACCGATTTTAGCAGCACAAATGGGATATTTACCAGGAACCATTTGGATTATTGTTGGGGTAGTTGTTGCGGGGGCTGTCCAAGATTTTGTCATTTTATTTGCTTCGATGAGACGTAATGGTAAATCGTTAGGAGAAATGATTAAGGATGAGATTGGACCTGTTACAGGACTAATTGCAATGATAGGTATTTTAGGAATTATGATTATTTTATTAGCAGTATTAGCGTTAGTCGTAGTAAAGGCACTAATCGGAAGTCCTTGGGGAATGTTTACGATAGCAGCAACGATTCCTATCGCTATTTTAATGGGAGTTTATATGCGCTATATTAGGCCTGGTCGTGTTGGAGAAGGATCAGTAATTGGTATTATCCTACTTATTTTATCTCTTGTTGGAGGACAGTATGTAGCAGAAAATCCAACACTTGCAAGTATGTTCACATTTAGTGGTGAAACAATTGCTATTATGCTTATTGTATATGGATTTATCGCATCGGCATTACCAGTTTGGATGCTTTTAGCACCACGTGATTATTTAAGTACATTTTTAAAAGTCGGAACAATTGTAGGGTTAGCAATCGGTATCTTAATTGTAGCACCAGATTTACAAATGCCAGCAGTTTCGAAATTTATTGATGGAACTGGTCCTGTGTTTTCTGGAAACTTATTCCCGTTCTTATTTATTACTATTGCTTGTGGTGCAGTGTCTGGATTCCATGCTCTCGTTTCATCAGGTACGACGCCGAAGATGATCGAGCAAGAGGGACACGCACAGCCAATCGGTTATGGAGCAATGTTAATGGAGTCGTTTGTAGCAGCGATGGCGATGATTGCGGCTTGTGTATTAACACCGGGAACGTATTTTGCAATTAATAGTCCCGCAGCACTTATCGGTACAGATGTTTCGCAGGCAGCTCAAGTTATTTCCTCATGGGGATTTGCTATTACACCAAATGAACTAAAAGATCTCGCTGTAAATGTTGGAGAGCAAACAATTTTATCACGTACAGGTGGTGCGCCAACATTAGCGATAGGTATGGCATATATTTTCTCACAAGTAATAGGTGGAACGGCCATGATGGCATTTTGGTATCATTTTGCGATTCTCTTTGAAGCTCTATTCATTTTAACAACAATTGATGCCGGAACGCGTGTCGGCCGATTTATGATTCAAGATATTTTAGGGCATGTATATAAGCCATTTGGGAAAACGGATTCTACATTAGCGAATGTAATCGCTACAACATTATGTGTATTAGGGTGGGGATATTTCTTATACCAAGGGGTAATAGATCCGCTCGGTGGAATTAATACATTATGGCCACTTTTCGGTATTGCAAATCAAATGCTAGCAGGTATTGCATTATTACTTGGAACGACAATTTTGTTCAAAATGGGAAAAAAGGCGTACGTTTGGGTAACACTTATTCCAACTGTCGGGTTGCTGATTGTAACGATGACGGCGGGGTATCAAAAGCTATTTCATGAAAATCCTAAAATTGGATTTCTATCGCATGCAAAGGTATTTCAGGGAGCATTAGATGAGGGAAAAGTGTTAGCGCCAGCAAAAAATGTTGCTCAAATGAAGCAAATTATTTTCAATGATTATATCGATGCAGCGCTTTGCGGAATTTTTATGATAGTTGTAATCGCTGTGTTAATTTCAGCACTTCGAATTTGGATCCAAGTATTAAGAAATAAGCCAATGCCGTTAAAAGAGGCACCATATATTCCTAGAGATGAAAGTGAGTCGAGGAACTATGCTTAAAAAGTTGTGGCAAGTATGGGGTGAAAGAAAACGCTTTATTAGTTTGCTCGTTGGGGTACCAAGTTATGAAGTATATGTGGAGCATATGAAAAAGCATCATCCTGAAGAAGAGGTTGTATGTCAAAAGCAATTTTTTGCTGAGGCACAAGAAGCAAGATTTAATGCAAAGGGTGGAAAAATATCACGCTGTTGTTAATGAAAAAGGGCGAGTTTTCGCCCTTTTTATTTTTTTGCTGTTTCACGTGGAACAGCAAAAATAAACAAAATATTTGGGAATTAAAGGTATTTCGTATACAATAAGGTGAGGAAGGGGATAGATGGAAAAGTAGGGAGATTATTTTATGTTAAGGGACTTATTTGTAAATACAACAATTATTCTTTCCTTTATTTTTATTGGAGGTCAGCTTTTAAGGGATAAGCCGTTAAAAGAAGGATTCTCTTTTGGGCAGAAATGTGTAGTAGGCATTTTTACTGGGATACTAGGTATAGTATTAATGTATTTCAGTGTTCGTGTTGGTACCATTCTATTGGATTTACGCTACTTAGCTGTTATTCTAGCTGTTATTATTGGAGGACCGATAGCGAGTACCATAACAATTGGTATGATTTTAGTAACTAGGCTGTTGTTTATGGATTATTCATTAGCTTCTCAAGTGGCTTTTTATACAATCATTGCGATAGGAATAGGGAGTATCTTTATTTCGCGCATGAAGCTTTCTTTAGGGGGAAAGTGGGTATGGTTACACACATATATTTTATTTATTCTAATCCCAGCGTTATATATATGGTTAATTAAAGAGATCCACATAGTGGGATTATATTTAATTTCTAGTATTATTACAGGTTACATAACATTCATAAGTGCAAATTATGTTTTACAATCCAATGAGTTATTTCAAAAGATGAAACAATACGCAACGATAGATGCATTGACAGGTTTAGGAAACGTAAGACAGTTTGATTTAGAGATGAATCGTCATATTAGTAATAAGAACATGAAAAATGATTCGTTTTGTTTACTACTTATAGATATTGACCACTTTAAGTATGTAAATGATACGTACGGGCATCCTGCAGGGGACGAAGTGCTAAAACAAGTAGGATGTATTTTACGAGAAACTTCACAATTTCCAGATTTGGCTTTTCGAAAGGGTGGAGAGGAGTTTGCGCTTTTGATACCGAATAAGGGATTAGCTTACGGAATTCTTATGGGCGAGCAAATTCGTACAGCTGTTGAAAGTCACTCATTTCAATTGTTAGATGAAACGAAAATAAAAATTACAGTTTCGGTGGGGGTTTCAGAATATGAAGGATCACCGGAGCAATTTATTCAAGCGGCAGATGATGCGTTATACTACTCGAAACGAAATGGTAGAAATAAGGTCAGCTCTGTATCTTAAAGATAAGATGACCAGAAGACATAAAGCTTATAAAAAACACTCACAGAGGCAATGTATGAACTTTGTGAGTGTTTTTTATTTATATATTAGACAAGTTCTTTTGATACAACAAATTTACGATATGCACCATGGTGAGTTGGACCTACGTATTCGTTAATTTTGAATGAGTAACGAATAGCAGCTGTGATGAATTCTTTAGCAGTTTTTACTGCTTCTTTCACAGGTTTTCCTTTTGCAAGTTCTGCTGTAATTGCAGCAGAATATGTGCAACCTGCGCCGTGTGTATTTGTCGTATCAATTTTTTCTGATTCTAGAAGGTCGAATGTTTCTCCATCATATAGGACGTCGATTGCAGTTTCCGTACCAAGTTTGCTACCGCCTTTAATTAGGACGTATTTCGCACCTAAAGCATGGATCTTTTTCGCTGCTTCTTTCATGTCTTCAAGAGAATTAATCTTTACGCCACTTAATTGGTAAGCTTCAAATAAGTTTGGTGTTACAACTAATGCCTTTGGAACAAGAACGTCACGTAAGCAATCATTCGTTTCAGGATGTAATGCTTCATCAGCACCTTTACATACCATAACAGGGTCAACTACTACATTTTTGAAATTGTGCTTTTCGATTGTTTCTGCAACCATTTCAATAATTTCTACTGATCCAAGCATACCTGTTTTTAAAGCGTCTACGCCAACACCTTCAATTGTTGTTTCTAATTGTGGTTTTAATGTAGAAGCTGGGATTGGAAATACGTTATGTGCCCAACCGTTATGTGGATCCATCGTTACGATTGTTGTAAGAGATGTCATTCCGTATACGCCCAGTTCTTGGAATGTTTTTAAATCTGCTTGTATACCAGCACCGCCACTTGTGTCAGAACCAGCGATAGTAAGTGCTTTATTTAATGTCATTATGAAAGCCCCCTCGAGTGATATAATGAAAACTATGTTCTCACCATTATATCAATGTTACGAATAAGTACAAAGTGAAAAGTAGATGATTTATTTTAAGAGCTATTTAAAATCTTGTATGCAGGAGACTGAGTATGTTTCGAGATAATCGTACAAATGAATTAGTTATATTAAAGGAAATTGCAGAAACATTAAATACATCAAATGATACATATCATGTATTGCAAGCTGTCCTAGAGAAATTACTAAGTGTAACAGGTTTAACGACAGGATGGATTTTTCTTGCGGATGAAAATGGGAAGTATACGAAGTTAATTGATTATCAATTACCAGAGGCACTTACATATGAAAATAAACGCCCGATGTGCGAAGGTGAATGTTGGTGTTTACGAGGTTTTGTAGATGGAAAATTAGAGAGAGCCGTTAATATTATTGAATGTAAAAGAATTAATAATGCAATTGAATATAATTGGGGGGATACGGAGGGCATTCTTCATCATGCTACGGTTCCTTTAAAAGCTGGGGGAGAAAAATTTGGGTTGTTAAATGTTGCAAGTCCGGGTAAAACACATTTTTCAGAAGAAGAATTAGTATTACTCCAATCGGTTGCCTTCCAAATTGGTACGGCTTTAAAGCGAACAAAATTATATGAAAATGAAAAGAGAAGAGCACATTATTATGTGAAATTAGAGCGTTTCATTCAAGATTTAAAAACGATTCATAAGTTTAATGTACTACCTGAAAAAGTGGTAAATCACGTAGGTGAAGTATTTCAATGGAATCAAGTAGCGCTTTTTATTAGGGAGGAAAAAGAATTATCTCTGCGAGCGTCTTACGTTCAGGAAGAGTTAAAAGAGGATATAAAAGAGGCGGCCAAGAGGGCGTTAGAACAAGATGAACCAGTTCTAATAAAACATCAAATAGGACATAATGTACATCTAAATCGAGCTGTTATTGCTACACCAATACATATTCAAAACCATATATTTGGTGTTTTATGTGTTAGCCTGAATAATGGAGAGTTTGATGCTAATACAATAGACGTAATTCAAGCATTATCGAACCATGTTTCGTTAATAATAGAGAATTTGAGGTTAAACGAGCAGCGCCGTGAACTTGTGCGAATGGAAGAAAGAAATCGGTTAGCAAGAGATTTACATGATTCTGTTTCGCAAAAATTATTTTCATTAACCTTCATGACAAAAGGCGCCGAGGCAGTTTTAAAAGGTAAAAATGAAAAGGTAGATCAATCTTTGCATGAGATGCGTGAACTTGCGCAAGGAGCTTTGAAAGAAATGAGGACATTAATTTGGCAGCTTCGTCCGGCGGGATTAGAAAAAGGATTATTGCCAGCTCTAAAGCAGTACGGTGAAAATTTGGGACTGAAAATTAGGGAGCAAGTTACGGGTGTTCGTGATTTACCTCGTGTAGTAGAAGAAGCTTTGTGGCGCATAGGCCAAGAAGCACTGAACAATGTAAGTAAGCATGCAGGTATAAAAGAAGCGACGATTTATTTTACAGTGAATGAGAAAAATGTATCATTAGAAATAGTTGATCAAGGAAAGGGATTTGTGGAAAAGAATATAAAAGAAAAGAAATCACTAGGTATGATTACGATGCGTGAAAGAGTAGA
Organism: Bacillus sp. LQ01; assembly: GCF_057624735.1. Taxonomy (NCBI): domain Bacteria; kingdom Bacillati; phylum Bacillota; class Bacilli; order Caryophanales; family Bacillaceae; genus Bacillus; species Bacillus sp. LQ01. Next base: position 485,088 of record NZ_JBYEZL010000003.1, on the reverse strand, counting down.
ATTAGTTGGTGGAACAATTAAAATTGTAAGTAGTAATAAACGAACGAGCGTAAAAGTAAATGTACCATTATGATGTGAAAATGAGGGAAGTTTGTGAAAATAAAAGTATTGTTAGTTGATGATCATACAGTCGTTTTAAAAGGATTAGCATTTTTCTTAAGTACACAGGAAGATTTAGAGTTAGTTGGAGAAGCGAATAATGGGAAAGAAGCGTTAGTGAAAGTAGGAGAAACAACTCCCGATGTTATATTAATGGATTTATACATGCCTGAAATGGATGGTGTTGAGGCGACGGCATATATTAAAAAAGAGTATCCAAATGTGAAAGTAATTGTATTAACTAGCTTTTCTGATCAGGCGCATGTGTTACCTGCATTAAGGGCTGGAGCAAGTGGGTATATTTTAAAAGATGTAGAACCAGATCAGCTTGTTGAGGCTATTCGAAGCGCATATAAAGGTAATATTCAATTACATCCGGATATAGCAAATGCTCTTCTCTCTCAAACATTACCTGTAGAAGAAAAGGAAGAAGAACCTTCTATTCAAGTGGATGTGCTAACAGCGAGAGAAAATGAAGTATTGCAGCTATTAGCGAAAGGGATGAGCAATAAGGAAGTTGCATCTGTTTTAGTTATTACAGAAAAGACGGTTAAGGCGCATGTAAGTAGCATTTTGAGTAAGTTGAATTTATCTGATCGTACGCAAGCGGCATTATATGCAGTGAAAAATGGAATTGTATAAGACGAAAGTCGTAAGACCAAGTTCGCCTTTGGAAGGTGGACTTTTTTTATGGAAAAATACGTCTATGTGAGGACGAAATTGTCATTATATAAAGATAAAATATGTTTGTAAGCAACAAAACAACAATTACAAGGGATACCTTTTTTGAAAGCATATAACAACATAAGAGTGAGTACTAGGAGGAATAAATAATGGCAACAGTTTTATTCGTTAAAGCAAATAACCGTCCAGCGGAACAAGCAGTTAGTGTAAAATTATATGAGGCATTTTTAGCAAACTATAAAGAAGCACACCCAAATGATACAGTAGTAGAACTTGATTTATATAAAGAAGAATTACCATATGTAGGCGTAGATATGATTAATGGTACATTCAAGGTAGGTAAAGGATTTGATTTAACAGAAGAAGAGGCAAAAGCAGTAGCAGTTGCTGATAAGTATTTAAATCAATTCCTAGAAGCTGATAAAGTTGTTTTCGGCTTCCCATTATGGAACTTAACGATTCCAGCAGTATTGCACACATATATTGATTATTTAAACCGTGCTGGTAAAACGTTCAAATATACGCCAGAGGGTCCAGTTGGCCTAATCGGAGATAAGAAGATTGCATTATTAAATGCAAGAGGCGGCGTATATTCAGAAGGTCCAGCAGCTGAGGTAGAAATGGCTGTTAAATATGTAGCAAGTATGATGGGCTTCTTCGGCGCAACAAACATGGAAACAGTAGTTATTGAAGGGCATAACCAATTCCCAGATAAAGCAGAAGAAATCATTGCTGCAGGTCTTGAAGAAGCAGCTAAAGTAGCAAGTAAATTTTAATTAAAAGTATAATCGTCACTCGAAAAAACAGCATTAACATGTAAACGTTAATGCTGTTTTTTTATATTTTTAGTTCATCAGCAAGTTTTTCTAATGTATTTCGATCTTGTATATAATATGTTCGGCCTTCTTTTCTTAAATAATTTTGTTGGCAAAACTGATTTAATACATATAAAAGATGACGGTAGCTGACATTTAAATATTCCGATGCCTCGGTATGTTTTTCTATATAACAATTATTTTGCTCTGTTAATAAAATAAAAGCAGCTAATCGATTTTCAAAAGGATAACTATAGTTTTTTGCGTAATTTTCAGTGCGAGTAATTGTCTTTTCTCCAATAAATTTACATAAGTGCTGTAAAAACGTTGCATCTTGTAATAAAAGTTGCTGACAATCTTTAAGAGGAAGTGCCAAACACACACAATCTTCTAGTACTTCAACGGACTTAGTAATATTTTCTACTCCTATTAATCCTAATTCCCCGATAAAAGATGGTGCTTGAATAAAATTAATTAATGAAACCTTCCCGTTTTTATGACTCATATATATTTTTGCCTTCCCAGAAATTAAGTAATAGAGATAAGGGAGAGTATTTCCTTCGCTACATATCATCTCTTTCGTTTGAAAAGAATGTAGCTCTACATATGGCAAGACATGAAATGAAAATAGGGTATGGAATTGATGGATTTGCATGTATTGATAAATTTCTTCCTCATTTTTGCTGATTTTCATATTTTCACCCCCATGTATAGTATGAGATATCTCCTATTATCTTTACAAGAAGGAATGATACGATTTATGTAAATTTGTTTTTGTAGAAAAGAGAGTGTGATGAGTTTATGAAAAAATATAAAACATTGCTATTTGATGTAGATGATACATTATTAGATTTCCAAAAGGCTGAAAAAGTGGCTTTACGGGTGCTTTTTGAAGAGAAGGGAATCCCTTTAACAGACGAGATAGAGGCTCGTTATAAAAAAATAAATAAAGGTCTTTGGGATGCTTTTGAAAAAGGTGAACTATCACGCAATGAAGTTGTAAATACACGATTCTCTCTGTTGTTTAAAGAGTATGGAGAAGAAGTAGACGGAATATTATTCGAAAATAATTACCGTAACTACTTAGAAGAAGGAAATCAACTCATGCAAGGTGCGTTTAAATTTATAAATCAAATTCAAGGGGAGTATGAGTTGTATATAGTGACAAATGGTGTTTCTAAGACGCAAGATAAACGTTTGCGTAATGCAGGGTTACATTCATTGTTTAAAGATGTTTTTGTTTCGGAAGATACAGGTTTTCAAAAGCCGATGAAAGAGTATTTTGATTATGTTTTTGAACGGATTCCTAACTTTGCACCTGAAGAAGGGCTGATTATTGGAGATTCATTAAGCGCGGATATTAAAGGTGGATATGTAGCGGGAATTGATACTTGTTGGTTTAATCCAGAAAGGAAATTAAATGATAGTGGGATTATACCGACATATGAAGTGCATAATTTTGAGGAGTTAGAAGCGTTATTAAAGCAGCATGTGTAATAAAAAAATAGGCAGTGGAGCTTTCATCCCCACTGCCTATTTTTATTAATTTTTATTTTCGTTATGTTTTGGCAGCGGAAAGGCATTCCCGATAGCAGCTGCACCAAGCATGGGCAATAGTAAATTAAGCGGGAAAAACATAAGTAATAGTAATGTTATAGCTATTGGCTTTCGTAACGCATAGCTTGAAATTGCTGTCGTTACGATGGCAACAGATGCTACTGGATCTATAGGAAGAATAGATGCTACAGCGTATCCGATACTTGACCCGGAAAATATAATTGGGAAGATATGTCCACCTCGCCACCCTGTGTTCAAACAAACGGCAGTAATGCACAACTTTAAAATCCCTGAAAGAAGTAGTATCCAAAAAGATAAATGGCTCCATTCAACAACTAATTCTTTTAATTGATGTTCCCCTGAAAATAATGTGTACGGAAGAAAAGTTCCCGCAATTCCTAATAAAATACCACCGATAATTCCGAGTGTCAGTTTGTATTCCCTAAAAGGGTGGATTAACTTCTCTAATGTGAATTCTAACTTGAAATAAAAGAAACCAACTATAGCACCGATACTAGCAAGTGGAAGAAATGCGATCCATTCATTGAAAGAAAGTGCACCTTCCCCGAAATCAACAATAAAGGATCCACGATTATCGAGTTTACTCAGTAGTAAATAAACAGAAAAACCTGCGAAAGTAGTAGCTAAGTATACAATCGCCTTTTTTCCTTTAGAAAAAGCAGCAATTTGTTCCCCCTCATTTTCATTTGGTGCTAAATAACCGAATAATGGTGCGTTAAAAATGACACTTAAAGTAGCTCCAATTCCGATCTCGGTTAGCTCATTCATACCCTTTAAGGCAAATTTAAAGCGATCCCCTACCCATGTGCACAGTCCGCCTATAATTCCAACTAGTGCGGCTTCTGGACCAAGACTAGCACCGAAAATTAAAACAATAATCGCTGTTAAAGTAGCCTGATGGACAAAGCGATATTCGATTCGACCAGTTTTTTTATATTCAGCCATCACTTCAGGCATAAGGCGTGGGTATGTACCGAAATGTTTTTGTGATAGACCAACAAGGACCCCGCCAATTATTGTTACGCAAAGGGTGTAATAAGAGGGAAAAGAGAGAACTTCAGGCAAGTATCCCCAAATAAAGTGGATTCCAATATTTATTGTGACTAAAAATAACCAGACTGTAGCTCCTACTATAGATCCTAGAAGAATGCCATATAGAGCAAGTATGTACTGCATATCTTTTTTATTTGTCATGTTATACCTCCGTTATGTAAATCTTAGTAGGTAAAAAAGTGAAATATACTAGTGAAAAATGGATTGAATATATATAGTATCTTTTTGAGAAGATGGCCTATTCAACATATAGGCTAACTTTAGGGGAATTTGAATTTATAGGTTAAATTACTTATTTAATTTTATAGACTGATTTGAGGTTTTTAAAGGTCTTTTTTGAAATAGACTAGAATATATTTCTTTTGTTGCTTTATATGAAACTGTTAACATTTATTTTAGAACATTCAGAAAAACCGTTTGACATTAGGAAATTATTGCTATAAAATCAACGGTAATTGCATAGTCTTATCAAGAAAAGGTGGAGGGACAGGCCCGATGAAACCTTGGCAACAGCCGTATAACGGAATTGTGCCAAATCCTGCAGGTAGTAATCCTGAGAGATAAGAAAGAGCCTTTAGAGCGTGTTTTCAAACTGCTCCTTTCTTGTTTTCAGGAAAGGGGCAGTTTTTTATTTTGTATAAAAGAAAGGAGAATGAGAGATGGGAGAATCATGGGGAAAAGGAACAATTTGTGTGCAAGGTGGCTATACGCCAAAAAATGGTGAACCACGTGTTTTACCACTTTATCAAAGTACAACATATAAATACGATACTTCAGATGATTTAGCAGCCCTATTTAACTTAGAGGCAGAAGGATATATTTATACACGTATTGGAAACCCTACTCTAGCCGCATTTGAGCAGAAGTTATCAGATTTAGAAGGCGGTGTAGGAGCTGTTGCAACGGCTTCTGGGCAAGCAGCTATTATGCTCGCAGTTTTAAATATTTGTAGTAGTGGGGATCATTTACTTTGTTCTTCAACGGTTTACGGGGGAACGTTTAATTTATTTGGAGTGAGTTTGCGTAAACTGGGCATTGATGTTACGTTCTTTAATCCAAATTTAACGGCAGATGAAATTACGGCGCTTGCTAATGACAAGACGAAACTTATCTATGCAGAATCGTTAGGAAATCCAGCGATGAATGTTTTAAATTTTAAAGAATTTTCAGCTGCTGCTAAAGAATTAGAGGTACCTTTTATCGTTGATAATACATTAGCAACTCCTTATTTATGCCAGGCGTTTGAACATGGGGCAAATATTATTGTTCATTCTACGACGAAGTATATCGATGGGCATGCGAGCTCCTTAGGCGGTATTGTAATTGACGGTGGAAACTTTGATTGGACAAATGGAAAGTATCCGGAACTTGTTGAACCAGATCCAAGTTATCACGGTGTAAGTTACGTTCAAAACTTTGGTGCAGCAGCGTATATTGTGAAAGCACGTGTTCAGCTATTAAGAGATTATGGAAATTGTATGAGCCCATTCAATGCATATATTAGCAATATTGGCTTAGAAACATTGCATTTACGAATGGAACGTCATAGTGAAAATGCTCTTGCAGTTGCTAAGTGGCTTGCTAATCATGAACGTATTGAATGGGTGAATTATCCGGGCTTAGATAGTAATGAAAATTACTCATTGGCACAACAGTACTTGAAAAAAGGTGCTAGTGGTGTTTTAACTTTCGGTATTAAAGGCGGATTAGAAGCAGCAAAAGAATTTATCGCAAATGTAAAACTAGCAACTCTTGTAACACACGTAGCTGATGCACGAACTTGTGTTATACATCCTGCTAGTACGACGCATAGACAATTAAATGCTGAAGATCAGCGTTTAGCTGGTGTTACATCTGATTTAATTCGTTTATCAGTTGGTATAGAAGATGTTTCTGATATTATTGCAGATTTGGAAGCAGCTCTAGTTGGGGGCAAAACACATGCCGATCATAATTGATAAAGATTTACCGGCTCGCAAAGTGTTACAAAAAGAAAATATTTTTGTAATGACGAAGGAGCGAGCGGAAACACAAGATATACGCGCTTTGAAAATTGCTATATTAAATTTAATGCCAACGAAGCAAGACACAGAGGCACAATTACTTCGCTTAATTGGAAACACACCGTTACAATTAGATGTTCATTTGCTTCATATGGAATCACATCTATCTCGTAATGTAACGCAAGAACATTTAACAAGCTTTTATAAAACGTTTCGTGATATTGAAAATGAAAAGTTTGATGGGCTCATTATTACAGGAGCGCCAGTGGAGACCCTTGCTTTTGAAGAGGTAGATTATTGGGAAGAGCTTAAACATATTATGGAGTATTCAAAAACGAATGTAACATCTACGCTCCATATTTGCTGGGGAGCACAGGCTGGCTTGTACTATCATTATGGTGTTCCAAAGTATCCCCTTAAGGAAAAAATGTTCGGTGTATTTGAACATGAAGTTTGCGAGCAACATGTGAAATTGTTACAAGGATTTGATGAATTGTTTTTTGCTCCGCATTCTCGTCATACAGAAGTACGAGAGAATGATATTAGAGGAGTGAAAGACTTAACATTGTTAGCAAACTCTGAAGAAGCAGGTGTTCACCTTGTTATTGGGCCAGAAGGAAGGCAAGTGTTTGCCCTTGGACATAGCGAATATAGTTGTGAGACGTTAAAACAAGAATACGAACGAGATCGTGACAAGGGATTAAATATTGATGTGCCAAAAAACTATTTTAAACATAATAATCCAGATGAAAAGCCGCTTGTTAGGTGGAGGAGTCATGGTAATTTATTGTTTTCTAATTGGTTGAATTATTACGTGTATCAAGAAACCCCTTATATATTGTAAAGAAGGATTGTGTAACACGTGGCAACGTTTTCCTTGTAAAGATTAACCTTTATTTTTCCGAATGTTCAAAATACATTGTTTTTCAGATTTTTTACTCATATAATTTCATCTAAACACAATTTTTGAGGGGTGGACAGTACTATGAAAGAAATTCAAGTTGGGTTATTAGGTCTTGGGACAGTTGGCAGTGGTGTGGTTCGTATTATTACGGATCATCAAGAACGACTCATACACCAAGTAGGTTGTCCAGTGAAGGTAACGAAAGTATTAGTGCAAAACATTGAGAAAGAGAGAGTGGTAGAGGTACCTTCTACTCTATTAACACAAGATGCAAATGAAATTTTAGATAATCCAAATATTGATGTTGTCATTGAAGTGATGGGTGGCATTGATGATGCAAAATCATATATTTTACAAGCTTTAAAAAGCGGAAAGCATGTTGTAACTGCAAATAAAGACTTAATGGCATTACATGGAGCTGAATTATTAGCGACAGCAAAAGATAATAAGGCTGATTTATTCTATGAGGCGAGTGTGGCAGGGGGAATTCCAATTTTACGCAGTATCGTAGAAGGACTTTCCTCAGATCTTATTACGAAAGTAATGGGAATTGTAAATGGAACGACAAATTTTATTTTGACGAAAATGTCAGACGAAGGGAGAGCATATAACGACGTGTTAAAAGAAGCCCAACAACTTGGATTTGCAGAAGCAGATCCAACATCAGATGTAGAAGGTTTAGATGCAGCAAGAAAAATGACGATTTTAGCTACTCTCGGTTTCTCTACAAATGTAGAGCTTGGAGACGTGAAAGTAAAAGGGATTACCTCTATTACAGAGGAAGATATTGAATATAGTAAGAGCTTAGGTTATACAATTAAATTAATCGGTCTTGCAAAACGAGATGGTGAAAAATTGGAGGTTACAGTTGAACCAACTTTACTTCCAAATACACATCCTCTTGCGGCAGTACAAAATGAATATAACGCTGTGTATGTGTATGGTGAAGCAGTTGGGGAAACGATGTTTTATGGACCAGGCGCAGGAAGTTTACCAACAGCGACAGCTGTTGTTTCGGATTTAGTTGCTGTAATGCAAAATATTAGATTAGGGGTAACAGGAAATAGTGCTGTAGTCCCACAATATCAAAAAGTATTAAAAGAGCCAGACGAAATTGTCGTGAAAAAGTTTTTAAGACTGCATGTAAAAGACGAAATTGGTGTATTTGCAAAAATTACTTCATTGTTCTCTGAGCGCGGAGTTAGCTTTGAGAAAATTATTCAAATGCCGCTTGAAGAGAAAGGAAAGGCTGAAATTGTAATTGTAACGCATCGTGCGTCTCTTGCTGATTATGATTATATTCTACATACGTTGCAAGGGTATGAAGAAATAGATTGTTTGAAAGCGAACTATCGAATTGAAGGGGATGCTAAGTAGTATCCTTACCATAAAACAGAAAGAGCCTATTAAGCAGCTTGCTTAATAGGCTCTTTTCTATTTAAAATCTGCGTACCAACTTGAATAAATGCTTGGATAATCCAGCCTGTTGTAAAGGATAAGATGATTGTTCCAAAATAGATAGGTCCGTCTAATAAAAAGCTTAACGTTAAAAATAAAAAGGCTAATGAAATCTCTGTTCTTCTAAACGTCCATTTTTTCTTCTCAGCAACCGTTAAAACGAAAGCTTCTTGAGGCGCTGCGCAAAGGTTTGTAGAGACGTAAAGACCAATTCCAGCTCCAACGAATAGATTTCCGCAAATAAGTGTTATATATTTTGGAAGAGAGCGGATAGCGTCCATAATAGTTGTAATGGAACCAATCCAATCAACAAAAAGAGAAATAAGAACCATCGTTACAATTGTACCGATTGTAATTTGTTTTTTATTCCAAAAGAGTACGATAAGTGTAAAAGCAAAGTTAATCATGAAAATCCAAAAACCAATACTTATGCCAAAATTTTGATATAGTGCAATAAAGAAGGAATCATAAGGGCTAAGTCCAAAGGAAGTAATTGTCGTCATCATATTAATACCGATGGCAAGAATGAGTAAACCGCCAATGAAAAATATATATTCTAATTTGAATCGAAGCATAGTTGTATATCCTTTCTAAATGTATTTGCTAGGAAAGGATATATTGTGGAAAGCTTACCAGGTCAAGGGAGAATTTTTGTGAGAAGGGGAAAATGAGATGACAAATATAAGAAAGATTGCTGAACTTGCTGGAGTATCTGTTTCAACTGTTTCACGTGTACTAAATAATCATCCGTACGTAAATGAACAGAAACGAAAAGAAATTTTAGCGATTATAGAAGAATTAAATTACACGCAAAATGTGAATGCAATTCATTTAGTGAAAGGAAAAACGAATGTAATTGGCGTTTTATTGCCACACGTAAATGATCAATATTATAGCGCTATTATTGAGGGGATATCAAAAGAGACAGCAAAGAATAATTATAATATGATGCTTTGCCAGACGAATTATAGCGAAGAAAGAGAACTAGAAATTTTAAATATGTTAAAAATGAAAAAGCTTGATGGGGTTATTATTTGTTCTCGGGCAAATAGTAAGGAGAAGCTTGAAGAATATACAAAATTCGGCCCGATTGTTATGTGTGAAGAAATAGATTCAAAATGCATTTCAAGTGTCCATATCGATTACTACAAAGTATTTTCACTTGGGATGAAAAGCTTAATAGATGCCGGTCATACACATATTGGATATTGTATTGGAAGAAGTAATAGTGTTAATAGCCAAAGACGAAAGAAGGCATATGAAGATTCGCTTCAACAGAGTATCGTAACACCGTTAGACACCTGGAAATTTGAGGGTTGTTTTACAGTGGAAGATGGACGCAATGTAATTAGAGAATGGGCTCATATGTCAGTAAAACCGACGGCGTTCCTTGTATCTTGTAACCATATTGCAGCGGGGATGGTTACAGAAGCAAAAAAACAAGGAATTCGTATTCCAGAGGATATTACGATTATCGGGTGTGATGATCAAGAGGTGGCAGATATATTGGGTATAACGACGATTTCGCATTCTAGTAAAAACGTTGGAGTAAAAGCGTTTGAATTATTATATGAAAAGATTAATGAAGAGAAATTAGATGTGAAGCATATAGAGTTATTACCAGAGTTAGTAAATAGAGAAACGACGTAATTGAGAAGGTGTGAAAATCGCTTTTCAAAATTTCGTTTGGTATAATTATGGACAATCTATGAGGGCTAAAAGGGGTTTTGATATGAGATCAAAAGTAGTAAAAGTAATTCTACTCATTACAATTGCATCTTTCTGTTTATTTGCATATGGCTTTGTTTCAGGTGTAAATGATGTATTAAATCCGAAAGCTTCAAATTTAATTAAAAAGACCGATGTAGTGGCAAAAGAGAAAAAGAAAACGGGAACGTTACAAATCGTTAGTTTAGGTGATTCATTAACGCGTGGCGTTGGTGATAAAGAAGGAATTGGCTATGTTGGGCGAATGAAAGAGGATTTACAAAAAGATTATAAGCAAAAAATTGCATTAACAAATTTAGCAGTTAGTGGTGCAAAAATGCCCGATTTATTAAAACAAATTGAAAGTAATGGCGCTCAATATTCAATTAAGCAAGCAGATGTAATCGTGTTAACGATTGGTGGGAATGATTTGTTCCCAGGCTGGGAATCGCTTGGGAAAATAGATTTAGAGACGTATCGTCCTGACACAGAAACGTTTCAAAATGAAGCAAAGAAAATTATAGAAGAAATTCGTAAATTAAATACAGATAGTCCGATTTTTTGGCTTGGTTTATACAATCCTTTTGAAGATGTAGAAGATTTAAAAGGGTCTTCAAACATTGTTGTGGACTGGAATGCATCTTTAGAGAAGTTAGCGCTAAACGATAAAAATGTATATATTACACCAACATTTGATTTATTCCAAAACCGTGGGAAAGATTTATTATACTCTGATCATTTTCATCCGAACGAAGTAGGTTATACGTATATGGCAGAACGTTTAGTTCAAAATGTTGTAAGTAAATTAAAACTAGAACAAGGAGGGGTAAAATGACGACGATACTTTCCGTACGAGACTTGAAGAAGGTAATTGGAAAGAAGACTCTTGTAGAGAATATTTCCTTTGATGTAAAGCAAGGAGAAGTGTTCGGGTTCTTAGGACCAAATGGTGCTGGAAAGACGACTACCATTCGAATGTTAGTCGGATTGATTAAGGCGACAGAAGGTACGATTTCTATTGGTGGTTATTCGATTAAGGAAAATTTCAGAGAAGCGATGCGTCAAATTGGGAGTATCGTTGAAAACCCAGAGTTGTATACATATTTAACGGGATGGGAAAATTTAAAGCAATTTGCTCGTATGTTAGGTGATATATCAGATGAACGTATTATTGAAATTGCTGAAATGGTTCATTTAGATGAAAGAATTCATGACAAGGTAAAAACGTACTCACTTGGTATGAAACAACGCCTTGGAATTGCGCAGGCGCTCCTTGGGAATCCGAAATTGCTCATATTAGATGAGCCAACGAATGGTTTAGATCCAGCAGGGATTAGAGAACTTAGGGAATTTATACATAAGCTTGTAAAAGAAGAAAATATGAGCGTGTTTATTTCAAGTCACTTGCTAAGTGAAGTGCAAATGATATGCGATCGCGTTGCTATTATTCATAAAGGAAAAATGATAACAGTTGCCAAGGTTGAAGAATTAATTAAAACAGCAAGTGATCGTGTAGAATGGATTGTTACACCAATTTCTAAGGCGAAAGATATGCTAGAAGCGGCCGAAAAAGTAAGGGAAGTGAGTGTAGAAGGCGATCGATTACTATGCCGCATGGATATTGCATCTATAAGTAGTTGGAATAAACACTTTGTCGAAAATGAAATAGATGTACATAGCGTTAAGGAGCTTGTATTTACGCTAGAAGATTTATTTATTGAACTCACAAGGGGTGAGCAGCATGCGTGAATTTGCGAATCTAGTTTTAAATGAATCAGAAAAGATTTACCGCAAGAAACGTATTTTTGTTGTCATGCTTATTTTAGCAATCTTGATCCCGCTTTTTGTGTATGCGCAGTATCGTGAAATAGAAACGACACAAAAAAGACTCGGTACAACTGATTGGAAGGTTTCATTGCAACAGCAAATTGTTGATTCTCAGAACCGGTTGAACAATTCTAGGTTGCCAGAAGAATGGCGTGATTGGTTAAAGGTAAGAGTTGAGCAACAACAATATTATTTAGATCATGATATTAATCCGATGGCACCGGGTGCACCGACTTTTGTCAGAGCATTTATTGAACAAGGAATTACATTATTTATTCCGCTTCTTGTAATGATTGTAGCCATTGATATCGTTTCAGGAGAACGAAGTGATGGGACGATGAAGATGTTACTTACGCGGCCAATTCGGCGTTGGAAAATACTCCTTAGTAAATACGTGACGATGTTATTTTTCATTTCGCTCATACTGTTTCTTGTAGGTTTGTTTGCTTACATATTATCAGGGCTTGTATTTGGATACTCGGGATGGAATTTACCTGTTTTAACAGGATTTGTTATTGATAAGGAAACGCTAAATACGAACTTTGTGCATCTTATTCCGCAGTGGCAATACATCTTAATGGCGTATGGACTAGCATGGTTTGTTGCTATCGTTGTCGGAACTATATCATTTATGGTCTCTGTTTTAATTCGTAATACACCAGCTGGTATGGGCGTTATGCTAGCTGCATTAATTGCAGGCGGTATTTTAAGCTCGTTCGCAACATCTTGGGAAGGCGCCAAATATATTTTTAGTGTGAATTTATCATTAACGGATTATTTATCAGGAAAATTACCTGCATTACAAGGTTTATCGATGGGATTTTCTTTGATGAATTTAACTGTTTGGGCAGTTGTTTCTCTTGTTATTTCGTTCGTAGTATTTACAAGACAGGATATGGTGAATTAATTAGACAGGAAGTGACAGTATGGAAAATGTTTTAAAGAATGATTGGGAGCCACTATTGGCACCAGAATTCGAGAAAGAGTATTATCTTACTCTATCCAGTTTTTTGACAGAAGAATACAGCACGCATGTTGTTTATCCGAAGGTAGAAGATATTTTTAACGCTCTTCAGTATACAAGTTATGAAAATACAAAGGTTGTTATTTTAGGACAAGATCCATATCATGGACCGAATCAAGCGCATGGTTTAAGCTTTTCTGTGCAACCTGGTGTTAAAACACCACCGTCATTGTTAAATATGTATAAAGAACTTCGAGATGAATATGGTTATGAAATCCCGAATAACGGTTATTTAGTAAAATGGGCGGAACAAGGAGTATTATTACTAAATACCGTATTAACAGTTCGTCAAGGCGAAGCAAATTCTCATAAGGGAAAAGGATGGGAGCACTTTACAGATCGTGTAATTGAACTGTTGAATGAACGTGAAAAGCCAGTTATTTTCATATTGTGGGGGCGCCATGCGCAGGCGAAGAAGAAGTTAATTACGAATCCGAATCATCATATTATCGAATCTGTACATCCAAGCCCATTATCGGCAAGACGTGGTTTCTTTGGTAGTAAGCCATATTCTAAAGTAAATACGATTTTAGCTAATATGGGCGAAAGAGAAATTGATTGGGAAATTCCAAATTTATAAATAGAAAAGGTAGTTAACAGTCGTTAACTACCTTTTTATTATTATTGTTGCTCGTTCTTTAATTTTGCATCTAGTACAAAAGTGCCAAATGGGATAACTGATGAAACAAATGCTCCAAGTGCCCATAAAATTGATTTACGGTGTACGATTGTTACTTGAATTACTGCAAAGATGAATAGAATAAATAGAACACCATGAGCCATGCCTGTAATTTTAACAGCTGTTGCAAATCCTGCGAAATATTTCAATGGCATTGCTACAAATAATAGTAATAGGAAAGAAATACCCTCAACTAGTCCAATTGCTCTTAATCGTCCGATTGGTGTAGATAACATAAAGTAGCCTCCTTTAACGTATGCTTGTATATAGTAAATTTGTATTCTTTTTCAAAATAAAATAGTCTATTTTGTTTCATTATATACAAAAAGAAAGTTTACACTACGAGAATAGTGCAAAGTTCAAAATATAGTCACAAAAGCATGAGAATTTAAATAAAAACCTATTTGAAGTATTTGACTTCAAATAGGTTTTGTGAATGAAAATATTAAACAAGTACATCCGTTTTTAAAACGAATTTCTCTACAACTTTTGCAACACCATCGTTCATATTTGTATCTGTTACGTAGTTTGCAATTTCTTTAATATCATCAGGTGCATTGCCCATTGCAACGCCAAGACCAGCAAATTCAATCATCGCTTGGTCGTTATAGCTATCGCCCATTGCGATAACTTCTTCACGCTTAATGCCAAGCTTTTGGATCAGTTTGTTTAAGCTCGTTCCTTTTGTAACACCAGCTTCAGTAAATTCTAAGAAGAATGGTTTCGAACGCATCACGCTTAATTGGCCTTCTAGCTGTTTTTGTAGTTTTTTTTCAACTTCAACAAGGCGTTCAGCTTCTTTATTCATTAATACTTTTACTACGGGCTCTTTAACTGCAGCTTTAAAGTCATCTACTACAACAATTGGCATACCAGTAATATCGCCCTCAATTTCAGTATAAGGATTATTTTCTTCCGTTACGATATCATCGCCCATATAAGTATGAATCCATACATCTTCAGTTTGACTAATTTCAAATAGGTTGTGAACGATTTCAGGAGATAGTGTACTACTAAAGATTTCTTCGTTTGTTTTACAGTTAATAATTTTTGCACCATTAAAAGATAAAATGAAACTGCCGTATTCTTCTAAACGAAGTTCTTTCGCTACATTGCGCATACCGAACGTTGGACGTCCAGAAGCAAGTACAACCTTTACGCCTTGCTCTTGTGCAGTCATTAACGCTTCTTTCGTACGAGGTGAAATAGTATGGTCATCACGTAATAAAGTATCATCTAAATCTAAAACAATCATTTTATAAGTCATATAGAAAATTCCTTTCTTTAATTGAAATCAAAATACATGTTCATGAAGAGATTGAGGAATAATAGTAAGACATCAAACCTCTTTGAAAAGAAGTAGATAAATTATTATGAGTGTGTTGCTCATAATATTGGTTAATAATCATTGGGGATGAATAAAACCCCAATGATTAAAGTTTGATTTTATCGTAACAACTCTAAAGGTAGAGTGCAATAATGGAAGTTTTCCAATTTAAGATATTTGTTTTGCTGTGGAACGAGAAAATAGTATTTCTAGCAAGATTGCCATTACAGATCCAAGAACGAGACCATTACTTAAAAACGATGCTAGAAATGGTGGAAGTGTGGAATATGCTCCTGCTGGAACAAACATAACTCCGACTCCTGTAAAGATTGAAAGACCGGCTACTTTAAATAATCGTTCTTTATCCTGGACAGTTTCGTATTCTCGAAAGGCGAGGCCAATCATGCTTGCGAATACAGGATAAATAGCGGCATAACCAACTGCAACAGGGATTGCTGCAAAGAATGAAGTAATCTTTGGAAATATACTAACGACAATAATAAAGCTTGACCCTAATATAAACGGGAGACGTTTATAAATATTAGTCGTTGCAATAAAACCTGCTGATCCAGAAATAGCGACAGGCCCAATAGCTGAAAATAGGCCGCCTAGCAATTGGTTGATTCCTGTTATAATGCCAGCTTGTTTAAAACGATCTGATGCAGCGTTTTCTTCATATTTAGAGACAACCTTTTGTACAACGCGAATACTTGCTAACATATTTGTTAGAAGTAAGAGCGTAACGAAAATGACCGTAATTACCATGTTCCATTCAACACGAGGCATTCCGAAAACAAATAAGGATGGAAAACGGATTATGTCTGTCACTGGTGTTATTGGATTAGATAATCCGAAGCATGCGAATAATATCCAGCCACATACGATACTGAAAAGAACGGAATATTGTCCAATAATAGGTAGCTTCATGATGAAAAAGGATAGTAAAATAACAATGAGTGAAAGAATAAATACGTTAGGTTGTACTTCTGTATGTTTTCCATCAAGGCCAAACATTCCCTTTAAGAAGGAGCCACTAAGCTGCGCGACAAGAAGAAATAAATACGTTCCAATGACTGTCGGTGTAAAATAGCGAACGAGTTTATCAATAAGTCCAAAAACGCTAAGAATAATACAAATAATACCACTTAATAAGAAAGCATATTGAAGAACTTTAAGTGTCTCATTATTTGATCCAAATAGTACGACGCCTAAACTTGCGTAAAGGGAGAAAATTCCCCACCAAAGGCCAGCAGGACCTTCTTGAATAGGAAGTTTATGCCCAAATATAGCTTGCAAGAGACCAGCAAAACCTAGAACAAATAATGTTCTTTGTACAAATGCGATGGCTTCAGCGCCATTAAGACCATAACTAGTTGCGACACTAATTGGTACAATAAGGCTTCCAGCTAAAATAAATAGTGCCCATTGTAAGGCGGAAAGAAATGTCTTCATTATATCAACCTCTTTCATAGATTCCGTATCTAGTATATACGTATTTTATTTCCACTGGCAAAGATTGTAGGTAGAGAAAAGAGTTGAAACACAGTATGAATGCACGTAAGCAATTATGGATAGCAGTTATATGTATGACTTTTGTTGTAATTCTAGGCACGATAGGATTTATGACGATTGAAGAGATTAGTTTGTTTCAAGCATTTTGGATGACAATGATTACTGTATTGACTGTTGGATACGGAGATGCCGTTCCTGTAACGCAAGCGGGGAAAGTATTTGCGCTTCTTATTATTCCTGTTGGGGTAGGTATTGTTACGTATGCAATTGGGGTAGTGGCAGCTATGATTATTGAAGGGAATTTATTTCATGCAGTACGGAGGAAGAAGATGGATAAACAAATAGCGCAGTTGAAAAATCATATTATAGTATGTGGTTGCGGTAGAGTGGGGCTTCAAGTTGTACATGAATTGCAAGAAAAGAATATTCCATTTGTCGTTGTTGATAAAGATGAAAGTATATTGGAGCAGGAAAAGCTTTTATTTGTACATGGAGATGCAACGGAAGATCAAGTATTACATAATGCCGGAATTTTAAAAGCAGCTGGTTTAGTTGCTATTGTTGCAAATGATGCCGAAAATGTATTTATTACATTAACAGCAAGAGGGTTAAACGATACGATTAAAATTGTGGCGAGATCTGAAAAGCCAGAAACTGAAGAGAAATTAAGGCGTGCTGGTGCAAATAAGGTTATTAATCCATCTAGTATGGCGGGTATTCATATCGCAAAAGGTATTGCAAATCCATTAACCGTTCATTATATTGATACAGTGTTGTATGGAGTAGAACAGTCATTTGTCATTGAAGAAATTCTAGTTGGAAAAGATTCAATATTAGTTGGTAAATCGTTACTAGAGAGTAATGTAAGGAATCAGTTTGATGTAACAATATTAGCGATTTCAAGAAATGGGAATATTATACATAATCCGGCGGGGCAGGAAAAATTGAAAGAACGTGATATGATAATAGTATTTGGTTCAGTAGAAAAATTGGGACAATTCGAGAAAGAATTACAAAGTACGAGGTGATAAGGAATGCAAATATCTAGCGACAAGATTTTAAATAAAATGGCGAATGAAATTGCGAAGGCAAAAAGTAGTGAAGGACAAAAGTCAAAAGAACATTTATTAGTTGTGCGTGCTTTATGTGACTTATTATTAGATGAACAAGTTGAAACATCTACATATAGAGAACCGAAAATTCAATCGCAAGTAATTGGATCACAACCAGTAACAACTATGCAACCAATTGCACCTGTTTCTGGGGAGCCAGTATATATAAAAGAAAGTGATGCAAACGGTAATTCTTTATTTGATTTTTAGAAGATAAATCGTTTGGCTTATATGCAAAAATTGCTTATGATAAAGGTAAAAAAGGGGAATTAAGATGAAAATTTTCTTTTTACTAGGTTGTATTGCAGCGGGGCTATCTGTTGCGTTAGGGGCCTTTGGAGCACACGGTTTAGAAAATAAAATTTCTGCAAAAATGTTAGAAGTTTGGAAAACAGGCGTTACATATCAAATGTTTCATGCAGGTGGACTATTCGTAGTTGCTTTATTGATGGATAAGGTTCAATCATCACTTTTAACTACTGCTGGTTGGCTAATGGTAGCTGGAATTATTATGTTCTCAGGTAGTTTGTATGCATTAAGTACGACAGGCATTAAGTTCTTTGGTCCAATTACACCTCTTGGTGGTGTAGCGTTTATTGTGGCGTGGATTCTAGTAGGGACTGCAGTTGTAAAAGGATTATAAAAAAACAAAAGCTGGCATTTGCCAGCTTTTTTTATGGTCTTGGAGTATAAGTTGCTTGTTGACTAGGTAAATACGTAATTTCTTCTGGAAACTCTACGTAATCTAAGTAGATCATTAGTAGTAAATAGCGTTTTCCTGATTGCGGTTCACTAATAACAATATGGTCACGGCCAGCTGCTTCAATAATACCTGTATAAGATTGTGTACCAAGGGAACTGCCACGTTCATAAGTCATTACAACCGTAGCTTGCTTACCTTTGTTTAAACGAAGGATATTTTCAATATAGGATTGCTCTAGAGGTAACATGCCTTGAGAAATTGCATATTGAGCTTGCGCAGCTTGAGCTGTTTGTTGTTGCATCGCTTGCTGCTGTTGTTGAGTCATTTGTTGCGGTTGTACATAAGTTCCAGATGGTTGATAAAAACCTGTTCCATAGTACGGATTTTGTTGCTGTGCCATTCAAAAATCCCTCCTCATTTTTATTCCTTAATATACGCTAGGGCAGTCTCCAGCAGATGGCTGGAAGAAGCAGTGCTTTTTAAAGCGACCAGAGTTTTGTTGGTTATACCAAGTTGGTGGACATGCCCCTTCAGGTCTAAAGAACCATAAGGCAAAGTTGGCAGGCCAAAAACGTTGCCCTTGAATGGTCCGTCTCGCTAGGGCAATATCTTGTTCACGTGCCCGTTGATAAAAGTATCCTTTTTGCGTTGCTTCAAAACCGCCGGGGTTTTGATAAACCATTTGACGTAAATTACGAATGCTTTTAAAGTCTAAACAATTTCCGCGGACACGATTTACCCCAACGTTTCCGACCATTAACATTCCTTGTTGTCCTTCTCCTTCGGCTTCAGCACGCATCAGTCTAGCTAACAACTTTACATCTTCTTCGTTATAAGCAATAACTCCCATTATGTGTCACCTCTCTTTTTGGAATACCTTTTGGAAAGAGGTTTATCTCTAGATGAAGTGTGTAACAATTACTAGTTCATACGTATGAGGAAAAGGGCTCAGATATGACAACCAAACGAAGTTTTACATTGAGAGCGGAAAATAAAAAAAGCTAGCGTGAGCCAGCTTTTTTATTAAAAAACTTTAGACCATAAGTTTGAGAAGAAATCACCAATAGAGCGCATTGTTAACACAAACCAATTTGCTTTTTCAACTTCCTCTGTCGTTTTTGCAGTAACTTTCATACTTTTACTACCGTCTAAGAAACCATATTTATCAGTTGATTCTAAAGTAATTGAGCCTACTTTGGCATCTTTCTTAATAGGAGCAACTAAATGTCCATCTTCAGCAAGAGATTTATCTAATTCAGTCCCAATTTTATAAGGTTCTTTGCTACCTTTTTTCGCAATTACTGTTATTTCTTTTTCGGGTGCAACAGTTACTTGGTCTTCTTTCCCTTTTACTACAGAGATTGTATTGTTCTTATTAACTTTTAGTTTTTGTTTTTCAAAGTTATTAAATCCATATTCGATTAATTCACGAGATTCTGTGAAACGTTCATCCATTGATTTTGTTTTAATAATAACCGAGATAAGACGTACATCACCACGTTTAGCAGTAATAGTAAATCCGTATCCAGCTGTATCAGAACTTCCAGTTTTTAAACCATCAGTACCTTCATAAGCGAAAGCAGCTCCTGGTAACATCCAATTCCAGTTTTCCATACGAATTGGTTTTGGGTGATTGTCTGGGAAGTTTCTAAATCTTTGTTTTGTATCCTCTAGCATTTCTGGATACTTTGTAATCATTGCTTTTGAAAGCATACCCATATCACGAGCTGACATAGAGTTTTCTGCATTTGGATCAGTACCCTCAGGATGTTTTCCTTTTAAGTCAGCGTTATTTAAGCCCGTAGCGTTTACAAATTTATATTTCTTTAATCCTAGCTTTTTAGCATGTTCATTTGCAAGATTTAAGAAGTTTTTCTCACTTCCTGCAAGAAGTTCTGCTAAAGCGATACTAGATCCATTTGCAGAGAATATAACAATAGAATGATATAATTCTTTTACAGTATATTGACGTCCTTTTTCGAACGGTACATTAGAGAATTCATTATTACGAGAGACTTCATAAGCGTAATCAGAAATATTTACTTTCGTATCCCATGTGATTTTTCCTTCTTTAATTGCTTCTAAAACAGCGTAAACAACAATTAATTTCGACATACTAGCAATAGCTAGCAATTCATCTGGATTTTGCTCGTGAAGTATTTTTCCTGTATCTGCATCAAATAAAAGTGCAGCGGCTGCCTCAATATGTATTTTTTCTTCCGCATGGGATGTTGTTACTCCTAAGGAAGAAATTGACAATACAAGCAATAGTAAAATAGACAAAATTTTTTTCATATAGATTATCACCTTCGCATCGTTATTTAGCATATAGCTCGTATCATTTTAGCATATCTTTACATATAAAAAGGTTACAATTTTACAATAAATTTGAAAAAATGTCGGTTTTTCTTCAAAAGTGCAGAAAAAAGGGGATTTTTGAGGATAAATATAGAGAAGAATAAAAAAAGGAACGAATTTCGTTCCTTTTCACCATTTATATGTGTAAAAATTTCTCTACTTTTTCGTCTGGTAAAATGTTTCCAACGAAGAATGTTCCAAATTCACCATAACGAGCACTTACTTCATCGAAGCGCATTTCATATATAAGTTTTTTAAATTGAAGAACATCGTCAGCGAATAATGTTACGCCCCATTCGAAATCGTCGAATCCAACAGATCCTGAAATCACTTGGCGTACTTTACCTGCGTATTGACGGCCAATTTTACTATGACTGTACATCATTTTTTTACGCTCTTCCATAGGAAGCATGTACCAGTTGTCATCACCTTGGCGACGCTTATCCATTGGATAGAAGCAAATATGATTTGCTTTCGGCAATTCAGGATATAAGCGAGCTAAAATTTGCGGGTTTTGGTATGGATCCTCATCAGCTGGAAGATAGTTGCTTAATTCAACAACAGATACGTAAGAATATGCAGGAACCATATATTCAGCTAAAGTTGTTTTATTCAATTCTGTCTCAATTTCATTTAACTCTTCCATTGTTGGACGTAAAATCATAAGCATAATATCAGCTTTTTGGCCAACAACTGTATACATTGCGTGACTACCTTTTTTCGCAGTAGCTACTTCGTTCCATTTTTCAACGACATTTAAAAATTCAGACACTGCTTGTCCGCGTTCGTCGCTAGATAATGTTTTCCATGCAGCCCAATCAATAGAACGTAAATCATGTAAACAATACCAGCCATCTAACGTTGTTGTTGCTTCACTCATTCTATTCACCTCAGTTAATGATAGTTTTACACGTTAACTATAGCATATATAGTTTTAAAATCATCTATATAAAACCTTGGCGCATAAAATTGTCACATTTAAGTGTTTAAGCAAGGTGAATTTAACGGCTGAATTTTATGAAAATATAATCATTTTTATTTTATCTATTTTTTGGGAGCTATAAGTTTAAAATATAGAAGAAAAGCAGTATTCTTAAAGATAGAGTTTTTTTAACATATGTAGGAGGGTTTATTCGTGAGCAACTTATTTACAACAGTAAAAGAAAAAGTTCAAGGAAAAGGCATTTCTATCGTACTTCCTGAAGGAACTGATGAAAGAATTTTAGGCGCTGCAGAGCGTTTAGCAAAAGAAGAGTTAGTAAAACCAATCTTAGTTGGTAATAGAGAAGAAATTAGCGCAAAAGCTGCTAGCATGAATTTAACATTAGCAGGCGTTGATATTTACGACCCAGCTACATACGAAGAAATGGATGCAATGGTAGCATCTTTCGTTGAACGCCGTAAAGGTAAAGCAACTGAAGAAGACGCTCGCAAAATCCTTAAAGACGAAAACTACTTCGGTACAATGCTTGTATACATGGGCAAAGCACACGGTCTAGTAAGTGGTGCAGCTCACTCTACAGCTGATACAGTTCGTCCAGCACTTCAAATTATTAAAACAAAACCAGGCGTTACAAAAACTTCTGGCGTATTCATCATGGTACGTGAAGAAGAGAAATATGTATTCGCTGATTGCGCAATTAACATTGCACCAAACAGCCAAGATTTAGCTGAAATCGGTATCGAAAGTGCGAAAACTGCTGAGTTATTCGGCATTGATCCACGCGTTGCTATGTTAAGCTTCTCTACAAAAGGTTCTGCGAAATCTCCAGAAACAGAAAAAGTTGTAGAAGCAACTCGCATTGCAAAAGAAATGGCTCCTGAGTTAACTTTAGATGGAGAATTCCAATTCGATGCTGCATTCGTACCATCTGTAGCTGAGAAAAAAGCTCCAGGTTCTACAATTAAAGGTGATGCTAACGTATTCGTATTCCCAAGCTTAGAAGCTGGTAATATCGGCTACAAAATCGCTCAACGTTTAGGTAACTTCGAAGCAGTAGGACCAATCTTACAAGGCTTAAACATGCCTGTAAATGACCTATCTCGTGGATGTAACGAGGAAGAAGTGTACAAGTTAGCTTTAATTACAGCAGCTCAAGCACTTTAATTCTATAATGAATTGAAATAAAGACCGTCGCTATTATAGCGACGGTCTTTATTTTTCTAAACCAAGTGCTTTATTATTACGATCAATAATACGTTGTAAATTCGTCTCATATAAAGGAATCTCATCTATTGTTAATTGAGATGGTGTTAACTTTGGAGCGAATTGCTGCAATGTTTTTAAAAGACGCATCATTAAATCTTGTACTGTAATGGTTTCACCAAGTAATTCTGAGAGTGAGGCCATCGTACTTGGTACAATTTCAGGGTACGTAAAGCGTGTTTCTTCCCCTTGAATTGCTAGGTTGTAGAAATCACGAACGAGTGCGGCACGCTCAGAGCCACTTCCGGTAGCGCAGAGATAGATTTGGACAGCGACACCTCCGCGAATACGACGTTGTGAAATACCAGCGAATTTTTGATCGCGAATACTTAAGTCATAACTACCAGGACAGTAAGAGCCGACAATTTCTTTTGCCTCGATAGTAAAGTCGTAATCCTTTAACATCTCCTTAATCAAATGCCACATTGTATCGTATCCAAGGTCAATATCGATACCTTTTTCTGTTTCTTGGAATAAAAGTGATACGTTTAAAACACCTTCATCAAGCACGACCGCAAGCCCGCCAGAATTACGGACAATAACATTGAAGTTGTTTTGTTTTAAAAAAGAAATACCTTCTTCTAAATGCGGAAGGCGTGAATCTTGAATGCCAAGGACAATTGTATTGTGATGAACCCAAGAACGCATTGTTGCGGCTGACTTGCCATTTCCAATGCTTGTGCATAATGTGTCATCCATTGCGAATGACTGAAGTGCATGGAATGTTGGTCCCAAACTAGATTGATCTACAATGCGCCACTCTGGCTGAGATAAAATGGAACGGGAATTGCTCATATAACTAACCCCTTATCTTTAAAATGACAATCTCTATTATAGCAAAAAATGAAGAATGGAGTTTTCTCACATATAAAGGGGGAGCTTAGAGGTGAAATAATAAAAAGGATGCATTACATGCATCCTTTTTATTCTGCAATTTTTTCTAAATTACCGTTTCGGTCCATTCGGAAAGATGTTTGAGAACGTTCTTCGTCATCCATGACTGCCAATTTACGAGCTCGGTTCATAATGTTCATAAGTGTTTCGTAATCTTCTTGTACAGTATGAGATTGCTTTTCTAATTTTTCTAGTTTCTTTTCTAGTTCCTCATTCCGAAGGATTTGTGCTTTAATTTCTTGTTTCAATCTCGTATTCTCGTTTTCAAGAGCTGTCACTTTTATATTTGAAGATCCGACTGTTTGTAAAAAATAAATAACATCTTGCATTGTCATAGAGCTTCTTGCAGCAGGAGCAGTAGATTCTTGATATGGAATAGCTTCTTTATATTGTACGATTGATTCTTCTTGTACTAATTCTTCATAATCAGTTATCGAATCTGAAGCTGGTGGTGTATAAAGTAAACGTTTTTTCGCTTGTTCACCGCTTGCAGCACGCATTTTATCTTTACGATGTTTTTTTGCTAGTTGAAGAGCTTGTTCATAGCTATAGCGAACAACAGCATTCCAGCGGAAACCACAAGCAGCAGATGTACGATTTAACTGATCCCCTACTTCCTCAAATGCATTTAATTGCGTACTTCCTTCTCTAACATGACGAAGTACCGTTTCAGCAAGTAATAAATCATCCTCATCTGTCCAAGCATCTTGTCTTACTTTCATAGATTCAACTCCCTTTCTTTTTATGAACTTCCTATTTTTATAATGGGCAAAAAAATAAACTTTTATACAAAGCTTTTAAAAATATGGTAGATTTCGATGAAAGGTAAAAATTTTCCCATGAATGGTGAGCGCTTCTGTAGGAGAGCATATAAAATATGTAGCATTATGTAGAGAATAGGCTTTGTAGGGAAACTTGCAACGAGCTTCAAAGAGCGGTAAAATACCATTTAGTGTTTATTTTTAAACGTACTTGAGAAAAGTTTAAAATAGAGGAAGTGTTATATAATGGGAAACGAGTTTCGCGTGTGCGATGACTGTCAGGCAACGAACGTTAAAACGTTAGTTCCGAAGTTAAAAAAAGTAGATTCATGTGCAACGATTGAAGTTGGATGTCAGTCTTACTGTGGTCCTGGTCATAAAAAATCATTCGCATTTGTAAATAACCGTCCAGTTGCGGCTCCAACAGAAGATGAGTTAATCGCAAAAATTGAAGCAAAGTTAAATAAGTAAGAAAAAGAAGAGTGAAAAGATTACTCTTCTTTTTTATGCCCATAAGAGGAATAATTTATTCTGCGAAAGTACTCTTGTATGGACGAACGTTTTCTAAAGGATAGACACAACTTTTGTATTAAAATTCCAATTTGTATAAATTTATATTTCAAAATAATGGTTGACAGTCTTTTAAAGCGATAGGTAGAATAGAAGTGTCTGATTCTGAGAATCATTATCAGGAAAATAACAATTCACCTAATTTTTTTATTACTATTTGAGAATAAATTTCATTTCAATAAATATATGTTGTTAGTTAGGATGGTTGAGGGATGGAAGCGAGCGCAAGCAGTATAGAACAGCAAGAAGAGAATGTTAAAGAGATTAAGAGCAGACCGCTTATCGCTTCTATTATTTTAGTAGCGGGTACAGTTTTGTTAGCTTTAAGCATGGCAGTTTCTATTTCTTTTGGGGCTGCAGATATTAGTTTAAAGACTGTATGGCAAGCTGTATTTCAGTTTGATGGATCTATTACACATCATAATGTAATTCAAGAGCTTCGCATGCCTAGAGCAATAGGGGGCGTAGTTGCAGGTGCCTTTTTAGCGGTATCAGGAGCAATTATGCAAGGTATGACGCGAAATCCACTTGCTTCGCCATCGTTAATGGGGATTACAGATGGGGCTGTATTTGGAATTGCAATTATGTATGCATTTTTTCCTAATTCACCTTATTTAATGTTTGTTATCGCATCTTTTATTGGAGCTGCGTTTGGTGCAAGCATTGTATATGGAATTGGGTCTTCTTCACCAGGTGGATTAACACCTGTGAAATTAGCTTTAGCAGGTGCAGCTATTAGTGCTTTATTAGGGGCGATTTCATCTGGAATCGCATTGTATTTCAATCTTGCCCAAGAGGTAAGCATGTGGAATGCAGGCGGAGTTGCTGGAGTGAAATGGCAAAGTATTAATATGTTAGTGCCAATTGGCCTTGTTTGTCTTTTTATCGCAATTATGATGTCGAGATATATTACAATTTTGAGCTTCGGTGAAGAAATTGCAATTGGACTTGGTCAAAATACGACATTAATTAAATTTATCGGAACAGTACTTGTTCTTGTTTTAACGGGTTCCGCAGTTTCCATGGCAGGATCAGTTGGATTTGTTGGTCTTGTAATTCCGCATATGACTCGTTTTCTTGTAGGCTCGGACTATAGATGGGTTATTCCATGTTCTGCGGTCTTAGGCGGGCTGTTAATTGAATGTGCAGATATGTTATCTCGCGTTATTAACCCGCCATTTGAAACGCCAATTGGAGCAATTACAGCGCTAATTGGGGTTCCATTCTTCCTCTACTTAGCACGTAATGAAGGGAGAGGAAAGATGTGAGGACGAGTGTCTTAACAAAAAAGAACATTTCTATATTAACGATTTTAGTAGGACTAATCGTTTCTATATTTCTTATTAGTTTAAATACAGGAACTTTTAAAATCCCGCCAATGGACGTATTAAAGTCATTGGTTGGACTAGGGGCTGAAGATCAGTCTGTTATTTTATTTGAATTCCGTATGCCGCGTATGGTAATTGCTATACTAGTCGGATCTGCTTTAGCTATGTCAGGTGCGATTTTGCAAGGTTTATCACGAAATCCGCTTGCTGATCCAGGTATTATAGGTATTAATGCTGGAGCGGGATTAACAGTTGTTATATTCGTCTACTTCTTCTTCGGGAAAGTAGGGACTGGTACATTTTTATCTGTATTCATTCTTCCATTCTTCGCACTAGTTGGAGCGATATTAGCAGCGGTAATTATTTATTTACTAGCATGGAAAGACGGCGTTTCATCGACTCGATTAATACTTGTCGGTATTGCCGTTGCAGCTGGATTTGGAGCTGTTAGTTTAATTTTCTCTATGAAGATGACATCTAACGATTTTCGTTTTGCTACGATTTGGCTGGCGGGAAGTCTATGGGGTACAGATTGGAAATTCGTATTAAGTGTACTTCCATGGATGGTTATTTTCTTACCGCTTGCTATAAGTAAAGCACACATATTAAATGTAATGAACCTAGGCGATTCTACAGCAGTTGGCCTTGGTGTAAACGTAGAAAAAGAAAGACGTAAATTATTATTTATTGCAGTTTGTTTAGCAGGTGCATCTGTTGCTGTTGCGGGCGGAATTGGCTTTATCGGTTTAATGGCCCCGCATTTAGCAAGGCGCCTTGTTGGTGGTAAACATCAAATTATGTTGCCCACCGCTGCGCTAATAGGAACGTTTTTACTTTTATTCGCAGACGTAATTTCAAGAAGTGTATTAACAACTTCAGAAATACCAGTCGGTCTTGTTATTTCTGTAATTGGTGCACCATATTTCATTTATTTACTTATGAGGACAAAATAAAGGGAGGCTTTTCGTATGGCAACTTTAGCGGTGGATGCGGTATCTGTTGGCTATAATGAAGGTTTAATTATTGACGGGTTAACAGTTGAAATTCCGGAAGGGAAAATTACAACAATTATTGGACCAAATGGTTGTGGGAAGTCCACATTATTAAAAACGGCGTCTCGTATTTTGAAGGCAAAGCAAGGTACTGTTTATCTCGACGGAAAAGCAATTGAGAAACAGCCAACGAAAGAAATTGCAAAGAAAATGGCGATTTTACCACAAACTGCAGAAGTGCCAACGGGTCTTACTGTATTTGAGCTTGTGTCATATGGAAGATTCCCTCATCAAAAAGGGTTTGGCACGTTGAAAGAAGAGGATTATCGCTACATTAACTGGGCACTTGAAGTGACAGGAATGAAAGAATTTGCGAATCGTCCAGCAGAAGCGCTATCAGGTGGCCAACGTCAACGTGTTTGGATCGCAATGGCTCTTGCACAAGGAACAGAATTACTTGTATTGGATGAACCAACAACGTACTTAGATATGGCTCATCAATTAGAAGTATTAAACTTATTGAAAAAGTTAAATGAAGAAGAAGGTAGAACGATTGTTATGGTTATCCATGACTTAAACCACGCTTCTCGTTTCTCTGATCATATGATTGCATTAAAAGCAGGTAAGTTAATGAAACAAGGAACGCCAGATGAAGTTATGACAAGTGAAACACTTCGTAACGTATTTGAGATTGAAGCTCAAATCGTTCCATGTCCAGTAAACTGTAAGCCAATTTGTTTAACATATGATTTAGCGATGATTAGTAATCAATTGCGTAAAAAAGCATAAGTAGAACCCCCTCGTAAAGAGGGGGGCTTCTAATGGACGTTGAGCTTCTTATATATGAATGGGAAGTTGAACGCCCGTTAGAATGGGTTATTAACAACAGTTAATAAATATATATTAATTAATTGTTATCTTTGTTTCTTATAGTTCATTGTAACTTATAAGATAAATACAGCTAGAAGGAGTGGGAACATGAAGAATTTTAAAATGGCACTATTAGCAATGGTACTAGTTGTGACTTCTGTACTATTTGCAGCTTGTTCTAACAAAGAAGAAGAAAAGAAAACAGATGCAAAGACTGAAGAGCGCACTGTAAAACATGCAAAAGGGGAAATTAAAATTCCTGCAAACCCAAAGAAAATTGCTGACCTTAGTGGTTCAACAGAAGAATTATTAATTTTCGGTATGAAACCGGTTATTACTGCTAATACATCTCAAGAAAAAATTGATGCACATATTGAAAAGAAACTAAAAGACGTTAAACCAGTTGGTTCTGCTTGGGGCGATAAAATTAACATTGAAGCAGTAGCTGCTGCAAAACCAGATTTAATTCTTGTAAATAATCGTCAAGAAAAGATTTATGATCAATTATCTAAAATTGCACCAACAGTTATGTTAAACACTCCATTAGATCAATGGCGTCCAAAATTCGAAGAAGTAGGTCAAATCTTCGGTAAAGAAAAAGAAACAAAAGAATGGTTCAAAAAGTATGATGAAAAAGCAAGCAAATTACATGACAAAATCGTCGCTAAAACTGGTGAAGCAACATTTATGAAAATGGCTGCATATCCAAATGCTTTCCGCGTATATGGTGATTACGGTTACGGTAGCGTAATCTTTAATGATTTAAAACTACCAGCAGTTAAAGGTACACCAACTGATAAACCGTTAGTACAAGTACAAAAAGAAGCTTTAATCGATTACAACCCAGATTACTTATTCGTATTTACAACTGGTGACGGTTCTCAGCGCTTAAAAGAATTCCAAGAAGAATCAATTTGGAAAAACATGAACGCTGTTAAAAATAACCACGTATTTACAATTAAAAATGAAGACTTAAACAAAGGTTACTTCCCACTAGGGAAAGATATGATCTTAGACGAAGTTGCTGAATTCGTTTTAGGTAAATAATGTATAAAGGAAATCACTTTTACTTCGGTAAAGGTGATTTTTTCTTTTTATAAAGGAAATTAATACAGTCTTTCATTTCTTTCTGTTTCTCATTTCGTTTATAATATAAAGTAAGAATGTAGTAAAGAAAGGGGGATGTCGGAAAGTGGTATATTTAAACGACAAACTCAGCGAAACAAAAGTGTTTAAAGACCCAGTACATAAATATGTGCACGTGCGTGATCGTGTTATTTGGGATTTAATCGGAACGAAAGAATTTCAACGCTTGCGCCGTATTAAGCAGCTTGGAACGACATTTTTTACATTTCACGGTGCAGAGCATAGTCGCTTTACTCATTCGTTAGGTGTATACGAAATTATTCGTCGTATGATTGATGATGTGTTTGATGGCAGACCAAATTGGAATGCTGAAGATAGATTGTTATGTTTATGTGCGGCATTACTTCATGATGTCGGTCACGGCCCATTTTCTCACTCGTTTGAAAAAGTATTTTCATTAGATCATGAGAAATTTACGCAAAAGATTATCGTAGGCGATACGGAGATTAATGATGTATTAAGTCGTGTTGATAAGGAGTTTCCACAAAAGGTAGCAGATGTAATTGCAAAAACATCTACTAATAAATTAGCGATTAGTATGATTTCGAGCCAAATTGATGCGGATCGTATGGATTATTTATTAAGAGATGCTTATTTTACAGGCGTAAAGTACGGAAACTTCGATATGGAACGTATACTGCGTGTAATGCGTCCGTATGGGAATCAAGTAGTCATTAAAAATAGTGGTATGCATGCTGTTGAGCATTACATTATGAGTCGTTATCAAATGTATTGGCAAGTATATTTCCACCCGGTAACGCGAAGTGCAGAAGTTATTTTAACGAAGATTTTACACCGTGCGAAATCACTGCACGAGAAGTATTATACATTTAAAAATCATCCTGTTCATTTCTATTCTTTATTTGAAGAAGAAGTAACAGTAGAGGATTATTTAAAGTTAGACGAGAACGTTATGTATTACTACTTCCAAGTATGGCAGGAAGAAGAAGATTCAATTTTAAGCGATTTATGCCGCCGTTTTATGAATCGAAATCTATTTAAATATGTAGAGTTTACAGATAAACACGGTTTAGATAATTGGATGGAATTAAGTAGTTTATTTAAAAAGATTGGACTTGATCCGGAGTATTATTTAGTAGTTGATTCAACATCAGACTTACCGTATGACTTTTATCGTGCAGGAGAAGAAGAAGAGCGTCTACCAATCCTACTTCTTATGCCAAACGGAGAGCTTAGAGAGCTTTCACGTGAGTCGGATATTGTTGAGGCGATTACAGGTAAGAAAAGAACGGATCAAAAGCTATTCTATCCACATGATTTAATCTATGAAGATGGAAGAAAAGGAAAATATAAAGAGAGAATTATTGAGTTGTTAGAAGGAAAGAAATAAGAAGCAGCTAATGGCTGCTTCTTATGAAAAAACTTGAAATTATTTGTCACTTAAGCGTTTTCCGCCAACTGCATAATGGTTTTTAGACATTTCTTCGATGAAAACAACGATGTTTTCTTCAGGAGCACCAGTTGTTTCGCTTACTGCTGCTGTTACTTTCTCAGCAAGAGCTTTCTTTTGTTCTTCTGTGCGTCCTTCTAGCATTTTCACTGTTACGTATGGCATGTACAATCGCTCCTTTTATGTAAGTTACACTCTTATTATAGCGGATTATGGGGAAGAACAATCGAAAAAACAAATAATTTCTTTTTTTGACATATGGAAGAGGAGATGAAGCATGGATCAGTTATTTAGATACCCGTTGCACCAAATTCCCTTGGTAGCAATGGCCATTATTATCGCATTATCAGTTCATGAATTTGCACATGCATATGTAGCATATAAATTTGGAGACGATACAGCAAAGAGACAAGGCCGTTTAACGTTATCACCGATGGCACACTTAGATCCTATAGGTTTGATTGCAGTATTAATTCTTGGATTCGGTTGGGCAAGACCGGTTCCTGTTAACCCATATAACTTTAAAAGACCGCGTCTTGCAGGTATATTAGTTTCAATTGCAGGGCCGATTAGTAACTTAATTTTAAGCGCAATTGGTTTAATTATTTGGTATAGCTTAGTAAAATTTGGTGTATTATACTCAATTCCATCTGCAGTAGCAGATACGTTAGCTCAATTTTTCCAGATTTTTATTATGCTGAATATCGTTTTACTTGTATTTAACTTATTACCGATCCCGCCACTTGATGGGTATCGAGTTGTGGAAGATTTAGCGCCAGCAAATATTCGCGCGAAAATGACACAGTATGAAAAATACGGGGCAATTGCGTTATTAATTCTCGTTATTACACCGCTTAGTAATTACACAATTCAACCTATTTTCCAGGTAGTTATTCCGCATGTATTTGTATTTTTAGATAGCATCATTGCGCCTATTTTTGGCCTTTTATAATTTTTAAGTGAGGAGGATTTTACATATGACAGAGAAAAAGAAAAAAATCGGTTTTAATATCGTGAAAAATGATTCAACAGATGGACATGGTGGATTTGGTGTTGGGGCATTAAGCTTAGAAAACATTTCACCTGTATTTGTTGATGTACTAGAGAAAACTGCATTCGTTGATATTGGTGCGATGCACGCGCGTAGTACAGTAGAAAAAGGTATTAAGTTTTTAACAAATAAAGATGAAGTTCCAAACGGAAAACCATTTTGGCTTGTTTGGGTAACGATTGAAAGAACTGCGACAGGTGCGTATTATGCAGGTGTAACAGCTTGTGAAATGACAGTAGACCGTGAAATTCGCCGCGGATATAAATCACTTCCAGAGCACGTAAATAAAATGGATAAATCATTGAAGCGTCACATTATGGTTGACCATATGGATGAATCATCTAAAAAGGTACTTGGTACGTTCTTGAAAGAACATAATGAAGCGATTTGGAACGAATCTAGTGAAGAATTGCGCCGTGCATTATTAAGTGAATAAAAAATAGCTGACGGATGCCCGTCAGCTATTTTTTTACCAAGGAAGATATTTTTTCCACCAACTTGTTTTTTTCTTTTCTTCAGTCGTTTTTTCAAATTCTTCTTTATCATCGACGTGATCCATACAATATTCAGTCGGTTCGGTACCTTTAGCGAAATACATTTTCACAGAAATAGGACAATTTTTTGTAGCAATTTTACCGTTCTCTGGATTGATATTAACCGCTACGACGTCACTTGGTTGTTTAAATTCTTTTTTAGGCTGTCCATCTAAGCCCTTCTCCATCGTATCAGTCCATATTTTCTTCGCATACCCTTGTTCTGCTACGTTTGAAATAGATTTAGGTTGATCATATCCGACCCATACACCTGTTACGATTTGCGGAGTAAATCCGATCATCCAACTATCCGTTTCAGTAGAACCGGATTTTCCTGCATATGTTCTTGATAATTTTGATAACATCGATTGGCCAGTTACAGCAGCATAACTGCTTAGTTTCTTATTAAACATACCTGTCATCATTTCTTCCATTACAAACGCTTTGCTCTTGTCGAGAACTTGTTTACTCTCTAAATGAGCATCGTATAATATATTTCCTTCATGATCCATAATGCGGCGAATGAAAGTAGGTTTTACTTCTTTTCCACCGTTTGCGAACATGCTATAAGCGTTAACCATTTCAATTGGTTTTACTGGTGACGTACCGAGAGCTAGAGAAGGCACATCTTTTAATGCACTTTTAATTCCAAATTGTTTCGCTGTTTTTGCAAGCGCGTCATCTCCTAAAAACAAATTCGTTTTCACAGCATATATGTTATCAGAGACTGCGAGAGCTTGTGCCATCGTTACGAAATCATCTGCATAATAATCTTTATAGTTCTTCGGTTTATACTTTGAAACTCCGTCACCTAAGGTGAATACAGTATATTCGCTTTTTAAGCGCGTAGCAGGCGTGAATCCTCGTTCTAATGCCGCATAATATAGAAATGGCTTAAATGTAGAACCAGGCTGACGAACGGCTTGTGTAGCCCTGTTAAATTGACTCATATTATAATCAGTCCCACCAACAAGAGCAGCCACTTCACCTGTCGTTGGATTCATAGAGACGAGAGCAGTTTGTATGTTTGTTGTATCAGGTATATGATCTTTTACAGCTTGTTCTGCTACAGCTTGTAGTTTAGGGTCTAGCGTTGTATAAATTCGCAAGCCACCCCGTTGTAAAGCTTGTTCGTCTAATCCAACATCACGAAGGAGCGAAGCTTGTACAGCATCTTGGAAATATGGTGCGACCTCTGCTACTTTTTTCGTATCCAATGAGGCAAAAGTTAGTGGCTCTTTCTTCGCTAAGGCTGCTTGTTGCTTCGTAATATATCCTTGTTCTACCATTTCATCTAATATGAGAGCTTGTCGTCCTTTCGCACGATCCTCTTTCAAAAAGGGAGAATAGACACTTGGCCCTTTCGGGATACCTGCGAGCATACTAGCTTCTGCTAATGTTAACTCTTTTGCCGTTTTATCGAAATATAGACGGGACGCAGCTTCGATGCCATAAGCGCCATGTCCGTAATAAATTGTGTTTAAATATCCTTCTAAAATATGATTTTTATTATAGTTTACTTCAAGGCGGACAGTGTACATTGCCTCTAATAATTTACGTTTCCACGTTTTATCATGATCTAAATACAGATTACGCGCGTATTGTTGTGTAATTGTACTAGCTCCTTGTACTTTTGCCATCGCTTTTAAATCAGCAACAATTGCACCCGCAATCCGTTTCATATCGAAGCCGTGATGTTTATAAAATCTTTGATCTTCAATAGAAAGGGTCGCTTCTTTTACATAAGGTGAAATTTCATTAAGAGATACATTGTAACGTTTTTGCATTTCATTACTTTGTCCTATAACAGTGTCATCATTTGCGTAAAAGACGCTTGTTTGCGGGACCGCAACAGGAGGAGGTCCCATAATTTTTGCAACTATAATAATAATAATAAAAGAAAAAACGAAGAAAAGGACGCAAGAAAACATTGCGGTGAAGAAAAGACGTTTATATTTTTTAAGTTTTGGATTCATAGTTTGATCCATCTTTTTTCAGCCCCTCATTAATACAAGCGTTATTGTATTAGTATTGAGGGTTTTCGTTTATTTTAAACAATGAAATTTCGAAAATAAAAAAGCCCCTTCCATTAAGAAAGGAGCTCAAAGGCACGTGCTGGCCAATCGGTAATGATGACATCTACACCATAATCAATCATAGTTTGTAAATCTTTGTATTCATTAATTGTATATGGACGGAAAACATACCCTTGCTCTTGTGCTAACTGCACAAATTCTTTCGTTAATAACTGGAAGTTTGGATGTAATCCATTTGCTTCTCTATGTTTTGCTTCGGCAATTGGATCAGAAAGTGGTGTATCATATAAAATTGCTCTTGGGATTTCAGGAGCAATTTCTGCTAATAATGAAACAGAGTCATGGTTAAATGATGAAAATACAATTTGATTAGAAAGATGATATTCACGCACAAGTGCAACAGCTTTTTCCTCAATATTTGGGTAATGAATAACATCTGTCTTTAATTCAATATTTAGTTGTAAGTTCGTTGTGGAAAGCCAAATGAAAACCTCACGCAACGTTGGGATTTTTGCTTCATGGAAAGAAGGGTCTTTATAGCTACCAGCGTCCAATGATTGTAGTTCCTCTACCGTTTTTTCCGAAACAAGTCCAACGCCATTTGTTGTACGATCGACGGTTTCATCGTGAATTACGACAAGTTCACCATCTTTTGATAAGTGGACATCGAGTTCAATTCCGTGAGCGCCAATGCGTTCTGCTTCTTGGAAGGCAATCATCGTATTTTCGGGATGTGTTCCTTTTACTCCGCGGTGAGCGAAAATAAGTGGTTTACTCATGTGAAATTCTCCTTATTATCTCTTTTCTTTCATTATGAAACTGCTTTAGGGAAAATACAATTGAATATGACAAACATTTACAAAAGTCTAACAGTTGCACAAAAGTTAACGTTAACGTAAAATGTAATAATCAAGTGAAGGGAGGAATAAACATGTATAAAATTGATGAAGTAACAAAGCAAGTTGGTTTGACAAAACGTACACTTCGTTATTATGAGGAAATTGGTTTAATTCATCCCCCTGAACGTAGTGAGGGGAACATTCGCCTGTATACAGACGGGGATATCGCCAGAATTAAAAAAATTGTGGAAGCGAAAGAAGTGTTAGGAATTACGCTTCAAGAGATGCAGCATTTTTTATCGTTAAAAGAAAGAATGGAGCAAAGAAGAAATAGCGAAAACCCTCGTGATCGTGAAGTGATTCAAGAAATTAAAGATATGCTTGAAAAACAAGTGGAAACGCTAGACGAAAAAATGGAGCAAATGCAACGTGTAAAGGCAGAACTAGAAGATAGTTTACATCGTGCAGTAACATTTTTAGAGAACACAAAAGGAGAGTAATCAAAATGGAGAGCAAACAAAAACTAGGGAGATTGATTACAGTGGTGGCTACCTTTCTTGCCTTTTCGGGTATAGGGGTAGTTGACCCAATTTTGCCAATTATTGCTGAGAAAATTGGTGCAACGCATTGGCAAGTTGAAATGTTATTTACCGCTTATATTTTAACGATGGCAATCATGATGTTACCAGCTGGTATATTTGCATCGAGATTTGGTGATAAACGGATGATGACAATCGGTCTTGCGATTGTGACTGTATTTGCGTTTATATGCGGTATATCGCAAACGATTGCTCAATTATCTCTTTTCCGCGCTGGATGGGGATTAGGAAATGCGATGTTTTTTGCTACAGCAATGACGCTATTAATAGCATTAAGTAAAGAAGTTCATGAAGCAGTAGGATTATACGAAGCAGCTATCGGTTTAGGCATGGCTGGCGGACCATTATTGGGCGGGATATTAGGTGGTCATTCTTGGCGTTATCCGTTTTTCGCGACAAGTATTTTAATTTTCTTAGCATTTATTTTAGTATTCTTTTTTGTAAAAGAACCGGAGCGAAAAGTGAAGCGTAAGGCTGCTGGGGTAGGAGAATTACTTAACCTGGTGAAGTATAAACCGTTTATGCAAGGTGCGATTTCAGGAATGTTATACTACTACGGATTTTTCGTTGTGTTAGCATATTCACCACTTATTATGCATTTATCAGCTATTCAATTAGGCTTTGTATTTTGCGGATGGGGGCTCGCGTTAGCTTACGGTTCTGCAATTTTAGCACATAAGCTAGAAGGGAAATATGAACCAAAAACATTATTAAAGGGTAGTTTACTCGTATTTGCGATTTTCTTAATTGCACTATTCTTTGTGAAAATTATGTGGTTACAAATTACTCTTATCGTTTTATCAGGATTGGCATCTGGCTTAAACAATGCATTATATACAAGTTATGTAATGGATATTTCACCTTATGAAAGATCTGTTACGTCAGGTGTTTATAACTTTGTTCGTTGGTTAGGTGGTGCGATTGCTCCAATTTTATCAGGAATTATCGGTCATACTGTTTCACCACAAAGTCCGTTTTTAGTAGGTGGAATTGTTGTGTTAGTTGGTTGTATTATGATCCTAATTCCAATTCGTAAACCAGTAGAAATAGAGACAAAAGCCCTTTCTTAAGAAAGGGTTTTCTTTCCTTTTGCGGTGCAAACCCTTTCCGCACATATGTTAGAACCCTCTGACTAAAATATATTTTCGGTATTTTTGTACTTTTAACTATACATTTTGGATGTTTTGTTTTATTTTTGTTAGGGGACATTAATGATGTCCCTATTATAAATTTGCATTGAAAGGCGTGATTGTACGATGGAACTATGGTTCACTGAAAAACAAACAAAACATTTTGGGATTACGGCGCGTATTAACCGCACATTACATACGGAGCAAACAGAATTCCAAAAACTTGATATGGTCGAAACGGAAGAGTTCGGAAACATGCTTATTTTAGATGGCATGGTTATGACAACAGAAAAAGATGAGTTCGTTTATCACGAAATGGTAGCACACGTACCTTTATTTACACATCCAAACCCTGAAAACGTATTAGTTGTTGGTGGCGGTGATGGTGGTGTTATTCGTGAAGTGTTAAAACACCCAAGTGTAAAGAAAGCAACTCTTGTTGAAATCGATGGAAAAGTAATTGAGTACTCT
Organism: Bacillus sp. LQ01; assembly: GCF_057624735.1. Taxonomy (NCBI): domain Bacteria; kingdom Bacillati; phylum Bacillota; class Bacilli; order Caryophanales; family Bacillaceae; genus Bacillus; species Bacillus sp. LQ01. The sequence goes on along the minus strand of NZ_JBYEZL010000003.1, from coordinate 447,408 downwards.
AAACAATACTTACCATCAATTGCAGGCGCATTAGATAATGAGCGTGTAGAAGTAAAAGTAGGAGACGGTTTCCTACATATCGCAGAAAGCGAAAATGAATACGATGTAATTATGGTAGATTCTACTGAGCCAGTAGGACCAGCAGTAAACCTATTTACAAAAGGCTTCTACGCTGGAATTTCAAAAGCGTTAAAAGAAGATGGTATTTTCGTTGCACAAACGGACAACCCTTGGTTTACACCAGAACTAATTACAACTGTGTTTAAAGACGTAAAAGAGATCTTCCCAATTACTCGTTTATACACAGCAAACATTCCAACTTACCCAAGTGGTCTTTGGACGTTCACAATTGGATCTAAAAAACATGATCCATTAGAAGTAAGTGAAGAGCGTTTCCACGAAATCGAAACGAAATACTACACAAAAGAATTACACAATGCAGCATTCGCATTACCGAAATTTGTTGGGGATTTAATTAAGTAAGAGAATTGTATCAAACAAATAAAGTGTAAGTAGCTCATTTAAGGTGTTTGTCCAGAAGACTTGAACATGCTAGCTACTTACACTTCTGTAGAGAAAATCGTCTTCTTGTTGTTAAAAAGAAGACCCGGTAAATCGAGAAAGAGGAGCAATTCGCTCCAAATTTGAGAAATAGTGAAAGGTTGGGATACCTTAAGTTCCACATAAGGAGGAAAAGAATATGCGTTTTGATGAAGCTTATTCAGGTAAAGTATTTATTAAAAGTCATCCAAGTTTTGAAGAGTCAAAGGTAGTTATTTATGGGATGCCTATGGATTGGACAGTAAGTTACCGTCCGGGATCTCGTTTTGGCCCTGCACGTATTCGTGAAGTATCAATCGGTCTTGAAGAATATAGCCCGTATTTAGATCGTGAACTAGAAGAGGTAAAATATTTTGATGCGGGTGATATCCCATTACCATTCGGAAACGCACAACGTAGCTTAGACATGATTGAAGAGTATGTATCAAAACTTTTAGATGCCGATAAGTTTCCACTAGGTCTCGGCGGTGAGCACCTAGTGTCTTGGCCAATTTTTAAGGCAATGGCAAAAAAATATCCGGATTTAGCAATCATCCATATGGATGCTCATACTGATTTACGTGAATCGTATGAAGGGGAGCCTTTATCCCACTCTACACCAATTCGTAAAGTGTGTGATTTAATTGGTCCGGAAAACGTATATTCTTTCGGAATTCGTTCTGGAATGAAGGAAGAATTTGAATGGGCGAAAGAAGTAGGTATGAACTTATACAAATTTGACGTATTAGAACCGTTAAAAGAAGTATTACCGAAACTTGCTGGCCGCCCAGTCTATGTCACAATCGACATTGATGTATTAGACCCAGCTCACGCTCCAGGAACAGGAACATTAGAAGCTGGCGGTATCACATCTAAAGAATTATTAGATTCCATCGTAGCAATTGCAAATTCAAATATAAATGTAGTTGGAGCAGACTTAGTAGAAGTAGCTCCAGTCTACGACCATAGTGATCAAACACCAGTCGCAGCAAGCAAATTCGTGCGGGAAATGCTGCTCGGTTGGGTGAAATAAAAGTGAAGCCGACTGTTTAGACCCGGTGACTAAGGTTCTTTCCTGCAAAAGGTGCTTTTTACCTTTTGGCAGGGAAGGTTCTTAGACGCAAGGGTCTAGGAGGCGTAACTGGATAGTAATAAAAGCGGAGGCAGCTCGCTCAGAATCGCAGGTCATTGGAACGCTCGACCGAGAGTGTGAAATGGCTGGAGATTCTAGCCGCTGCAGCTAGATAAAATAAGAGCCCTCTATATGATTAGAGGGCTCTTATTTTGTCGTTATGTGTCGGTAAGTCGATATATTAAAAAAATCGCTGATATAATTCGAGTTGCGCCGATATATTAAAAAAATCGCCGATATAATTCGAGTTGCGCTGATATATTAAAAAAACCGCCGATATAATTTCATTTACGGTTACGCAACACAAAAAAAAGCTATTCTCAAACGATGGGAATAGCTCTTTTTCTTATGCAACCTTCTCTTCCGAAGTAACTCCGCGAATTTCATCAGCAGAGCGGATTGGATATTTACGGAACACAATAGATCCAATGTATCCGACAATAGTGGTAACGATTCCACATAGTACGGCAGCGATCGTTACTTTTATAACGTCATTAAATCCGAATAGGACAAGAAGACCTGGAATTGGTGATGCTGTTCCTGGTGCATTATTAACAAGCTGGAATAGCGATGTAATAATACCGGCAAGTGCACCGCCAACGAAATTTGTCATATAGATTGGAATTGGATTTGCTGAGACAACATCGGCTTGTGTTAAAGGTTCGATTGCTACAGCAATTGTATCTTTCTTTGAACAAATTTTTAATCGTTTAAAGAAAATAAAGTTCATCGGGGCTGAGGCCGCAACGGCAAGACTACCAATTGCCATAGGTAAACCTGTTAATCCAAGCATTGCAGTTAGTGCCATAGAACTTAGTGGAGAGGTAGAAATAACTGTTATTAATCCACCAAGCATAATACCCATAATGATAGGGCTTTCTGTAGTTGCAACTGAAATCATAGAACCGATTTTACCGAGTGTTGCGTTAACAAGCGGATCCATAAGCATTGCCATTCCGCGTGAGATTGGTGCAGCGATAAATAGGATTGCTAAAAATTCCACGCCAGCTGGTAATTTCTTTTCGAGAAATTTCACGACGAAAGCACAAACGTATCCAGCGAAAAATCCTGGTAAAATACCGAATCCACTAGTAGCGATACCAATTAAAACAGCGTATACGGGGGAAACACCGATTGCTAATGAGACTAAAATCGCTGCTGCGACACCGCTCATACTACCGGAAGCTTCTCCTACTGATTGTAAAAAGTCATTATGAAACATTTCTCCACCTATATAACGGTGAAATGCTTCAATAAGAAAACTTGCGATTGCTGCATTAGCTAAAGCACCCATCGCCTTCATTCCATAAGGCGCACGGTAACTAAAAAGTGTAAATAGACAAAGTACAACAAGTAATAGTGCTAAACCTTGCAAGATAGCCATTTGAAAACTGTCTCCTTTGATTTTTGTAATAAAAATTCGTATCATTCAATAATAATATAAAAGTGTATGAAACGGAAAAATTTTTTCTTGGGAACTTGCTGTAAGAAAAATCCCTTACAATAATGTAAGGAAAGTGTAAGACTTTTAGATAGAGTATAGTATGCTCTTTTCCGTATAATACAAGTATAGATATAATACTAGTGAGAAAGAAGTGCAAACAGGAGGTTCATGTATGAAATTGGTAATTAAAGTTTTAGCTATATTCGCCATTATTCTAGGTGGAACAGCGTATTATTTGAACACAAAAACAGAAGGTGTACATGCTTTTGTAGACAACTTCTTTTCAAATAAAGAAATACAAGATTATTATGCGGTTATAGATAAAGGTGAGAAAAAAGACGGAGAATACTTGTATACTTTTAAAGGGTATACAGAAGACGGAAAGTTACAGATCATTAAAAGAATGATGAACCGTGAATTGCATACGGGGGCGTTTATAAAAATTTATGCAAAAGGTATGCAAGGAAAAGGATGGGCTGAAATCCCGAAAGAATCTATTCCACAAAAAGCGTTGGAAAAAATAGAAAAACCATAAAAGGAGCGACTCATTCGCTCCTTTTTAGTGCGTTAAAATAGTGATAGATGTTTTTTCCTTGTTAGAAATAATTTTTGCACGTCCACCAATTGGGAAAGTGAAAATCGGGGTTGTATGCCCGAAACTTGCGTTTGCAATGATAGGAATATGTGCAAGTTCAGGTTTTGAAGCAATCATTTCTTGAATGTCTTCTATCGTACATTCTGCACCTTTTTGCATCTTTCCTATAACGATTCCCTTTATGTATTCAAAATCTTGCTGCTGCATAAGGGAATGTAAATAACGATCAAAAGTTTTAAGAGTAGATGTTCCAGTTAAACTATCTTCTTCAATAAATAAAATTTTGTCCTTTAAATTTGGCATATATGGTGTGCCTTGCAGTAAGTTAAATGTGCTCATATTGCCACCGATAATATCTCCCGTAGCTTCTCCTTCCTGAATTGAAACGTATCCTTCATTTTTAATAAATTCTCGATTTTCCTGATCTATATACCAAGAATCATCGCTCCATGTTTCAGATGGCAGGACTTCAATAGGCTCATTAGAAGTTAAGCACTTTAAAAAGTAATCGGTTGTATACTCGAGCCCTTTCTCCATTCCAAAGGAAGAGAAATGGGGTCCTGAATATGTAACGAGACCTGTTTTTGCGTAAATTGCATTATTTAAAGCAGTAATATCTGAATAACCACAGAAAAATTTCGGGTTTTTATGAATTAGATCATAATCGAGATGTTTCAATAAACTATTGGAGTTGTATCCGCCAAGTGTCGTCAAAATAGCTTTTACATTAGGGTCTCCAAATGCTTTATGGAGGTCTTGAATGCGGGAAGAAATAGAAGAGGAAGCAAATCGATCTATCTCATCGGCATATTTTGAGAATGTAACTTGAAAGCCCATGTCGGTTAATCTTTTTATAGCAAATTTTTTATTTTCATTTGAAACAATACTTAAACTACACGATGGTGAAATCACTCGTATTTCATCACCCTTTTTTAACTTTGTTGGTATCACTATATTCACCTCTTCAATTGAAAGAATATTTAGATTTAAAAAATATTTTATCATATGAAATAAAGTAGAAGTGAATTATTTTTTGAAATGGAGTTTTCCTGATTTTTCAGCAGACAGACAGAGTCTTTTTTTGATATGATAGGAAAAGTGATTTATTATAAGTAGTATTTAATATCTATAACATTTGAAAGGTGTGCAAGACGTGGAGAAACAACTTGCAGGCTTGCCGGTACACGTTCATTTCGTAACAGAAATCCGTGAAGGGGCGAGGAAGGAAACCGTTGCTTTTGAAGCAAATGGTCAATACTATGTAAAAGGTCAAGGTACATATGTAACATTCCAGGAGCCGAACGAACAAGGCGAAGTGAAAACAATTATTAAAATTCAAGATGAACAAGTTCTCATTATGCGTTCAGGTGCTGTTTCTATGCGTCAGACGCATGTGAAAGGTGAATGGACAACTGGTACGTATACGAGTGAACTTGGTACGTTTGCATTGCAAACAAAGACTGATAACGTTCTTTTTAAATGGTCGGATGAAAAGAAAAAAGGACAACTCTTCTTAACTTACGCATTGCTTCTAAGTGAACAAGAAGCTGGCAGATATACTATTACAATTAATTTGAAGGAGGCAAAATAATGAATTCCTTAGAACAAGTAAAAGGATTGATTAAAGAAGAAATTCAGGCTGCTGTATTAAAGGCAGAATTAGCGACAGAAGAACAGATTCCAAACGTTGTATTAGAATCTCCAAAAGATAAAACAAATGGTGACTTCTCTACAAATATGGCAATGCAACTTGCACGCGTTGCGAAAAAAGCACCTCGTATGATTGCAGAAGAACTAGTTGCAAACTTCGATAAAGCAAAAGCTTCTATTGAAAAAATCGAAATCGCTGGTCCTGGTTTTATTAACTTCTATATGGATAATAGCTACTTAACAGATTTAATTCCAACAATCGTAAACGCTGGTGAAGCTTACGGTGAAACGAATACTGGTAAAGGTGAAAAAGTACAAGTTGAGTTCGTATCTGCGAATCCAACAGGTGACCTTCACTTAGGACATGCACGTGGTGCGGCAGTAGGTGACACTTTATGTAACTTATTAGCAAAAGCAGGCTACGATGTATCTCGTGAGTACTACATTAATGATGCTGGTAACCAAATTCATAACTTAGCTCTTTCTGTTGAAGCTCGTTACATGCAAGCTTTAGGCTTAGATAAAGAAATGCCAGAAGACGGTTATCATGGTGCGGATATCATTGGAATCGGTAAACGTTTAGCTGAAGAATTCGGCGATCGTTATGCGAAAGCTGATGAAAAAGAAAGTTATGAATTCTATCGTGAATACGGTTTAAAATATGAATTAGCAAAACTTCAAAAAGACTTAGAAAGCTTCCGTGTTAAATTTGATGTATGGTTCTCAGAAACATCACTATACAAAAACGGAAAAATCGATCAAGCTCTTGCTGTATTAAAAGAGCGTGAAGAGATCTTTGAAGAAGACGGCGCAACTTGGTTCCGTTCAATGACTTACGGCGATGACAAAAATCGTGTATTAATTAAAAACGACGGTTCTTACACATACTTAACGCCAGATATCGCGTATCACCGTGATAAATTAGAGCGTGGTTTTGATAAGTTAATCAACATTTGGGGTGCTGACCACCACGGTTACATTCCTCGTATGAAGGCTGCTATTCAAGCACTTGGTTACGATAAAGACACGCTTGAAGTAGAAATCATCCAAATGGTACAACTATACCAAAATGGTGAAAAAATGAAGATGAGTAAGCGTACGGGTAAAGCAGTTACACTTCGTGAGCTTATGGAAGAAGTAGGCGTGGACGCAATGCGTTACTTCTTCGCAATGCGTAGCGGTGATTCTCATTTAGACTTCGATATGGACTTAGCTGTATCAAAATCTAATGAAAACCCAGTATACTATGCACAATATGCTCATGCTCGCGTATGTAGTATCCTTCGTCAAGGCGAAGAATTAGGATTAGCTGTAGATGGAGATGTGAACTATAAACTTGTTAATTCTGAGAAAGAAGTAGAGTTACTGAAAAAACTTGGTGAATTCCCAGCTGTAGTTGCGGATGCAGCACAAAAACGTCTGCCACACCGTATTACAAACTATGCATTTGAATTAGCAGCAACATTACACAGCTTCTACAATGCAGAAAAAGTATTAAACCAAGATAACGTAGAATTAAGTAAAGCTCGTTACGAGTTAATGAAAGCAGTACGCACTACACTTCAAAATGCATTAGCAATCGTAGGAGTATCTGCACCAGAAAAAATGTAATGAAGAAAAGCGGAAGCGGCTCGTTTAGAATAGGAGGGGGATGGAGCTCCTGACAGAGAGGTGTACTTTGCCTCGGAGGAAGGCGCGAAGCCACCGAGTATTCTAGCCGCTGGAACTGGACAATAAAGAAAAGCGGAGCCGATTTTTCGCTTTCAGTAAAAGGCAATCACACGATGTTGTGATTGCCTTTTTATGTGGAGATAATAAAAAAAATTTATCAAACAAAAGGGGAATTTGCGTCGTCTTATATAAATGACAGGAGGCTTATGATGGAAGAAAAGATAGAAGAATTAATTGATATATATAAGCAGCAAATATATTCCTTATGCTATAAGTTAGCGAAAACGAAAGAAGATGCGGAAGATATTTTTCAAGAGACGTGGATAAAGGTTTTTTCATCAAGGCACCAACTTTTTTATGTGGATAATTATAAAAAGTGGATTACTACAATTTGCGTTCGTACATTTTATGACTTTTACCGCAAGAAGAAAAGATGGAAAGATCGCGTCTTAGATTTATTTTATAAAGAAGATGGTGGAGAAATAGATTTCGCAGATGATGTGAATATATCAGAAGAATTTATTCAAAAAGTGGAAGCGGAAATGATACGGGAAGTTATACAGCTATTGAATGAAAAATATAAAACCGTGCTCGTACTCTACTATTATGAACAATACTCTTATAAAGAAATGAGCGAAATATTAAATATACCGATTGGTACAGTGAAATATCGCCTTAATTATGCGAAGAAGCAAATGCGAGAACATTTGGAGGGGTTCGTTTATGACAGAAGATAAATTTGAACAGAAGGTAAAGAGTAGCTTAGCAGAAGAGATAACTCCAAGCGAAGAGCTAATAAATAACACGAAGCAGGGCGTGCGAAAGGCTCAGAAGTTAGAGAGGAAATGGATGATTTGTATTCACACCATTTGGATTGTTTTGTTAACAATTGTTATAGAACAATTTGTCACACATTTGGATTATAAAATTCCTATGTTGATAGCCATTGTGATTATGATGCATGTATACATTCCGATATATGTTGTAATACAGTCATTTTTAAAGAAGGAGTATAGATTACATGAAAGAGTTCGCTAATCCGTTTGTACTATTTGAAGTAGCTGGAGTGACGATGTTTTTAGCTTTTATAGCACTTTTAATATGTGTTGCATCATGGGTATATACAGATGCTAAAGCACATCAAATGAGCAAAGGATGGAGTATTTTAGCAGTTATATTGCCATTCTTTATTGGGTTTTTATTATATATGGTAAGAAGAAGTAAAAAGAAGGTTGAAGGAGAATGTAAGGTGAATTTTGTTAAAAAACAGAAAGTAACATTAGTTGCGATATTGGCAAGCACAATGTTTGTATTACTTAGTGGTTTTACTTTTGCACAAACGTTAGATGATGCATGGAGAGCCGGGGATATATATTTAGCAAATGAGAAGCAAGGGAAAACAAGTTATGAGGCAAAATTCTCATCATGGGATATTGCCAGTAAGGATATTGAATTTCAGTATGAAAAGGATACAGAAGTGACATTTTCTTATGAGACAGATGCAAAACGAGGAAACTTATGTTTTAGTGTGTATGAAAGACAAGGAGAAGGTATAAAAGAGTTAAAGGAAATTTGTGAATCGAAAAAAGGTACTTTTACAGTTACTTTAAAAGCAAATGAAGAATATGTATTGAATATAAGCGGATTAACAGTAAAAGATGGATTTGTAAAAGTGAATTGGCAAGAGAAATAAAAGGGGCCCTATAAAGGACCTCTTTTTTATTGAATAGTATAAGTAACAGAAAAACTAACAGGACTATAGTAAACGTAAGGTGCATGAAATTGAACATACATATTTCCATCTGTTTTTGCAGTGAAAATTCGGCCGTAACCATCAGAATAACGTCCAATTAGGTTATGATTTGAGTCATAAACACTGTAACTAGGAGTTTTGCTGTTAGGATGAATTGTTAGTTCTTGTCCTTTTTGAAGGAAAATAGGTTCTTGTTCAGAACTACCTCCAGTTTGCAAAGAATAAAATTTTGTAAAGCTTTGTTCTTGAGCGGCAGCAGCGACTTTTGTTTCAGGAATAAACGCAGTAGCTCCAGTAATTCCTGCTAAAGTTAATGCACCTGCTAAAATCATTTTTTTCATAATAGAAAAAGCCTCCTTATTAGTTGTAATCAGATTTGTTACAATTAATATTGTATACGATAATGGGTAGGATAAAATATGCTTTTATGCATATATATTTTTTCTCAATAAAAGACCACCGATAAAAATCAGTGGTCTTTTAAATGATTAAGCAGCTTTCTGTTCAGTTTGAGGAACAGGTTTTTGAAGCGAGTTATAAACTCCTGTTCCGATAACGTCTAATGCCATTCTCATTCGTTCAGGTGAAATGTTTTCTAATACGTTATCTTGAGGTGTATGGTATACCTTCTCAATATGATAGATTAATGGATTCCAACTATCGACACCCATCCAAATGAATAGAGCAGCAGGAATACCAGCTTCAGCAAATGGAACATGATCACTAGAACCGAATTTACCTTGTAGGATGAGGTTATTATTTAGTTGTTTACCTGCTTGCAAGGCAGCGTCTGTTACAAAGTTTGTAGAGCCACCAGGTGTCATAGCATATAAATTCTTTGCTTTATCATAATTTGTTGCAACCATGTCGGCGTTAAAGACACCTAAAATACGGTCGCGTTCTTTTTGGGATAGACTATTCACGTAATAATCCGAACCAAGTAATCCAGTTTCTTCAGAACCAAAGGTAATAAAGCGAATTTCTTTATCAGTTTCTACATTTTGAAAAGCACGAGCTAGTTCTAATACTAATCCAGTTCCAGAAGCATTATCATTTGCGCCAGGTGCTCCGACAACACTATCATAGTGCGAGCTTACAACGACTGCTTTTTCATTACCTGTACTCTTCTTTGGTTTCTTTTTGGCGATAACATTTAGAGATGTTAATTTAGATTCATGTCTCGCTTTTAGGGAAAGAATTGTTGTCCCTTTTTTAGCGATTTCTTCTTTAAATGCATTTCCTTGCGCATAAGCAAGACCAAAGACAGGGATAGATTGCTTTTTCATTAGGCGGGGATTGAAGGTTTGTCCATAATTTCCGCGTCCGCCAATTAAACTGTATAAAAGAACACCTTTTGCACCTTTGCTAACAGCATTTTCAACTTGTTTATTATAGTCGGTAACTGTCGTTCCTCTTTCAAATAAAACAATTTTATCGTTTACTTCATTTGGAATATCTTCTAATTTTGTCCCACCTTGAACAAAGATAAGGGGAGCTGTAACAGCTTCTGTAGAAATTAGTGCATTAGGAGCAGCACCAGCTTGCCAATTACGTTTTGTTGATAGGGGTGATTCAATGAATCCAACGTATTGATCGGGCACCTGAAATGGTTGATATTCTACTTCATAGCCCATTGATTTAAGCTGCATACCAATGTAACGAGAAGCCCATTCTTCGGATTTTGTTCCACCGGGGCGAGGACCAATTGTTTCAGATAAGAAACGAACATGTTCAATCGCGCGGTTTGGATCAATCTGTTTTGTAATAGATGGAGTTTGTGTAACCTCTGACGTGGAATCCGCTTTTGCTTGCCCAATTGGAGCTAAGCTAACAGCAAGTGATACAGCAAGCAAAGAGCTTACTATTTTTTGTTTCAATGATTTTCTCATTTTTTCCTCTCCTATTCTTCTATTCTCTCTGACTGACAAAAGAAGACGGATAATGACTTTATTTTACCTTCACACCTTTTATTTTTCAATATTCTGACATCGAGAAATAAAAAAACGATATATGCATATTTGCATATTTTTGAGGGAGATATGTATGCTATCATTTTAAACGAAGGTTCGCTTTCTACTCTGAAAGCTCCTACATTGCATGAATCTAGTGTACCCAAACTTTAGATTATGTAGAGGAATGGAACCACTGTAGGGTTTCATTTCTCATGTTTGAATCAGTTGATGGTAATTATGTTTCCGCATTTCATAATTATTATCAGTGATATATGTAAGGCATCCATATGAAAATAAGAGGCTGTTCAAAGGTTTTCCGTACTTTTGGGCAGCCTCACCCCGTTAAAAGGACGATACTTTATGTATCGTCCTTTTTGTATAAAAAAACATCCAATCAATTGAGAGATTGATTGGATGTGAAAAAATTATTAATAATTTTTTTTGCGTTTTGTAGCTAAAATACTTAATAATCCAGCTAGTAGAAGAACAATACCTACTGTTTGTGTAGGGTCTTCTTTATGACCTGTATTTGGAAGGTGCTTATCCGTATTTCGATCATCTTGATGTTTGTTATCTGTTTTATTCGATGTTTCTTCGGAAGTTCCGTTTTCGTGTTTCTCAGATGTTTCATTGCCTTTGTTATCTTCTTTATTTGGAGGAGTAATTGGCTTGTCATCTCCACCTGAAGAAGATTCAATTTTTTTATTTGAAACTGTAATTTGTAGTGGCTTAGCTTGGGCTTTATCAATTGTAAAGTTTATTGGTGATGCATCTAATTGATAGCCTTTAGGAGCCTTTGTTTCTACTAATTGATAATTACCAGGTTTCAAATCATTTACGATTACTTTTCCGTGTTGATCTGTTTTTAAACCTTCTCGGATGACTTTTCCATCTTGGTCTAAAATATTGAAAATGGCACCTTCAAGTGTTCCATGGTGATCAATATCAACTTTAGTTAACTCAATTGAACCTGTTGTTAAACTATTTAAGGCTGTAACAGAGGTAACCTGAGATTGTCCTTTCGTAATTGTGAAAGGAATTGGTTTAACGTTTAAATCATAGCCAGTTGGAGCTTTCGTTTCAATGAACTGATAATCTCCCGGACGTAAATCAGAAACTGAAATCTTCCCATCTTTATCAGTAGTTAAATCAGTGCGAACAATTTTACCTTTCGCATCGATGATGTTAAACACTGCATCAGAAAGTTTTGTATCTGGATTTATATCATCCACTTTTATTAATTCTACAGCACCCTCAGTTAAGCTATTTGTAGCAGTAACTTGGAGCTTTTCTTTTTGGCTTTTCTTAATTGTAAACTTAATAGGTGTACTATCTAATTTATAGTGTTCAGGAGCTTTCGTTTCAATAAACTGATAGTCCCCAGGACGTAAATCAGAAACAGAAATTTTTCCATGTACATCTGTTGTAAGTTCAGTGCTAATGCCGTTACCATTCATATCAGTAATTTTAAATATCGCATCTTTAAGAGCAGTACCATCTACATCATCTACTTTAGAAAGTTCCACAGTGCCTTTCGTTAAGCTATTTGTAGCTGTAACGGAGATAGGATCAGCTTGGCTCTTTGTGATTGTGAATGGAATTGGCTCTTTGTTTAAATCATAGTGTTTCGGAGCCGTTGTCTCGATGAATTGATAATCACCAGGACGTAGGTCAGAAACGCTAATTTTACCTTGTTGATTCGTAACAAGATCTTTGCGAATTACAGTGCCATTCATATCCACAATTTTAAATACTGCGCCTTCAAGAGTAGTGCCATCGACGTCATCCACTTTAGAAAGTTCCACGCCGCCTTTTGTTAAACTATTTTTCATAGTAACGGTAGCAATATCTTTTTGGCTTTTTTCAATTGTAAATATAATTGGTTTTTTGTCTAAATCATAGTGTTCAGGAGCCGTTATTTCAACGAATTGATACGTACCAGGACGTAAGTTTTCGATAACGATTTTACCTTCACTGTTTGTTTTTAAATCTGTTTTAAGTACTTTGCCATCTTGATCTAGTAAATTAAATACCGCATCGGCAAGTTTTGTTTGAGTGTTTAAATCATCAACTTTAAGTAATTCGATACTACCTTGTTTTAAGCTATTTGTAGCAGTTAAAGAAATAACTTTCTTCTGTCCTTTTTCAATAGTGAATTTGATTGGTGTTTCATCTAAAACGTAATGCTTAGGAGCTTTCGTTTCGATGAATTGGTAATCACCAGGACGTAGGTCGTTAATTTCGATTATTCCTTGTTCATTTGTAACAAGGTCTTTATGAACTACATCACCGTTCATATTAACAATTTTAAATACTGCATCTTTAAGAACAGTGCCATCAATATCGTCTACTTTAGAAAGTTTAACTGCACCCTTTGTTAAAGCATTTGTAGCAGTGATATGAAGAGTTTCAGTTTGGCTCTTTTTAATTGTAAATACGATAGGTTTTTTATCTAAATCGTAATGTTCAGGAGCAATTGTTTCAACGAATTGATACGTACCAGGACGTAGATTTTCAACAACAATTTTACCTTCAGCATTTGTTTTTAAGCCCTCTTCAACTAGCTCACCGTCTGCATCTAATAAATTAAATACGGCGTTAGAAAGTTTTGTATTTATATCAATATCGTCAATCTTTGTTAGTTCAACGCTACCTTTTTTCAAAGCATTTTTGCCTGTAACATTGATCTCTTTCGTTTGACTTCTTTCAATTGTAAATGGAATCGTTGTTTCATCTAATACATAGTGCTCAGGAGCTTTTGTTTCAATGAACTGATAGTCTCCAGGGCGTAAATCAGAAACAGAAATTTTTCCGTTTTTATCTGTAACAAGATTCGTATGAACTTCCTTACCATTCATATCCACAATCTTAAAGATTGCACCTTCGAGCATCGTACGATCGATGTCATCAATTTTTGTTAATGTTACTGCACCTTTCTTTAAACTGTTAGTAGCGGTAACAGTAATATTCTCTTTTTGACTTTTTTCGATAGTGAACGGAATAGGGTCTTTGCTTAAGGTATAGTCTTTTGGAGCTTTTACTTCAATAAATTGATAGTCTCCAGGACGTAAATCAGAAGCAGTAATTTTACCGTTTTTATCAGTCGTTAAATCTTTTCGAATTACCTTTTTAGTATCATGAGCGTCAACGATTATAAATTCTGCACCTTCAAGAGTAGTGCCATCAACATCATCCACTTTTGTTAAAGTGACGCCACCTGTAAGTAAACTATTTTTTACAGTAACAGGGATAGGAAGATCTTCCTTACTACCTTTTTTAATTGTGAACTTAATAGGTGTTTTGTCTAATTTATAATGTTCAGGGGCTTTTGTTTCGATAAATTGATAATCCCCTGGTGCTAAATCAGGAATAACTAATACTCCGTGATCATCTGTTGTTAAATCTTTCATAATTTCTTTGCCAGTTGCGTCTTGCAATGTAAATACAGCGCCGGCAAGAGCTTTACTACTTTCCACATCATCTTCTTTAATAAGTTTAACTTTTCCTTTCGTTAAACTATTTTTAAATGTAAGTGGAAGGAGTTTTTGTTGTCCTTTTTCGATTGTAAATTCAATTGGTTCTACATTTACATCGTAATAAGTTGGAGCCTTTGTTTCGATAAGTTTATAGTTACCAGGACGTAAGTCATCTACAACTAGCCTTCCTTTACTATTCGTAACAAGGTCCGTACGAACATCTTCATTAGTATCTCTATTAACGATTTTAAATACTGCACCTTCAAGTGTTTCCTTTTCATCTGCAGCATTCACTTTTGTTAACTCAATACCGCCTTTTGTTAAGCTGTTTTTAGCGGTAACAGTAGCCTGAGTTGTTTGACTTTCTGTAATCGTAAATTTAATTGGTTTTGTATTTTTGTCGTAATACTTCGGTGCTGTTACTTCGATAAATTTATAATCGCCAGGGCGTAAGCCAGTAGCGATAGCTTTACCATCCGCACCAGTTTTTACATTTTCGCGAATGACTTTCTTTTCATCATTAGCATCAACAATTTTAAATACAGCACCTTCAAGAGCTGTACCATCGATATCATCAACTTTTGTTAATTCAACATCTCCTGGTTTTAAAGCATTTTCAGCTTTCACAAGTAGAGTTTCTTTCTGACTTCTATCGATTGTAAATTCAATAGGTTCTGCTCGTAAAACGTAATGTTCAGGAGCAGCTATTTCAATAAATTTATACGTACCAGGACGTAGGTTACTAACTTTAACTTTACCGTGTTTATCAGTAGTTAAGTTAGTGTAAGGGGAAACGTCATTATTATTTGTATCGACAAGCTTGAATACTGCACCTTCAAGGGGTTTTTTCTCACCAAACTCATCAACTTTTAATAATTCAACTTCGCCCGTTTTTAAGCTGTTATTTGCCGTAACAGTAGCAAGAGCTTGTTGGCTTTTATCAATTGTAAACTCGATAGGGTTTGTACTTAACGTATAATCCTTAGGAGCTTCTGTTTCGATAAATTTATAAACACCAGGCTCTAGATCTTTAATGGTAACTTTTCCATCTGAACCTGTTTTTATATTTTCACGAATTACTTGTTTCTCGTCATTCGCATCGACAATTTTAAATACAGCACCTTCAAGGGCAGTGCCATCGACATCATCGACTTTCGTTAAAGTGACACCACCTTTAATGAGGTGATTTGTCGCGGTAACAGTAAGTGCTTTCTGTTGGCTTTTTTCAATTGTAAATTTAAGCGGTTTTTTATCTATTTCATAATGTTCAGGTGCTTTCTCTTCAACAAACTGGTACTCTCCAGGAAGTAAATTTTTCGCTTCGATTTGTCCGTTACCATTTGTCGTTAATTTGGTATAACCAGGAATTCTTTTGTTATTTTGGTCCCGTACACTAAATACAGCACCTTCTAAAGTATTACCCTCTTTATCAACTTTTGTTAGGATAGCTGAGCCTCTAATTAAGCTGTTTTGGGCCGTTTTATTGATTACTGTTGTTTGATCTTCCTCGATTGTAAATTCAATAAGTCGATCATCTAATTGATAATGCTCAGGAGCCTTTATTTCTTTTAAATAGTAAGTTCCTGGTTTTAAATTATCTACAGTAATTTGTCCTTTATCATTTGTTGTTAATTTTTCGTGTTCTGAAATTATTTTTTTATCTTTATCAAGTAGTGTGAAAACGGCACCTTGCAGTGTGACGTTTTTATTCAGGTCATCAGACTTTGTTAAAACTACTTTACCGACAAACTTCTTATTTGCAAGTTTATATGTTGTAGTCTCTTGTGTACCAAGTTCAACAATTTTTCCTTGTTTTAAATCCCAGCTAATTACATAGCCTTCAGGAGCCTTTGTTTCTTTTAATAAATATTTATCGCGTTTTAAATTATTAAATTTAGCGATACCGTCTTTGTCTGTTGTAATTTTACGGATAACAGTTTTACCTGTACGATCGTATAAAGTAAATTCTGCCCCAGCTAATAGTGCGTTTTTATTGTCGTTATCTACCTTTATAATTTCAAGGTTTCCACGGCCTTTAGTAGCAGATCCTCCGCCTGAACCAGAAGACATTCTCACTTCAATCGTTTCAGTAGTTTCTGTGTTTTTAACTGTCAACTTATTGCCTGTGATTTTCGCTTTATTACTTACTTTTTCTTTATCGTCTGCATTAATAAGTGAGCGATATTCTAAAATATAAGCTCGATCAATTTTTTTCAAGAAGGCAATTTCGAAATGTTGCTTTCCGGTATTATTGTCTGTTGTTATTTTGAGTTTATAGTCTGTTCCTTCTTTTAATTCGTTTACTGTATCTTTTGTTAAATTTCCATATGGATCAACAGTTGTAGGATATAAGTGGAATGAATCTTCCACAATTACCTGATTTTCGGTTGGGTCATCTGTTACAACGGCATCTGCAATGGTTGATTGGCTTTCGTTAATTGCGATACTCCAATTAATATAGTTGTCGTCTTGCACAGCTTTTTTAGTAACGAAGCTGCCACCTTTATTTACTTGAGTGTCACCTGTAAGGGTGTTTACGATTTTAGAGCCATCTTTTAAATCTGCCTCGTTTTTGTAGGTGCCTTGGATAAGTTCACCATCAAGGCTTGTTTTAAAGATAATATAGTAAGGTGAATTAATTGATTGTTTGAAATGAACCTTTAGGGTGTTTTTATTTTCCTCTGTAGGTTCTTCAAGTTCATATTTCTCAGTTGGTACAGCATTACCAGGTTGTGCATTATCAGGATTTCCATTTAAAATCATATCGCGCACTTCAATGGATCCAGGCACTAACTTTTGTTTATCTTGTATGACGTCTATAACATAAGGATCTTTAATCTCAACATTATTATAGTTAAAGCCTATTATCCAAGTAATTTCCTTCGTTTGGGCGTTATAAGAACCGTATTTATAACCATTTGCCTTTGTGAAAGTATCAGGATCAAAATTAGCTTCAACTTTATTTGATTGTGGATTAGAATCCGTATCTATCCAAGAAAGATTACCTGTATTTTTAAATGAAGTTTTACCACTTTCTAGCTTTGTATAATCAAAGTCTGTCGTATATTTTACGACTAATGTCTTTGTCATATTAGACTGATACGTACCTATAAGAGTGATTTTGAAGCCTTTATCTGTTACATCTAAAACATAGTCAGTCCCAGCTTGAAGGGTATAATTTCCGTCTTTAATTTCTAGTTTCTTATCTTTTAATTGTAATCCACCATGATCAAAGGTGTCCGTAATAATCGCGTTGTTTAATGGATAGTTGTTATTATTTACTATAATTGTCCAAGTTGTTGTTTTGTCTTTATAATTTGTTTCAGCTTTATTATTAGATTTAATAATATTTTGCTGCTTGAAGCTAGCTTCATTTTCTTTACTTGAATCATTATCAGCTGTAACTTTATTTTTTACTTTTCCATCTTCTATAACTTTATTAGTTGGCTTGGTTTTATAGGTAATCACATAAGCACTATTAATATCATCATTAAACTGTAAATCGAAGCCATTCTTCTTGTTACTTACAGTGTAATTATTAACAGCGTCTCCTGTTACAAGCGTTCCTTTTTCATTATATGAAGCGTTTTTTACAACAATAGAATTTGCATCTAGTTCGTGTGTATCGTCAAAAATATCTTTTAAAATCGCATCTGCTTTTTTGATCTCTCTTTGATCACCATTGTAAGTAATTGTCCACTCAATTGTTTGCGTCTTTGGATCATATTTACTTGTTTTATTTAAGTGTGTACCACGAGAAACCGTTACAGTAGAGCTTGCGTTTTGTTGCTTTTGATTATCACTCGTTATCGTAACGTTATTTCGGAAACTTTTAATATTTTCATCAGTAATTTTTGTGGCATATTCGATTTGATATGCTTTATTGATAGAATCTTTAAAAGCAATCTCCAATTTTGAGCCATCTGATGAAATAATATTGTAATCTGTTGGCTCAGCTTCTGCACCACGCGTTACATTCCCATTAACATCAACTTCTAAATAATAAACTTTAATAGAATCTTTATTTAAGTTTGTACCTTGTGGAATGTTATCTTTAAAAATAGCGTTTTTAAGGGTGTCTTGCGTTTTGTTCATCTCTACTTTCCAATTAATTTCATTTGTATTAATTGGTCTATCAGGTAATCCTTTTTTATTCGTAGCTGTTTGTACATTAGGCTTAAAGTCAACTGTAATAGAAACATCCTTATCTTTAATCGGGAAAGGAATTTCTTGTGTTGTTGTACCTTTAATTTCAGCTTTATTAAATTCTGTCTTTAATTGTAGGTTACCAGCAACATCTGGATGCTCTTCAACATAATCGTTGAATGTCATCGTGACTTTTCCATCTTTTGTAACAGTAAAATTACCAATTTGATGGTTTTCACTATCATATAAAGGACTGTTAATTGTATTGTAAATCTTAAAATGTTTAGGAAGATCAAAAATATAGTAATCTCCATTTTTCACATTCATTGACTTTAAAAGTTCCCATGTAAACTCAATATTGGCAGGGGAATCTATACTTGGACGGTTATCCTCTGTAAATGGTTTTCCGTCTTTATCCGTCAACTTTACACCGGTTAAAATGTTTGTTGTTATTTGCTTTGGACCTGAATTTGTATTCTCAGCAGGGTCGCTTGATAGCTTTTGTTCTGGATTGTCAGTAGCAATTTTAGCTGCTAGGTTTTGTTCCGGATTATCAGTGGCAGTTTTAGCTGCTGGGTTTTGTTCCGGATTATCAGTGGCAGTTTTAGCTGCTGGGTTTTGTTCCGGATTATCGGTAACAGTTTTAGTTGCTGGGTTTTGTTCCGGATTATCAGTAACAGTTTTAGTTGCTGGATCTTGCTCCGGATTGTCAGTAACAGGTTTAGCTACTGGATCTTGCGCTTGTTTATTAGTATCCTGTTTGGTGCCATCTTCTTTAGAGTTTTCTACTTGAACAGGAACTGATATAGGCTGAACCATTGTTCCTAAAGGAAAAGCGATTTGAACTGATTTTTCCCCAGTTTTTAAAGTTGAGTTAAACACGGTATCAACTTTAATTTTTCCTTTAGCGTCTTTCAAATTTTCTACTTGATCATTAAATATTAATTTTAGTTTATTATCTTTAGCTGTTATAAAATATTGACCAATATTTTTTTGATCTGTTACTAAATCCCCTTGCAAATCTTTAGATACTTTTAATGCAAGTGGTATTTGAACTACTGCTGTATCATTTGCGTGTGCAACTTGTTGATCCTTTATTGACCAAGCGTATTCTACTTGAATGGTTGATCCTATCTTTATTAAATTGTTAGGATTTTTTGCTTCGTCAATAATATGATTCGTCGCATCTTTCATTTCAACAGTGTCAAATAAGGAATCTCCTGTTAAGGTTTCCGCTTTTACTTGATTGTATGGAAAACTAGCAAGTTGCGAAAATAGTACGAATACAATTAAACATACATTAAAAAGTTTTTTCATTTTTCCTCCTCTGAACATTCATTTGTCCATTGGGGACTTATTCCACATGAACAAATGGAATATTAAAAGTATTTGTTATAAGCTATTTATTTTTGTTATCCCTCCGTTTCTATACGCGTTCTCAGACAAACAGAATTATGTTCAAAGCAATATTATTTAACGTAAAACAAAATGTATATTTACACAGTTCTATGGAAATATACACAATTCGACAAAAAATGTCGAAAAAAATACTGATATAAATAATGATATCAGACCTTTATATGTGAGATAGTTTTCATGTATATCTAGTAAAAAAGAATGGTTATAAAGGTAAGTTTTACGATACATACTAACCAATGTAGTGTATCCCTTTGTGAAGGCTTATTTTTGCCTTAAAGTTATGTGGAAATAAAAATCTAGATAGGGTTGGTTTTGGTCAGAATGAAGACAATATGTACTTTGAAAATAGTCATTTATTTTGTCTAAAGAGAGTTGTGCGATTAGTGGACCGAAGTTGAAAGGTGATAGTTTCTTACATTGTTAGAGAAATATAAGGATTACAGAATATTCGACTAACACGTTACTACGGTCATTTTTGAGCCTGTTTAAACAATAGGAAAGAAGGTGTTTTACTCCTTAGTTACAATATCTTTTTAGTAAAGATAAGCTTAAGTAACCTCCGCTAAAGATTATATACTTAAATGATAAAGAGTTCAACACTAGTTCACATATTTTCCCAAAAATAAAAAACGGCTGTTTTATGTGGAATAAATCTACAAAACAGCCGTTTTTGGTATTAGATTTCTGTTAAGATTATTGGTTCACCGCGTGTTACGACAACGGTATGTTCACATTGTGCAACAAGACTTTTATCTGGTGTAACGAATGTCCAACCATCGTCACCACGTTCAATAATATGATCAGCTTTCATAGAGATGAACGGTTCTACAGCGATAACAAGACCGTCTTTTAGAAGCGCATTATCCATTGGGTCATAGTAACTTAAAATGTGATTTGGTGCTTCATGTAAGCTAAGACCAATGCCGTGACCAGTTAAGTTTTGGATAACATTGTATCCACTTTTATGTGCGAAGTTTGAAACAGCACGACCAATTTGATTTTGTTTTGAGCCAGCTCTAACCTTTTTCATTGCTGCCCAAAATGCATCAACCGCTGCTTGGCAAAGTTTTTCTTTTGCCTCGTCTTCTCCAAGAACAAATGAAATGCCTGTATCTGCATAATAGCCATCAAGTGCAGCGGATACATCGACGTTTACTAAGTCGCCTTCTTTTAATACACGATCTCCTGGAATACCATGAGCAACTTCTTCATTTACACTAATGCAAGTTACACCTGGAAAATCATATTCTTTTTCAGGTGCAGAAATAGCACCATGCTCATCTAATACTTTTTTACCGATCAAATCAAGCTCTTTCGTTGTCATACCTGGCTTCGCTTGTTTTTTCATTTCTTCACGTGCAAGCGCAACGATGCGGCCGATTTTTCGTAAGCCTTCTAAATCTTGTTCATTACGAATAATCATGAAAACCACTGTCCTTCCTCGAATATATATCTTATCCGATTGTATCATGTTTATTTTCGTCCTGCTACTCGCTTGCGGTATGGGGGCTGATTCCTCTCATAAAGAATACATGACAATTGTCATATCGATGTCATGACGCATCATACTGTTTCCTAAGTTTTCCAAGGAATACAATGTAAATATAAGAAACAGCGGGGGTGGAGAGATGGAAAAGATTATTGAAGTAAATGATGTTTCTAAAACATTTAAACATAAAAACGCAGTAAATAATGTTTCATTTCATGTAAATAAAGGGGAAATAGTAGCGTTGCTTGGTCCAAATGGTGCGGGGAAAACAACGACGATGTCGATGATGCTTGGATTAAAGGAACCAACGGAAGGTAAGGTCTCTATATTTGGAAAGAGTCCAAAGCATAGAGATGTTCGTAATAGCCTCGGTGCGATGCTGCAAGAAGTAAGTGTCATTGATAGTATTACGGTGGAAGAGGCAATTGAGTTATTCCGTAGTTATTATACGAATCCTATAGAGAAAGAAACGTTACTGCAGTTAGCAAATTTAGAATCAGAGCGAAAGCAAAGATGTGAGAAATTATCAGGTGGGCAAAAAAGAAGGTTAAACTTTGCGCTTGCACTTGCGGGAAATCCGGATTTGTTATTTTTAGATGAGCCGACAGTCGGAATGGATATTACGTCTCGAAGAACGTTTTGGGAAACGATTCGAAAGTTAGCAAGTGAAGGGAAAACGATTATTTTAACGACGCATTATTTAGAAGAAGCAGATGCTTTAGCAAATCGTATCTTATTATTTGCGAACGGAAAGATTATCTCAGATGGTACACCAGACGAAATGAAAGCAACGATTTCGAGAAAAACAATCACATTTTACTCAAAGGAAAGCATTCCTACAAAATTACTAAAGGAATTACCAAATGTAATAGAAGTAAAGTCAAACGAAGGCCGCTTCATTTTAACAACGGAGGATACGGATGCAACTTTAAAAGCCATTTATCAAAGGAGTTTACCTGTAACAGATGTTTCAGTTGAACGTGGAAGCCTTGATGAGGCATTTGAACAGTTTGTCGCAAATCAGAAGGAGGAAATCGCATGAGAGCGTTATGGATGCAGTGCAAAATAGAAATTTTACGTACATTCCGCAATAAATTATTTATCTTTTTCTCATTATTAATGCCTGTTATGTTTTACTACATTTTTACAAATGTTGTTCAAGTACCACAAAACGGAGATGCGTGGAAAGCACATTATTTAATTTCGATGGCAACTTTCAGTATTGTAGGGACTGCACTCTTTAGTTTCGGTGTGAGACTTTCTCAGGAAAAAGGGCAAGGATGGACACATCTTTTAAAAATTACACCGCTTCCAGAGGGAGCATATTTAACAGCGAAAATTATCGCTCAAACAGTAGTAAATGCTTTTTCAATATTAGTTATCTTTATTGCAGGGATACTAATTAATCATGTTGAGTTAACAGTAGGGCAATGGATTGGTGCGGGGTTATGGTTATTGTTAGGGGTAACACCATTTTTAGCGTTAGGAACAGTAATAGGTTCCATTAAGAAGGCGGACGCAGCTGCTGGCTTAGCAAATATTTTAAATATGAGTTTAGCTATAGTTGGCGGGTTATGGATGCCGATTGAAGTATTCCCCAAAATATTAAGAACGATTGGTGAATGGACACCAACATACCATTTCGGAAGTGGTGCGTGGGATATTGTAGCTGGAAAATCAATTGGATGGGAAAATATCGCGGTATTAGGAGGTTATTTCCTTATATTTGTTGTAGTATCAATATATATAAGAAAAAGACAGGAAGCGGTATAAATGATAGAGAAGAAGAGGATTGAGATTTTTCCGAAACATATGGGATTTTTTCCGTACATGTGGCTTGTGTATTTATTATTTCCAATTTACCATTTAGCACAAGCATCAGGATGGAAGCTTGTGCTAGGAAGCGGTATGTTGATACTTTTTATTATCACATACCGTCAGCTATATTTTGTTCAGAAGACGTTTATTTTATGGGCATGCATTCAAATGATACTCATCTTTTTATTTGCTTTATTTTATAATCCCTTCATGATATTCTTTGGCTTTTTCACGGCAAGTGCGATGGGATTTGCACCAAGTAAGAAAGTATTTCGGGTATTACTCTGTTTGTTAGCTGTAATGCTTGGAGCATTTGTATTTGTAAATATGAATCAACTAACACCAACAAGTTTAGTAAATATCGTCCCGATGTTTATTTTAATGCTTCTTACGCCATTTGGTATGCGTAATTTTAATCAGAAAAAGATGTTAAGAAATCAATTAGATGAGGCGAACGAGCAAATTAAAGACTTAGTAAAACGTGAAGAACGGCAGCGGATTGCAAGAGATCTTCATGACACATTAGGGCATACGTTATCTCTTATTACTTTGAAAAGCCAGCTTGTAGAGAAGTTAATTGTGAAAAATCCGGAGCGTGCAAGTGCGGAAGCGAAGGAAATTACACAAACGTCTCGTACAGCCTTAAAACAGCTGAGAGAATTAATTTCTGATATGCGTATGATTACGGTAGAAGAAGAGCTAGAGCAAATAAAAGCAATCTTACAAGCAGCTAATATTGAATTAGAAGTGAGGCAAGAAGCAAGATCGAGCTCGTTATCACCAATTGAACAAAATATTGTCGGGATGTGTTTACGTGAGGCCGTTACAAATGTTGTAAAACATAGTAAGGCGACGCGGTGCGCAGTTTCTGTATTAGAATCACAAGGTGAACTAATTTTGAAAGTAGAAGATAACGGAATTGGTTTAACAGATCAAAATCATGATGGAAATGGTATTCGCGGCATGAAAGAACGAATTGCTCTTATTGATGGATTTGTTGAACTAGGTACAATCAATCCAGGGACGTTGTTAACAGTAAAAGTTCCAGTTGTTATTAGAACAGGAAAAGATGAGGTGAGGGCATGATCCGAATTATTATTGCAGAAGATCAGCGGATGCTTCGTGGTGCGTTAGGGGCTCTGCTTGATCTAGAAGATGATATCGAAGTAATTGGACAAGCGGCAAACGGGGAAGAGGCGCTAAAATTAATTGAATCGTTAAAACCGGATATAAGTATTATGGATATTGAAATGCCGATTCAAAGTGGATTAGATGTTGCTGAAGCGTTAAAGAAAGAAAAATCATCATGCAAAGTAATGATTTTAACAACATTTGCACGGCCGGGATATTTTGAAAGAGCAATGAAAGCTGGTGTGCACGGCTATTTATTAAAGGATAGCCCAAGTGAAGATTTAGCGGCAGCAATTCGTAGTGTAATGAAGGGAAAACGAGAGGTCTCCCAAGATTTAATGTTCGGCCTATGGCAGGAGCAAAATCCGTTGTCAGATCGCGAAAAGGAAGTATTGTTGCTTGCGAAAGAAGGAAAGACGGCAAACGAAATTGCGAAGGCACTTTATCTTTCGCCGGGTACAGTGCGTAATTATATTTCTGAAGTATTAACGAAGCTCGATGCGAAAAATAGAATTGAGGCAATTACAATTGCGGAAGAAAAGGGTTGGATATGAAAAGAAGTTTACCTATGATTGGTAAACTTCTTTTTTATTATTGTACCGCTATTACTTTATTTATTTTTTGTAACGGTTTGTAACCGTGTGCTTCAAATGCCTTTGCAAATTCATTTGATACGGCAGTGCCATATAAATCTTTTGCAGCTTGTACAATATGAGATTGAAGTGATTCAAAGTCTTCAGCGGAAGTTGCATAATTTTGCAATGTACGCATAACAACTTTACTTACTTTTTCATTTCCTTGCTTTTGAACAGCAACACCGTTATATGTTTTACCTTCAGCTAATTGATATAATACGTGACTGATAATACCAGAATTCACGTGTGATTCTTGATTATTACCATCGTTATAGAAATCTTGTAAATTTGTATATAATTTATGACCGCCGTCACCAATTTCTCTTGGGATATCACGAATTGTTAGGCCACCTAATGTATCGCCCATAATCCAGTTTCCTTTATCTTTCTTTACGTAATATTCGATTTGTGTACCCCAGAAATCCGCTAATCCCTCGTTTAGTGCAGATGTTTCAGCGCTTGGATATCTCACGACTTTATTTTTCGTCGTGCCACTAAATACAGCATGTCCAAATTCATGAGCTGTTACATCAAGAGCGGAT
This sequence comes from Bacillus sp. LQ01, assembly GCF_057624735.1. Taxonomy (NCBI): domain Bacteria; kingdom Bacillati; phylum Bacillota; class Bacilli; order Caryophanales; family Bacillaceae; genus Bacillus; species Bacillus sp. LQ01. The sequence continues at coordinate 422,015 of NZ_JBYEZL010000003.1, read as the reverse complement.
GTTAGTTTTCCGCCTAAACCATCACCAAATACCATTTGGTTCCAAGCGGGATGCCAAAATGCATTTACATAGTCTTCTTTTACACCATCACTAACTTCAGTAGAATCAAAACCGTGTACACTAGCAACAACTTTTGAATCTTTATTGTCGTAACTTTTTAGATTATGTTCTTTCTTAAAGTAATCGTAAATATCACTCATATTCTTCATAGCGCCCGCGGCTTCTTTATCCGCAAAATTAGGAGTACTACTTGAAATTAGTGTCCCTGGATAACCAGCTTGACTATATCCTCCGAGGGAATCGGCGTAGTTTGCATTATAAATATAAATACCATTTCCGCGTGATAAATCCGCTAAATAAAATTTCCCATCAGTTCCTTTGGCAATATTGAAAGAGATGTTTTCTTGAAGTGCATTTTTCCCAGTTCCTTGCTCACTTGCAGGGGATAATCTAGGTGATGTTACTTGATTTATAGTCTTATTCTCTTTGTTTTTAATGAACTTTTCTTGGAAAAGTACTTCGCCAGTTTTTAGATCAACGATAGCATTGCCGTTTATAATTTGTTCATTGTTTTCATAAGTAAATGTAATAACAGTTGCGAATGTATAATAGCCATCTTTTTTCTTATAAACAACGGTTTCGCTAGAGAATTCTGTCTCAACTGCATCACTTGGAATTTGAACTATATCGCGTAATTTAGATTTTACTTCATTTTTCGACAAAAAATTTGTTATAGTAAGATTAGGTTGTTGATTTAAATTTTGAACAACTTTACCACTAACAGTTGTGATCACTCCATTTTTATCTACTTTTACAATGAGATCTTGGCCATATACTTTATAGTTTTTATATGTTTGTGCAAGGCGAACTTCGGTTTGATTTTCTTTGGTTTCTTTATTTGTAGGTTGGAAATCTACATTTTTTTCAGTAGTGACTTGTTCTTGTTGAGCTTTCGCCCCATTTACCTCACCTTTTAAATACTTTTTAGCAATATTTTCTTTTGTATCATTTTGAGGTTGTGTTAATTTCCCGATTGTTAAACCAGGCTGAGCAATTTCAACTTTGACTACACTTTTGTCTAATTCTTGAGCATGAATAGCTTCTGTTGATAAAGGGCAAAGAAGACCGAATGTAACGAAAGCACTAGCAAGTTTTCTATAATTCATCTATAACACTCCTAATCTATTATTGTATGTGAGATGAATTGTATGAAAAATTTGCCGAATTTTATATATATTATGCATTATTTCATATCAAAAATTGTCGAATTCACATTATTGTAGTGGTATGACAACTTAACAAATTAGATTGTTATAATGGGATGGTGAGTAAGTATGCACGCAGAGAAATTAGGAAGTGAAATTAAGAAAATTAGAGTGTTGAGAGGATTAACACAAAAACAGTTATCCGAGAACATATGTCATCAATCGGAAGTGAGCAGGATTGAATCGGGTGCGGTATACCCAAGTATGGATATATTGCAAGGTATTGCAGCAAAGTTACAAGTTCCCATTATTCATTTTTATGAGGTACTCATTTATTCCGATATTGAGAGGAAAAAGCAGTTAAAAGATCAAATCATTATGCTTTGTAAGCAAAAGAAATATAAAGAAATTTATAATAAAGTATGGAATGAGTTGAAAAAGGAAGAATATCATCCTGAGTTTCAGCAATTTCTTCAATGGCAATATCATGTAGCAGCGTATGTATTGAAGAAAAGTGATTATGAATATTGTATTTTAGAATTAAAAAAATTGTTAAATCAACAATTAACTGGGATTGATGTGTACCAAAATCTTTATATAGAGAATGCAATTGCAAATATTTATGCTGAAAATGGTTACTTTAAGAAGGGCATGGAGTTATTTGAAGGTATATTAAAGCAATTAGAGGCATTACCTGAAAATAAAGAGTTTGATGTGAAGGTAAGACATAATTATGCGAAAACATTATACTTAGATAATCAATATGAAGAGGCTCTTTATCAAATAAATAAAGCTATTGAAATATCGTGTCGAATTAATAGTATGGCATTGATTGGGCAGCTATACTATCAAAAAGGTGAATGCTTAGAAAAGCTAGGCTATGATGAGGCAGAGAGTGAAGAAGCTTATGAAAAAGCTTATTTCTTTTTTGATATACTAGAAATGCATACGTATAAAGAAAAGTTTATGAAAAAAATGCCGAAATAAAATAACGCAAAAACTAAATATGCATAATTGCATAATATATGGATAAATTTTCATGATATATTAAAAGAAAAAATGTGGGTGATGGAATATGAAGAAACTACTTATCGGTAGTCTATTAACGTTAGCAATGACATGGGGTATTTCATTAGCGGATACAGCTTTAGAGAAAAGCCAAGTAATTTCTCATGATGATCAAGAGGTACAATTAGCTTCAGATATGCCTTTTGAGTTTTAAAAAAAACAACCGTCTTACTTAGACGGTTGTTTTTTTATGGAGTAACATCCAAACGTCTTTACTAGAAACAGGTTTGCTAATAAAGAATCCTTGAATGTGATCACAATTTTGTTTATGTAAAAATTTCCATTCTTCTTCTGTTTCTACACCTTCTGCAATCACTTCTAAATTTAGTTCTTTTGATAGTGTAATAATGGAAGAGACAATTGCTTCTTCTAAAGGGCTAGTTGTAATTCCACAAATAAACTCTCGAGCGATTTTTAATGTGTTGATTGGATATTTTGTTAAATAAGCTAAAGAACTATAACCAGTTCCAAAGTCGTCGATTGAAATTTGAATACCGAGATTTTGAAGTTGTTCTAGTTTTGCAACTACAGATTGATTTTGATTAATTGCGATGCTTTCCGTAATTTCAATATCTAGTGCTTCTGGTTTCAGTTCTGTTTCTTCCAACACCTTTGAAATAGTTGGGATTAAATCTGCATGGTTAAATTGAACAACAGATAAATTTACACCAACTTTTAAGTGAGAGAAACCTTGATTATGCCATCTTTTTGCCTCTAAACAGGCAGTACGTAAAATCCAATTGCCAAGTTCAATAATAAAACCAGTTTCCTCTGCTAGAGGAATAAATTGGGCAGGAGATACGATACCGAGTTTTGGATGCTTCCAACGTATTAATGCTTCAAAACCGATAATTTGTTTTGTTTTTGTGCTTACTTGTGGCTGGTATTCAAGGAAAAATTCATTTTGTTGTAATGCTTTTGAAAGTTCACCTTCTAAGAATTGAATTTCATTTTGAGCGATACTCATTTCTTTTGAGAAGAAAACAAATCGGTTTTTTCCATTTGCTTTCGCACGATACATAGCCATATCAGCATTTTTCATTAATTCATTTACATCAGTTCCATAATCAGGGTACATCGCAATTCCGATACTTGGTGTAATAGAGAGTTCTTCGCCTTGAATGAAGAATGGTTTGTTTAAAATAGTTAAAATCTGTTCAGCTATAAAAATTGCACTTTTTTCTGAGTACATTTCTGGTAACAGAATTGTAAACTCATCTCCACCTTGGCGAGCGACGATATCTTTTGAACGCAAGCAACCGCGTAATCTTTTTGCTACTTCAATTAATAATAAATCTCCAACGTCATGGCCAAGTCTATCGTTAATTTTTTTAAATCGATCTAAATCAAGGAATATGACGGCGACATCATTTGCGTTAGTTTGGGCTGTATTTAAAATGGCTTTTAAATCTTTTTCGAACTTTCGACGATTTGGTAATCCAGTAAGTGCATCGTGAAAGGCTAAATGCTCTACTTGTTTTTGTTTTTCATATAGAGTGGTAATATCACGCGCTATCCCAAACATTCCGACCACTTCTTTGTTTATAAAAGTAGGGATAAGTGTAATATGAAGATAATAATAATAGCCTTCTTGTTCTTTTGTACGAACTTCTAACGTTTGTGGCCTACCTTCCTTTGTAATTTGTAAAGCCTTCTTTAGTAGTTCGTGGTCTTTTGAATCAATGAAGTGTACCAGAGAATAGCTTGCTACTTCACAATAATAGGCAGTAAATAAGCTTTCGCATGCCTTATTAGATTGTTGAAAAATGCCATTCATATTTAAAGAGAAAACGGCATCGGGATGATCTTCGAATAAAGACTTATAGCGTTGTTCACTTTTTGATAATGCAAATGCACCTTCTTCAACTTCATCCTCTAGTTGTGTAGTCAACTGTTCATATGTAAGGATTAGTGCTTGATTATCTTTCCACATGTAAAGTTGCCGCAAGAATAACAAAATAAGTGATAATACGAGACCAATTAACATAAATTTATCATCCCAAGGTTGAATGATAATAAAGGAAAAAGTAATAATTATACTAAAATAAGGTAGTATAAAACGTACATAATCGAATCGATAATATTTTGCTTTCGTTTCATGTTGCATTGGTTTATCCAAGATATATAGTATGGAAGAAAGTCCAATTAATAAAATAGAAGCAGTGTGTATTAAATAATTAAATTCAGGAGAAGTTTTCATCCCAAAATTTAATTGAAACAGATGAATGTAACCGTATACGAGTATAATAGTGAAACCGATAATTAATGCGATTCTACTAGAAGAATATTGTTCTCTTCTATAAAGACTAATAACGGCGTAAATTACTAATGATTGCGCAATAAAATAGCCAATTAAAATCCAAGTTTCCTTTGTTAACATACGGAAGCTTGAAAGGTCCAAGATAAAAGTTAAAGTGAAATAAATGTTCATAATAACAATAAAGATGCTATCGAATGAAAATTGAGCAAGACCCTTAATAGAGTAAATTTTTATAAACTTTATAGCAAATCCAACAAAGAGTAAAACATATTGTATGATAAAAAAAGGTAATGCTTTATATGAGAATATAACTTGCTTATGAATAGAAAGTGAAGGAAGAAATAAAGTTATTTCCATAGCTAACCCGCATAGACAAGTACATAATAATAAAATCCAAAATAATTTATCACCATGCGTCATTTTTCTAATCGCTTTACATAAGCAATAGCAAGAAAAAAGTGCAGCGAAACAGAATAAGAAAAGAATCCCGATTTCTTTTATATTCGACTCATTTGGTATAAGGAATATCCAAAGAGCAAATATAAATATGTATATTATGACAGATTGTATATACTTTTTTTGATTAATCATATTATGACTCCGTTTCAATAAAGTTGAATCTCGGGGAGAAAATGCTAATTTAAATAATAGCATATAAAACAGAATGTTTTTTACTATAAAAATTACTTTTTTGAAAAAATGGTGCAAAGTTACAATTTACCACTGTAACATTGCACCACTTATTCTTTTAATTCCTCTTATAGCAGAAAGTTCATCTATTAATTGGAATAGTGCTAAGTCTTTTTGTTTACTTTCAATCATAATATCGAAATTATGATTGTGTTTTTTTGCAATGTGTAAGAAAGGCTTAATAAACTCTAAATCGATATATTCAGCATGAGCCCTAAATTCTTTTTCCGATCTCGGGGAGGAAATGTGAACTTTAGGAGAGATATTTGTATGTGACCAAGTTTCAAAAATTGCAGGAAGCAACTCTTCTAGTGGTTCCTCGCAAAGATTGGCCATATGATGATGATAATCAAATACAAATGGAATATTTTCTTTTTGGCAAATGGATAAAGTTTCAGCGGTTGTATAGGTTTTATCATCATTTTCAAGAGTCATTTGTTTTTTTATATGTGTAGGAAGTTTTTTTATGTTTTCATGGAAGCGCTCAATCGCCTTTTCTTTATTTCCATAGGCTCCACCTACATGAATATTAATGTAAGAAGAATCTGCAATGCCTATAGCATCCAATATTTTATAATGATAAGTCATATCCGTAATAGCGTTAGTAGTAATATGTGGCTTGTCGCTTGTAAATAGCGTAAATTGATTTGGATGAAAACTTATTCGTAAATTGTGTTCTTTAATTAAAGCCCCTATTTTACGCCAAAGTGGTGTGAATACCCCAATATAGTCAAACTCGACTTCGGGATGTGTTGCAAGTGGGACGATGGAAGACGATAGGCGATATAGTGGGATTTCATGCGCTATATTGTAATGAAGGATACGTATTGTGTGCTCTAAATTTTGCTTTATAACATGGTACAGTTTGTCTTCTCGTTCTTGCTTGCTAAGTTTCTTAAAACTTGTAAACGTCATTGTTTTGGCAGGAGAACAGTCCCAGAGTGCCATTGCATGTGAGACATATCCAAACCGTATAATCATATGAGATACACCTCTTTTATTCATTGTCTTTCCTATAAAAAGAAAGCAAGTATTGTTCCAATCCATTCCTTTCCTCTATTGATAAGAGAAGGCGGGTTTACATCGCTATAGGAAAGTACGGATGCATTCTCTAGATCTTCATGAAATTTATTTTTTACTGTTTGAATGAAATGTTTATTATATAACAGGCAGTTTATTTCATGGTTAATATATAAACTTCTCATATCAAAGTTTGCCGTTCCGATATCACAAATATCATCGTCCACTATAATAATTTTGGCGTGAAAAAACCCTTGTTGAAATGCATAAATATTGCAACCAGCCTGTATTAATTTTCGGCAGTACGGGAATTTTGCTTCCCGAACGAGAGGGTGATCAGCTTTTTCTGGAACAAGAATTGTGATTTGAACCCCTCTTTCTCTTGCTTTTAATAAGGCATTCATAATTTTTTTTCCAGGAATGAAATATGGCGTACCGATACAGATTTCTTTTTTTGCTCCGTTAATTAAATGTAAAAAAGTATGCTGTAAATAAGCACCATCAGTCGGAATAAATTGATGCAAGATGGTACCTGGTTGTTGTTTTGGAAAATAAAGAGAAGCATCCAATAAATTCTGTTTCGTATCATCAAACCAATCATGCAAAAATTGCTTTTGTAAATCTTGAACCCCTTCTCCTGTAAGACGTAAATGATAGTCTCGCCATAATCCTAAGTGTTCATTATGCCCTAGATACTCTTCGCCAATATTAAATCCCCCGATATAGCCGGTTTTCCCATCAATCACTGTAATTTTTCTATGATTTCTTTGATTGGCAGAAAAGAAAGGAAGAGGAAATTTTACCTTATGACAAAATGAAAAAGATACACCATGTTTTTGCAGGGAGCGAATAGCTTCGTTTGATAAAGAATGGCTGCCAAATCGATCAAGTAAAAGTCGTACTTCAATTCCTTCCTGAGCCTTATCAATCAGCAACTTTAAAAATTCACGACTGATTTTATCGTTTTTTACAATGAAGAATAAAATATGAATGTGGTGCTGTGCTTGTTTTATATCAGTAAATAAAGCATCATATAAATCTTTCCCATATGTATAAAGGTGAAAATCACTTTGACGTAAAGGGAAAGTGCGAGAGCTTACCCGTTTTAAATGAAGAAGTCTCCCGTATGAAAGGTCAATTGTAATCCAAAGAGCAACGGATATTAACAAAAGAGATAAGTAGAGCATCAGTGAATTCCCTCCTTCGCATTCTTTTCACCTTCAGTATGTTACAAATGATACGGGTAGCACGGCTGTTATTATAAATTTCTTTAGAGGATAGATGTTGTACTAATTAAAGTTTCACTTTATAGTTTCACCGAAATAAACAGCTTTATGAAAAAATGTGTTGTTCTATAACAAAAAACTGTTGACTGAATGCTCACTCATTATATAATGGGGATAGGGGATATAATTCAGAAAATTATATATTTTTGAAGATTCAAAAAGAAAGAGGGCTTACAAAGAGAGGGGTAGCATAAAAATGAATAGCTTACTGATTATTAATTGGCTGGCTGCCATTGCTGTTATTGCTTATGCAGGATATTTGTTTGTATATCTTATACGGACGAGAATGGCCTACATACAATTAGGAAAAAAAATTGAGTTTGACCGTCGTTTTAAAGAGCGTTGGGATCTCCTTAAGGTCAATGTTTTCGGTCAGAAAAAGCTGCTGAAAGATAAGAAAAGCGGCATCATTCACGTTATGTTCTTTTACGGATTTATTCTTGTCCAATTTGGAGCAATTGACTTCGTTTGGAAAGGACTCGCACCAGGATCACATCTTCCACTTGGACCACTATACCCTGCATTTACATTCTTCCAGGAAATTGTCACACTTGTTATTTTAATTGCAGTATTTTGGGCTTTTCATAGACGTTATGTAGAAAAGCTTGTTCGTTTAAAACGTAACTTCAAATCAGGTCTTGTTCTTATTTTTATCGGTGGTTTAATGATTTCTGTGCTACTTGGTAACGGTATGGGACTTATATGGCATGGCGAGGAGCTTTCATGGAGTGAACCAATTGCTTCTGCAATCGCTTACGTTTTTAGCGGGATAAATGAAACCGTAGCCATTTCAGTGTTCTATTTTTCTTGGTGGGTGCATTTACTAATTTTGTTAACGTTTTTAGTGTATGTTCCACAATCAAAACATGCGCATTTAATTGCAGGACCAGCTAATGTATTCTTCGGTCGTCTTTCAAACCCAGGGAAGCTTGAAAAGATTGATTTTGAAGATGAAACGCAAGAGACATTTGGTGTTGGTAAAATTGAAGACTTTAGACAAAATCAACTTATTGACTTATACGCTTGTGTAGAGTGTGGCCGTTGTACAAATATGTGTCCGGCAACAGGAACAGGAAAAATGTTATCACCGATGGACTTAATTTTAAAACTTCGCGATCATTTAACTGATAAAGGAGCTGCGGTAACATCAAAAGCACCGTGGGTTCCAGTAGTTGCCTTCAATAATACACAAGGAAATCAGTTAGCGATGATGGCAGCTGGAAAAGGGCAACAAGAATCAGCGTCTACAATGCTCGCTTACGATCCGAGTTTAATCGGAGATGTTATTACAGAAGAAGAGATCTGGGCATGTACAACGTGCCGTAACTGTGAAGATCAATGCCCAGTTATGAATGAGCATGTTGACAAAATTATTGACTTACGTCGATATCTCGTTTTGACTGAAGGAAAAATGGACGCGGAAGCACAACGCGCGATGACAAATATCGAGCGTCAAGGAAATCCGTGGGGGCTGAACCGTAAAGAGCGTGAAACATGGCGCCAAGGTGATGACGAAGTAACAGTTCCAACTGTAAAAGAAAAATCAAAAGCTGGGGAGGAATTCGAGTATTTATTCTGGGTTGGTTCAATGGGATCATACGACAATCGTAGTCAGAAGATTGCGATATCGTTTGCGAAGTTAATGAACGAAGCAGGCATTTCATTCGCAATTCTCGGTAATAAAGAAAAGAATTCTGGAGATACACCACGCCGCCTTGGAAATGAATTTGTATTCCAAGAGATGGCGACAAAGAATATCGAAGAATTTGAAAAGGCAGGAGTGAAGAAAATCGTTACGATTGATCCTCATGCTTATAACACATTTAAAAATGAGTATCCGGACTTTGGCTTGCAAGCAGAAGTCTATCATCATACAGAATTGTTAGCTCAGTGGGTGAAAGAAGGGCGCTTAAAGCCTGTTCACGCTATTGAAGAAACAGTTACGTACCATGATTCCTGTTATTTAGGAAGATACAACGAAGTGTATGAAGCGCCACGTGACATTTTGAAAGCGATTCCTGGAGTGAATCTTGTAGAAATGGCACGTAACCGTGAAACGGGAATGTGCTGTGGCGCAGGTGGTGGCTTAATGTGGATGGAAGAAACAACAGGTTCACGTATTAACGTTGCTCGTACAGAACAAGCATTAGCTGTACAGCCATCCATTATCGGTACAGGTTGTCCATATTGCTTAACGATGATCAGTGATGGAACGAAAGCGAAAGAGGTAGAAGAGAAGGTTCAAACTCTTGATGTGACAGAGATTTTAGAACGATCTGTTATCGGACAGAAAAAAGAAGCGATGTAGTTTGTAAGAATGTATACAACTTTAGAAAGAGGTGCAATGATTGCACCTCTTCTCAACGTAGGGATACCGAGCGAGCGCTCAGTGTTAAAAAATGAAATGGGGGAAAGAAACATGAGTAAAACAGTTATTTTAAGTGCTGCAAGAACACCAGTTGGAAAATTTGGAGGATCTTTAAAAGATGTAAAAGCGACGGAACTTGGAGGAATTGCAATTAAAGCAGCGCTTGAAAGAGCAAATGTTGCGGCTAGTGATGTTGAAGAAGTTATATTTGGAACGGTTATTCAAGGTGGACAGGGGCAAATTCCATCGCGCCAAGCTGCAAGGGCTGCTGGAATCCCATGGGAAGTGCAGACGGAAACAGTGAATAAAGTTTGTGCATCAGGACTTCGTGCGGTTACGTTGGCGGATCAGATTATTCGTACTGGCGATCAATCACTAATTGTAGCTGGCGGTATGGAGTCGATGAGTAACAGTCCTTACATTTTACGCGGAGCAAGATGGGGATACAGAATGGGCAATAACGAAGTTGTTGATTTAAACGTTGCTGACGGTTTAACATGTGCATTTTCAGGTACACACATGGGCATTTATGGCGGAGAAGTTGCGAAGGAAGATGGAATTTCTCGCGAAGCGCAAGATGAATGGGCATATCGTAGCCATCAGCGTGCGGTTTCAGCGCATAAAGAAGGGCGTTTTGAAGAGGAAATCGTGCCAGTAACGATTCCGCAAAGAAAAGGCGATCCTATTGTTGTTGCAAAGGATGAGGCGCCACGTGAAGATACAACGATTGAAAAGTTAGCAAAGTTAAAACCTGTATTTGATAAGACAGCGACGGTGACAGCTGGTAATGCGCCGGGACTAAATGATGGTGGTGCCGCACTTGTATTAATGAGCGAAGACAGAGCGAAGCAAGAAGGAAGAAAGCCATTAGCGACAATTTTGGCGCATACAGCAATTGCAGTGGAATCTAAAGATTTCCCAAGAACGCCAGGTTATGCAATTAACGCATTGCTTGAAAAAACAGGCAAGAAAATTGAAGACATCGATTTATTCGAGATTAATGAAGCATTTGCAGCGGTAGCAATTGCAAGTACAGAAATCGCAGGAATTGATCCGGAAAAATTGAATGTAAATGGCGGCGCGGTAGCGATGGGACATCCAATTGGAGCAAGCGGAGCGCGCATTATCGTTACACTAATCCATGCACTTAAGCAGCGCGGCGGCGGAATTGGAATTGCTTCGATTTGTAGCGGTGGCGGTCAAGGGGACGCAGTGATGATTGAAGTCCACTAATTAAAGTTCGAGGGTATAAAATTTATTAACAATTAAGGGGGAAGAAAAAATGGGTGTACAAAACATTGTTGTAATTGGTGCAGGGCAAATGGGATCAGGAATTGCACAAGTATGTGCAATGGCAGGATATGACGTGAAGGTACAAGATTTAAAGCAAGAGCAATTAGATAGAGGAATGGCTATCATTACGAAAAACTTAGCGCGCCAAGTAGAAAAAGGACGCATGAAGGAAGAAGAGAAGGAAGCGACATTAAATCGTCTTACAGTAACGCTTGATTTAGATTGTGTGAAAGAAGCGGATCTTATTATTGAAGCAGCTGTTGAGAAAATGGATATTAAAAAGAAAATCTTTGCGAATCTAGATGAAATTGCTCCAGAACACGCAATTTTAGCGACGAATACGTCATCTCTGCCAATTACAGAAATTGCAGCGGTAACGAAGCGTCCGGAAAAAGTAATCGGTATGCACTTTATGAATCCAGTCCCAGTTATGAAGCTTGTTGAGATTATTCGTGGTTTGGCTACCGATGATGCGGTATATGAAGCAATTGAAGATATTACGAAAAAAATTGGGAAAGTACCAGTTGAAGTGAATGATTTCCCAGGTTTTGTATCAAACCGCATTTTACTACCGATGATTAACGAAGCAATTTATACGTTATATGAAGGTGTAGCGACGAAAGAAGCAATTGATGAAGTCATGAAGCTTGGTATGAACCATCCGATGGGGCCTTTGACACTCGCTGATTTTATCGGTTTAGATACGTGTTTATACATTATGGAAGTGTTGCATGAAGGATTAGGAGATAGTAAATATCGCCCATGTCCATTATTACGTAAGTATGTGAATGCAGGATGGTTAGGGCGTAAAACAGGTCGTGGATTCTACGTTTACGAATAAATGCCCCCTTTGTTACAACATAGTGGTCTTACCAAATTATTTAAAGGATATATAGCAAATGGAGGCGGAATATATGAACTTTCGTTTTAATGAAGAGCAGCAAATGATGAGGAAAATGGTTCGGGATTTTGCACAGAAGGAAATAGCTCCCTTTGTTCCTAGTATGGAACAAGGGGTGTTCCCGAAAGAGATTTTGCAAAAGATGGGTGAGCTTGGATTAATGGGTATTCCAGCGCCTGCAAAATACGGCGGGGCAGAAATGGACTTTATTTCTTACATTCTAGCAATTGAGGAAATCTCAAAGGTAAGTGCAACAGTTGGTGTCATTTTAGCTGTACATACGTCAGTTGGAATGAATCCGATTTTATATTTTGGAACAGAAGAACAGAAGAAAAAATATGTTTCTAAACTTGCAACCGGGGAATATTTAGGTGCATTTGCTTTAACAGAGCCAAATGCAGGATCAGATGCAGGGAGTTTGAAATCAAGAGCTGTGAAAAAAGGTGATCATTATATTATTAATGGATCGAAAGTGTTTATTACAAATGGTGGTGAAGCAAGTACATACATTGTATTCGCTTCTACAAATCCAGAGGCAGGAAAAAGTGGTATTTCTGCATTTATAGTAGAGAAAGATACACCTGGTTTAATCATTGGAAAAGATGAACATAAGATGGGACTTCTCGGTTCTCGTACAGTACAACTTACTTTTGAAGATATGAAAGTGCCAGCTGAGAATTTACTTGGGGAAGAAGGACAAGGATTCAAAGTGGCGATGGCGAATTTAGATGTTGGGCGAATTGGAATCGGTGCGCAGGCTTTAGGAATTGCTGAAGCGGCGCTTGGCTGTGCAATTGATTATGCAAAAGAAAGAGAGCAATTCGGGAAGCCGATTGCGGCGCAGCAAGGGATTGGCTTCAAGCTTGCAGATATGGCAACAAGTGTCGAGGCAGCAAGGTTACTCGTATATAGAGCGGCATCTCTTAGGGCACAAGGATTACCATGCGGTAAAGAAGCATCTATTGCGAAATTATTTGCTTCTAAGACAGCGGTTGAAGTCGCGATTGAGGCGGTGCAAGTATTTGGTGGTTACGGTTATACGAAAGACTATCCAGTAGAACGATTTTTCCGTGATGCGAAAATTACGCAAATATATGAAGGAACAAGTGAAATACAGAAACTTGTTATTAGCCGTGCTTTATAAAAGGGCGAGGGGGAGACGGAGATGCATTTTAAACTATCAGAAGAACATGAAATGATAAGAAAAATGGTTCGAGATTTTGCTAAAAATGAAGTGGCACCAACAGCAGCTGAGCGTGATGAAGAAGAGCGATTTGATCGAGAGTTATTTGATCAAATGGCAGAGCTTGGTTTAACTGGTATTCCGTGGCCTGAAGAGTACGGCGGAATTGGAAGCGATTACTTAGCATACGTAATCGCTATTGAAGAATTATCTCGCGTTTGTGCTTCAACAGGTGTAACACTGTCTGCGCATACTTCACTTGCGGGATGGCCAATTTTTAAATTTGGGACGGAAGAGCAAAAGCAAAAGTTTTTACGACCGATGGCTGAAGGGAAGAAAATTGGTGCATACGGCTTAACGGAACCAGGATCTGGATCGGATGCTGGTGGAATGAAGACGATTGCTAAAAGAGATGGAGACCATTATGTATTAAATGGATCAAAAATATTTATCACTAATGGCGGTATTGCTGATATTTATGTTGTTTTTGCGCTAACTGATCCTGAATCGAAGCAGCGCGGTACGAGTGCATTTATTGTAGAAAGTGATACACCGGGATTTTCAGTTGGGAAGAAGGAGAGCAAGCTAGGGATTCGCTCTTCACCAACGACTGAAATTATGTTTGAAGATTGCCGCATCCCTGTAGAGAATTTACTAGGGGAAGAAGGACAAGGGTTTAAGATAGCGATGCAAACATTAGATGGAGGTCGTAACGGTATTGCGGCGCAAGCGGTTGGTATTGCACAAGGGGCTTTAGATGCTTCCGTAGAATATGCAAGAGAGCGTCATCAGTTTGGGAAGCCGATTGCGGCGCAGCAAGGGATTGGCTTTAAACTTGCGGATATGGCAACAGATGTAGAAGCAGCACGCCTTTTAACATATCAAGCGGCTTGGCTTGAATCAGAAGGGCTTCCGTATGGAAAAGAATCAGCGATGTCAAAAGTATTTGCAGGCGATGCAGCGATGAAGGTGACGACTGAAGCGGTGCAAGTATTTGGTGGTTACGGTTATACGAAAGATTATCCAGTAGAGCGTTATATGCGAGATGCAAAGATTACACAAATATATGAAGGAACACAAGAGATTCAGAGGCTTGTAATTTCTCGTATGTTAACGAAGTAGGAACGAAAGCGTAGGTATTTTCCTACGCTTTTTCCTTCCAAAAAATAATAGAGAGAGGTGAAGGGAATGGTTAAACATAATGTGCATGCATCGGTGAAAGATGAAAAATTAGTTGCGTTAAGACGTGAACAAATGATTAAAGGTGCGGTGCAACTGTTTAAACAAAAAGGATTTCCGCGTACAACAACGAGAGAGATTGCAAAAGCGGCTGGGTTTAGTATAGGGACACTTTATGAGTACATTCGTACCAAAGATGATGTTTTATATTTAGTTTGTGATAGTATATATGAACATGTAAAAGAAAGATTAGAGGAAGTAGTGTGTACAGAAAAAGGGAGTATAGAAAGTTTAAAGATAGCAATAACGAATTACTTTAAAGTGATGGACGAATTACAGGAAGAAGTATTGATAATGTATCAAGAGGTACGCTTTTTACCGAAAGAATCACTTCCGTATGTATTAGAAAAGGAGTTTCAAATGGTAGGAATGTTCGAGAATATTTTAGAACAGTGTACGGAAAATGGAACATTTACATTAAATAAAAAAGAAATACAGCTTCTTGCGCATAATATTTTTATACAAGGACAGATGTGGGGATTTAGACGCTGGGCGCTGCAAAAACTGTATACGCTCGAAGAATATACAGAAATGCAAATTAGGTATGTATTGCAAGGGGCCCATATGCTTCCGAAATAAGGAACAGACAAATTATAATTTTACTACCCTATAAAAGTTTCCCGTTTTTTTTGTAGCATATTTGTGCGACTTTTGTTTATAATGAATAGTATGGATTTTTTTAAGCAGGCCGTTATATATAAGGTTATATTTGATGAAAGGAAGTGCCGCATAAGTGGATTTTAAGCAATATTCACCAGAAGAGCTAAAAGAATGTTCAATGATTGAAGTTGTACATAGCGTTTTAGGGGATAAAAAACAAGCAACGACATTCAACGAGTTGGTTCAAGAAATCGCTCAAGTGCTGGGACTATCTCAAGAGCAAGTTAATGCGAAAATCGCACAATTTTATACAGACTTAAACATCGATGGACGTTTCATTAATTTAGGAGAAAATCGTTGGGGGCTACGCAGCTGGTACCCATATGAGCAAATTGATGAAGAAATCTTGCCTCAACCAAAACCGAAGAAGAAACGTAAAGTTGAAGAAGACGGTTTTGACGACTACATTGAAGAAGACGAAGATGACTTCGACGATGCAGACGTAAGTGAAGATGAAGACGATGTAGAAGATTTGGACAAGGTTCTTGAAGAAGAAGACGGAGATGA
This sequence comes from Bacillus sp. LQ01, assembly GCF_057624735.1. Lineage (NCBI taxonomy): Bacteria > Bacillati > Bacillota > Bacilli > Caryophanales > Bacillaceae > Bacillus > Bacillus sp. LQ01. The sequence continues at coordinate 406,335 of NZ_JBYEZL010000003.1, read as the reverse complement.
CGACGATCTTGATGATTTAGACGAAGATGACGACGACTTCGCTGAAGAAGAACTTGAGTATGATGAAACTGAAGAAGAAGAAGAGGAAGAACTGTAGTTCTTGACTTTTCATTATCGTCCATGTAGAATCATTTTTGGGCTCTTTAAAAAAGGACGATAATACTTTTAAAGTGTAAATATAAAAGAAAATTGCTCCCTACTTATTACTTTTTGTGATGAGGGGAGCAATTTTCTTTTTTGTTTTTTGTTTAGAAAATAAAAAGAGTCTAACAATAAGATGGATACAGTGTTATCTACATACGTTGCGCTTTGCAACGGTGATTATATAACAGCAAAATAGAAGGGAGCTTTTTCATGACTAAGTATATTTTTGTAACAGGCGGTGTAGTATCGTCTTTAGGAAAAGGTATTACAGCAGCATCTCTTGGAAGACTTTTAAAAAATCGTGGTTTAAACGTAACGATTCAAAAGTTTGATCCATACATTAACGTAGACCCAGGGACTATGAGCCCATACCAACACGGTGAGGTATTCGTAACAGATGATGGCGCAGAAACTGACTTAGACCTTGGTCACTATGAGCGTTTTATCGACATTAACTTAAACAAATACAGCAACGTAACAACAGGTAAAATTTACTCTTCAGTTCTTCAAAAAGAGCGTCGCGGTGAATATTTAGGAGGAACAGTTCAAGTTATTCCTCATATTACTAACGAAATTAAAGAACGCGTATATCGTTCTGGTCGTGAAACAAATGCGGATGTTGTTATTACAGAAATCGGTGGAACTGTTGGTGACATCGAGTCTCTACCATTCTTAGAAGCAATCCGTCAAATTAAGAGCGACATCGGTCGTGACAATGTAATGTACATTCACTGTACGTTAATCCCGTACTTAAAAGCAGCGGGTGAAATGAAGACAAAACCAACACAACATAGTGTTAAAGAACTTCGTAGCTTAGGTATTCAACCAAACATTATCGTTGTTCGTACAGAAATGCCTGTTTCTCAAGATATGAAAGACAAGCTTGCATTATTCTGTGACATCGATACAAAAGCAGTTATCGAAGCTCGCGATGCAGATACTTTATATGCGGTTCCATTATCTCTTCAAGAACAAAACATGGACCAAATCGTTTGTGACCACTTAAAATTAGACAATCCAGCTGCAGATATGACAGAGTGGACTGCGCTAGTTAACAAAGTGCGTAATCTTTCTAAGAAAACAAAAATCGCTCTTGTTGGTAAATATGTAGAACTTCAAGATGCTTATATTTCTGTTGTAGAAGCACTTCGTCATGCTGGTTACTCATTCGACACAGATGTAGAAGTAAAATGGGTAAATGCTGAGCACGTAACAGCAGAAAACGTAAAAGAATTAGTTGGCGATACAGATGGTATCCTTGTACCAGGTGGCTTCGGCGATCGTGGTGTAGAAGGTAAAATCGTTGCGATTCAATATGCTCGTGAAAATAAAGTTCCATTCTTAGGAATTTGCTTAGGTATGCAACTTGCATCAATCGAATTTGCACGTAATGTATTAGGTTTAGAAGGTGCTAACTCTTCTGAAATCAACCCTGACACACCATATGCAATCATCGACTTATTACCAGAACAAAAAGATGTAGAGGACCTAGGTGGTACACTTCGTCTTGGTCTATACCCATGTAAGCTTGCTGAAGAAACAAATGCTTACAATGCTTATAATGAGCCGGTTGTATATGAGCGTCATCGTCATCGTTATGAGTTCAACAACCAGTTCCGTCCTGATATGGAAAAAGAAGGATTTGTATTCTCTGGTACAAGCCCAGACGGCCGTCTAGTTGAAATCATTGAATTAAAAGACCACCCTTGGTTCGTGGCAGCACAGTTCCACCCAGAACTTGTTTCTCGTCCAAACCGTCCACAACCATTGTTCCATGACTTCGTAAGAGCTTCTATTACGAATAAAGAGAGCAAGTAATAAAAAAAGCGCCTGAAATAAGGCGCTTTTTTTTAATATTCATTTAACATTTCATCGATTGTAAATTTGATTCCGTGATAAGCAAATAAAGCTACTATTAAACTTGGGAATCCGTAGCGATTACCTTCATCGTCTGGAATAAGACCTTTTAACAGTTTTGTATCAATATGTACGTCTGTATATCGTTCGAGTGATTCCGTACCTTCTTGAAGAGCAGAAATGCCGACAATAGAGTGTCCCTCTTCTTGTAGTTTTTTTGCAATTTCTACAACCGCTTCATCTGTTGAAAAACGGCTAATAAGAAGTACACGATCCGCAGAGGTTACTTCTGCTTCTTTACCATTTTCAAATAAGCGTTTTGCTTGCTTCATTGGTTCAGCACCGAATAGTGCCTCGGCAACAACGCCTTCCATTTCATTTGTACCATGTAAATAAATGAAACCATCGCCAACTAGTGCTTGAGCAAGTAAACGAGCACTATCTTCTATATTCATTTCTTCTTTTTGAGAAACTCTGGAGAAATAACCACTTAATTGAGTTGAAAAAATTTTTAACATAATGTTACTCCCTTCGTACGTGTTTGCCGGCTTTCATTATAGTTTATTTTTTTAGAAAGGTGAAATCGTAGGGTAGCATAACAAAATAGGAAACGGTAAAATAAGAAAGAATAGGAAGGAATTTGCCAAAGAATAGCGAAAATAAATCGTTAAGATATAAGAAGCTTTAAATCTTGTACTTACACAGAAAGGTTGGGAATTATGGAAGGTAAAATTTTAATCGTTGATGATCAATATGGGATTCGTGTGCTATTACATGAAGTGTTCCAAAAAGAAGGTTATCAGACATTCCAAGCAGCAAATGGATTTCAAGCTTTAGATATCGTGAAAAAAGATAATCCAGATTTAGTAGTGTTAGATATGAAAATTCCAGGCATGGATGGTATAGAGATTTTAAAGCATGTAAAAGAAATTGATGAGAGTATTAAAGTAATTTTAATGACTGCTTATGGAGAGCTTGATATGATCCAAGAAGCAAAAGATTTAGGTGCTTTAATGCATTTTGCTAAACCATTTGATATTGATGAAATTCGTCAAGCTGTGAGAAATGAGCTCGCTGTAGAGGCGTAAAAATGAATTTTTTATAAAAAATATGGAAAAAAGCGTTTACATGGACTATTGTGCAGGTGAATACGGTTGAGTTTTTGAGTACAAGTTGTTATCCTATTGAGTGTAGAAAAAAGTCCGGTATGTAGATATACATATTTTACCTTATTCTGGTCATACTACCAGCGATAAGAACTTATCGGATACAAAAAACGTTTTTTAGGAGGATTCACCATGCCTTTAGTTTCTATGAAAGAAATGCTAAACAAAGCACTAGAAGGAAAATACGCAGTTGGTCAATTCAACATGAACAACTTAGAGTGGACTCAAGCTATCTTAGCTGCTGCGGAAGAAGAAAAATCTCCTGTAATCCTAGGTGTATCTGAGGGTGCAGCTCGTCATATGACTGGTTTCAAAACAGTTGTAGCTATGGTTAAAGCTTTAATCGAAGAAATGAACATCACTGTTCCTGTAGCGATTCACCTTGATCATGGTTCAAGCTTCGAAAAATGTAAAGAAGCAATCGATGCAGGTTTCACATCTGTAATGATCGACGCTTCTCACCACCCATTCGAAGAAAACGTTGAAACTACTAAACAAGTAGTAGAATACGCACACGCTCGTAACGTATCTGTTGAAGCTGAGCTTGGAACAGTTGGCGGACAAGAAGATGACGTAATCGCTGAAGGCGTAATTTACGCTGACCCAGCAGAGTGTAAGCACCTTGTTGAAGCAACAGGTATCGATTGCCTAGCTCCAGCTTTAGGTTCTGTACACGGTCCTTACAAAGGTGAGCCTAACTTAGGATTCGCTGAAATGGAACAAGTTCGTGACTTCACTGGCGTACCTTTAGTATTACATGGTGGTACTGGTATCCCAACTGCTGATATCGAAAAAGCTATCTCTTTAGGTACTTCAAAAATCAACGTAAACACTGAGAACCAAATCGAGTTTACAAAAGCTGTTCGTGAAGTATTAAACAAAGACCAAGAAGTTTACGATCCTCGTAAATTTATCGGACCTGGCCGCGACGCTATCAAAGCAACTGTTATTGGTAAAATTCGCGAATTCGGTTCTAACGGTAAAGCGTAAGAATAAAATTCCGTTTTGGAAACCGTCTAGTCTTTTAGACGGTTTCCTTTCGTTGTATAATGAAAGCGTGAACAAGTCTAAAGATTTTATCATTTTTGGTTTTTAAATAGAAAATAATGTGCATAGTCCTATTAATAAATGTGATAACGTATCTAAATTGATAAAGTGAATTCGATGAATAGTTGATCTTTATCTATTCGTGCTACAGGAGAAATGAAGATAATGGTTTCCTATTTATTGAGTTTTGGGATGGAAAGAGTAATTGAGATTCTTAAGGGGAGCTTTCTATAAAAAGATAGAAAGTAAATACATTCACAAGAAGGGAGCTCAATATGGAAAAATTGCTAATTGAAGGCGGAAGAGCTTTAAATGGAACAATTCGAGTAAGTGGTGCAAAGAACAGTGCCGTTGCATTAATTCCAGCGACAATTTTAGCAGATACTCCAGTAACTATTGGTGGTGTCCCTAATATTTCGGACGTGAAAATGTTAGGAGACTTACTAGAGGAAATTGGAGGGAAAGTAACTTATGGACAGGAGGAAGAAATGGTAGTCGATCCTTCTAACATGGTTGCAATGCCTTTGCCAAATGGAAAAGTGAAAAAATTGCGCGCTTCTTATTATTTAATGGGTGCAATGCTTGGCCGTTTTAAAAAAGCTGTTATTGGGCTTCCGGGTGGATGTCATTTAGGCCCGAGGCCGATTGATCAGCATATTAAAGGGTTTGAAGCGCTAGGTGCACATGTTACGAATGAACAAGGTGCCATCTATTTAAGAGCAGATGAGCTACGCGGGGCACGTATTTATTTAGATGTTGTTAGTGTAGGAGCTACAATTAATATTATGCTAGCAGCTGTACGAGCAAAAGGTAGAACTGTTATTGAAAATGCAGCGAAAGAGCCTGAGATCATTGATGTAGCTACATTGTTAACAAGCATGGGAGCCCGTATTAAAGGTGCTGGTACTGATGTAATCCGAATAGATGGTGTTGACTCTTTACATGGTTGTCACCATACTATCATCCCAGATCGTATTGAAGCTGGTACGTATATGATTCTAGGAGCTGCATCAGGAGGAGAAGTAACGGTTGATAACGTTATTCCTCAGCATTTAGAATCAGTTACTGCAAAGCTAAGAGAAGCTGGTGTTCAAGTTGAAACGAACGATGATCAAATTACGGTGAACGGTAATAGAAAGTTAAAAGTAGTTGATATCAAAACGCTTGTATATCCAGGTTTTCCAACGGATTTACAACAGCCGTTTACGACGCTTTTAACAAAGGCGCACGGGACGGGAGTTGTAACAGATACAATTTACGGTGCCCGTTTCAAACACATTGATGAATTACGTCGTATGAATGCTCAAATTAAAGTAGAGGGTCGTTCGGCAATTGTAACTGGTCCTGTATTATTGCAAGGTGCAAAAGTGAAGGCGAGTGATTTACGAGCAGGAGCGGCACTTGTTATTGCAGGATTAATGGCAGATGGAATTACAGAAGTAACAGGACTTGAGCATATTGATCGAGGTTATGAGAATATAGTGGACAAGCTTAAAGGGCTTGGAGCAAACATTTGGCGAGAACAAATGACAAAGCAAGAAATTGAAGAAATGAAGAACGCATAAGTGATACTTCCGCAAGGGGGAAGCGAAGCATCACTACTTGCGGAAGTACACTTTATAGAAAAACACGGTTCACAAAATACGGCAGAAATATAAAGACTTAAAGGAGAGGGATTATCGTGGAGAGAAGTTTATCTATGGAGTTAGTACGTGTAACAGAGGCTGCAGCTTTATCATCAGCGCGTTGGATGGGGCGCGGGAAAAAGGATGAGGCAGACGGTGCAGCAACATCAGCTATGCGTGATGTATTTGATACAATTCCGATGAAGGGTACAGTTGTAATTGGTGAAGGTGAGATGGATGAAGCACCAATGCTATATATCGGAGAGAAATTAGGTACAGGATATGGACCACGTGTAGACGTTGCGGTTGATCCTTTAGAAGGGACAAACATCGTAGCAGCTGGTGGCTGGAACGCTCTTGCTGTTATTGCAATTGCAGACCACGGTAATTTGTTACATGCCCCTGACATGTACATGGATAAAATCGCGGTTGGCCCAGAAGCAGTTGGGGCGGTCGACATTGATGCGCCTATTATTGATAACTTACGTGCAGTTGCGAAAGCGAAAAATAAAGATATTGAAGATGTTGTAGCGACAGTTTTAAATCGTCCACGTCATCAAGAAATTATCGAAGAAATTCGTAAAGCTGGTGCGCGCATTAAATTGATTAATGATGGAGATGTAGCTGGAGCGATTAATACAGCGTTTGATCGTACAGGTGTAGATATTTTATTTGGATCTGGTGGAGCACCTGAAGGTGTATTAGCAGCAGTTGCTTTAAAATGTTTAGGTGGAGAAATTCACGGAAAACTATTGCCACAAAACGAAGCTGAATTAGCACGTTGTAAAAAAATGGGCATAGAAGACATTAATCGTATCCTTCGCATGGAGGACTTAGTAAAAGGTGACGATGCAATCTTTGCAGCAACAGGCGTAACAGATGGAGAACTATTACGCGGTGTTCAATTTAAAGGTAGCGTAGGAACAACGCAATCCCTTGTTATGCGCGCAAAATCAGGCACAGTTCGCTTCGTGGATGGACGTCATAGCTTGAATAAAAAACCAAACTTGGTTATTAAATAAAAAGCGTAAGCAGCTCGTTCAGAATGGGAGGGGGATGGAGCTTCTGACGTAGAGGCGCTTTTTGCCTCGTAGGAAGAAGTGAAGCCACCGACCATTCTAGCTGCTGAAGCTGGATTAAGTAAAAAGCGGAGGTGGCTTGCTCAGAAGGGGAAGACATTGGAACTCCTGACGAAGAGGCGTTTTGTGCCTCGCAGGAAGGGGTGAAATGACTGACCCTTCTAGACACCGGAGCTGGATTAAATAAAAAGTGCAAGCGGCTCGCTCAGAAAGGTTAAAATGGTCGACTTTTCTAACTATCGGAGCTGGAACTAAATTAAATAAGAAGCGAAGACAAATTTTCTTGTCTTCGCTTCTTGTATTTGTGTTCCAACGTATTGATTAAAACTAGATAAAAGGGTTACAATAGTGAATATTACCCTACTTGAACTTATTGCCTTTCATTATTAATTATTTGCCTTCCGTATTTTTTCCCTTTACCCATGAAAAAAGAGAATAACGTTAAAGTGTGGTGTCTGAATGAATTTGTCAATTGCAGCATTAGAAAACATGAAATTAAAAGAGTTATACGAGCTTGCGAAAGAATTTAAGATTTCGTATTATAGCAAATTAACGAAAAAAGAGTTAATTTTTTCTATTTTGAAAGCTCGAGCAGAAAAAGAAGGTTTCTTTTTCATGGAAGGCGTATTAGAAATTATTCAATCAGAAGGATTTGGATTCCTACGTCCTATCAACTATTCTCCAAGCTCAGAAGATATTTATATCTCAGCTTCGCAAATTCGTCGTTTCGATTTACGTAATGGAGATAAGGTTTCTGGTAAAGTACGACCTCCGAAAGAAAATGAACGCTATTTTGGGTTATTACAAGTTGAAGCTGTAAACGGAGATGATCCAGATTCAGCAAAAGAGCGTGTGCATTTCCCTGCATTAACACCATTATACCCAGATCGCCAAATGAAATTGGAAACGGAACCTAAAAAGTTACCGACACGCATCATGGATTTAATCGCACCAGTTGGATTTGGACAACGTGGTTTAATTGTTGCGCCTCCAAAGGCTGGTAAAACAAGTCTATTAAAAGAAATCGCGCATAGTGTTACAACAAATCATCCGGAAGCAGAATTAATTGTACTTTTAATTGATGAGCGTCCAGAGGAAGTAACAGACATTGAACGTTCTGTTAAAGGAGATGTTGTAAGTTCTACTTTTGATGAAGTGCCAGAAAATCATATTAAAGTAGCTGAGCTTGTGTTAGAACGTGCGATGCGTCTTGTAGAGCACAAGAAAGATGTTATCATTTTAATGGATAGTATTACCCGTTTAGCTCGAGCTTACAACCTCGTTATTCCACCAAGTGGTAGAACATTATCAGGTGGTATCGATCCAGCTGCCTTCCATAGACCGAAGCGTTTCTTTGGAGCTGCGCGTAATATTGAAGAAGGCGGTAGCTTAACAATTTTAGCAACAGCCCTTGTTGATACAGGATCACGTATGGACGATGTTATTTACGAGGAATTTAAAGGAACTGGAAATATGGAACTTCACTTAGATCGTTCATTAGCTGAACGTCGTATCTTCCCGGCGATCGATATTCGTCGTTCTGGTACACGTAAAGAAGATCTATTAATTCCAAAAGAACATTTAGACAAGTTATGGGGCATTCGTAAAACAATGCGTGATACACCAGACTTCGTTGAAAGTTTCTTACGTAAGCTTCGTCAAACGAAGACAAATGAAGAGTTTTTACAAAACATTGTTGCAGACTCAAAAAGGTATGTAACAACTAAGTAAAGGGAAAAAATCAGGACTCGCTTATTTTATAGTAAGCGAGTTTTTTATGCTGTTTAGGTGATATTAAAGAGAGAAATAAGTGAGAGAACCTTAGCCAGTCAGAGCTAAACGAGCCGTCTCCACTTTAAGATAATATCCAGCTCCAGCGGCTAGAATGGTCGGTGGCTTCGCGTCTTCCTACGAGGTAAAAAGCACCTCTACGTCAGAAGCTCCATCCCCCCTCCCATTCTGAACGAGCCGAGTGCGCTTTAAGGTGATATCGAGCTCCAGCGGCTAAAATCTCCGGTCATTTTGCTCTCTCGCATGAAGCAAAAAGCGCTTCAGGGTCGAGAGCTCCAAATAGCCTGCGATTTTGAACGAGCCGTCTCCACTTTAAGATAATATCCAGCTCCAGCGGCTAGAATGGTCGGTGGCTTCGCGTCTTCCTACGAGGCAAAAAGCGCCTCTACGTCAGAAGCTCCATCCCCCTCCCATTCTGAACGAGCCGCTTGCGCTTTTAAAATTAAAAAGACAAAAACAGGTAGTTGCAAAATGAAGTTAGCCTTGTTATAATTTCATCATATGTGTTTCATCAATATAGTTGTGTATGCAGCTGAAGATGAAAAACTCTGTTTCGAAAATGATTCAGGGCGGAAGGAGATGAAAAGAATGAAAGCAGGAATTCACCCAGATTACAAGAAAGTTGTATTCATGGACACAAACACAGGCTTCAAATTCTTAAGCGGATCTACTAAAGGATCTAACGAAACTGTTGAGTGGGAAGATGGTAACACTTATCCATTACTAAAAGTTGAGATCAGTTCTGATTCTCACCCATTCTACACTGGACGTCAGAAGTTTGCTACTGCAGACGGACGCGTTGACCGCTTCAATAAGAAATACGGTCTTAAGTAATAAAAACATAAAACAGGCAAGTGTATGTATTCGCTTGTCTGTTTTTTTTGCGAAAATATTATACCTTTACCCTACTTTTAACTGAAAAGTAGATGAAAGGAGAGCTTCATGTACTTAATAAATCAAAATGGCTGGATTGAAGTGATTTGCGGTAGTATGTTTTCTGGCAAGTCAGAAGAGCTAATCCGCCGTGTGCGCCGTACGCAATTTGCAAAACAACATGCAATTGTATTTAAACCATGTATTGATAATCGATATAGTGAAGAAGATGTAGTATCACATAACGGATTAAAGGTAAAAGCAGTTCCTGTTTCAGCTTCAAAGGATATATTTGAACATATTACAGAAGAGCTGGATGTTATTGCAATCGATGAGGTGCAATTTTTTGATGGGGACATTGTGGAAGTGGTGCAAGTATTGGCAAATCGTGGCTATCGTGTCATTGTAGCTGGTTTAGACCAAGATTTCCGTGGTCTACCATTTGGACAAGTTCCTCAGCTGATGGCGATTGCTGAACATGTGACAAAACTACAAGCAGTATGTTCTGTATGTGGATCTCCAGCAAGTCGTACACAACGATTAATTGATGGAGAACCAGCGGCATTTGATGATCCAATTATTTTAGTTGGAGCTTCAGAATCGTATGAACCGCGTTGTCGTCATTGTCATGCAGTACCTGCAAACAAAGATAAGTAAAACTCGCTGCGCAAGGCGGGTTTTTTTCAAAATAGAGAGAATGAGCGGTGTGAGCCGCTACCGCTTTTAAATATATCTAGTTCTGGTGGCTAGCTCTTCGCATCTAAGAACCTTCCGCCCAAAAGGTAAAAAGCACCTTTAGGTCGAAAGAACCTTAGCTGGTCAGAGCTGAAAGAGCCACCGCCACTTTTAAATATATTATCTAGCTCCAGCGGCTAGAATCTCCGGCCATTTCACTCTCTCGCTCGAAGCAAAGAGCGCTTCAAGATCGAGAGTTGAAAGTGGCCTGCGATTCTGAAAGAGCCGCTACCGCTTTTAAATATATCTAGTTCTGGTGGCTAGCTCTTCGCATCTAAAAACCTTTCGCCCAAAAGGTAAAAAGCACCTTTAGGTCGAAAGAACCTTAGCTGGTCAGAGCTGAAAGAGCCACCGCCACTTTTAAATATAATTTGCGTTTTTTTGAGTAAGTACCATATACTATTTGTATTAGATACTAGGATGTAGAGGTGAATGATGTGTTAGATCGTTTGCAAGCTGTAGAAAATCGTTATGAGAAGTTAAATGAATTGTTAAGTGATCCAGCGATTATTAGTGATTCAAATAAGCTTCGTGAATATTCAAAGGAACAGTCTGATATACAGGAAACGGTAGAGGTGTATCGTGAGTATAAGGATGTTCGTGAGCAATTAAAAGATGCGAAAGCAATGTTAGAAGATAAGTTAGACGCAGAAATGCGTGAAATGGTAAAAGAAGAAGTTTCTGAGTTAGAATCACAAGATAAAACATTATCAGAGCGTCTGAAAATTTTACTTGTTCCAAAAGACCCTAATGATGATAAGAACGTTATCGTTGAGGTTCGTGGAGCTGCTGGTGGAGACGAGGCAGCTTTATTTGCTGGTGACTTATACCGTATGTATAGCCGTTACGCTGAGGTACAGGGCTGGAAAACGGAGATTATTGAGGCTAGCTATACAGAGTTAGGTGGATATAAAGAGATTATCTTTATGATTAATGGTAAAGGTGCTTTCGCGAAGCTGAAATTCGAGAATGGTGCTCACCGTGTACAACGTGTTCCTGAAACGGAATCTGGTGGACGTATTCATACATCTACAGCAACTGTAGCTGTATTACCAGAGGCAGAAGAAGTAGAAATTGATATTCACGAGAAAGATGTTCGTGTTGATACATTCGCTTCTAGTGGACCTGGTGGACAGAGCGTTAATACAACGATGTCAGCGGTGCGTTTAACGCATTTACCGACTGGTGTAGTTGTATCTTGTCAGGATGAGAAATCACAGATCAAGAATAAAGAAAAAGCGATGAAAGTATTACGCGCACGTGTTTATGATAAGTTTAGACAAGAAGCGCAAGCTGAGTATGATCAAAACCGTAAACAAGCTGTTGGTACGGGAGATCGTTCAGAGCGTATTCGTACGTATAACTTCCCGCAAAACCGTGTTACAGACCATCGAATCGGTTTAACGATTCAAAAGCTAGATCAAATCTTACAAGGTAAGTTAGATGATTTCATCAATGCCTTAGTGATGGAAGATCAGGCTCAAAAGATGGAGGCAGCTGAGTAATGCGTGTCTATGAAGCCCTGAAATGGGCTTCTTCTTTTTTACAGGAAAATGGACGAGATGAAAATGCGGGAGAAATTGTCCTTTGTCATGTATTAAAGGTGAACAGAACAGGATTACTTATGAATATGCGTGAAGAAATAACTGAGGATCAAGAGAAAAGCTTTACGGAGTTTATCCACAAGCATGTAGAAGGTATTCCTATTCAATATATGATTGGTTATGAAATGTTTTATGGACGGTCTTTCTTTGTGAATGAAGAAGTATTAATACCAAGACCGGAAACAGAAGAGCTTATAGTGGGAGTATTAGAAAGAATCGAGCGCCATTTTGGTGATGAGAAACTACATGTAGCAGATATAGGTACAGGTAGTGGAGCGATTTCTATTACGCTTGCTTTAGAAAATGAAAATCTTCATGTGTATACAGTAGATATTGCACAAGAGTCGATTGAAGTTGCAAAAGAAAATGCAAAAGCTTTAGGTGCAGAAGTAACGTTCTATCACGGTGATTTATTGTCACCATTTCATAAAACGGGTCAAAAGCTAGATGTTGTTGTTTCAAATCCTCCATATATACCGGAAGAGGATTGGCGTGGTCTTTCTCCTGTTGTGAAAGAGCATGAGCCGAAGAGAGCACTTGTTGGTGGTGAAGACGGATTAGATTTCTATCGCCGTTTTATGGAAGAATTGCCGAATGTGTTGCAGAAGAAAGCGATTGTGGCGTTTGAAATTGGAGTAGGACAAGGTGGGGATGTAAAAAGATTGTTACAACAAGCTTTTCCACATGCTCATGTTGAGGTTGTTTTCGATATTAACGGAAAAGATCGTATGGTATTTGCAGAGATGGAGTAAGGTTCACACCTTACTCTATTTTTTTGTGGAAAAATTCATATAGATTTTGAATTTAATAGTTTAGAAAGATGAAAGTCTGTCCACACTGTTTGTAGAAGGGACGGTGGAGGAAATGAAAAAACAAGTTATTGCTTATCTTCTTATACTATTAATTGGTGCACAGTTACTTGTGCAGTTTGGATATATGAAAGCTGATGCGAAAGGGCCTTCAGTTATTCCGAAAGAGGCCGTTCGATTAAGAATTTTAGCAAATAGTGATTCAGATAAAGACCAGGCATTAAAGCGTAAAGTGCGTGATGAAGTAAAAGCACAAATTGATGGATGGGTAGCGGATTTAACTTCATTTGAAGAGGCACGCAAAGTAATTCAAAGTCATATTCCAGAAATCGAGAAAACGGTGGAAAATACGTTAAAAAGAGAAGGAAGTAAAGATTCATTTCAAGTGAAATTTAGTAAGAATGTAAAGTTTCCTACAAAGGTATACGGGAATTTTATTTATCCAGCAGGAGAATATGAAGCAGTATTAATCACAATTGGAGAAGGTGAAGGGGCGAACTGGTGGTGTGTATTATTTCCACCAATGTGTTTCTTAGATTTTTCGAGTGGGACAGCTGTAAGAAAAGAAGAGCACGTTGTAAAGGCGGAATCTCCTGAAGAGGAGCAGGTGAAACAACTAGATGAGGAAGTAATAGATAAAGAAGAGAAGAAAGTAGATAAGGTAAAAGAAACGAAAGCTGTAAAGCAGGAAGTAGTAAAAAAAGTAACAGCTTCTGAAAAGAAAGTAGTAAAAAATGAAACAAAAGTCGAAGAGCAGCCTGTAAGTAAAGAAGAAATAAAAACTGTGGAAAAAGTGGAGAAACCTGTGGAGAAAAAACAAGAAAAACAAAATGAGTATGTAAAAGTAGAAGAGGAAGAAGAAAAGCCAGAAGTTAAATTGTTTATTGTAGAAGCTTTTACATCTTTATTCTCTAAATAGTACTATTAATAAATCCCTCTTCATATATAAAAATGAGGAGGGATTTATTATGAAGAAAGTGTATTTTGCTACGAAAGCAGATGTGGAAAGATTACATTCTTTTTTCGGACAAGCTAATAAAAAAGATGATAAAATAAATGAGTTGTACGCACAATTTATGATTTTGGAAGAGGCAGAAGAAATACGAGCTGTAATTGGTTATGAACAAAGTGGGGAAGATGTGCTTATTCGTTCTTGTTTATTCACACCTCATGTGGATAAACAGACTTTCTTATATTTTTTTGAAATGTTTTTGCAGTATATGAAAGAAAAAAGTGTTCAACAATTGTACTTACTAACAAATCATCCACAATCTGTACCGATCTTTCAGTTTTTTGACTTTTTTACTATAGAAAAGGATGAGGTTCCAGAGGGAATTCAACAACTAGAACATTTTTGTAAAAATATAAAAGAGCAGAATGCAATAATACTAAATTGTCAGCTATTCACAAAGTTATCCACGGATTAATTAGGTTTATCCACATTTTGTGGATAAACCTTGTTTGTCTTTTGGATAAATCTCATAGTAAACTAAAAATATACAAGTATTTAAGGGTAGAAAAGGACGTGGAAAAAAATGCATACAAACATGTGGGTTGTGGATAATGTTGTGGAAAGAAAAAAATATTATCCACAGTTACAAGAAGCAGCAAAATTATTAAGAGAAAATGAGGCGGTGGCTTTCCCTACGGAAACAGTATATGGGTTAGGTGCAAATGCGATGGATGATGAAGCAATCGCGAAAATTTTCCAAGCGAAAGGAAGACCGAGTGATAATCCACTCATTGTCCATATAGGTACAAAATCTCAGTTAGATGGGATTGTGAAAGAAATTCCACCAGTTGCAGAGAAGTTAATGGCGCATTTTTGGCCAGGACCATTAACAATTATTTTGCCGAGAAAAGAAGGGATTTCAGAGAAGGTGACGGCAGGACTTAATACGGTTGGAGTAAGAATGCCTGATCATCCAATTGCACTTGCTCTTATTGAAGAGGCGAATGTACCTGTTGCGGCACCAAGTGCGAATCGTTCAGGGCGTCCAAGTCCAACATTAGCTTCTCACGTATATGAAGATTTGAATGGGAAGATTGCAGGTATTGTTGATGGTGGTGCAACTGGAGTAGGCGTTGAATCAACTGTAATTGATTGTACAAGCGCGGTTCCAACAATATTACGTCCAGGTGGGATTACGAAAGAACAATTAGAAGCGGTGATAGGTACTGTTTCTTTAGATCCAGCTTTAAAGGATGAGAAGGAAAAACCGAAATCGCCTGGAATGAAATACACACATTATGCCCCGAAAGCACCACTTAGTATTGTTGAGGGCTCACGTGAGTTTATTCAGCATCTTGTGGATGAGAAAAAGGAAGAAGGATTTAAAGTAGGCGTATTAACGACAGAAGAGTATCAGCATGTATATAGTGCAGATGTTATATTATCTTGTGGTGTTAGAAGTGACTTAGCTAGTGTTGCGACTAAATTATATGATGTACTTAGAACATTTGATGCAAGTGAAGTGGATGTTATTTTTAGTGAGTCATTCCCTAATGAAGGAATAGGGAATGCAATTATGAATCGTTTAACAAAAGCGGCAGGACATCATATTATTATTGAATGATAAGGTAAGATTAGCAAACAGAATATTTCTCCTTGGATAAGCATATTGTGAAGTAGCACGTCCAAGGAGGGGCATGAATGACGTTTGAACAGCTAATACCTTTAATAATTATGGCATTCGCCTTAGGGATGGATGCGTTCTCGGTGAGTCTTGGTATGGGGATGATACCCCTAAAGTTAAGACAAATCCTGTATATTGGTATGACGATAGGGATATTTCATATTATTATGCCGTTTATAGGAATGGTACTAGGTCGTTTTTTATCAGAGAAGTATGGAGATATCGCACATTTTGCGGGTGCTATTTTATTAATCGGACTAGGGTTTTATATCGTATATTCGAGCATTTTACAAAATGAAGAGACTAGAACAGCCCCTATTGGAATTAGTTTATTCGTATTTGCATTTGGCGTCAGTATAGATAGTTTCTCAGTAGGACTTAGTCTTGGTATTTATGGAGCACAAACAATTATTACGATTTTACTTTTTGGATTTGTTAGCATGTTATTAGCGTGGATGGGTTTATTAATTGGGAGACATGCGAAAGATATGCTCGGTACATATGGTGAGATAGTAGGTGGTATCATTTTAGTTGGGTTTGGATTATATATCCTTTTTCCTATATAATTTTATGTAGGAGGGAATTATGAACAAGCTATTGGAATGGTATGTTAAATTTTTAACCTTCTATCCTCGATGGCTAAGAAGACTTATAATTTGGGGTATTATTTTGCAAATTTCGATGTTAGGTTGGATTAAGTTAATTCGTGAATGGTGAGATAGTTCCTTTCTGTGAATATTTTGTTTGTACTATATTTATTGCGCTAAAAATTACAGATATAGAAAGGATGAGATGAATGACGAGATTGAAGCAAGTTTTTGGTATTATTATTAGTTTTTTTGTTTTTTGGTTTAGTATGCTCGGTGTACAAATGTTTGCTGAGTTTTTAGATATTGAGTCATTGAAATTTGTTGCGGGAAAGACTGAGGCGGCGCGTGCCTTTTACTCTCCGTACCCGTTTTTAATTGTTTTTCTTATTACATTGCTTTCCCTATACTTCTTCGTAATTAAGCTAGGGAAGCCGAAAAAAGAGAAAATGCCTACTTTAGAGGAAAAGAAGGAAGAATTACAATGATAAAATCCCCTGCTAAAAAGCAGGGGATTTTATATTTGAGTGATGGGAGGAATCTAGCCGCCTTGCTTTTAAATATATCCAGCTCCAGCGGCTAGAATCTCCGGTCATTTCGCTCTCTCGCATGAAGCAAAAAGCGCTTCAAGGTCGAGAGCTTGAAGTGTCCTGCGATTCTGAACGAGCCGCTTCCGCTTTTAGATATTATCCAGTTCCAGTGGCCAGCTCTTCGCATCTAAGAACCTCCCGCACGAAAGGTAAAAAGCACCTTTTGTGCGAGAGAACCTTAGCTGGTCAGAGCTAAACGGGCCACTTCCACTTTTAAATATTATCCAGCTTCAGCGGCTAGAATCTCCGGTCATTTCGCTCTCTCGCATGAAGCAAAAAGCGCTTCAAGGTCGAGAGCTTGAAGTGCCCTGCGATTCTGAGCGAGCCGCTTCCGCTTTTAGATTGGCCTAACCAATTCAAATTGTTCTCCTAATTTTGCATAGTTGTGTCCTGCTAGGCGGCTTATTGGTTTGAGTCCTTCGGCGTGAATGCGCCCTTTTTCATATAGATGTTCGGCAACGTGGAAACGAACGACGCGTCCAATTAGTAGATCACAAGCTGGTGAGTCTTCCGTTCCGCCAAGTGGAATTGCACGTTCTAATACGCATTCCATTCGAATATTTGCTTCTTTTACACCTGGAACAGAGATGACTTCACTTTCGATTGGTGTTAGTTTTGCTAGTTCAATTTCACTTTCATTTGGCGGGAGGTTAGCTGCTGTTTCGTTAATTGCTGCTACATATGATTCGTCAGAAATATGTACGACAAATTCTCCTTTTTCAATTGCGTTTCGGGAAGTGTCCTTTCTTTCTCCGGCTTTTCGTTGTACAGATACTGAGATAAGTGGTGGATTAGCAGCGACAATATTGAAATAACTATATGGTGCTCCGTTTAGTACGCCTTCTTTTGTTACAGAAGTAACGAATGCGACAGGACGAGGGATGATACTTCCAGTAAGTAATTTGTAATTATCTTTTTCAGTTTGTTCATTTGGATTAATGGATAACATGCTTGTAATCCCCTTTCTAAATATGAATACTTATTGTTTGTTTACAAGATAACGATGAGAAAATCCTGCTGGAAATAATATTTTGTTTCATAAAAAGAACTTACTTCAATTGTAATGAAGTAAGTTCTTTTTTCAAGAATCTCAAATTTGAGATAAAAATTAAAGTAAAACGTATGCGCCAGGTCCGATTAAAGCTACACCAACAGCGACAGCGATTAACATTAAGTTATATTCATATCCGTTTTGTGTTACCCAGTAACCATTTTTTCCGTGAACAGTGAAGATAGCCATTAACATTGTTCCAACGATAAATAATGAACCAACTACAATGAAAATACCTGATGCAAATAAGAAACCACCTAGTAATTCAGTTGCGCCAGCCATAAATGCCATAAATACACCAGGACGTAAACCGATTGACTCCATCCAGCCACCTGTTCCTTTTAAACCGTAACCGCCGAACCAACCAAATAATTTTTGAGCGCCATGACCCATGAATGTAATTCCTATAATAAGACGAATAATAAGTAGACCGAAATCCATCATTTTTAAAAACCTCCTAAAAGTTATTAACTTACCTTATGTAAGTAATAATAAAATAGTTACTTACTTTAGTCAAGTGGATTTTGAAAAAAGTTTGAATTAAATTTTACAAATTAACAACAAAAAATAAAATGTAGTAAAGACCTCTAGACAAGTTGGGCAAAAAAAGAGAAAATATGAATAGAAGTTAACTTCTAATTGTTATTCAGACAATCAGAATTGACTGGAATTTTGTGAAGCGCTACAATAAGAGTCTATTAGTAATGACGTAATTTATTTCGAAAGCGTTTTTACAGTATAATATTCGAAGTATGAAGTCTTACATGTATCCCGAGCTTTACTAGGGATTGCCCTATAAACTTTTAGGTAAATTATAAGGAGGACTATCCTATGTTTAAAAAATTATTCGGTCTTGGTTCAAAAACAAATGAAGAAACAATCGTAGCTCCATTAACTGGAGCAGTGAAAAATATTGAAGAAGTACCAGATCCAGTATTTGCTGGTCGTATGATGGGTGACGGTGTTGCAATCGATCCTACTGAAGGTGTAGTTGTATCTCCAGTTGATGGTGAAATCGTACAATTATTCCACACAAAACATGCTATCGGAATTAAAGCGAAAAACGGTACAGAAATTTTAATCCACGTTGGATTAGAAACTGTAAAAATGGAAGGCGAAGGTTTCGAAGCTCACGTTTCTGAAGGCCAAGCTGTAAAAGCTGGAGATAAATTAATCTCATTCGACTTAGAATTAATCCGTGAAAAAGCGAAAAGCACAATTACTCCAATTGTTATTACAAACACAGATGCAGCTGAGTCTATTAAGACAACTGTAGGCGTAGCAGCTACAAAAGGTTCAACAGAAGTAATGAAAGTTACAATGAAATAATTGCAATATAAGAGGAATCCGTTTCGTATGAAATGGATTCCTTATTTTTGTTGCATGTTCAGCATGTATGTTAAAATACTCTAGGCACTTGGAAATAGGGTTTCACATATATGTGGATAAGGCGCATTTTTCTTAGAAAAAATATAAGAGAAATGCGCCTTTTGTATATTCACATTTCTTTTGTTCTATTCTAATGTAAGTTATGATGAATGGTAAGAAATCGAATATAGGGGTGGGTTTGAATGAAACGAGTGTTATTTGTTTGTACTGGCAATACATGTCGTAGTCCAATGGCTGAGGCGTTGCTTCGTCATCACGGAGGAGATAAGTTTGAAGTGCAATCTGCTGGTGTTTTCGCCTATCCTGGGAGCGATGCATCGGTACATGCGAAGGAAGCTTTAGCTGAAAAAGGAATTTTAATTGATCATGCGGCGCAGCAAATAAATGAAACTTTGCTTGATTGGGCTGATATTGTCGTAACGATGACAGAAAACCATAAGCAAATTGTACTTGGGCATTATCCGAGCGTTGAAAAGAAATTAAATACGTTATATGGATTAACTGAAGGTATAGGCAAGGACATTTCAGATCCATTTGGAGGCTCGCTTTCTATTTATAAAGAAACGTTAGATGAGATGGAAAAACTTGTACAAACTTTACTGAAAAAACATTCAGTAGGTTGATGTTTCGTGTATAATACGATATTGGAGATCACTTCTTCCTATGTGAGGTAGCGAGTGTGAAATGAAGATAATTGATTGAAACTTTGGAGGGGTAAAAATGAAAGTAGTAATAGCATCTGATCACGGCGGTATGAATATCCGCAAAGAACTTGTAAGTTTATTAGAAGAGTTAAATATTGAATATATTGATTTAGGTTGTGAATGTGAAGCTGGTTCTGTTGATTACCCTGACTTTGCGTTTCCAGCAGCTGAAATGGTAGCGAATGGTGAAGTAGATCGTGGTATTTTAGTTTGTGGGACAGGCATTGGTATGTCAATCGCAGCAAACAAAGTAAATGGTATCCGTTGTGCGTTAGTTCATGATACTTTCAGCGCGAAAGCAACGAGAGAGCATAATGACACTAATATGCTAGCGATGGGTGAGCGTGTAATTGGTGCTGGTCTAGCGCGTGATATCGCGAAAATCTGGTTAACAACTGACTATGAAGGTGGTCGTCACGAAAACCGCGTAGGAAAAATTAAAACATACGAAACAAAGTAATAGATTCTAACTATCAGTAGTGTGAAATATAATTTGGTGAACCAACCTGTGAAAGGAAGAGGCGTAATGACAGAAATCGTAAAGGTAAGAGAACAGCTACAAATGTCGCTTTCTGATTTCCAAGAACAAGCTTCATTACAAAGCGGTCAAATTTTTGTAGTGGGTTGTAGCACGAGCGAAGTGCTAGGCGAAAGAATTGGAACATCAGGAACGATGGAAGTAGCAGAGGCGATTTTCTCTGAGTTAAAACAATTTCAAGAGCAAACAGGTATTGAATTAGCGTTTCAATGTTGTGAGCATTTAAACCGTGCTTTAGTAGTTGAGAGAGAAGTAGCGATAAAATATCAATTTGAAATTGTAACAGTTACGCCTGTTAGATCAGCAGGTGGTGCATTGGGGACATACGCGTATCACAATTTGAAAGATCCGGTAGTAGTTGAGTTTATTAAAGCTGATGCAGGAATGGATATTGGTGATACATTTATCGGTATGCATTTAAAGCATGTAGCTGTTCCGGTTCGTACAAGTGTGAAGGCAATTGGAAGTGCGCATGTAACGATGGCCAAAACACGTGGAAAACTAATTGGTGGAGCGCGTGCTGTCTATGCGGCAGTGGAAGAGACTATCACTTGCCGTTAAATATGAGAAATTAGGAAGTCATATAGTAACTGTTTATCATAAGATAAAAGGTATGTTGTCTGACTTTATAATAGAAGAAAGAAAAGACCGATTTTCGGTCTTTTTTTTCTTTTATGATATAGAAAGTCATGTTAGAATGTAGTTGAAAACATGAAGGTTCGAAAGAATTACAACCTGAATTTTCGTTTTTTCTGAATAAATAAGAAAAAACTGTTGGGAATCGATGTAATTCGTTCAGAAAAGGGGGATTTTGGTGGATCATTTAAAACGTCAAGATGAAAAGGTATTTGCTGCAATTGAGGCAGAACTAGGAAGACAGCGTTCAAAGATTGAGTTAATTGCTTCGGAAAACTTCGTAAGTGAAGCAGTAATGGAGGCACAAGGTTCTGTTTTAACGAATAAGTATGCTGAAGGATATCCTGGAAAACGTTACTATGGTGGCTGTGAACACGTAGACGTAGTAGAAGATATCGCACGTGATCGCGTGAAAGAAATTTTCGGCGCAGAGCACGTAAATGTTCAACCACACTCTGGTGCACAAGCGAACATGGCAGTATACTTTACGATTTTAGAGCAAGGCGATACAGTACTTGGTATGAACTTATCTCATGGTGGTCACTTAACACACGGAAGCCCTGTTAACTTCAGTGGAGTACAATATAATTTCGTAGAATATGGCGTGGATGCTGACTCTCACCGTATTAATTACGATGATGTATTAGCAAAAGCGAAAGAACATAAACCAAAATTAATCGTTGCAGGTGCAAGTGCATACCCTCGTGTTATCGATTTCAAGCGATTCCGTGAGATTGCAGATGAAGTGGGCGCTTATTTAATGGTTGATATGGCACATATCGCTGGTTTAGTAGCTGCTGGTTTACACCCAAATCCAGTACCACATGCACATTTCGTTACAACGACAACACATAAAACGTTACGTGGTCCGCGTGGTGGTATGATTTTATGTGAAGAGCAATTTGCAAAACAAATTGATAAATCAATCTTCCCTGGTATTCAAGGTGGTCCACTTATGCACGTAATCGCTGCAAAAGCTGTTGCATTTGGTGAAGCACTTCAAGATGATTTCAAAACATATGCACAAAATATCATTAACAATGCGAACCGCTTAACTGAAGGTCTTCAAAAAGAAGGACTTACACTTGTTTCTGGCGGAACAGACAATCACTTAATCTTGATTGATGTTCGTAACTTAGAAATCACAGGTAAAGTAGCAGAGCACGTATTAGATGAAGTTGGTATTACAGTGAACAAAAATACAATTCCATTTGAAACAGCAAGCCCATTTGTAACAAGTGGTGTACGTATCGGTACAGCAGCTGTAACATCTCGTGGTTTCGGTTTAGAAGAAATGGATGAAATTGCGTCACTTATTGCTTATACATTAAAAAATCATGAAAATGAAGTTGCATTAGAAGAAGTACGTAAGCGTGTAGAAGCGTTAACTAGCAAATTCACAATGTATCCAAATCTATAATAGATTGAAGAAGACTGCCGAGACTTAATTGTTTTGGCGGTCTTTTTTGTGGACATATATTATTTTTAAAGTATGTATACAAATGATGAATAAATTTTGGCGATATAATGAAGGATACAGCTCCCATAATTGGTAAAGATACTAGATAGATTCATCGTAAAATCATGATTTTGCCAAATTTGCCCTTGAATATTAGTAGCGTTTTCTTTACAATCGTAAATAGTGTAAAAAAGCGTGCAAACGCATGAATATCATCTAAAGGAGAGATTCACATGGGAAAACTGTATGTATTTGATCACCCGTTAATTCAACATAAGATTACATATATTCGCGATAAGAATACAGGTACGAAAGATTTTCGTGAATTAGTGGACGAAGTAGCAAGTTTAATGGCTTTCGAAATTACTCGCGACCTTCCACTTAAGGACATTGAAATTGAAACACCTGTAAGCAAAGCGACAACAAAAGTGATCGCTGGTAAAAAACTTGGTTTAATTCCGATTTTACGTGCAGGTTTAGGAATGGTTGATGGAATTCTGAAATTAATTCCAGCAGCAAAAGTAGGACACGTTGGTTTATACCGTGACCCTAAAACATTGCAACCGGTAGAATACTATGTGAAACTTCCAACGGATGTAGAAGAGCGTGACTTTATCGTACTAGATCCGATGCTAGCAACAGGTGGTTCTGCGGCTGAAGCAATTAACTCTCTGAAAAAGCGCGGTGCGAAACAAATTAAATTAATGTGTATCGTTGCAGCTCCAGAAGGGGTAAAAGTAGTACAAGAAGAACATCCTGATGTTGATATTTATGTAGCAGCATTAGATGAGAAATTAAATGACCACGGATATGTAGTACCAGGTCTTGGTGATGCTGGTGACCGTTTATTCGGAACGAAGTAAGACAACTGACGAGCAGGGGAGATTCCCCAGCTCGTCTTTTTTGTTGTAAGCAAGTAGGGGAGGGGGAGAGGATAAATATACATCGTATATACAACATAAGTTGCATACACCTCACATATAATATAGAAGTCTTACGTCTGAGGAACACTATATTATGGAAGAAAAGCGTTATATCTCGAAAATATAATAGTGACAAACTTGTGAACATTTCCTTCTATTATAAAGAGAAAACTGTTAGAAATTGCATATATGTAACCAGTATTTAGAAGGGGAACGTTTTCATTTTTGGGAGGAAATGCCTAATACTCAAATTTTTAGATTTTTTACGATTTCTCGTTGACACTGTTAATACCCTATTGTATGCTAACAACGGGGATAGATGGTAGGGCTTTCAGTGACAAAATTACATCTATTCCGTGACGAAAATGTAAACTTTTTGTTTTGTATAGGATTTATGCAAAAAAATGAGTTATTATTAACACATCGTGAATGAGGGTTACATATTGGAGGGATGAATCCTTGCAAAAAAACGATCGCAGCCATATAAAAGCTTATGCTTTAATGTCAGGTATTCTTGCTCAATTAGTCGGTTCTATTCTTGTTGGAATCTTTGGTGGGCAGTGGATTGATAATAAGGTTGGAACGTTTCCGTTGTTTCTTATTATAGGGTTATTACTCGGACTAGGAACAGGGGTATACGCAATGATTCGACTCATTCGACATTACTATTCGGGAGAGCAATGATGATAGACGTACATGGACTTGTCCAAAGACAAAAGAAATATATGTACTACTTGCTTGCGCTTCTAGTGCTAGGATGGGGATTTACCTCTTACAAGGATGTATTTCTTGGACTGATTATCGGGACGATTTTCAGTTTTCTTAGTTTGCGCATCATTGCACGTAGAACAGACAAGCTGCTAGATCGCGTAACAAATGGAGAAAACGTGAAGTTCAAGGCAACAGCGGTAAGTACATATTCAAGATTCGCCACGATTGGGTTATTAATTTTATTTGCAGCCAAATATCAAGAGTTAATCGCGATGTGGGGCCTAGGTGTAGGATTGCTGACAGGATACCTTGTCATGATCATAGATTTTCTTTATTTAGAGTATAAGAGCAGGGAAGAGAGGTGAATTACTAGTGGAACACGGTAAATTAGTTGAATTTCTAGGTTTAACGTTCGATTTGTCATCAGTTATGATGGTTACTGTAGCAGCAGTTATTGTTTTCTTAATCGCTGTTATTGGAACTCGCAGCTTAGCTCTTCGCCCAACCGGAATGCAAAACTTCATGGAATGGGTGTTTGACTTCGTGAAAGGGATTATCAATAGTACGATGGACTGGAAAACAGGTGGACGTTTCTTAACGCTTGGCGTTACGCTTATCATGTTTATCATCGTATCGAACTTCCTTGGTTTACCATTCATGTATTCAGCAACTGAAGCTGGCGAACATATTGCATGGTGGAGATCACCAACGTCTGATCCAGCAGTTACATTAACATTAGCCGTGATGGTAGTTACCCTCACCCATTATTATGGAATTAAGATGAAGGGTACGAAAGAGTACGTAAAAGGTTATTTCCAACCTATGAAATTCTTATTCCCATTAAAGGTTATTGAGGAGTTTGCTAACACATTAACGTTAGGTCTTCGTTTATTTGGTAACATTTATGCAGGTGAGATCTTGTTAGGATTACTTGCTAAGTTGGGCGGAGCATCAGTCCTTGGGGCATTAGGTGCGCTTGTACCAATGTTAGCATGGATGGGATTCAGTGTATTCGTTGGATCAATCCAAGCATTTATTTTCGTTATGTTAACGATGGTTTATATGGCTCATAAAGTAAGCCATGACCATTAATATAATTTAAGTAAGAAAAAATTTATTTTTTTATAATACAAAGGAGGACAAATTAAATGAGTTTAGGTGTAATCGCAGCTGCAATTGCAATTGGTTTATCAGCATTAGGTGCAGGTATTGGTAACGGTCTTATCGTATCACGTACAATCGAAGGTGTTGCTCGTCAACCAGAATTAAAAGGCGCACTTCAAACAATTATGTTCATCGGGGTTGCTTTAGTTGAGGCACTTCCAATCATCGGTGTAGTTATTGCATTCATCGTAATGAACAAATAAGGGAGACTCCCCTTACATAGATGGCGAAGAGTGTTTTTCCGAACTTTCTTCGCCATTGCTTTATGAATGAAACGTATGTCTTTTTTTTTCATATGATCAATTTAGATATTTTGAAGGGAGTGAATCCTTGTGCCAACTTTATTATTAGGTGCTGCCATTCCATTTGGAACGATTGCTTATACATTGTTCATTTTCTTACTTCTATTAGTAATGCTACGCAAATTTGCGTGGGGTCCTTTAATGGGAATTATGAAAGAACGTGAAGAGCATGTTACTAATGAAATCGACGCTGCAGAAAGAAGTAATGCTGAGGCGAAGAAATTAGTAGAAGAACAACGTGAAATGTTAAAACAATCACGTGTTGAAGCACAAGAGTTAATCGAAAGAGCGAAAAAGCAAGCTGTAGATCAAAAAGATGTTATTGTTGCTGCTGCGAAAGAAGAAGCAGAATCAATTAAAGCATCTGCTGTACAAGAAATTCAACGCGAAAAAGAGCAAGCAATTGCTGCTTTACAAGAACAAGTTGCTTCTTTATCTGTTCAAATTGCTTCTAAAGTAATTGAAAAAGAATTAAAAGAAGAAGATCAAGTGAAGTTAATTCGCGATTATATTAAAGAAGTAGGAGAAGCGCGATGAGCAATGGGATTGTAGCAAAACGTTATGCTGTCGCTCTTTTTAAAATTGCTAAAGAAAAACACGTATTAGAAATGTTTGAAGAGGAATTACGCCTTGTACAAAACGTTTATGTAAAGAACGGAGAACTACATAGCTTTTTAACGCAACCGAACATTTCAAAGGAACAAAAGAAAACGTTTCTTGCAAACGTATTCGGATCTGTTTCTGAATCTATTTTAAATACGTTATATATTTTAATTGATAACAAACGCATTGATATCTTACCTGAAATTGCAGATGAATATGTTGTTCTTGCTAATGAAGAACGTAACGTAGCGGACGCAACTGTATATTCTACTCGTCTTCTATCAGAAGAAGAGAAGCTTAACATTGCTGAAGCATTTGCAAAGAGAACGGGAAAAGATGCAATTCGCGTGAAAAATGTTGTAGATGAAGATTTACTAGGCGGAATTAAAGTACGTATTGGAAATCGCATTTATGACGGAAGTTTACAAGGAAAATTAGCACGTATTCAGCGTGAATTAATGAAGAATAGATAGGGGTGAAGCACATGAGCATCAGAGCTGAAGAAATTAGCGCACTGATAAAGCAACAAATCGAGAACTATCAGTCTGAAATCGAAGTTAGTGATGTTGGTACAGTTATCCAAGTTGGTGACGGTATCGCGCGTGCTCATGGTCTTGATAACGTTATGGCTGGTGAACTTGTAGAGTTCTCTAACGGCGTTATGGGACTAGCACAAAACTTAGAGGAAAACAACGTAGGTATTATCATTTTAGGACCTTACACAGAAATTCGTGAAGGTGACGAAGTTCGTCGTACTGGTCGCATCATGCAAGTACCGGTAGGAAAAGAACTAATTGGTCGTGTTGTAAACCCATTAGGTCAACCAGTTGATGGTTTAGGCCCAATCAATACAACAAACACTCGTCCAATCGAAAGTCCAGCACCAGGTGTAATGGATCGTAAATCTGTTCATGAGCCACTTCAAACAGGTATTAAAGCGATCGATGCTCTTGTACCAATTGGCCGTGGTCAACGTGAGTTAATCATTGGTGACCGTCAAACTGGTAAAACAGCAGTTGCACTTGATACAATCATTAACCAAAAAGATGAAGACATGATTTGTATCTACGTAGCAATTGGACAAAAAGAATCAACTGTACGTAACGTAGTAGAAACACTACGTAAGCACGGTGCATTAGAGTACACAATCGTTGTAACTGCATCTGCTTCTCAACCAGCTCCATTATTATACCTAGCTCCTTACGCTGGTGTAACAATGGGTGAAGAGTTCATGTACAATGGTAAACACGTATTAGTAGTATATGATGACTTATCAAAACAAGCAGCGGCTTACCGTGAGCTGTCATTACTATTACGTCGTCCTCCAGGTCGTGAAGCTTACCCAGGGGATGTATTCTACTTACATTCTCGCTTATTAGAGCGTGCAGCAAAATTAAGTGATGCAAAAGGCGGCGGTTCTTTAACTGCACTACCTTTCATCGAAACACAAGCAGGGGACGTATCAGCATACATCCCAACAAACGTAATTTCTATTACGGATGGACAAATCTTCTTACAATCTGACCTATTCTTCTCTGGCGTACGTCCAGCGATCGATGCGGGTACTTCTGTATCTCGTGTAGGTGGATCTGCTCAGATTAAAGCAATGAGTAAAGTATCAGGTACACTTCGTCTTGACCTTGCATCTTACCGTGAGTTAGAAGCGTTCGCTCAGTTCGGTTCTGACCTTGATAAAGCAACTCAAGCGAAATTAAACCGTGGTGCTCGTACTGTTGAGGTATTAAAACAAGGATTACACAAACCATTACGTGTAGAGAAACAAGTTATCATTCTTTACGCTTTAACACGTGGATTCCTAGATGATATCCCAGTAGTAGATATCACTCGTTTTGAAGAAGAATTCCATGCTTGGTTAGATTCTAATGCGACTGACTTATTAGAAGAAATCCGCACAACTAAGAAACTTGCGGATGACGACAAATTTGCAGCAGCAATCAATGGATTTAAAAAAGTATTTGTAGCTTCTGAATAATAAAAGCGGAAGCGGCTCGTTCTGAATGTGAGGGGGATGGAGCTTCTGACGAAGAGGCGGTGTTTGCCTCGTAGGAAGAAGTGAAGCCACCGAGCATTCAAGCCGCTGGAGCTAGATAGTATATATAAAAGGCATCTCGGGCTCTGAGATTGCTAAAGGTCATGTAAAGGAAAAGAGTAGGTGCACCTATTCTTTTCCTTCAATCATGAGCAAGAATATCTTGCAACGTAGATTAGGAAGAGGATTCTTACTAATCGTGCCAACTTCCGGAAAAAAGGTGGTGAAAACCTGTGGCATCTTTACGCGATATAAAAGCGAAGATTAACTCGACAAAGAAAACGAGTCAAATTACGAAAGCGATGGAGATGGTATCTGCATCTAAGTTAAACCGTGCAGAGCAAAATGCTAAATCTTTCGTTCCGTATATGGAAAAGATTCAAGAAGTAGTAGCGAGCATTGCGCAAGGAAGCAAAGGGATTAATCATCCAATGCTAAATGCGCGTCCTGTAAAGCGTACAGGATACATCGTTATTACGTCTGATCGCGGACTAGCAGGTGGTTATAACAGTAACGTATTACGTACAGTAAGTAACGTAATTCGTGAACGTCATAATATGGATTCAAACCAATATTCTATTATTGTGCTTGGACGACTAGGACGTGATTATTTAAAACGTCGCGGCTTTAACATTATTGATGAAGTAGTTGGATTATCTGACCACCCATCATTTACTGATATTAAAGACCTTGCTTCTCGAGCAATTGCGATGTTCGCAGATGGTGCTTATGATGAGCTGTACATCTACTACAACCATTACGTAAGTAAAATTTCACAAGAGGTAACGGAAAATAAAATTTTACCGCTTACTGATGTGGCGTCTGACAAACCGACGACAGCTTATGAATTCGAACCTTCTGAAGAAGAAATTTTAAAAGTACTATTGCCACAATACGCAGAAAGCTTAGTGTACGGTGCATTACTAGACGGTAAAGCAAGTGAACACGCAGCGCGTATGACAGCAATGAAGAGTGCTACAGACAACGCAATGGAAGTTATCGATTCACTTACACTTTCATTCAACCGTGCGCGTCAGGCAGCGATTACGCAAGAAATTACGGAAATCGTTGGTGGAGCAGCAGCGTTAGAATAGTATTAAAAGGCGGAAGCGGTTCGTTCAGAATGAGAGGGGGATGGAGCTTTTGACGTAGAGGCGATTTGTGCCTCGTAGGAAAAAGCGAAGCCACCGAACATTCTAACCGCTGGAGCTAGATTCAATAAAAAGCGGAAGCGGCTCTGTCAAAAGAGTCGCGTAAGCTATAAACCAATAAAAAATTAAAAGCTAGCTGCTCGTAGAAAGTTGGCTAATTAAAAGAAAGCTAGGAGGGAACCCGATGAATAAAGGGCGCGTTACGCAAATCATGGGTCCGGTTGTAGACGTTAAGTTTGATGGCGGAAAGCTACCAGAAATCTACAACGCCCTTACGGTAAAACAAAGCAACGAAAACGGAAGTATTAACTTAACATTTGAAGTTGCACTTCATTTAGGTGATGATACAGTTCGTACAGTTGCGATGTCTTCCACAGATGGACTTGTTCGTGGCACAGAAGTAGAAGATACTGGTAAACCAATCTCTGTACCAGTTGGTGATGTAACACTTGGTCGCGTATTTAACGTATTAGGTGATGCAATTGACTTAGATGGTGAGGTTCCTGCAGATGTACATCGTGATCCAATTCACCGTCAAGCACCTGCATTCGAAGAATTATCTACTAAAGTAGAAATTCTTGAAACTGGTATTAAAGTAGTAGACTTACTTGCTCCTTACATTAAGGGTGGTAAGATCGGCCTATTCGGTGGTGCCGGCGTAGGTAAAACAGTATTAATTCAGGAATTAATTAACAACATCGCACAAGAGCACGGTGGTATCTCTGTATTCGCTGGTGTAGGTGAGCGTACTCGTGAGGGTAATGACTTATACCACGAAATGAGCGATTCTGGCGTAATCAAGAAAACTGCGATGGTATTCGGACAAATGAACGAGCCACCTGGAGCACGTCAACGTGTTGCATTAACAGGTTTAACAATGGCTGAGCATTTCCGTGATGAGCAAGGACAAGACGTACTTCTGTTCATCGATAACATCTTCCGTTTCACGCAAGCGGGTTCTGAAGTATCTGCCCTTCTTGGTCGTATGCCATCTGCGGTAGGTTACCAACCAACACTTGCAACAGAAATGGGTCAATTACAAGAGCGTATTACATCTACAAATAAAGGGTCTATCACGTCTATCCAAGCGGTATATGTACCAGCCGATGACTATACTGACCCAGCACCAGCTACAACGTTCGCTCACTTAGATGCAACAACAAACTTAGAGCGTCGTTTAACGCAAATGGGTATTTACCCAGCCGTAGATCCATTAGCATCTACATCTCGTGCACTTTCTCCAGAAATCGTAGGAGAAGAACATTATGAAGTAGCTCGTCAAGTACAGCAAACTTTACAACGTTATAAAGAGCTTCAAGATATCATCGCTATCTTAGGTATGGATGAGTTATCTGAAGAAGATAAGTTAGTTGTACATCGTGCTCGTCGTATTCAATTCTTCTTATCTCAAAACTTCCACGTAGCTGAGCAGTTTACAGGTCAAAAAGGTTCTTACGTACCTGTAAAGAATACAGTTAGTGGTTTCAAAGAAATTCTAGAAGGAAAATATGATGACCTTCCAGAAGATGCATTCCGCTTAGTAGGTGGCATTGAAGAAGTTATTGAAAACGCGAAGAAAATGATGGCGTAAGGCCTTAGGAGGGACGAAGTATGAAGACATTTCCAGTCAGTATTGTAACTCCTGATGGACCGGTTTACGAAAAAGAAGTAGAAATGGTAAGTGTAAAAGCAGAGAGTGGGGAAATGGGGATCTTACCAGGTCACATTCCAACTGTTGCACCATTAAAAATTAGTGCAGTTCGTCTGAAAAATGGTGGACACACTGATTATGTAGCAGTAAGCGGTGGCTTTATCGAAGTTCGTCCAGATAAAGTGACTGTATTATCATCATCTGCTGAAGAAGCAAACCATATCGATATCCATCGCGCAAATGAAGCGAAGCGTCGCGCTGAGCAACGTCTGCAAGATAAACAAGCACATGTTGACTTTAAACGTGCAGAAATGGCATTACAACGTGCCGTGAACCGTTTAAACGTTTCCGATATGAAGTGAAAAAATCCGTAAGGGCTTTGCCTTTACGGATTTTTTTTTGTGTATTTTATGGATAATTTTACAAAACTGGTATAATTATATTGATGCTTGTATAAGTAGAAGTGTACAACAATTTATATTTCATAAAGGGGATGAATCAATGATTGGTGAAATGAAGCGAGAAGCATTGTACTCTTTAAAGGGAAAATGGGGACTAGGTGTTGGATCAACAATTTTATATTTTATTTTAAGTTATGTCGTTTCGATGGCTGCAATGCTTATACTATTAATTCCAGGAATTATTATATTTCTCTTATTTGCTGGTCTAGCAGGTTCACTTGAAGGGCAAACAATATCAAATGGAGCAAGTGTTACATTCGGGATTTTTTATTGCATTATGATAATTTTGAGTAGCGCATCGTATGGGATTACATCATACGGTTATACAAATGTATTTTTACAGATCAGTAAACGAGAAGATGCTAAAGTAGATTACTTATTTGAAGGATTTCGTGGCTTTAAAATAATGATGAAAACAATGTGGGCAATGCTTGCAATTTTATTATATACAGGTACATGGATTCCGATATTGTTAGTAGCCTTATTTGCATTTTTTGGTGAAGAAGGAAATGCGTCGTTTGCTATTGCTATCTGTGTACTACTAGCAATTTCAATTGTTGGTATGATTGTGATGTATTTTTCTTATGCACTGACGTACTATGTGATGATTGAAAATCCAGAATATAGTGTTTCGCAGGCGATGAAGGAAAGTAAGAATCTTATGAAGGGTCATAAGTTAGATTTGTTTCTTTTATGGCTTAGCTTCATAGGATGGGCTATTTTAGCGCTTCTTACTTTTGGAATAGGATTTCTTTGGCTTAGTCCGTATATGAGTACGACGACAGCACACTTTTATCGCTATATTTCAAAAGGTGAATTTCAATAGTAACATGCTATACTAATAGAATTATTGTGTATAGGAGGCGAGGCTACGCATGATTAGTGATTTAAAAGGAGAAGCACTAGATTCATTAGAAGGGAAATGGGGATTAGCTGTTGGAGCTACACTACTCATTTCAATTCTTATCACGGCTTTTAGTTTTAGTGTTGATTGGGGATTTTCTTTAATTTTCGGTTGGCAAAAAACAAATGGTTCACTTTCAACGAATATTCTTACATTTTTTGTTACTGGACCGTTAACTTTAGGTGGATATTACCTTGGTTTAAATATCCTTCGTGAAAAGCAAGCTAGTATTGGTAATATATTCATTTGGTTTTCAGAGGGAAAGAGATTTCTAAAATCATTTTTATTATATTTATTAGTAAATCTTTATCTTTTCTTATGGACGTTATTGTTCATTATTCCAGGTATTATTAAATCTTTTTCTTATGCGATGACATACTTTATTATAAACGATCATCCTGAGTATTCACTGAACCAAGCTATTACAGAAAGTCGTCGTATGATGGATGGACATAAGATGGAGTATTTCATTTTATGTTTAAGTTTTATTGGCTGGTTTATATTAAGTTGTATTACATTAGGAATTGGATTCCTGTGGTTAATTCCATATTTCTATACGACATCTGCAGCTTTTTACGAAGAGATCGCAGAAGAATATTATGAGAAAAATATTTAGCATTATAAAATCCCCAGTATGAATTATTTGTTCATACTGGGGGTTTTTTGTAGAAATTTTATAAACTGATTACTAGTAAGTGGTTTACTGAAATAGTAACCTTGCATATATTTACAGTTATGTTTTTGCAGAAACTTAAGCTGTTTTTCGGTTTCAATTCCTTCGGCAACGACTGAAAGATTTAAAGTATTTGCGAGGGAAAGTATTGTAGAAACGATGGCTCGTTCTTCAGGACGATGATCAGCTAATTGTGTAAATTCTCTCGGTACTTTTAATGTGTCGATTGGAAAAATTGATAAATAAGCAAGAGAAGAATACCCAGTACCGAAGTCATCAATGGAAGTTTGGATACCGTATTCTTTTAATTGCTTCAGTCTTAATAACGTTTCTTTCTCGTCAATCATTGCAATTCTTTCTGTTAACTCAAGTGTTACATATTTTGGATCGACTTGCACGTCGTTTAATATTTGTGAAATGTTTTCGATTAATTGATCTTGCCGGAATTCTTTTGCGGATAAATTAACACTTATTTTTAAATTTTGGTAGCCAAAGGTATGCCATATTTTTAATTGGAGACAAGCTTCTTGTAATACCCAATGCCCAAGTGGGACTACTTGTGGCGTCTCTTCTACAATTGGAATAAACTCACATGGTGAAATGTCACCTAATAGTGGGTGTTTCCAACGTATTAAAGCTTCAGCACCGATAATTTTATTTGTTGTCGTATCAATTTGTGGTTGATAAACGAGATAAAATTCTTTGTTTACTAAAGCGATTGGCAAATCTTTTTCAATTCGAGCTTTTCGTTCCATTTTTTTATATAGTTCTTTCGTGTAAAGAGAGCTGCCGTTTTTTCCTTTATTCTTTGCTTCGTACATGGCCATATCAGCATGCTGCAAAATGGATAGCGCATCTTCACCTGCTTCAGGATATATTGCAATTCCGATGCTCGGTGAGATTTGTAAATGTTGATTTTCGATTTCAAATGGCTCATTCATGGCCGCTACAATCCTATCAGCTATTTTTTGGACATCTGGCTTTTTTTTGTAATTCTCGATAAGGATTGTGAACTCATCTCCAGCTAGCCGCGCGAGTTTCATATTTGATGTTGCTATTCTTTCGAGCCTTTTTGCTACTGCGATGAGCAATAGGTCTCCTACTCGATGACCGAGGGTATCATTAATAACTTTAAAACGGTCTAGGTCGAGAAACATAACAGCAAAAGGCTTTTTCGATATTTTTGCTCGCGCAATTGCCTGTTCTAAATGTTGATGAAATGCACGTCGATTTGCAAGCTCTGTTAAAGTGTCATGGTATGCTAGGAAATTAATTTGTTCTTGTTGTTGCTTGCTTTCCGTAATATCTTTAATCATTAAATAAACCCCAGAAATTTTCTCCTTTAAAAAGATCGGTACGGCGGTAACGTGCAAGTAGTAAATATCTCTGTTTTTATGGTACGCCCGTATTTCTAAAGAGATAGAATCCCCCTTTTTCACGCGATGAAAGGCGTTAATCATTTCTTCTAAATCTTCTTCGTATATGAGTGAATAGTAAGGCTGGTTTAATAATTCATTCGTTTGATAACCGAGTAAAGTAGTACCAGCGTTATTTACTTTGAGAAAATTACCGTACAAATCTAATGTGAAGATTGGATCTGGATGATGCTCGTATAAAGATTTAAACATTTGTTGATTATGATAGAGTTCATTTTTCTGTTCTACTAAATCTTCTGTACGTAGTTTAATTTGTTTCTCGAGTTCTGAGTTGAATTGCATTTGAGCAATCAATAATATTTTATTTTGTTTTCGAACTAAACTATGACGTATGAGAACGAAGGAGAAAGTTATTATAAGTCCGATTACTATAATAGGCGCAAAAATGTATTCAACTAATATGAAAACAATAAGCATTACTACCGAAATATACGGTAATGATAATCGGATTGATTCACCAATTTTAGGTGTTAGTAGTACTTGTTCTTGTTTTTCAGGCTTTTTTGTATGGAGAATACAGGCGATTGCTACTAGTACTAAGGTTACTTGATAGAAAGGAGTAACTGTAAACATAGAATACTCTGGTATGAAGTATTTTATATACGCATAAATCGCATCTGTAGTAGCATATAAAATTAAAGCACTGCCAAGAAGTGCACCGACCTTTTTAGGTAATAAGGATAGTGGTTTGAATAAAAGGTTGATTCCTATTAAGAGAAAGAGTAAATCAGCCATTGGATAGGTAAGTTGAACAAATATGTCGATATAGGATGTTGTAAAGATATGAATAGTTCGTTCAATAAGTAAGTAGTAACTTAAAGTAAATTGGGCTGTAACGATAATACAAATATCACATAGCATAAAAAGTTTTTCTAATAAATCTCGGTTATAAATGATTTCGTATAGAAAGGCAAACGTAAAGCTAACTAAAAAAAGTAAGTAAAAAAAGTCAGATGGATCAACGAACGTATAGAAGTCCTTTACAATTAAACGCTGATAGGCAACGACTATATCACCGATAAAATAAGAGAGAGCTCCAACAGATAATATGATCCAAAATAAACGAGATAGCCCTTCTTTCATGTTTGAAAAATAAAGTATATAACTACAAGCGATAATATCAATTAATAGGGTACTCATTCCGATTAATAGCTGAAAAGAAAATGAGTATTCATATAGAAAAGGCATCGCTACATAGTGAAGCGTTATAGACAGCAATACAATGCTTATAAGAATACTTACATGTGTTTGTTTTTTCATTTATATCACCTACGGTTTCTTGAAAAGCATATATAAGTTTTATATTTATTTTGCACAATTATAGTAAGTTGTAAAGATAGATTTTAATAATTCTTGTTTCTGCCTCCCAACATATCGACATAGGAATTTGAAGTTTGCTATAATGATTATAATAGTTGCATTATTTAGAAAAATTTAAAAATAATAATTACTGCAACTAGGACATATTGTTTACTATGTGAACTTGTTCTTAATTTAGGGGGGAGGGTTTCACAATGGCAAGTGTATATGAAAATAGTTATATGATCGTTTTGATTTTCTTGCTATTAGGTATATTGCTGCCGGTAGTGGCTCTTACATTAGGAAGGATGCTGCGCCCAAATAAACCAAGTGCAGCAAAGGCGACGACGTATGAGAGTGGAATTGAGCCTTTTCATGATGCAAATATTCGGTTTCATGCTCGTTATTATATTTTTGCTTTATTGTTTGTGATCTTTGATGTAGAAACTTTATTTTTATATCCTTGGGCTGTTGCGTATGACAAGCTAGGTTTATTTGCATTAATTGAAATGCTCATCTTTGTTGTAATGTTGCTAGTTGGATTAGCGTATGCTTGGAAAAAGAAGGTGTTACAATGGTTATAAATTTTGAGGAATTACATCCAAATGAGCGAGCAGAATTAGAACGAAATATCTTTTTTTCTACATTGGAACAGTTGAAAGGATGGGCGAGGAGCAATTCTTTATGGCCGATGACATTCGGACTGGCGTGCTGTGCAATTGAAATGATGGGAGTAGGCTCATCACATTATGATTTAGATCGATTTGGGTCATTTTTTCGGACTTCACCAAGGCAATCGGACGTCATGATTGTATCGGGAACGGTAACGAAGAAGATGGCTCCTATTGTTCGGCGCTTATATGATCAAATGCCCGAACCGAAATGGGTTATTGCGATGGGATCTTGTGCAACAGCAGGTGGTCCGTATGTAAATTCATATGCTGTTGTGAAAGGTGTAGACCAAATTGTACCAGTTGATGTGTATATTCCTGGTTGTCCCCCAAATCCAGCTGCTTTAATTTATGGAATTAATAAATTAAAAGAAAAAATTCGTTACGAAGCAAAGACCGGGAAGCAGGTGACGAATAAATGAGCAATCCAAATAAAGATTTAGAGGAGCTGAAAAAAGAAGCAGCTAGGCGTGCAAAAGAAGAAGCGAGAAAACGCCTTGTAGCGAAACACGAGGCGGAAATAAGTGAGCTTGAGGAAGAAGATCAAGAAAAAGAGAAAGCGCTACCAAAAAACGATGATATTACTATAGAAGAAGCAAAAGCGGCAGCGTTAGCGAAGCAGAAAAGAGAAGGAACCGAAGAAGTGACGGAAGAAGAAAAAGCGAAAGCCAAGGCGAAGGCAGCAGCAGCTGCAAAAGCAAAAGCGGCGACGTTAGCGAAGCAGAAAAGAGAAGGAATAGAAGAAGTAACGGAAGAAGAAAAAGCGAAAGCCAAGGCGAAGGCAGCAGCGGCTGCAAAAGCAAAAGTGGCGGCGTTAGCGAAGCAGAAAAGAGAAGGAATAGAAGAAGTAACGGAAGAAGAAAAAGCGAAAGCCAAGGCGAAGGCAGCAGCCGCCGCAAAGGCAAAAGCGGCAGCGTTAGCGAAGCAGAAAAGAGAAGGAACCGAAGAAGTAACGGAAGAAGAAAAAGCGAAAGCCAAGGCGAAGGCAGCGGCAGCTGCCAAGGCAAAAGCGGCGGCGTTAGCGAAGCAGAAAAGAGAAGGGACAGAAGAAGTAACGGAAGAAGAAAAAGCGAAAGCCAAGGCGAAGGCGGTGGCAGCTGCCAAGGCAAAAGCGGCAGCATTGGCGAAGCAGAAAGCCTCGCAAGGTGATGGGGATTCGGGAGATGAAAAGGCAAAGGCAATTGCAGCGGCAAAAGCGAAAGCAGCAGCGGCTGCAAGAGCGAAGACAAAGGGGGCTGAAGGTAAGAAAGAGGATGAGCCGAAGCAGGAAGAACTGTCCGTAAATCAGCCTTATTTAAATCAGTATGTTGAGGCTATTAGGGAGAAGTTAGGAGAGGGTGTATTAGTAGATTCCTACATTAATAAACTGTCAAAGGATGTGCCAACTCTTGTGGTGGATCCCGAAAAATATTATGAAGTGATGGAGTCACTGCGATTCCATGAGGGACTTGCTTTTGATTATATGTCAGAGCTACATGCGACGGATTTTGTGACACATATGGAAGTGTATGTTCATTTGTTTTCATATAGTAAGAAACAATCGGTAGCGGTGAAGGTAAAGCTAGACCGGGAAACGCCGCAAGTCGAATCTGTGACAGCGCTTTGGAAAGGGGCTGACTGGCCGGAGCGAGAAGCATACGATTTGCTCGGCATTATATTTAAAGGGCATCCGAATTTAACACGTATTTTAATGCCAGAGGATTGGGTAGGATATCCGCTTAGAAAAGACTATGAACCGTATGATGTGGAGGTGTAGCTATGATCCGCACGGAAGAGATGCTTTTGAATGTAGGACCTCAGCATCCGAGTACACATGGTGTGTTCAGGCTCGTAATTAAGATTGACGGGGAAATTATTAAAGAAGCTACACCTGTTATTGGGTATTTACATCGCGGGACGGAAAAGATCGCTGAGAGCTTACAGTATACGCAAATTATCCCTTATACAGATCGAATGGACTATTTATCAGCTATGACGAATAATTACGTCATTTGCCATGCTGTAGAGACGATGATGGGGCTTGAAATTCCAGAGCGTGCCGAATACTTGCGAGTACTTGCGATGGAGCTAGGAAGAATTGCGAGCCATCTCGTTTGGTGGGGGACGAATCTTCTTGATATAGGAGCGGTTAGCCCGTTTTTGTACGCTTTTCGTGAACGAGAGATGATTATAAATTTATTAAATGAATTATGCGGGGCACGGCTTACTTTTAACTATATGAGAGTTGGTGGTGTGAAGTGGGATGCGCCAGATGGTTGGATTGAAAAGGTGGAAGAGTTTGTTCCGTATATGAGAGAGCAACTGGCAGGTTATCATGATCTTGTTAGCGGTAATGAGATTTTCTTAAATCGTGTGAAAGGCGTTGGTATATATAGCGCGGAAGAAGCGATTTCGTATTCTTTAAGCGGAGCAAATTTGCGGTGCACTGGAGTAAACTGGGATCTTCGCAAAGATGAGCCGTATTCGATTTATGATCGTTTTGATTTTGATATTCCTGTTGGAAGCGTGGGAGATGCTTGGGATCGCTACGTTTGCCGAATGCAAGAAATCGAGGAGTCTTTAAAGATTGTTGAGCAAGCGGTTCAGCAGTTCCCGAAAGATGGAGCTGTGCTGGCAAAAGTACCAAAAATTATTAAGGCACCTAAGGGAGAAGCATTTGTACGTATCGAATCGCCGCGCGGAGAGATTGGGTGTTATATCGCTAGTGACGGAAAGAAAGAGCCGTACCGTTTGAAGTTTCGTAGGCCATCTTTTTATAACTTGCAAATTTTACCAAAGTTATTGAAAGGTGAAAACATCGCTAATTTAATTACGATTTTAGGTGGAGTTGATATTGTACTTGGGGAGGTTGATGGCTAATGATTGAGACGCTCTTACAATCACCTTCAAGCTGGACGAATTTCTTCATTTTTTTCGGATTAGCGGTACTTCTACTATTTGCAGTCCTTGGCTTCGTTACATATGGAATCTTGGCAGAACGGAAAGTGATGGGGTTTATGCAAGGGCGGATTGGCCCAAACCAGGTTGGAGGCCGATTTGGTTTACTGCAAACGGTAGCTGATGTTTTAAAACTATTATTGAAAGAAGATAGTATTCCGAAAGCAGCAGATAAACCGCTGTTTATATTAGCACCTGTCATTGCATTTGCACCAGCATTTATGGTGCTTGCAGTTATCCCATTCACTGATAAATTTCAATTTGCAGATATTGGAGTCGGGTTACTTTATTATATCGCTGTTTCCGGTATTACGACGATAGGTGTTGTAACTGGGGGATGGGCATCGAATAATAAATATTCCCTTTTAGGAGGGATGCGTGCGGCGGCGCAAATGATTTCTTATGAGATTCCGCTCGTAATGAGTGTAATTGGTATCGTTTTGCTAGCTGGTAGCCTGAATTTAAATGAGATTGTAGCGGCGCAAGAGAAGGTTTGGTACATTTTCGTACAGCCAATTGGCTTCGTCGT
This sequence comes from Bacillus sp. LQ01, assembly GCF_057624735.1. Lineage (NCBI taxonomy): Bacteria > Bacillati > Bacillota > Bacilli > Caryophanales > Bacillaceae > Bacillus > Bacillus sp. LQ01. The sequence continues at coordinate 366,550 of NZ_JBYEZL010000003.1, read as the reverse complement.
TTTCTTAATCGCAGCAGTTGCAGAGTTAAATAGAACGCCATTCGATTTGCCAGAAGCGGAGTCAGAACTTGTTTCTGGATATCATACGGAATACTCAGGTTTTCGCTGGGCGTTTTTCATGCTTTCAGAGTACGTATATTTCTTCGGGATGGCATCGTTAATTACAGTGCTCTTTTTAGGCGGATGGAATCCAGTCATGTTTCTTGGATTTATCCCAGGTGCCGTATGGTTTGCTTTGAAATTTAGCAGTGTAGTCTTTCTATTAATTTGGTTCCGCGTTACGTTCCCGCGTATAAGAGGTGACCAGTTAATGGAGTTTGGTTGGAAAGTATTATTGCCGATTGCACTTGCAAATATTTTCTTAACGGCATTGATTAAGGAGTTATTCTTCTAATCTATGAGGGGGGTGCCAGTAAGAGATGAAAGGACTATTTAAAGGATTAAAATATACATTAAGTAATTTGAGCAAGAAGAAGGTAACGTATGATTATCCAAATCAACCGTTGCCGTTGCCAGACCGTTTTCGTGGAATTCAAAAATTTTATCCGGAGAAATGTATTGTTTGTAATCAGTGCTCTAACATTTGTCCGACAGACTGTATTCAGTTAACAGGAAAGAAACATCCGGATCCTACGAAAAAAGGAAAAATTATCGACACGTATGATATTAATTTTGAAATTTGTATTCTTTGTGATTTATGTACAGAAGTTTGTCCGACAGAGGCAATTGTCATGACAAATAACTTTGAACTCGCGGAATATTCACGTGATGACTTATTTAAAAATTTGCAGTGGCTTGACGAAAACGACGAAAACGTCAGGAAGGAGAACAAGGCATGAATGGCGAGTTTGTAGCATTCTTTATACTATCCTTGTCTGCAATTATCGGCGGTGTTCTTATGTTGAACTTAACGAAAGTTATGCACATGATGCTAGCTCTCGTTCTGACATTTCTCAGCATTGCAGGTTTGTATTTTCTTTTATCAGCTGAATTTATAGGCGTTGCACAAATTTTACTTTACTCTGGTGCAATCACAATTATTATGATTTTCGGCATTATGTTAACGAAACATAACGCGGAAAATGAATCGCGTCTTACTCTTCAAAAATGGATTATCTTCTTTGCAGTTGTAGCATTTGGAGCGGTTATGTATTTCGCTGTTAATAATGTTGATTTTGCAAATGAAAGCACACAAGGAAGTTTACCTCTCCATGAAAACAACACACTTCAAATCGGTACGCTTCTCTATTCAAAATATATTATCCCATTTGAACTAACTTCAGTTATTTTACTTGTAGCACTCGTTGGCGCGATTGTACTTGCGAAAAAGGATGAGAAAGAGGAGGATTCCAATGAGTAGCGTTCCAGCTTCTGCATATTTAACACTTGCGATTATTTTGTTTTGCATCGGTCTATTTGGAGCTTTAACAAAGCGGAATACAGTAATCGTATTAGTTTGTATCGAATTAATGCTGAATGCTGCCAATTTAAACTTAGTGGCGTTTAGTAAATTAGGCTTATTTCCGAATTTAACAGGTCAAATTTTCTCACTGTTTACGATGGCTGTAGCGGCAGCGGAAGCGGCGGTAGGACTCGCTATTTTAATTGCTTTATATCGTAATCGTACAACAGTTCAGGTGGATGAAATGGATACGCTTAAAGGATAGCATTGTGACCGAAAAAGGGGGAAGGAAACAATGATCGATTATGCATGGCTCATACCGCTTTTCCCACTCGTTTCGTTTTTGTTACTTATTATATTCGGGAAGAAAATTAGAGAAGGAAGCAGCGTACTTAGTATTTTTTTCGTCTTTCTCTCCTTTATACTTGCGGTACTTGTGTTAATAGAAAGGTTTTCAGAAGCAAGCGTGAAGCATAAGTGGGTGTGGCTTAGAGCTGGAGATGTGGATATATCATTCGGCTTTGAAGTGACTGCATTAGGAGCTTTAATGTTATTTATCGTGACGCTTGTGAGTCTACTTGTACATGTGTATTCGAAAGGTTATATGAAAGGTGATGAACGATTACCAACCTTTTACGCATATTTAGGACTCTTTACATTTGCGATGTTAGGGCTTGTTATATCAACGAATTTATTACAGCTTTATATATTTTGGGAATTAGTTGGCCTTGGTTCATTTTTACTTATCGGTTTTTATTTCTTTAAAGAAGAAGCGAAGGCTGCTGCAAAAAAGGCTTTTATTATGACCCGTATTGGGGATGTTGGTTTATTTATCGGGATGATTTTAATTTTTTGGTACGCAGGTAGTTTTGAATATGACGCAATATTTAGGGCGATTTATACAGGGGATCTACCTCCTTACATGATTACAATAACAGCGATATTAATTTTTATCGGGGCGATGGGAAAATCAGGTCAGTTCCCGCTTCATACGTGGTTGCCAGATGCAATGGAGGGGCCAACGCCCGTTTCGGCACTTATTCACGCGGCGACGATGGTCGCAGCTGGCGTATATTTAGTAGCGACGATGTTTCCTCTGTTTTCAGCAAGTACAGTGGCGATGCAGACAGTGGCAATCGTTGGAGCTTTCACTGCAATCTTTGCGGCCTCTATCGGTCTTGTGCAAACAGATATAAAGAGGGTGCTTGCTTATTCTACAGTTAGCCAGCTCGGGTACATGATGCTCGCGTTAGGTTCTGCCGGTTATGTAGCTGGTATATTCCATTTAACGACACACGCTTTTTTTAAAGCACTACTATTTTTGGCAGCAGGAAGTGTAATTCATGCTGTGCATACGCAAAACATTAATAAAATGGGCGGTTTACAGAAGAAGATGAAAGTAACTGGTACGCTATTTTTAATAGGTACCCTTGCCATTAGCGGTGTTCCGCTGCTTTCCGGTTTTTTCAGCAAAGATGAAATTTTAGCGGCGACGTGGATGAATGGCAATTACGTTTTATTTACTTTAGCAGTAATTGCGGCGTTTTTAACAGCGTTTTATATGTTCCGCCTATACTTTCTTGTCTTTACTGGAGAAACGAAGACGAAGGAAGAAGTGCATGAATCGCCTCGCGTTATGACGTATCCAATGATTGTTCTCGGCGTTCTTGCGGTAGTGGCAGGATATATAAATACACCGTGGTTTGGGACGTTTCTCGGAGATTGGTTGACGAAAGATGTAGGGTTTAAGGTTGAAGAAGCGCATGGACCAGTTTGGATTATGATTGTTGCGACACTCGTTTCATTTGCGGGAATCGCTCTTGCATATTTCATATATGGCAAGAAATCAATTTCTAGAAATTGGGCTGGGGGTACGGAAACATCTCTTTATAATCTTTTGAAAGAAAAATATTATGTGGATGAACTATACAACATGACGGTGATCCCTATTACGAAAGGAATCGCTCATGTGCTTCGCTTATTTGAAGTGTATGTAGTCGAAGGAATTGCAGTTTTAATTGGAAGTGTAGTTAAAGGCACAAGTAATCTTGGATCGAAACTTCAAAACGGGAATGTACAAGTGTACGGTACTGTAACGGCGGTTTCGCTCGCTGTACTCGTCATTATTTTGCTCTATACGGGAGGGGATTTACGATGAATGATTTGTTGTTAACGTTCTTCATTTTTTCCCCGCTTTTAGGAATTTTATTGCTTGTATTAACACCGAAAAAGGAATTGCGTACAGTGCGAGCGCTTGGCTTATTTGGGACGGCACTTCCATTTGGAATCGCTATCGTCCTCGCTTGTACATATGCTTCTGGAAAGAATTTGTCCCTATTTGATGAGAAGGTGAAATGGATTAAGTTCGGCGATTTCACAGCGGTAGATAAAAGGTGGTTTTCTATTTATTACGAGCTCGGTATTGATGGTTTGTCGCTTGTCATGATGGTACTGACGGCTCTTCTAGCGATGCTTGCAGCAATTGCAGCCTTTTCTATTAAAAGAAATTTAAAAGCATTTTATATGCTGTTACTTATGCTAGAAATAGGAATGCTCGGCGTCTTTGCTGCTCAAAACTTAATGTTGTTTTTTATCTTCTTTGAAATTACGTTGCCACCAATGTTCTTATTAATTGGAAAGTGGGGAAAATTGTCGAGTGAAAAGGCTGCGTATAGTTATTTAATATATAACGGTATTGGCTCAGCTATTTTGCTCATTGTTTTCTCAATTTTGTTTGCGAAAACAGGTACAACAAATATTGTGGAGCTGAAAGAGATATTAAGAAGCATAAACGCAGAGGGAGCACTCGTCATCCCAAGTAGTTTGCAGCTTAGTGTATTTATTGCCATAATGATTGCTTTTGCAATTAAACTACCTGTTTTTCCGTTGCACCGCTGGATGGTCAATGTACACATAGAAGCGCATCCAGCTGTAGTTATGCTTCATGCGGGTGTTTTGCTGAAGATTGGAGCGTACGGTATTATTCGCTTCGGGAAAGGGCTATTCCCGGAATATTTTCACGATGTTGCAACACTAATTGCGATATTAGGCGTAATTAATTTATTATACGGTGCCTTTTTAGCGCTCATCCAAACGGACTTTAGGAAAGTACTGGCTTACTCTAGTATTTCGCATATGGGAATTGTGTTAATGGGACTTGCGTCACTTAATGCACCTGGTACACAAGGAGCGTTATTCCAAGTTGTATCACATGGTTTAATTGCAGCCTTGCTCTTCTTCCTACTGGGTGTTATAGAACAACGATTTGGAACTTCGGATATTACGGTGCTAGGCGGACTTGCGAAAAGTGTACCGATACTTAGCGGATTCTTTTTAGCAGGAGGAATGGCATCGCTTGGATTACCAGGGATGTCTGGGTTTGTTAGTGAATTTCTTGCCTTTCTCGGTTTATTTCAAGGAGAGCCCGTCATTGCTGCAGTCGGTGTGATTGGCATCATTTTAACCGCTGTATATGTATTAAGGGCGACACTTCAAGTGACATTTGGAAAGAAAGAGTGGGAAGCAAAAACTGATATACACGGATGGGAGTATGTCCCTGTTTTACTACTTATCTTTTGTATTATTGCAATTGGGGTTATGCCAGAAATACTAGGGGATCCGCTTCAAAATACATTGAAAACATTGGGGGTGAAGTAGGATGGATATGAATACGTTACTTAGCTTATCGTGGTATCTAATGGTGCCAGAATTTATTATTCTCGGCGCCGCCATCCTCCTTTCCATATGTGATTTGTTTTTTAAGCTGAACCATAGATATGTAGCTCTTGGTGCGATTGCTGCTATCGTATTAGCAATCGTGTCATTAATTACGCTATATAGCGAACCGGCAGGAGATATTTTAAATGGATCGTTTGTGTTAGATGGATTTTCAAAAGGGTTTAAAACGTTGCTATTAGGTGCCTCAGCTCTCATTTTATGCACCGCAATGAGCGATGATAAGAAGAATCCAATTGAAGATAAGGGTGAATATTATTACTTATTTTTAATGGCACTTCTTGGTGCGATGTTCATGGCTTCTAGTGTTGATTTCATTACCTTTTTCGTTGGTTTGGAGTTACTTTCACTTTCTTCCTATATTTTAGTAGGAATACGAAAAAAGAGCCGTGCATCAAATGAAGCGGCAATGAAATACGTCATTAGCGGAGGAATTGGAACGGCGATTACGCTCTTTGGAATGAGTTATTTATACGGTATTACAGGTTCAACTAACATTGTAGATATGCAAAAGGTACTCACTGGGGAACTCGCTAGTGGTATTCAGTTATTGTTAGCTCTCGCATTTCTTTTATTGCTAGTTGGTCTCTCATTTAAAATTGCCACAGTGCCGTTTCATATGTGGGCACCTGATGTGTATGAAGGAGCGGCTACACCTGTTACTGCTTTTCTTGGAACGATTTCTAAAATTGCTGGTTTCCTACTCATTATTCGTTTGTTCCTTATGGTTTTTGCAAGTGTATTAATACAAGGAGATATGCAATCTTTATATGGGCATATGAGTATATATATTGCGGTGCTAGCAAGTATTACGATGATTGTTGGGAATGTAGTCGCGTTAAAACAATACAATATAAAGCGTTTATTTGCTTATTCGGGCATTGCTCATGCAGGGTATTTACTCGTTCCACTTGTCGCATTATCACCATTTACGATGGATAGCATGTGGTTTTATATGCTGGCATACATGCTTATGAATATAGGTGCATTTGCTATCATCCACGGCTTAATCTTACAAAATGATGAGGAAAATATAACGATTTTCACAGGTTTATATAAAAGGTCACCATTTGCAGCGATTATGATGACAATCTTTATTTTATCGCTGGCTGGGATACCAGGAACGGCTGGCTTCATTGGAAAGATTAACATCTTTTTAGGCGCGCTTCATGTAGAGCCAGCACATTACGTACTAGCTTCGATTATGATGGGTACGACAGTCGTTTCATTCGTATATTATTTCCGTATTTTACAACAAATGTTTTTCCGCACAGGAGAGACAGAAGAGAGGATACGGTTACCGTTAAATATAAAGGTTGTTATGAGTCTTTGTGCAATTTCGATTGTAATACTAGGGATTATGCCGATGATTGGGTACAATTTCTTTTATGAATATTTTCCATTAATGAAAGATTTCTTCTTCTTAGGGAACGTGGTACAATAGTGAAAATAAAAGGTGTGGAGTCAGTACTCTGCGCTTTTTATTTTGTGTTAACTTGTAATGTAGATATACGTTTTTGGAAAGAAAATCACGATGTAAAATGTAAGATGTCTATGTGCATTTGAAAAAGTGTAGCTCCTACTTATTATGGTATCGTTTTTATATTCTTTCATAAGTAGTAGCTGAGTAAAAAGGGGTCGATTTTTTGGCACAACTTTTAGGGCAACAAGCACTGATTGCCATTGTTTCGCATTTATTGTTTATTACCATTACGTGGTGGGCCTTACAAGGCATTCACATTGAGCGTTTAATGAAGTCCGGAAAAGTGCTGCAGACGCGAGTATTACTCATCTTAATTACAATTGCAATTGGGACATCTGTAAGTAACTTTTTCCTTGATTATTTAGGCTATTCGAAGAGTTTAACGTATTTAGTAAAGTAAGTGTATAGAACCTCAAATCTCCGTTAACAATGGGGATAGGAGGGGATGAAATTGAAGCTTAAAGCCATTCTTATTGTTGCACTTAGTGTTGTTTTATTTTTGGTTGGATATAGAGAGATGAAACCGATAAGCGATGAACAGAAAATGGAGAGCATGATCAAGGCTTTAGAGAAAAATGATGCTAAAGTAGAAAAATGGTCATGGTTAGCGAGAGAAACAAAAACAATTTCTAACATACATACGTTTCAAAAGTTGTTAAACGATGTGAAGGAAAAGGCAAATATTCAAAAGTGGGAAGTAGAGCAATCTCCAGATGGATATAAAGCTACATCCTATAAAAAGCTTTCTTCTTATGAAGAACGAGTAGTAGTAACTTGGAGTAAAGAAAATACTAAAGAAAACACTTTCATTATCTTTGAAGTAAGTGGGGCGAAATGGGACCCGAAGTATGTTCAAAACATGAATAAAATTTTTAGTGAAAAACCTATAATTTACACTTGTGTTCAAGGTGTACTGAATGATAAGATTGAAGGTGTTTTGCAAAATAAAACCAATCAGGTTTTGAAAGATCTTTCAGCAAGAGCGATCGAACAAGTAGAAGAAAGAGCATTTGTGTCAGTCTCCGCATACAATAAAAAGTGGGATGACGCTCTTTCAACAAATAGAGAGAAAATAAATGTGCAAATAGCAATACGTTCTACAGACAACAAAGATACAATTGTGGTTGGCACACCGATCATAACTTCTGAGTATTGAGTGAATAGATACTGAAAAAAGGACACGGAGGGGAATAATTTGGAAAAGATCATCGTCCGTGGCGGAAAGCGGTTAAACGGCACAGTGCGTGTTGAGGGCGCAAAAAATGCTGTATTACCTATAATCGCTGCAGCCCTATTAGCGAGTGATGGAAAGAATGTACTATCTGAAGTACCAGTTTTGTCTGATGTATACACAATTAATGAGGTATTACGTCATTTAAATGCTGAAGTCGTATTTGAAAATAATCAAGTAACAATCGATTCTTCTAAAGAACTAAACATTGAAGCACCATTTGAATATGTACGTAAAATGCGTGCATCTGTTCAAGTAATGGGACCATTATTAGCACGTAACGGTCGTGCTCGTATTGCACTTCCTGGTGGATGTGCAATTGGTTCACGTCCAATTGACCAACATTTAAAAGGCTTCGAAGCAATGGGAGCAAAAGTACAGGTTGGTAACGGTTTTGTTGAGGCATATGTTGAGGGAGAACTAAAAGGAGCTAAAATCTACTTAGACTTCCCAAGCGTAGGCGCGACAGAAAACATTATGTCTGCAGCTACATTAGCAAAAGGGACAACAATTCTTGAAAACGCAGCGAAAGAACCAGAAATCGTTGACTTAGCTAACTTCTTAAATGCGATGGGAGCGAAAGTACGCGGAGCTGGAACTGGAACGATTCGTATCGAAGGCGTTGATAAATTATATGGTGCAAACCACTCTATTATTCCTGACCGTATTGAAGCGGGAACATTCATGGTTGCAGCAGCAATTACTGGTGGAGACATCTTAATTGAAAATGCTGTACCTGAACATTTACGCTCAATTACAGCGAAAATGGAAGAAATGGGTGTTAAAATTATTGAGGAAAACGAAGGTGTACGTGTTATCGGCCCAGATAAGTTAAAAGCGGTTGATATTAAAACTATGCCTCACCCAGGTTTCCCAACAGACATGCAATCACAAATGATGGCATTATTACTACAAGCTGATGGAACAAGCATGATTACAGAAACGGTATTCGAAAACCGCTTTATGCACGTTGAAGAATTCCGTCGTATGAATGCTGATATTAAAATTGAAGGTCGTTCTGTTATTATGAACGGTCCAAACAGCTTACAAGGTGCTGAAGTAGCAGCAACTGACTTACGTGCTGCAGCTGCATTAATCTTAGCTGGTTTAGTATCAGAAGGTTATACTCGTGTAACTGAGTTAAAACATCTTGACCGTGGCTATGTAAACTTCCATAAGAAATTAGCTGCATTAGGTGCAACTATTGAACGTGTAAACGAAAAAGTAGAAGAAGTGAAAGAACAAGAAGTTTCTGATCTTCACGCTTAATTGAAATAGTCTCTATGTCTTTTGACATAGGGGCTATTTTTTTGGGTTATTACTGTTATAGTCAATAAATTCTATACTTATGCACGTACCAGTAAAAATATTTAGAAAATTTCTGTTTTATACTCTTCCCCTTAAGTATGTTCTAAAAGAAAGAGTTGTTCCATAAGAATGAATGGAGTAAAGCTTTTATATTGGGGGAAAATAGGATGAAATTTTCAAAGCCACTTTTTATTACAGTAGCGCTCTTAATAGCGCTCGTTATCATTGTACCTGCAGCCCTTGTTATTCCATTTGCGAAAGCAAAAGTAGGGGAAGAAACGGCCTCTAAAACTCCTCCAGCGATAGAAAGCATACCAGCTCCAGGAAAAGTAGATACAGCTGTTCAAGTTGCTGTATATCGCGAAAAACAGAAGAAGGTAGAAACATTACCAGTGGAGGAGTATGTGACAGGTGTAGTAGCTTCTGAGATGAATGCCAGTTTTGAAATAGAGGCACTAAAGGCGCAGGCATTAGCAGCGAGAACATTTGTAGTACAACGTATGCTAAGCGGAGGAAAGAAAAATAATGCGGACGTGACAGATACGGTGAAAGATCAAGTGTACAAAAGCAAAGATGAATTGAAGAAGCAATGGGGCAATAACTACGAAAATAATTTGAAGAAAATCGAAGAAGCCGTTTCGAAAACAGCAGGACAAGTTTTAACGTATGATGGAAAACCAATTTCAGCATCCTTCTTTTCAACGAGTAATGGCCGAACAGAAAATGCAGCTGACTATTGGGGAAATGATTATCCGTACTTGAAAAGTGTAGATAGTCCGTGGGATCAAGCCTCTCCAAAGTTTACGAGCGAGCAAACATTTACAGTAGCTGATTTTCAAAAACGTCTCGGTGTGAAAGTGCTAGCAGACGGGAAGGTTGGAAATATTAAAGACCTTACGGAAGGAAAGCGCGTAAAGGATGTAGCTTTTCAAGGAAAAACATTAACAGGAAAAGAAGTTCGTGAAAAGTTAGATTTACGTTCTTCTGATTTCACGTGGAAACAACAAGGAGATAAAATCATCGTTACGACGAAAGGGTTCGGTCACGGCGTTGGTATGAGTCAATACGGGGCGAACGGCATGGCAGCGGAAGGAAAGAAATATACAGATATCGTCGCTCATTACTATAAAGGCGTTGAAATAAAGACGATGAATGATTATGAAGGAAAACTGATGGTGAAGAAATAGGTGTCAGAACTCTGGCACCTATTTTTTTTGTTTAAAATATCATAATTTTCCATTAACTGTTTGATATAATAGGATAAAAAGGCATTTGGGGGAAATGAAATGGCGTTACTAGAGTTGAAACAGTTAGGGAAGGCGAACCAGTTACCGGAAATGGAGCTAAAGGTTGAAAAAGGGCAATGTATTGTTTTGCAATGCAATAATCATACAGCTAAAGTGTTACACCGCATTATTATTGGTCAAGAAGAAGCTTCAACTGGCAACGTACTGTTTGAAGGGGAAGCAATTGGAAAGAAAAATTATTCCCGCATAGGCTTTTGTTTTTTGAAGGATGAAGCATATGATCGTTTGAAGGTGAAGGAATACTTTAAGTTTTTAATAGGGCTTTATGAATCAAAGATAAGTATAGAAGAAGTTGTGCAGTCTGTTGGTCTCCTAGATAAGCTAAACGTTAAAATAGAAAAACTATCATTTTCAGAGAAGCGTCGTCTTCATATTGGGCGAGTGATGATTCATAATCCGGATTTAATCATTTTGGAAGAACCGGAGCAAAATGTAGATATAGAGAGTACGGTTATTATTCGAAAAGCAATTATGAAAATGAAAGAACAAGGAAAGGCAATTTTTATTACGTCATCTTTCCTATCGGATGCCCTTTCGTTAACAGAGGATGTATACATATTAAACAACGATGGTGTGAAAAAAGTAGAAATTGAACAAGAGGAAGTGGAAGAAGTCGATGAAGAGAAGGTCGTTCAAATAATTCCGCAAATGAAGTTAGAAAGAATACCTGCGAAAGTGAACGATAAAATCATTTTACTTGATCCGATGGAAATCCATTTCATTGAAACACAAAACGGAGTAACACATATTCACGTTCGTGAAGGAGATTTCGTATGTGCTTTAACATTAGGTGAACTAGAAGCAAGGTTAACAGGTTTTGGTTTCTTTAGATGTCATCGCTCGTACCTTGTGAATTTACAAAGAGTGCGAGAAGTGATTACTTGGACTCGTAACAGTTTTAGCTTAATTTTAGACGACGAAAGAAAAAGTTCAATCCCGCTTTCAAAAGGACGAATGGATGAATTAAAAGGTGTTATTGGACTATAAAAGTGCTCCAATAAGCTCAACATGCGATTCATTCACCGGTAAAAATACTCCTTTTACCGGTATTTTAATGCGCCTACCCTTTGTTTTTCATATGATTGAGTCAAGAAAAGCGAAACAAACGAACGAAAAGCGCTAAAGCGACTTTCATCTATAAAGAAGAAAAACAAAGGGGATGAAGAAATGACATTGGCAATTGAAATGAAAGATGTAATGAAAAGTTTCAACGAAAAAACGGCACTTCGAAATGTAAATATTGAGGTGAAGCAAGGAGAGATATTCGGATTCCTTGGACCGAGTGGATCTGGTAAGACGACAACAGTAAAAATTTTAACTTCTCAATTGCTTCATAGTGTTGGAACGGTAAGAGTATTAGGGAAAGATATTACAGGACCAAGTAGCATCGATTACAAACGAATTGGTATTTTAACAGATAACAGCGGCTTATATGAAAGACTTAGCATTTATGATAACTTACTATTATTTTGTGACTTATATGATTGCAAAAAAGAACGAATCGATGAAGTACTAGCACAAGTGAATTTATTAGATGATAAAAAAACACCAGTAAAAAAATTATCAAAGGGAATGAAGCAACGCGTCACACTAGCAAGAGCAATCCTTCATAAACCAGATATCCTCTTCTTAGACGAACCAACATCTGCACTTGATCCAGTAAACGTACAAAACATTCATAAAATCTTAAAAGACTTAAATAAAGAAGGAACGACGATTTTCTTAACGACTCACAACATGGACGAAGCAGAAACGCTTTGTAACCGCATTGCCTTCCTGTGTGGCGGAGAGATTGTAGCACTTGATACACCGGAGAACCTTCGCTTACAATACGCGAAAGATCAAATACAAGTCGTGTTAAAGGATAAGAAGAAAGAAACGGTACATAAAGATGAATTAGGTGCAAAACGTATTTCAGAATGGATGAACAAAGGAGAATTACTATCCATTCATTCACACGAACCAACTTTAGGCGATATTTTTATTGAAGTTACTGGGAGGGGATTATAATGACATTTTCAATGAGACGTGTATCAGCTATTTTTAGAAAAGAAGTACAAGATTTTAAGACAAATTCACAAGTGTTGTTAATGGCATTTTTACCAATTATACTTTCATTTTTGTTTAGCAGATTTGGAGCGGGAAAGGAAATGTTAGGCATTACTACTATAACGGCCTTCCTATTTGTCGCAGGCTTTGTTCAATCTATGGTAATTGCAGAAGAAAAAGAAAAACATACATTGCGTGTATTAATGCTATCACCGGCATCTTCGGTTGAAGTTCTACTTGGAAAAAGTATATTAACAGCATGTTTGACATTGGGCATTTGTATTGTGAACTTATTCATTTTGGATCAATTCAGTGGAAATCTATTATTGCTAGGATTTATTTTCTTATGTGGAACAATTCTATTTATTGTGATTGGAACAATGATTGGATTGTTAGCTGCATCTGTACCACAAACATCAATAATTGGAATGCCGATATTAATGACGATGTATTTGGCTGTACAGTTTGAGCCAATGGTTGAAAATAAAGTAATTAAGACGATGATTGGATATCTTCCAACATCTCATATTGTGAAAGCACTTAACAGCTTAGTAGGTGGGGCGGGATTTAGTAGTATTAGTGGGCATGTATTAAATGTTGCAGTTTGGCTTATTATATCGCTCTTTGTATGTTTAATCGTATATAAAAAGAAACAATTAGACTAAAAACTGAGCCGAAACGCTCAGTTTTTTCTTTTTTCTATCATTTCCTCGGAAATTTTACAGTTCTTATACATATTTTTACATATTTTGTCGAAAAGTAATTAGTTATACGTTGTATAGGATACGTGAATATTGTTCAAAATGATTGCTGAGGTGATGATGGAATGCGAGGAAGAAATAATAAAAAGTCGCAAAAGGTAGTACATTTATTTCAAAAAAGATGGGTGTTTCCGGCACTATACATTGCTTGTGCAGCGGTAATCTTAATGGTTGCGCTATGGTTCCAAGGAGCTAATCCGAAGAAGACTCCAAACCACGATCAAGCAACACCGTATACACAATCGGAAGATCCAGCAGTACCAGTAACAAAATCTTCAGAAGTAGTGAAAATGCCAGCTGCCGCGAATGCGGAAGTAGTCGTACAGAAGAAATTCTATGAAGATGCAGCAACTGAGGCGGAACAAGAAAAAGCACTTGTCTTTTATAACAACACATATTCCCCGAACAAAGGAATTGACATTGCTGCGAAGAATGGAAAAGAATTCAATGTTGCTGCTGCTTTAAGTGGTACAGTAACGAAAGCTGAAAAAGATTCACTTCTTGGTTATGTTGTAACAGTTGATAGTGGAAATGGTGTAGCGGTATCTTATCAAAGCTTAGGCAGTGTGAAAGTAGAAAAAGGTGCAAGAGTTGCACAAGGTGAAGTATTAGGAACATCCGGTCTAAGTGCAATGAATAAAGAGGCAGGTTCTCACGTTCATTTTGAAGTACGTAAAGACAATGTGGCTGTGAACCCTGAACGTTACTTAAATAAATCAGTAACAGAAATTAAAGCTGATGCAGGTGCTGCAAAGGCTACGAATGCTTCTGGTAAAAAAGCTGATGACAAATCTCAAAAAGAAGAGAAGTCAACGAGCACGAAACCTGAAAGTAAAACAGAAGACAAGTCTCAAAAAGAAGAGAAATCAACAAGCGGTTCAACTAGTGACAAAAAAGAAGAACCGAAGAAAGAAGAAAAATCAACAAATGGTTCTACAGAATCATCTAACGATTCTTCTTCACAAGAATAATGAAGTGAAAAAATCAGTTCCCACTAGGGGAGCTGATTTTTTTATTTTTATATAAAAATACTCAATTTCGAGAAAAAAGTTGCAATAACAAGGAAAAATGACGAGATTCTCGAATATATATTACAAAAGGGAGGGGATACTGTGTCATTTTTGTTTGTTCTGTCGACTGCTATTATTTTATTGTTTGTTTTATTCACTTTATATTATTACATTGCCGGTAAGAAAGAGGTTCCCCACCATCAATTGTTAGAAGAAGAATTGGAACGAGAAGAATGACACCTTATATATAAGGTGTCATTTTTTTTCGCTATAATAGTCAGTTTTAACGTATTTCTCACAAAAAAACATAATTTTTCTTAACTTAGTCCGCAAAAATAGTGAACATGTAGCATATATCAGTAGTGCGGGCAATACAATGGTATAAACCAAAGCAAAGAGAGTGTTTGAGGTGAGAAATCGTGAATCATTTCATTATAAATCCAAGAATGTTTAACGCTTACAAACAGCACTCACACTTACTTCTTAGTCGTATGCAGCGAGGCTCATTTCACCCTTCTCACATCCAAATTAGGGAGGCGAGTGGTGTGCACGATTACATCAAAGAGAGAACTATCAAGATTGGTAAGTATATCGTGGAGACAAGAAAGACAGTGCGTGTCATTGCAAAGGAATTTGGGGTATCAAAGAGTACAGTCCATAAAGATTTAACAGAACGTCTACCAGAAATTAATCCAGAGCTCGCAAATGAAGTGAAAGAAATTCTTGATTATCATAAGTCTATTCGTCATTTAAGAGGGGGAGAAGCAACAAAACAAAAGTATAGAAAAGAAGATGTAGAGAAGCCTGTACGTCAATAATGTTACAGTAGCAAACATTCCGTTCACATTCGGTAATATTTTTCAGAAGAATTCTTTTTGCGAATATTACGTTTCTGTTAAATTTATGATAAAATCAGAAATTAGGTGAAAAGAATTCGGGTGTAACCTGATTTTGAATATCGAGGAGGAAAAAACGGGAATGTTTGCGCGAGATATCGGAATTGACCTAGGTACGGCTAACGTATTAATTCATGTTAAAGGTAAGGGTATTGTATTAAATGAGCCATCTGTTGTGGCGATTGATCGTAATAGTGGTAAAGTATTAGCAGTAGGTGAAGAAGCGAGAAGCATGGTGGGACGTACGCCTGGTAATATTGTAGCAATTCGTCCACTTAAAGATGGTGTAATCGCAGATTTCGAAATTACAGAAGCAATGTTAAAGTATTTCATTAACAAATTGGACGTAAAGAGCTTCTTTTCAAAACCTCGTATTTTAATTTGTTGTCCAACAAATATTACATCAGTAGAACAAAAAGCAATTCGTGAAGCTGCTGAACGTTCAGGTGGTAAAACAGTATTTTTAGAAGAAGAACCAAAAGTAGCCGCAGTTGGTGCTGGTATGGAAATCTTCCAACCAAGCGGTAACATGGTTGTTGATATTGGTGGAGGTACAACAGATATCGCTGTACTATCTATGGGTGATATTGTTACCTCTTCCTCTATCAAAATGGCTGGCGATAAGTTTGATATGGAGATCTTAAACTATATTAAACGTAAGTATAAGCTATTAATCGGAGAACGTACTTCAGAAGATATTAAAATTAAAGTTGGTACAGTATTCCCAGGTGCACGTAGTGAAGAACTTGAAATTCGCGGACGTGACATGGTAACAGGCTTACCACGTACAATTACAGTATGCTCTGAAGAAATTACAGAAGCATTAAAAGAAAATGCAGCTGTTATTGTACAAGCTGCAAAAGGCGTATTAGAGCGCACACCACCAGAACTATCTGCAGATATCATCGACCGCGGTGTTATTCTAACAGGCGGTGGAGCTTTACTACACGGTATCGACATGCTTCTAGCAGAAGAACTAAAAGTACCAGTATTAATTGCTGAAAACCCAATGCACTGCGTTGCGGTTGGTACAGGTATTATGTTAGAGAATATCGACAGATTACCAAAGCGTGCTTTGAGATGATTTGAAAGAACTAAGGCTAATGCCTTAGTTCTTTTTTCGTTTTTATATTTTTTTATTTTGTTTTTTTGCGAAAATGGAAGGAAAATAGAGAAATATGAAGGAAACAGGTAAAATATTCATATATATGGTTAAATTTAATATTTCCTTAATTGAAAACGTTTATAATATAATGAGTCGAATACGACATTAAGGCAAATAATGTTTCAATACATATTGCCTTTCCCTAATTTGGGCATACACTCTTTTCCACCTCCGTGTCAGTTGCAAAAATGTGCAACTATTTTAATGGAATAGAGTGTGTGCATTTTTTTTAGGAAGTTGTGCTAAATATAAAATGTTACTTTGTAATGACAAACAATAAACAAAATGGGATAATAGCAATATGTCCAAGTGGTAAGACCAATATTACAAAAGGGGCGATTGTTACATGCTAAATATAGAACAAATTAAAGAAATCATTCCTCACCGCTATCCATTTTTACTTGTTGATAAAATATTAGAAGTAGATGAAGGCAAAAGAGCGGTTGGGATTAAAAATGTATCCGCAAATGAAGAATTCTTTAACGGACACTTCCCTGACTATGCAGTTATGCCTGGTGTACTTATTGTAGAAGCATTAGCGCAAGTAGGAGCAGTTGCAGTATTAAAGAAAGAAGAAAACCGCGGGAGACTTGCTTTCTTTGCAGGTATCGACAATTGCCGTTTCAAAAAACAAGTACGCCCAGGTGATCAGCTTCGTCTAGAAGTAGAAATGACACGCGTACGCGGCCCAATTGGAAAAGGAAAAGCAATCGCAACAGTAGATGGTGAAGTTGCATGTGAGGCAGAAATTACATTTGCGATTGGTGATAAAAAAGAATAGATAGTACTAAAAAATCTCCTTGTGAAAAGACAAGGAGATTTTTTAGTTTCTGCTATATAACGATGAAATGATAATATACAAACTAATCAGAAAATATCTTGTAAATAGATGGTAATTACCATATACTTACTTTATTGTTTATCTAGAAAACTGGATAAGTGATAAAGGTAATAAAGAAATAAGGGCTTTGTCATATTGTTAAGGTACTTAAATAAGACAAAGTAGAATGTTATTGATTATGATGAAATATGGGGAAAACAGCAAAAAATTAATTAGACGTATGAAATCGAGCATAAAAGAGAGAAAAGGGAAATGTCGCATTTCACAAAAGGAGATTATGAATATGTTCGGGAGAAAGAAAAGAAAACCATTACGACAATTAATTACACATAAAGAGCCTAAATCGCGTATTACAGAACAATACCGTAACATTCGTACAAACATTGAGTTTACATCTGTAGATAATCATGTTCGTTCTATTATTGTTACTTCAGCCGACCCAGGTGATGGGAAAACAACAACAATAGCAAACTTAGCAGTTGTTTTCGGACAACAAGGAAAGAAAGTTTTATTAATTGGAGCTGACTTGCGTAAGCCGACGATACAAAACTTATTTGCTATTCATAGTTCAAATGGGTTAACGAACCTATTATCAGGACAAGCGAAACTCGTGCAATGCATTCAAAAAACAGATATAGAGAACGTATACTTAATGGCAGCAGGTCCAATCCCGCCAAACCCAGCAGAACTATTAGGGAGCCGGGCAATGGACGAGGCGTTGCTAGAAGCGTATAACATGTTTGATATTATATTAATTGATACACCACCTGTCCTTGCGGTTACAGATGCACAAATACTTGCGAATAAATGTGATGGAATCGTACTCGTTGTACGAAGTGAAAAGACAGAAAAAGATAAAATCGTAAAAGCGAAACAAATATTAGATAAAGCATCAGGAAAACTACTAGGTGTTGTTTTGAACGATAAAAGAGAAGAAAAAGAGCAGTATGGTTATTACTAAAATATGAAAAAGCCAACAAGGAAGTACTTGTTGGCTTTTTTTTTATTTTGAAATTTATTTCTCAAGTTACATAGCATAAAAAACATGATATGATAAATAATTTGGAAAATCATTGGAATGTGTTGTCATATTTAAGATTATTTTGTAAGATTATACTTGTTTCTTGTGAACAAATATAGAACTGAATTATTAAAAATAAAAAATGTAAGATTTATATGTTATAATTTTTCCTATGTGTAAATTTTAGAAAGTTGGAGGAACTTATGGAAGAAACAATTAGTCTAAAAGAGTTATTTCATATCTTAAAAAAACGTTTAGCAATGATCCTCGTAATCGCATTTGGTGCAGCTATAGTAAGTGCTATCATTAGCTTCTTCTTTATGACACCAATCTATCAATCTTCGACGCAAATTCTTGTTAATCAGAAGAAGCAAGAGGGATCGATGTTTCAAGCTGGTGAAGTTCAAACGAATATTCAATTAACGAATACATATAAGGTTATTATTAAAAGCCCAGTAATCTTAGAACAAGTGAATGAAAAATTAAATTTAAATATGACAGCGCAAGAGTTAACGAAAAAAGTTAATGTTGCGAATGAAAAGGATTCACAAGTAATCGCTGTAACAGCTGAGGATAAAGATCCTAAAATAGCTCGTGATATTGCGAATGCAACTGCAGATGTGTTTAAAGGTGAAGTTGCAAAAATTATGAATGTTGATAACGTAACAGTAATATCTAAAGCAGAAGTTGCAGAAAATCAATCTCCGATTAAACCAGCGCCAATGCTTAATGTAGCAATTGCTTTCATTGTTGGTTTAATGGCTTCAGTTGGTCTTGCATTCTTACTAGAATACTTAGATAATACGGTGAAAAAAGAAGAAGATGTAGAAACCTTACTTGGCTTACCAGTGTTAGGAATTGTAGCTCGTATGGATGAAGAAACAATGAACGTGAAATCACACGCTCCATCATCAAGGAAAGTGAGGGGACAAACAATTGGCTCTTAATTTATTTAAAAAGAAAAAAAATCATCGTCAACGTCGTCAATTAATTGCTCATCAGCAACCGAAATCACCAATTTCAGAACAATATCGTAATATTCGAACGAATATTGAATTTGCAGCTGTTGATACGAATTTACATTCATTAATGGTCACGTCTGCAAACCCAAGTGAAGGGAAAACGACAACGACAGCGAATATGGCAGTTGTGTTTGCTCAACAAGGAAAAAAAGTATTATTAATTGATGCAGATATGCGTAAACCAGCAATGCATCAAATGTTCCAAGTAGATAACATTTTTGGACTTACGAATGTACTAACACATAGTGAACGTTTAGAAAAATGTGTACAGACGACATCTGTAGATAATCTACACTTTTTAGCTTGTGGCCCAATCCCACCAAATCCAGCAGAATTATTAGGTTCAAAATCAATGAAAGAACTTCTTGGACAAGCATACAGCATGTACGATTTAGTTATTTTTGATATGCCTCCAATTTTAGCTGTTACCGATGCACAAATCATGGCAAATGTATGTGATGCTTCTGTTCTTGTTGTTCGTAGTGAATCAACAGAGAAAGAAACAGCAGTAAAAGCAAAAGGGTTATTGGAGTCTGCAAAAGGTAAATTGTTAGGTGTTGTTTTAAATGACCGTGAACGTGAAAACGGCTTATATTATTATTATGGCGCAAACTAATTAAAAGGATGAGATATGTTTCAACCATATCTCCTTTTTTCCCTTGAATATGAGATGTCTCATATTCAAGGGAAAAAAGACTGATAGGAGAAAGGAAGGCTGAAAGAATGATTGATTTACATTGTCACATTTTACATGGTATCGATGACGGTGCACAAACAGTAACAGATAGTTTAGCAATGGCACAACAAGCCGTATCAGAAGGAATACATACAATTGTCGCAACGCCGCACCATCAAAATGGCAAATATATAAATGAACGTACCTCAATTATTCATCACGTAAAACAACTAAATGATGAACTACAACAACATAATATTCCACTTACCATTTTACCTGGACAAGAGATCAGATTATATGGTGATTTATTAGAAGACTATGAAGCTGGTAAAATCGTTACTTTAAATGAAACAAATAAATATATATTCATTGAATTCCCATCTAATCACGTACCGCGTTATGCGGAACACCTATTATATGAATTGCGTGTTAAGGGAATGATTCCAATTATTGTTCATCCGGAACGTAATGCCGAGTTAATCGAGCGGCCAGATAAGTTATATAACCTTGTAAATAAAGGTGCACTGACGCAAGTAACGGCAGGTAGTTTATTAGGGAAATTCGGTAAAAAAATCAAAAAGTTTTCACTTCAACTTGTAGAACACAACTTAACACATATGGTTGCTTCAGATGCACATAACATAACGTCAAGAGGATTTCATTTAGCGGAAAGCTATGAATTAATTGAGAAAGAATTTGGAATGAATGTTATGAGTGATTTGAAAGAAAATCCGTACTTATTAATTAGCGGGAAGGCAATTTACAAAGAAGATCCAGAACAAATTCGTCGTAAAAAATTGTTCGGTATTTTTTAAATAAAGAATGGTGATGTCTCCTAACCGTTATCAATGGGGGCACTCGGTCGTGCTGTGGGTAGAAATTTTATTTCATGCCTACCTTAGACGCTTGTCGTCGGGAGTATGGCGTGAGGATGGGTTAGATGCCCATAATTTATTTCTAATGGAAACTCTACCTATGGAGTTATAAAAATGACTCTATAGGTAGGGTTTTTGTTATTGTTACATGCAAATAAATAGATTTATAGGAGGAGTATAATTGAAAAAAGTAAGAAAAGCAATTATCCCAGCTGCTGGTCTTGGGACAAGATTTTTACCAGCAACGAAGGCAATGCCGAAAGAAATGCTACCTATCGTCGATAAACCGACAATTCAATACATAATAGAAGAAGCGATTGAATCAGGAATTGAAGACATTATTATTGTTACTGGAAAAGGAAAACGTGCCATTGAAGATCATTTCGATCACTCTTTCGAATTAGAACAAAGCCTTTTAGAAAAAGGGAAGTATGAAATGCTTGAAAAAGTACAAGCTTCCTCAAAAATAAATATTCATTACATAAGACAGAAAGAACCAAAAGGTTTAGGGCATGCAGTATGGTGTGCACGTAAATTTATTGGAAATGAGCCATTTGCGGTATTACTTGGTGATGATATTGTACAAGCTGATACACCATGTTTACGTCAATTAATGGATCAATATGAAGGTACACAATCATCCGTTATTGGTGTACAAACAGTGTCAGAAAATGAAACACATCGTTACGGTATTATCGATCCAGTTGAACAAAATGAACGTCGTTATCAAGTGCGTCAATTTGTAGAAAAGCCAGTTCAAGGAACAGCGCCATCTAATTTGGCAATTATGGGACGCTACGTATTAACGCCAGAAATCTTTATGTTCCTAGAGAATCAGCAGACAGGTGCAGGTGGCGAAATTCAATTAACAGATGCGATTCAACGTTTAAATGAAATTCAGCGTGTATTTGCTTATGATTTTGAGGGAACTCGCTATGATGTTGGGGAGAAGTTTGGGTTTATTAAAACGACAATTGAGATGGCGTTACAACATAAAGAATTAAAAGATGAATTATTGGAGTATATGACTGAACTTATAAAAATAGAAAATATACATGTTTAAAGGTGAGGTGAAAAGGTTGGAAGAAAGAGGATTAATACATAAATCTGTGGAGAAAGAAATAAGCGTAGTGAAAAAAACATCAATTTTCTATGCATTTTTTAAAAGGACACTGGATATTATAGGTGCTATTGTGGGTTTGATAGTATTTTCTCCATTTTTTATTATAATTCCTATCCTTTACATGCGTGGGGATGCAAAAGGACCAGTTTTCTTTAGACAATCCAGAATTGGTAAAGATGGTAAAGTATTTGGTATTTATAAATTCCGTTCTATGGTAGTTAATGCAGAAGAGAAATTAGAAAAAAATGAAGTTCTATATAAGAAATATGTAGATAATAACTATAAGCTTGAGCCAGAGGAAGATCCACGTATTACAAATATAGGGCGCTTTTTACGAAGAACAAGTTTAGATGAACTACCACAGTTTATCAATGTCCTTAAAGGTGATATGAGTTTAGTTGGTCCAAGACCAGTAATTCAGGAGGAATTAAAAGAATACGGCTCTAAAACTTCAGACTTTTTATCTGTAAGTCCTGGTTTAACA
Organism: Bacillus sp. LQ01; assembly: GCF_057624735.1. NCBI lineage: Bacteria > Bacillati > Bacillota > Bacilli > Caryophanales > Bacillaceae > Bacillus > Bacillus sp. LQ01. Next base: position 344,161 of record NZ_JBYEZL010000003.1, on the reverse strand, counting down.
GGTTATTGGCAAGTGAGTGGTAGAAGTGATGTAGGATACCCAGAAAGGGTGGATATAGAATTATATTATGTATACAATCAATCTTTAAAATTAGATATTATTATCTTATTTAAAACAGTTTTATTGGTCGTATTACGTAAGGGTGCTTATTAAACATAATAATCACGTTTTTGAGATTATTCATAAATAGATTCCTTGAGAGAGTTATAGCTTGTTCTATCTGAGGGATCTATTTATTTTTTTATGTCAAATTTTTAGAAAGCTGAATAATATTAGATATATCATTATAAATATTAAATCTGATACATTTAATGGAATTAAGAGGTAATGTAAAATATGAGCGGAAAATATTTTCTTATAGGTCCTTATCCTCCTCCATTGGGGGGCGTGAGTATATATATATATAGGTATAGTAAATTTTTAGAAAAACAAGGTGAAGAAGTAGAGTTTATCGATTTTGATAAAATGGGGCGTTTAGAAAAGTTTGAATTTTTAATGCGTTATTGTTTAATATCACCACAAAAGCATACTTTCCACCTTAATGAATTTAATACATTAACTATGATTGCTTTATTGTTACGGCCATTTCAATGTAGGATTATTTTACAAAATCATTCTATAAGAATTTTAGATACTTTTCGTAATATGAAAAAAATAATGACTAAATTATTTATAAAAAAAGTAGATTATTGTGTGTTGGTTGGAGAACATTTAAAAGATGGATATAGAAAGAATAACATACAACTACCAAAACGAGTCGTTGTAAAATCACCCTTTATACCACCTCCATTAGAGGATGAAGAATATATTTTATCGACGTATAGCGAAGAGGTTATAAGTTTTTTAAATAACCATGAACAAATATTAATAGGCAATGCCTCAAAGATTACATTTTATAAGAATATAGATTTGTATGGAATTGATATGTGTATAGAAGTAATAAGAATTTTAAAAAACAAGTATCCTAAAATAGGATTGATTTTTGCTTTGGCAGAAATAGGCGATGAAGAGTACTTCAAAAGTATTTTAGAAAAAATTAAAGAATATAAAATAGAGGGAAATATATTATTTCTTACAGGGCAAAAAGAATTATGGCCCCTATTTAAAAAATCAGATATAATGATTCGACCAACTTATAGTGATGCTTACGGTATAAGTATTGAAGAAGCAATTTACTTTAATTGTAGAGCTATTGCAAGTAATGTTTGCAATCGACCAGAGGGTACGATATTGTTTGAAAATCGAAATATAAATGATTTGGTATGTAATATTGAAAGGTGTATTGAAGATATGGATTTTAAGGAGAAATCATTATGATGCAGCCATTAGCAAAGCTGAAAGGGAAAATCCATAATAATATAATCCAACTAAGAAAAAAAGGTTTTTTTAGTTTATTATTAACAAAATTTTTAGTACAGTTTGTTGGGTTTGGAAGTGTTATTTTAGTTGCAAAATTTATTTCTCCTGAAAGTATGGCACAGATAAAAAGTTTGCAGACTTATTTAATACTAGCTGTTTTAATAGGTACTTTTGGACTCGATACGGCAATATTGAAATATTGTTCGGAACCTAGGGAGGACAGCGAAAAAAATTATCTCCTCTCATATGCGATTCGGAAAAGTATAATTTTTTGTGTGATTTCTGTAATATTATTTAACTTGTTTTTAATTTTTTCTCCGAAATACTCTGTATTTCAGTGGGGTGTATATACACTGTGTATTCCAATGCTTACTATGACAAATCTTTTGATGAATTATTTGTTAGCCCTGAAAAGGGTAAAAAGAATGGCTGTTATACAATCAATAATAAAAATTCAAAATGCAATATTTATTATTATAGGTACGTGGTTTTTCGGTATTAAAGGATTTATAATCGCAACAGTTCTAGGTTTAATAGTAGGATTATTTCCGCTGTTTAAAGAAGTAAATTCCATAAAAGTGACTTATAATATGTCTGAGAAAATACCGTTTACATTTTGGAATGTTGCATTTTTTAGTTTTTTGGCGAATTTTACTAACAGTATAGGGAATTATACAGATATTATTATTATGGATAGTTTTATTACAAATCGAGTTGAGATGGGATACTATGCAATAGCAACTATATTTTTGTTAGGGGCAACGCAAGTTACCGCTACTTTACAGAATATCTATACACCTTATCTGACTGAAAGTAATAAAGATATTAGTAAGTTAAAACAGATGACTTTTAATATACAAAAAAAGACTTTAGTAGTGAGTATTTTTGTAGGGATTACAGTTTATTTAGGGGCAAAAATATTTGTTCCTATTTTTTATGGGAACTCTTATATAAATACTGTTACATATACTGGAATATTAATGGTTAAATACGTAATATATTCATCCTATGCAATTGTAGCAATTATGTTAATTGCCCTAGGAAGAATGAAAGAGAATTTTTTAGTAAACCTTATTTCTGTTCCCATCATTTTGTTAATTAATTATTTTATTGGAAACCATTTTTCTATCATTGGAATAGCATGGGCGCAAGTATTTAATGCTCTATTGGTATTGGTTATACAATATGCTTTTGTTTTTATAGTGATAAAGAAAGAGAGAAGATACGTTTAAGTTGTTTCTAGAAAAAATAGAGAGTTTTTATAGTAAAGAGGCAGGTGATAGCATATTGAACTATTTCAAAAAAATAGAAGGGTTGTCTGTAAAAGAAGTCCTAGAGAAAGCGAAAAGAAAAGTAGTTTATAAATCGTCAAGAAAGGCTGAATGTTGGAAAGATAGTATAGCTTCTAGTTACTCAAAAGAATTTTTTAATTATGAACTAGAGGAGATTTTATCAAAAACCTTGGAGTATGAATTTGACAAAAATGAAGTGTTACAAATTAGGGATTTAACTTCACTGTATATGAACCATTATTTTGATTTATTAGGATCAGGTTGGTTAAATGTTAAATATAACATGAAGTGCCGGGGATTGGAAAAATATCAGTATACTTCAAAGAAAATTGAAGTTAATAAGAATAGTGATTGGATAAAAAACTTAATTAATAAAGGAAACCAAAATTATAGTGAGTATGTTAGGAGTCATATATCTAGTAGTTATGTACCTATAGATTGGCGAATTGATTTTAAATCGGGGTATACGTGGGACTCAAAAAAACATTATTCAGAGTTGGCTCTTAATACAGTACCAGGGATTGATGTGAAAGTTCCTTGGGAACTTTCTAGAATGCAACATTTAATTCAATTTGTTTGGGCCTATATGCTAGCAGGTAAAGGAAACAAAGAATTTGAAAACCCTAAGGTATATGAAAGAGAATTTCAAGATGAAATTCTTGATTTTATATCTGCAAATCCTCCTAAATTTGGAGTGAATTGGACATGTACTATGGACGTTGCAATTCGAGCCGCTAATTGGATTTTAGTTTATGATTTATTTAAAGTACAGGGGGTAGAATTTAATAAGGAATTTAAAAAAATATTTGTACTTTCTATATATGATCATGGGAAATTTATTTTTAACCATCTAGAACGTAATAAAGGTATAAGAAATAATCATTATTTATCTAATATTGTAGGATTATTCTTTATTTCTGCATACCTTCCTGTTACAAAAGAGGTATCGACATGGTTAAACTTTTCATTCCAAGAATTAATTCAAGAGATGAGCTTCCAATTTTATGAAGAAGGTTCAAACTTTGAAAATTCTACTACTTATCATCGCTTATCTGGCGAACTTATGCTTTATGCAACAGCGGTAGCCCTAGCGTTGCCTAGAGAGAAAATAAAGATATTACATAGTTATAAATTGCAAGATCATATTGGGGTTTGTAAAAAACTAGGTTTTGAAATTGATCCGGATAAATTTTGGGATTTTCATAGCGGGAAAGTATTTCCTGAATGGTACATGGAGAGATTAGAAAAAATGGCTGAATTTACAGTTGATATTACTAAGCCTAACGGAGAAGTTGCGCAGTTTGGTGATAATGATAGTGGGAGATTCTTTAAGACACAGCCAACGTATAATTTATTAACAGTTGAGGAGGCTAAGCAAAAATATTTAAATTTAAGTACTTATAATGAATTAAGTGATAAAGAAAAGTACTGGGATGAAGACTTTTTAGAACACCGCTCTTTAGTCGCGGGAATTAACGCTTTATTTAAAAAGAAGAAATTTTTTAGCTTTGTAAATAAACCTTCTATAGAACATACATTAATTAAAAATATAGTGAAAAATAACATTAAACGATATGAAGAATCTATTTCACAGAATTTAAAATATAATGTGTTAGAAGTTTCCATAAATGAGCACGAGAAAAATGAAATAAATAAATTAGAGCAACAAGAAAAATTTGTTCAATATATTTTTAATTCTAAATCAAATTTAGTTGAAGGTTTAAAAAAGATAGCATATCCTGAATTTGGTATGTATATCTTTAAATCTCAAGATTTTTATTTAGCTATTAGGTGCGGGAAATTAGGTACTAATGGAAAAGGAAGTCATGATCATAATGATCAGCTCAGCATTGAATTAGTAATTGATGGGGAAGATATTATAAAAGATCCTGGAACATACTTATACACCCCAATACCAGAGAAAAGAAATTTATTTAGGTCAACAAAAGCACATTTTACAATTCAATTAGGTGATATAGAACAAAATAACTTTTATGATGGATTGAGTGGCTTATTTAACTTAGAGCATAATACAAATAGTCAGTGCCTGGAATTTAAAAATAATAGTTTTATAGGGTGCCATAGTGGTTATGGTCAGAAAGTGTACAGGAAAATAGTGATATCTGACAAACAGATAGTGATAACCGATTTTGGAACGAGTATTGTTAATCAAGAATTCATTTACTATTCAAACGGCTATGGGCGGATTATGGAAAATAAATAAAGAGCATTTAAAATTAACATTTATAGGGCATAACCCTAGTGGATTAATGGGCTAGGGAGAAAAATATTATGTTATATGATGTATATTAAATGAATTTTAGAAGGGATTTATTACAAGAATATGAAGAGAGTAATGGTAATTAGTTATTGGTATTATCCAGAAAATGTGGCCCGTGCTTTCCATGTGAAGGGTATTGTATCTTCTTTGATACAAGAGGGTTATCATGTTGATTTAATAATTCCTAGAAATAATATGTATCAAGAAATCGATGCTAGAGAATCAGATAATATAACTGTACATCAAGTGAAACCGGGCATTTTACTTCATAAAGAAAAAAATAGATGGGATGTGAATAAAAATATACTAAATAATTCCCAAAGTAATTTCCTTATTAAAGGTTTGAAAAAACTGTATGATGTACTTGTTTGGCCAGATCGAACAGTTGAGTGGGCAATAAATGCATACCGTTATGTGAAAAAAAATAAACTGCATATTAATAGTGAAGCTATGGTGACTGTTGGATTGCCAGTTTCTACTCATATTACAGGACATCTACTAAAAAAAGATGCTTCACATTTAAAGTGGATAGCTGATTACGGAGATCCATTCTCTTATAATCCAGATCGAGAAATAAGAAAATACGATAAGTTTTTGGAATCAAAGATACTTAAGAATGTCGATTCCATAGTAATCCCAACAGAAAATGCGGTAGATTGTTATACTAATTTAGGTGTCAATAGGTCGGAAATTCATGTTATTCCTCAATTATTTGAAGAACAACAAGGTGAAAGCAGCTATAAGATAGATAAGGAAAAATTTAATATAATGTATGCAGGATCTTTTTATAGAGGGATTAGAAGTCCAGTGGAGTTTATCCATGGTCTAGTATTAGCTAGTAAAAAGAATCCAAAGCTACATTTTCATTATTTTGGAAATGTCAATGCGCTAGAAGAATTTTTAGAGATGGAAGGGCTTGATATAAAAACAATTCCTATTACAGTCAACACCTTTAAAGATAGAAGTGAAATTATTAGTATTATGAAGAATATGGATTTATTAATTAATTTAAATAATAAAAGTACAAGTCAAATACCTAGTAAAATTATTGATTACTTGTACGCAGATACGAGAATTTTGAATGTAGGATCAAATTTAACTGAGCTATTTGATAATGTTGATAATGAAAAAGAAAAAATCGCAAAAAAATTAGTGGAGATCAGTAAAGCCCCATCTAATTTTGATTACTCTGAATTGAAGAGGTTTTATAGTTATAATGTTAATTCAAGTAAATATAATAGTATTCTTCAAAAGGGAAACTCTTGATTTATGAAGAATTTATCAATTTTATATAAGGTGTTTGAGAAAATATGAATGTAAAAATCAATAATTTATTACTAGTGTATGTAGCAGTATTAGTTTTGGCGATTTTTGTAAGCGGCGTGGCGCAGAATATAACAATAATTTTTAGTTTATTAGTGTTGAATATACTGGTATACAGACGTTTGAAATTGAATAAACCAATAATTTGTTTATTAGGGATAATGTTGACGATTATATTTGTAATTATAGTATATATTCAATACTATAATGCCATCAACTTAGGCTTTAGCGATGGGAATTTATTTGGGAAAATCGGGGAGAATTATTATGCTGATACAAAAAATTATTATGATGAATCCCAACAACTTGTACAGATACTTTTTAGTCAGAACTTTAAATATTGGTTAACAGGTGATTTTCCTCATTTTGGATTTTATGGCCCGTATAATGCCTATAATATACTTAATGCTGTCTTAATTAGTATATTTGGACCTAACCTTTTAACTTTGATATTATTAAAATTAAAAGTAAGTATTTTAGGTTATTACGTATTATATAAGATAGTAATTAAATACTTAAATGATAAATGGGCTATTTTCTCAATAATGTTATATGAATTATACCCAGCCAATTTACTTGTCGTATCCACTCTTTCTAGAGACAATATAAACTCTTTTTTAGTGATACTAGTATGTTATTACTGTATATATTTTGTTGGAAATAACTTTGAAAATAAAGTAAAGTATACTATTAAAATTTTAATTACATTAATATTTCTGTTTTTATTTAGGGCATATGCCGCTCCTATTACTATTATTTCGTTGAGTTGTGCGTATTTTTTCTCAAAAAAGCAGCCTGTTAAAAATTATTTATTGGTAGCTATGTTGATGGTTGTTGTAGTTATAGGATGCTATGTTTATGGATTCGAAAATGTACAAAATAAATTTACACTAAATGATGGAACTCAGCCATGGATAGCAGAGCGTTCTAAAGGATGGAACTTAGTTATATATAGTGTACTGTATAGCTTTTTGGGACAAACAACAATTTTAAATAATTATGATTTATCTGCGTTTTCTGAGTTTTTGAATCTATCTTCTTTTTATTATCAAAATTTCATTTTGATGTTCAGCTCTGTAGGTATAATTATTCTTATGATTATTAGAAAAAAACAAAAGGATACTTGGATTTGGCTGTTATGCTTTATAATGCCTATTTTGTTTATCCTTTTAATTACAAGTGTATATGGACTTCCAATACCTAGATTATATAATATGTGGATATGGTTAAATTGCTTGTTAATAGGAATCATAATCAACAGATTTAGGGAGAAGTTATTGTTCTTAGGCTTAGTTAGTTTTAGTCTTATTGTTATGTTGATAGTTTTTTTGGTTAAATAATCTATACGTTAAATACAATTAAAGCATTTGTTTATATAAAAATTTAAAATGCTCAAACATAGATAATTATTACATGTGTTTTATATAATGATTATCTATGTTTTTTATTATTATACGAAGTATGAATTGGAGAGGTCTTATGTCAGAAATAGCATTATTAATTCCTGTATATAACGATCAAGTTGGTTTAAATCAAACCTTAGAATCTTTATTGAAGGAAACAAAAGAGAAGGTAGATGTAGTAGTTGTTGATGACGGTAGTAAGGAACCAATCTATGTTCCTGAGACTGTGGGGATTCACCATATTATTTTTATAAAATCCGAAGTCAATAAAGGAATTGAGCATGTCTTAAATTTAGGATTAAAGTACATTTGTGATAATGGCTATACATTTGTTGCTAGGATAGATGCAGGAGATACAATTGAACCTAATCGATTTTATAAACAGAAACAATATATGTTAGATAATCCGAATTATATGTTGATAGGATCGAACGTAAGGCATACAGATATGGATGGTAAAGAAGTGTTTATAGAGCGTGTGCCGCTTTCAACAGAAGAGATAAAAAAGAAGATGCATATTAATAGTTGTTTCCCACACCCATCTGTTATGTTTAGAACAGTGATTATTGAGGATATTGGTGTATATCATACGGATTTTCCGGCAGCAGAAGATTACGAATTTTTCTTTAGGATAATGAATAAGTATGAGGTTTCAAATTTAGATGAAGTTCTCATTCGTAAAGAAATTAATCCTAATAGTATTTCATTAAGTAGGCGAAAGAGACAGTTATATAGCAGAATTAAAATTCAAAAAAAATATTTTAAGCCCCTAGTTTTAGAAAGTTATGTGGGAATAGTAAAATCTTTTATCTTGCTAATAGCTCCTAATAAAATAATTATTGGTATTAAGTCTTTACTAAGTAGATCTTCTAACTAATGATAAAAGGGGTCATGAGCAATGAAAAAGGTTGTTTTTATATGTGAGGCGTTAGGTGGAGGAGTAAGGAGACATTTAGTGGATGTACTCTCCAATCTAGATTTAGATGAATATGAGGTACATGTTGTACATGGTACTAAGCGGGTAGATGATGTATTTCTATCGGCAAAAAATAAGCTTATGAAAAAAGGGCTTTATTTTTATGAAGTCACAGAAATGGTAAGGGAATTATCAATTAAGAATGACATAAGAGCTACAAAATCAATTATAAAAATACTAAGAGAAATTAGGCCACAAATTGTTCATTGTCATAGCTCTAAAGCAGGTGCAATAGGCAGGATAGCGGCAAAAATATGTGGGATAAAAAGGGTATACTATACACCACATGCATATGTATTTCAAAACCCAAATTTATCCCTAAAGAAAAAATTTGCATATAAAAATATTGAAAAACTATTAGGCTTCTTAACAACAAAAGTTCTTCATGTTTCAAAAGGTGAAGAAACATTTGCCTTGGAGCATAAAGTCATTTCGTTAAATAAGTCAATGGTAGTATATAATGGTATTTCATTTCCCGCTATAGATAGTAAATTTCCTTTAAAAGATTGTGAAGAGAAATTGATAGTAGGAACGATTGCGAGAATGGATTATCAAAAAAATCCATGGTTATTTATTCGTATAGCTGAACAGGTAATTAGGGAAAATCAAAACGTTGAGTTTGTGTATATTGGGGACGGAGAGTATTTTAAAGAAGTTTTCGATTATGTTCAAAAAAATAATTTAGATAAATTTATTAAATTAAAAGGATTTCATTCGAATCCAGATATAGAATTAAATCGCTTTGATATATTCCTATCTACCTCCTTATATGAAGGTATGCCTTACTCATTAATAGAGGCGTTATCATATAAAAAACCTATTATTGCGACGGATGTTGTAGGTAATAATGAAATAGTGCTTGATAATTATAATGGTTATCTTTTTGATAAAGATAATGCTGAAGAGGGAACACAAAAAATATTAGAAATTATAAAAGATCCTATATTATATGACAAGCTATCTAAAAATAGTCTTAGGACATTTGAAGAAACCTTTACAATTGAAAAAATGCTATCTTCAATAGAAGAGTTATATTCCAAATGAAAAAATTATAGGTAGTGCAATGAGTCTTTATAATTAAAGAATTAATCATCAATAATACGTAATAATAGGATTTGATTAATTGAAAGAATAATAAAGTATAGTATTTTTATATGAAATGTTCTAGTAAGTATAAGTTTGTATGATTTTATATTTATTATAATTTTAATATATGAGCTAAATAATAAAAAGATAAGGATTGGTGAAAATGAATAAGAAAGTTTGTGTGGTAGGTTTAGGTTACATTGGTTTACCAACTTCAGCTATTTTTGCAAAAGCGGGATATGATGTTATAGGGGTAGATGTAAACCCTGTTGCAATTGAAATGATTAATCAAGGTAAAGTTCATATTGAAGAGGTTGGATTAGGAGAATTAGTTAAAGATGTAGTAGAAAAGGGGAAATTGAGCGCTAGTGTAGAACCAACCAAAGCCGATGTGTTTATTATTGCTGTTCCTACACCACACAATGCTGATCATACTGCAAATTTAGACTATGTCGTAGAAGCTACTAAGTCTATTTTACCATTCTTACAGAAGGAAAGTATTGTAATTGTAGAATCTACGATTCCACCAAGAACTATTGATGATATAGTGGCTCCAATTATTGAGGAACAGGGATGGAAAGTAGGGGAAGAAATTTACCTTGCACATTGTCCGGAACGTGTGTTACCTGGACGTATTTTAATTGAATTAGTAGAGAATACAAGAATAGTTGGTGGGATTAATAAAAAATCTACGCAAAAAGCAGCCGAAGTTTACGGTTGTTTTGTAAAAGGAGAAATTCTTGAAACTACTGCTGTAACAGCAGAAATGTCTAAGCTTATGGAAAACACATTCCGCGATGTAAATATTGCATTAGCAAATGAATTAGCAAAAATCTCTGAAAAACTTGGCGTAAATGCTTTAGAAGTTATTAAATTAGCTAACCATCATCCTCGAGTAAATTTACATCTTCCAGGACCAGGGGTTGGAGGACATTGTTTAGCAGTGGACCCGTATTTTATTATTGAAAAGGCACCCGAAGAGTCTCAATTAATTTCTAATGCGCGCTTTATAAATAATTCTATGCCTGTATTTGTTGTAGAGCAATTAGCAAAAATTATTCCAGATAAAAATGCAAAAGTTGCAGTTTTAGGAATTACATATAAAGGTAATATCGATGATGTCAGAGAAAGTCCAGCTATGACAATTGTAGATTTACTTAAAGAACAGGGTTATGAAGTTGCTGTACATGATCCTCATGTTCATGAAAATCAGGTCCATTTTAATTTATATAGTCTAGAGAATGCTGTAAAAAATGCAGAATGTATTTTAGTACTAACAGACCATAATGAGTTTAAACAAATAGATGAACAAGTCATTATTGATAACGCAAGAAAGGCTATTATATTTGATACACGTAATTGTATGAATATAAGCAGTAAACAAATTTCTTATTACAATTTTAATAATCTATATGAACTAAGAAGTTTAGCAAGCATAAGAGTATAATGAACTAATTGCAAATGGTTGGTTAAAAATGTGTTTTATTAAATGAAAAATTAAATTAGATACTTTATGCGAAGAGTATATAAAAATTTGAACTCTTGCAATTGAGTGCATAAAGGAATTTGATTATTTATGATGACTATAGATATTTTGAATGTATTTAGGCTATAATTGTAACTATGTTTTTTGAGAAAAGATTTCGATTTTCGAAAGAAGGTTAAAAAATGAAAAAGAAAATTTTATTCTGGGTTCTAGGTATTATTGGAATTCTTATTGTCGGTGGTGGAGTATATGCTTATACTGTTTATTCTAATGTTTCTAATACATTAGATGCTGTTCATAAACCATTAGATCGTGAGAAATCTGAAAAACGAGAAAAGAAGGTAGATATTTCAGATCAGAAACCCATATCTATTTTAATGATGGGGGTAGACCAACGTGGTGAAGACCAAGGAAGGTCGGATTCATTAATGCTATTTACATTAAATCCTACGACGAAATCTATGAAAATTGTTAGTATTCCACGTGATTCTTATACAGAAATCGTTGGAAAAGGTACAAAAGATAAAATTAATCATGCTTATGCTTTTGGCGGAATTGATATGGCTGTAAAAACAGTAGAGAATTTTCTTAATGTACCAGTTGATCATTATATTGAAGTAAATATGGATGGATTTAAAGATATTGTAGATGCTGTTGGTGGTGTAGATGTAAATAATGATTTAGATTTCACATATGAAGGAATTCATTTTGAAAAAGGAAACATTCATTTAGATGGTAGAAAGGCATTACATTATTCTAGGATGAGAAAGCTTGACCCACGTGGTGATTTCGGACGTCAAATGCGCCAACGTCAAGTAATTCAAGGAGTAATTAAACAGGGTGCTACAGTTTCTTCTCTAGCAAGTTACGGGGATGTATTAAAAGCAATTGAGAAAAACGTTAAAACAAGTTTAACGCAAGACCAAATGTTTGATATTCAAAAGAATTATAAAGATTGCATGCAGAATAGTGAAGAAATCCAAATTCCAGGTGATGGCCACAAAGCTGCTGATGGTATTTGGTACTACTATGTTCCAGATGCAGCGAAACAAGATTTAACGAATAAGTTAAGAGCGCATCTTGAATTGACTAAGTAATATGTAATAACCCAACTCCTTTGGAAGGAGTTGGGTTTATTTTTGCATGGATTTATATTAGTATTATATATTGTGAGATTAATAGATGAGGTGAATCGATGAATAAGAAAGCAGTACTTGTCCTTGTTATTTTTGTATTGTTTGTAGCTTCGATTGTGAGCGGTAAATTGTACTGGAATAAGAAGATTGCAAATGCAACAGGACAAACGAGTGAAGTAACGAAAACAAAAGCTGAAGTAAAAGATAGCGGAGCAAAGAAAGAAGAGAAAAAAGAGGAGAAAAAACAAGATGCAAAGTCATCTTTTAATGAGGCATACGCGAAGAACTTGCCAGATGCAGTGAAAGAGAAGTTAAAGAAAGCTGCTGAGGATAAAAAGGCAGTAAATCTTGTTATTGTTGGTGATGAAGCTTCTTCATCTGAAAAAGGTGCTTGGGCAGCTAAGCTAACGGCTAATTTAGAAACTGCTTATGGTAAAGGTTTATGGAATGTGACTGTAAAGGAATATAAGGGTGAAAGCACAGAAGAGTTAATTACGAATAAACGTGATAAAGAGATTGCAAAAGATAATCCAGATGTGATCTTATTTGAGCCACCATTTATTACTGATAACGGTAAAACTGGTAATGGGAACTCTGTTGTGAATACACAGAAGTTCGTTCAAGCACTTTCTACTAGTGCAAAAGGTGCTACGATTATGATTCAACCATCAAATCCAGTTTATGGTGCGAAAAATTATCCGAAATCGATTGAAGCATTAAAACAATTTGCGACGCAAAATAATTATACATATATTGATCATTGGGGAGCATGGCCGGATGCTTCAACGAAAGCAATTTTACCATACCTACAAGAAGAATTCGGTTTCCCAAGTGCAAAAGGACATGATGTTTGGGCGAAACATGTAACTGATTATTTTGTAGCTAAGTAATGAAGGAGAGATAAAAGGTGTACGAGTTCCCGTATACCTTTTCCTTTTATAATTAAGATATCTGAAAATAGTAGGAGGAAAACAATGAACTCAATCTTAATCTGCGGCGGAGCTGGCTACATCGGTTCTCACGCTGTGAAAAAATTAGTAGACGAAGGTTTATCTGTAGTAGTAGTAGATAACTTACAAACTGGTCATGAAGATGCAATTACGGAAGGCGCGAAGTTTTATAATGGCGACCTTCGTGATAAATCATTTTTAAGGGATGTTTTTAAACAAGAAAATATTGAGGCAGTTATGCATTTTGCAGCCGATTCTTTAGTTGGAGTTAGTATGGAAAAGCCCCTTCAATATTATAATAACAATGTGTATGGTGCACTTTGTTTATTAGAGGTAATGGATGAGTTTAAGGTAGATAAGTTCATTTTCTCTTCTACTGCAGCAACATATGGTGAGGTAGATGTTGATCTTATTACTGAAGAAACGGTGACGAATCCAACGAATACATACGGAGAAACGAAGTTAGCAATTGAGAAGATGCTTCATTGGTATAGCCAAGCTTCAAATTTACGTTATAAGATCTTTAGATACTTTAACGTAGCTGGTGCAACTCCAAGTGGTATTATTGGAGAAGATCATCGCCCAGAGACACATTTAATCCCTCTTGTGTTGCAAGTGGCTTTAGGTCAACGTGAGAAGATTATGATGTTTGGTGATGATTATAATACACCAGATGGTACTTGTATCCGTGATTATATTCATGTTGAAGATTTAGTAGCGGCTCATTTCTTAGGTCTTAAAGACTTGCAGAACGGTGGAGAGAGTGATTTCTATAACTTAGGAAATGGTAATGGTTTCAGTGTAAAAGAAATCGTTGATGCAGTTCGTGAGGTTACAAATCATGAAATTCCTGCTGAGGTAGCACCGCGCCGTGCGGGCGATCCAGCACGTTTAGTTGCTTCTTCTAAGAAAGCGAAAGAGAAGCTAGGATGGGATCCTAAGTATGTAAATGTGAAAACAATTATTGAGCATGCTTGGAATTGGCATCAAAAGCAACCGAATGGATATGCTAAATAAATATAATAAGTGAAAGAGAGGGTATCGTCGACAAAATATGTTCGACAATACCCTCTCTTTTTTTATAGGATTTTTGCTATACTAAACTGTACTATAATACGTGGTGGAAGGAGGAGAATGATGAAAATACTTGTGGTTGATGATGAATCGAGTATTCGTAATTTGATTCGGATGCAGTTGGAGATGGAAGGTTATGAAGTATTGGCAGCGGCTGATGGGAGAGAAGCTTTAGAGAGATGGAATGAAGGGCCGGATGTATTGATTTTGGATGTTATGCTTCCGGATACGGATGGGTATGAGTTGCTTCGTTTGTTCCGTGAGAGGGATAGGGATATTCCGGTGCTTATGTTAACGGCAAAGAGTCAGATGAATGATAAGTTGCTTGGCTTGCAGCTTGGTGCTGATGATTATGTGACGAAGCCGTTTAATTATGCGGAGCTTATTCTTCGGGTTAAGAATATGGCGCGGCGTGTAAAGAAGACGGAGGCGGCTGTAAGTCATGAAGTAATTGAGGCTGGAGAGATAGTGATTTGTCCTAAGGAAAGAAAGGTACATGTGAGTGGACAAGAGATTCAGTTAACGTACCGAGAGTTTAATTTATGTCAGTTATTTGTTTCAAATCCACAGCGTGTGTTTATGAGGGATGAGTTACTTGAGAAAGTATGGGGATTTGAGTATATCGGAAATACGAGAGCCGTTGATATTATGGTGCAGAGACTTCGCAAGAAGCTTGGGACGAGCGGAGAATATATTAAGACAATTTATGGCGTTGGCTATAAACTGGATTGTTAAGTGGTGATGGTATGTCTTTAAAGCGAAATATGGTGTTTGGAATAGTTGGGCTGTTGATTCCGATTTTTGTTCTTTTATATGCAGTTGTTTATATTACGTTAGAAAAGAATATGTATCATAACGCAGCAGATTCTTTAGAAAAGTTAAGTGTAGAAGCACAAATTTATACGATGAATTATTTAGAGAGGGAAGCAGAAGTGGATACGCTTGGTCCGAATTCACTTTTAATTGCGTCGTATTTAGCGAAGCGTATGGATGTCCGTGTGCAGATGATCGGGAAGAATGGCGATGTTGTTGCAGATACACAAAAAGGAGCATTGCTTCACCGTAACATCGACATTGAGAGTTCTTTGAAGGGAAAGAAGTCTTACGTTTTTGAGGAGACGGATCCAGCTCCTATTCTTTTGTTTTCAAGCCCGGTTTATTATGGAAACGATGTCATTGGAAGTATTCGTTTTATAAATGAGTTAACGGGTGAGAAGGAAGTTTTAACAAATGTGAGCTGGACGTTCTTAATGACATCTCTTTGTTTAGTAGCTACCGGTATTTTCTTTGCGATTCGTTTGGCGAAGTCTCTTCATAAACCGATTGATCAGTTGAGACAAATGGCACAGAGGCTCGCGAATGGTGATTATAAGAGTAAGATTGAGTTAAACGAGTACGTGGAAATCGCTCAGCTTTCAGCATCTTTTAATGCGATGGCCGATGGAATTGAACTGCATATTAAGCAATTGCAGGAGGAGAAGGAGAAGCAGAAAGATTTCCTAGACCGCATTACGCATGAGCTAAAAACACCGCTAACGGCAATTATCGGTTATGTTGATTTAATTCCGAAGTTACAATCGAAAGAAGATGTACAGGAAAGTCTTCGTTATGTGGCTGTGGAAAGTGAGCGTTTATTATCACTTGTAGAGGAACTGCTTAAGTCCTCGAAATATGGGACGAGTACGTTTGAAGTGTCTCCTACAGTTGTGAATATAAAGGAATTGGCAGAAGAAGCAGTTTCAATTGTGAAACCTCGCCTAAATCAATTTGAAATTGAAGTGATAAATGAGTTAACGGATGTACATGTTGTTGCGGATTTTGATAAGACGAAGCAAATTTTCTTAAATGTGCTTGATAATGCAATTAAGTATAGTGATGCTTCGCACATTCGTATGAATGTAATTGTAAATGAGCATGAGGCGAAGGTTTTTGTTCATGATGATGGGATCGGTATAGATGAAGTGGTGTTTGCAGAGTGGAAAGAGTCTCCGAAAGGAAAGGCACTTCCTTCTAGTTACGGGAATGGTTATGGTTTGTATATTTGTCAGGAGATTATGAGTAAGCAGGGCGGAAGCATGCGGATTGAGAGTAGTGAAGAAATAGGTACTACAATATTCATTACATTTTTGCTTCCGAGAAGGATGGAAGACATAAAAAACTTGAAAGCGGTTAAATGATACATTTATGAAACAATTATGCGGTATTTTCGAAACAACGTTTTTTTATCTTGGAGGTAGGCAGAAATGAAAAGGCTATCATTTCAAATTCTTATGTTTGTCATTTGTATGATTGTTTCTCTTGTTTTGTTTTATGTTATGGAGAAGCAAATCTATAATCGAATCAATATTGTAAATGATAAACAAGCCGTTTTACAAAGGGTGAATGAATCTCTTCCAATTGAAGTGAAAGTAAGACATGAAAAGTGGGGAGAAATTGTTGTAACGGATGAAGTTCGTTTGCATACGATTGTTTCATTCTTTGACCGAATTCGAATAGAGCCAGGGGACGTTAAGAGCCAAGAACAAGTATTTACTGGAGAAGTAACGTACTTGAATGGACATAAGCGTACTTTTGCAGTAGGTGACTTGTTCCAGTATGGGGAAAATGTATACGGAAAGAATGGCATGGATCCGATGATTTCAGCACTTCAAACGTATTTATTAAGCCTGTATTACACGCCAGAGCGTATTAGTGATTTCTTTGCTTCAGCAAAGGATGTCGTAGTACGTCAAGGCGATGTGGTACGTACTATCAATCTTACGCACATACTTGATTCTATTCGGTCCGCAAAGCAAATTACAGATTACGGAGAAATTCAGAAGTTATTACAATCGCAGAATGAACCGATTGCTTATATTACAGCTTATAAAACAGGTAAGCGTGTAAAGAATGATCGTGAAGATATTCTTACGATTTCTGTGTATCCATCGTACTTTGTTGTGCAATATCTCGGTGATAATAACGGAAATGTCATGTATATGAAAGGCTCTCTAGCAGAGTTATTCGTAAAGGAGAATGCGTCATGAGAAAGATAGCCTTTTTCTTCTTTTTGCTAGTAATTGGAGGAGCGATGTCTAGTTGCTCTCGAGATACAACCTCTATTAAATATAGTAAAAATGGTCTCCCTATTTTGGATGATCGTCATATTGTTGCGTATGTAGCGGCTCGTGAGGAAGTTGGTGAAGCGTTACTTTCATCATTTTGTAAGCCGCGCGGATGTACGTATGAATTTATTCGTCTTTCAACAGAAGAACTTCTTCGTAGAGTGGAAGAAGAAGCTGGAAATCCGAAGGCGGATATTATTATTGGCGGTACAGTAGATGCGCATCAAATGATGAAGCAGAAAAATCTTTCTATTCCTGTGATAAGCCAACATGCAAATCGTATTTCAAAAACTGTTAAAGATAAAGATGGTTATTGGTATGGTTATGAAGTGGAGAAGCTGGCAATTGCGATTAATAAAGAGCGGTGGAACGAGGAAATAGCGCCGCTCGGTCTCTCGTATCCGTTAAGATGGAAAGATTTATTGAATCCAGTATATAAAGGAAAGATTGTCATGCCCGATCCAAATGTTTCAGGTACAGCATATACGTTTTTCCAATCACTGATTGATACGTTAGGTGAAGAGGAAGCGAAGGGATATGTGAAGAATCTGGCAGAACAAGTTGGAGAAGTAACAGTGAATGGTTACATCCCAGCAGAACTTGTTGCGAGCGGTGAATATATGATAGGCATCAACTTTATGGGAGATCAGAGAATGCTTCAAAAACAAGGCTTTCCGATTTTAAGTAACGAACCTGAGCAAACAGGGTTATCTGTTAATGCGATTTCGAAACTAAAACGTGCACCGAGTGGTATTATTGCGGATTTATTTATTGATTATTGTTTATCAGAAGAAGCGGGGCATATTTTAGAAAAAGTGTCGTTTGGCGTACCAACGATGTTTGCGAAGAATGAGAAAGAAATAGAAGGACAGCCGGTTAGAAGGACGAACCAAAATATATCAAATAGCGGAATAATCGAGATATGGAATAGACAGCGTCTCTCTCTGAAGTGAGAAAAGGAGACGGAAATATATGTTTAAATGGCTCAAGCCAGCACCTGCAATTGAAAGATTGCCAGCGGATATGATCGACCGTGTATATCGATTACTACGTATTCGTGTGTTAATCGGAATTTCAGTTGGATATGCTGCTTATTATTTAGTTCGTAGTAACTTTAATTTATCTACTACGTATTTAGTAGACGAGTTCGGATTTAGCACTACACAAATCGGATTATTAGGTGCAGTAATGGCTGTTGTTTACGGACTTAGTAAATTCTTTATGGGTAATTTATCGGATAAGGCATTTGCTCAACGATTTATTGCAGTAGGTTTATTTTTATCTGGGCTTGTTAATATTTGTTTCGGTTATGCATCTTCCTTTGGGATGATTTTAACATTACTTGTTCTAAACGGTATTGTACAAGGTATGGGAGCACCACCTTGTAGTATTGTGATGACGAAATGGTTTTCAAAGAAAGAGCGTGGTACGAAAACAGGTCTTTGGAATATTTCACATAACGTTGGTGCACTACTTGTTCCACCATTCATTGGGATTGGGGTAGGTATTTTCGGTGAAAGCCATTGGCAAGGCGGCGTATTTATTTTTCCAGCGATAATCGCTATGGTAATTTCAGTTCTAGTATGGATTAATGCGAAGGATACACCAGAATCTGAGGGTCTTCCACCAATTGATGAATATCGTAATGACTATGAAGAACTTGAAAAAGTAGATAATGCTAACAAAATGTCACCAAAAGAAATTTTAATGAAATATGTAGTGAAAAATAAATTTGTTTGGTTCTTATGTATCGCGAATGCATTTGTTTACTTAATTCGTTTCGGTGTTATTAACTGGGTACCAATTTACTTAACAACAGTGAAAGGTTTTACAAAAACAGAAGCGCATTTTGCGTATTCAATATTTGAAACGGCAGCGATTCCAAGTTCTTTAATTGTCGGCCTTTTAAGCGATAAATTATTCAAAGGAAAACGTATGCCATTATGTGTTATGAGTATGGCTGGGGTTGTTGTTGGAACAATCGTCTATTGGCAAGCAACTAATATTATTGTTGTGAGTGTTGCAGTTTCTATTATCGGTTGTTTAATTTATGTACCACAGTTCTTAATCGGTTTAAGTGCAATGGAATTAGTACCGAAATTTGCAGTAGGTACGACAGTTGGTATGTGTGGTCTGTTCGGTTATGTTGGAGGAAGTTTCATAGCAAACGCAGCAATTGGTATCATTGTTGATCGTTCTGGCTGGGATGGTTGCTTCATGTTACTGTTAGCGGGCGGCATATTAGCAACGATATTCTTACTGATTGTTCAAATGGGACATGAGAGAAAAGCTTCTAAGGTAGCATAATATTTTATTTGAAAAAGCTATCCAATTGTTATATTGGATAGCTTTTATATTTTTATTTAGAAAAAACAAACAGTATGAAAAATTGCAGTTTAATATATAAATGATTTTTGTTAATTAATATAATTTTTTTAGATTCCATAAACCAAATAGATACATGGTTATACCGAAAAATCCGCCGCCACAGATGAAAATTACAACCTTAAATAAAGAAATAGAGATTTCCTCTGAACCTACATAGGGAAGGATATAATTCATAAAAACAAACATTTGAAAGCCCCAAAGCACACCTGCTTTTAAGCCAGCTTTTCTTAATTTTTTCTTGTGTTGTAAATATTCTTCTTTTGTTGCACATTCAGTATCACTTAAACCTTTTTTCTTGAATTTAAAGGCTAAATAATTAGCGTAAATCATATTAGATAGAAAAATAAATATAGTTCCTATAGATATTGTGTGGTTCATAGTATCAACAAGTAACATAATAAGCATTACCAACATATTTAACCACCACAAACCAATTCCAGCTACAGATAACTCTTTATTGATTTCTTGTTTTTGGTATTCATCTCTCTCACTTAGTGTTCCAACAAAACTATTATAAACTCTTTCTTTCCATTCAATTTTCATCATTTAATCTCCCTCCCAAAATAGACTATTTAAATCTGTTTTTAGTGCTTTTGCTAATTCGATACACAAGGCTAAAGAGGGATTATATTTATTGTTTTCAATTAAATTTATTGTCTGTCTCGCCACGTTAACTTTTTTAGCTAACTCTAGTTGCGATAGACCTTCAGATTTTCGATATTGTTTAACGTTATTCAAATATAAACCTCCCATTGATGGTTGTAGACCTCGTGTACCAAAATGTCATTTATATGTGACATTTTATAATTGAATAGATGAAATGTCAAATATATATGACAAAAATGATTTTAATAATTTATCTTGGTAAGAAGTTTATTAATAAAAGATGGCTTACATTCATATAAAAAGTACTTGAAAATTCAATTTAAATTATCCTTTTTCCTTTCCTTAAATCTATCTTAAAAGATATAATGTCATATTTCTAATCATTGGAATTTTTGTTACAATATAAATGGATGTGTAAAACTTTGTAAAAATAATGTAATAATATGTAATCTATTTTCAGAAAGTTTTATACAATTTTTATATTAAACTATTAAGTTATAAAAGGGAGCGAGAATATGTTACCAAATACGGTTCGTACTCCAAACAAGAAGAAGAAATGGATTATTATTGGGGTTATTGCACTAATTGTTATTGTAGCGGCAATTAATATTTTTGTTATGCAAGGTAAGAAGAAGGGTGCATCAACAAATGCTGATGCTGTAAGTTTTGAGAAAGTGACAGAGCGTAAGCTGAATAATACGAAGTTAATTTCTGGTCAGGTGAAGCCTGGTAATATTGAAAGCTTCTATGCAGATCCGGCCAAAGGGAAAGTGAAAGATATTGAGGTAAAAGAAGGGCAAGAGGTAGAAAAAGGTACGAAGTTATTCTCTTATGATAATGAAGAGATTAATCTTCAAATGAAGCAAGCTGAGCTTGATCAGAAGATGGCGGATATGCGTTACGATCAAGGGAAAAAGAAGATTGATTCGTTGAAGAAAGAAATTAAGAAGGCGAAAGATAGCGGAGCTGGGAAAGAAGTAACAGATCCGATGGACGAGCAAGTAAACGAGTTAGAGATAGGGCAAAAAACAATTGACCTTGAGAAAGAAAAAGGAAAGTTGCAGAAAGAAGAGTTAAGTAAGAAGCAGAAAGAACTTACGATTTATAGTAATTTCGCTGGTGTTGTTCAAAAGTTAGATAAAGATGCGGCACAAAGCTCATCTCAAGCGTTAGGTGGTCAAGGAAAAGCGTTTTTACAAGTAGCTTCTAAAGATCCATTCCAAGTTCAAGGTACGTTAACTGAGCTTCAGAAGTCACAAATTCAAAAAGATCAAACATTCACTGTAACGGCGAAAGCAAATAATAAGAAGAAGTGGACAGGTAAGATTACAGAGGTAAGTGAGTTCCCAACAAGTGCAGAGATGGCGCAAGCTGGCGGCATGGGTGAAGCAACTCAAAATATGTCTCAATATACATATAAAGCAAGTCTTGATAGCCAAGACGGTTTATCTCCAGGTTACCACGTTTCTCTGCAAGTAAACTTAGAGAATAAGAAGATGATTGCTGTCCCAAGTAAGAGCATTGTAGCAAAAGGCGATGATGCATTTGTTTATGTTGAGGATAAAGGTAAGCTTCGTAAACAAAATGTGAAAAAAGGTTCTACTGATGGGGACTGGACAGAGGTTGTAGAAGGCGTAACAGTGGGGCAAAAGGTGGTTAAAAATCCTTCCGACGATGTGTATGACGGAATGGAAGTGAAAGAGAAATGATTACGTTAAATAATATTGCTAAAACGTATTATCAAGGAAAGTTGGCAGTGCCGATTTTGCACGGTATTAGTTTAACGATTCAGAGCGGTGAGTTCGTTTCGATTATGGGACCGTCTGGCTCTGGTAAGTCGACGCTTATGAATATTATCGGTTGTTTAGATCGTCCAACAGAAGGCGAATATATGCTGAATGACGTGAATATCTTAACAGCAGACGAGTCAAAGCTTGCTTTAATTCGTAATGAATATATTGGCTTTGTATTCCAGCATTTTAATTTACTGCCTCGTCTTTCAGCAGTGGAAAATGTTGAGCTTCCGCTCGTATACGGTGGCGTGAAGAAAGCAGAGCGTCGCAAGCGTGCTTTGGAGGCGCTAGGTAAAGTTGGATTGGCAGATCGCGTGCATCATTTACCAAATGAGTTATCAGGTGGACAGAAGCAGCGTGTAGCGATTGCAAGAGCGATTGCAAATAATCCAACGTTTATTATGGCCGATGAACCGACTGGTGCACTTGATACGAAGTCTGGTGAGCAAGTTATGAATATTTTCACGAAGCTTAATGCAGAAGGTACGACGATTGTTATGGTTACGCATGAAGAGGAAGTGGCAGCGTATTCTTCCCGCCGCATTGTACTGCGAGACGGGAAAGTTACAGAAGATAGAAGGTGTGCGGTATGAGTTTACTAGATAGTATAAAAATTGCCTTATCTTCTATTTTAGCTCATAAACTGCGTTCAGCTCTTACGATGCTGGGTATTATTATCGGGGTAGGTTCGATTATTACTGTCGTTGCAATTGGGCAAGGCGGGGAAGCGATGTTGAAATCAAAATTCGCAGGTTCTGGTGGTAATAACCTTATGCCAATTCAATTTAAAGCAGATATTAATGATGAATTTGCTATAGGTGGATTTGAAATACCGAAGTTAACGGAAGAGGATATTTTGGAAGTAAAACAAGTGAAAGATGTTTCACACGTTATTACAACAAATTCGACAACAGAGACACTTGATGTAAATGATAAAAAAGCAAGGCTGAATGTTATTGGACTTGATAATGAATATTTTGCGGTTAATAAAGTAAAGGTTGTAAAGGGCCGCTCCTTAAATGAATCAGATATTTCTCACGCGAATAACGTTGTGATGATTAGCACAAAAACAGAGGAAACGTTATTTAAGGACGTAAACCCAGTTGGACAAATTATTGAGATGAAGGGACAGCCAATGCAAATTATTGGTGTGTATACATCAGATAATGAATTTATGGGATTTGAAATGGAAGAAGCGTTAATTCCTCTTACGTTATGGCCTGTTTTATATGGGACAGATGATATTCAAAATATCGCAATTCAAGCTAAAAATGTAGACAATTTAGAAGCAGCAGGGAAACGAGCTGTTGATGTATTAAATAGTCGTAAGCCAAGTGAAATCCCAGGTAAATATGAACTGGTGAATTTAAAAGAACTCCAAGAAAATGTTTCTAAAGTAACTAGCATCATGACGATGATTATCGGTGGTATCGCTGGTATTTCATTAGTCGTTGGTGGTATTGGTGTTATGAATATCATGCTCGTATCTGTAACGGAGCGTACGCGCGAAATTGGGATACGTAAAGCGCTTGGAGCAACGCGTAGTAAAATTTTATTACAGTTTTTAATTGAAGCTGTTATGTTAACACTTTTAGGTGGTTTAATCGGAATTGGTCTTGGGTATGGCGGAGCATATATCGTTTCTACATTCGCAAAATGGCCACCGCTCGTTTCGTGGGAAGTTGTCGTTGGAGGCGTACTGTTCTCGATGACACTCGGTATTATTTTCGGATTAATTCCAGCAAATAAAGCTGCGAAATTAGATCCAATTGAAGCATTGCGTTATGAGTAATTAATAGTGTAGTAGAACTACACATTACCGTTCTAGTGGGCGGTTCGTAGCCTCTATATGAGGAAGTGAACCGCCCGTTAGAACGGGTTATATAAATAGAAGGAGGCGTTATAATGGAAGCTAATATTAATACGCAAGATGTAGGTGCGAAGAAGCCATCATTATTAGGAATGATTACTTCTCCAGGTGAGCAATTTGAGAGAATGAAGACGAAAAGTCCAGTATGGGGGGCATTTTTCCTTTTCATTATATTAACAGCTGTAATTGCAGGGATTAGCATGTATCAAGTAATGAATCATCCTGATGTAATGAGTGAGGTGCCTGATGCTGAAACGGCTAAAGTTGTTGGTTACTTCGGAATAGGAGCAGGTATTGTTGGAGGGCTATTTGGTACTGCGATTTGGTTCTTCATTGCGGCAGCTATTTATAAAGTGATTATGATGTTTATGAGTAATGATACTTCATACATGAAATTATTATCTATTTATGTCTACACATATACAATTTCAATTTTAGGTGCAATTGTGAACTTTATTATTAGAATGATTCTTGGTGGAGATATTGAAACTTCTTATACAAGTTTAGCAACTTTATTTGAGCCAGGTACAGTTGCTCATGGTGCTGCTTCATCATTCGAAGTTTTCAATATTTGGACATTAGTTGTAATGGGATTAGGATTACATATTACGGCTGGATTAAGTAAAAAACAAGCAACGATTTTAATTGTTATTTTCTTTATTCTTTCAGTTGGATTTACTAGTTTAAGTGGTCTAGCTCCAAAATTTGGTGCATAATTTATTCTTTTAGAAAAAGGTGACTCTTCAAGAGAGTCACCTTTTTTATTTTTACCCCTATTTCAAATACCACCAACAAAATTTCAAATACTATCTAGTGTAATTTCAAATTCCGTCGGTAGTATTTAAAATTACTCACAATGAAATCTTTTCTTTATTTTTATATTGTGAAGGTACCGCGGAATACTAGAAAGGTATACCTTTTAGAAACGGGTACTGTGTGAAGCCAGCGACTTTTAAAGAGGCAGTTGTTTTGTATGAAGGTATGATTGTAAATCAAATAAAGAAATTAGGTATTCGTAAAGATTATGAAGAGTATTATCAATGTGGTTTAATTGGTCTTTGGTATGCGTATGAAAGGTATGATGCAGAGAAAGGGAGTTTTCCCGCATATGCAGTTGTAACGGTGCGAGGTTATATATTAGAGAGATTGAAGAAAGAGTTCGCAGTGCAGGAGAGGTGTGTATGTGTAGGAGAGTATGAGGATATCTTTCATTTTGAAGATGTTGAAATAAGAGTGAAGGATTTTATGAGTGTGTTAGACGAGAAGGAGAAGTATATTATTTTTGAACGTTTTTTTGTAGGGAAGACGATGGGAGAAATCGCTTTAGAGACGGAAATGACATATTATCAAGTAAGATGGATGTATCGGCAAGCAATCGAGAAAATGCGGGATAGTGTAAAAGGATAAAAATAGAAAATAGAATGGAAGGTAAGGAAATACTACCTTCCATTCTATTTGTTATTAAGGTGATGAATCTTGCATGTTCATTTGGGATAATACATATCCAGCTTTCCATAATTGCTGGCTCAACTTATGGGGACTAATTTGTATCGTTACGGTAGCTCCATTTGAAAAATGAATTTTAGCTTGTTTAGCTTTTTTGAAAAACTCTATTGTATGAACATGTTTGAAGAAAAGCCAAATGCAATTTGGAGAAGCAGGAGATTCTGTTGGGAAAGCACAAATATATTCTCTATGATTGATCGGAATTGGAACGTTTTGTTTGAATTTAAATTTTGTTTTTACGGCATTACGTCTCCCTTGATAAGTAGAATGAATATTTGTTAGACAAGATTTCTGTATAAGTTGGAGAGCAGTTTGACAGGAGTAAAGATGGTTCCCGCTACTGTCGATAATTTTTGTGCGGTAATAAGGGTGTTTACATGGTTCAAGCATCATTGTAGAACTAGAAATAAAAATGTTGTTTTCATTATCCATAATTCTATATCCTCCCTTATAATTTTTATTCCGAATATAATTATATATAAATTAAGTAAATTTACTGTTAATATTCTATTTCATATTGTAAATTTTGTCTATTCGTTTACAATCAATAGGTGATAGTCTTTCTAATTTGCATCGCTTGTACATATATATGAAAATAGAAAAGAGTAGGCGGTGATATAGTATGAAGAAAAAGTATATTATTATGGCTTTAGTTGTCGTTCTCCTAGTATATTTAGCAAACAGTAATCCGAGTAAGGGCGAATATACAGAATGGGCAGCGAAGCAGTTTATGAAGCGTAATGATGTGAGTAAGAAGCTAGATGAAGTTCAAAAAGAGAATGAAGAGGGTCTCCTTGGCGACTTGGCATCGGCCGGTAAAAAGTTAGCGAAAAAGTATGTTGAGCCACAAGTTGGGTTATTAATTGATCATTATACGAAGCGAAATGATTATATATTCTTCTCAACATATACGACTGAGTTTGATATAGGTGAAGAACATTATAAGTACGTATGCGTCGGTTTCTCAAAGATTTTTATTCCGATTGAAATGCCGAAGAAAAAAGACGAATCTGCAAAATGATGCAGATTCGTCTTTTTAATTTTATAGAGTAATTGGAACTTCAGATACATTTTTTTCTACAAGGCGAGCTCCCTTTTTTCTTGTATTTTCATCAATGGATGAAAATACAGATGAGGCAAGGATTGTATCCATTACTTGATTTACGACTTGTGCATCGATTGGTGTGATGGGCGTATCGATAGAAAAAACGACTGTTTTTCCATCTTCCTTCGCGAAAATCAACTCTAGTACTTGCATGTGTTATTCCCTCCTTTGTATTTATCCCGCTATTTACGGGATTTGGGTCTGCCGGTTAAATTGCGGGCTAATAATCAGCGGGGATGAATAAAATCCCCACTGATCCGAGTTTTACTTTATAGTTTAGAAAGATCTGATGTGCTTACAAGTTGTACAGCGTGAAGCGGTGATGCTTGTAAGGAAGCTAGAGCATGAGCTACGTTGTGTACTTGATCTAAGCTCGCATTTGTTTTAACACGTTTAAATTGTTTGCTCTTGAAAACTGTTTTGCCGTTCTTATCTAATCCGTTGTTTAAGACAAGACGTAAAGTTAAATCCATTACGATTGTTTCAATTGCCATGTGTATCACCTCCTTTCACTTTATAAATAGGGTACAAATGTCATGTTTTGGCGTGAAATTTTTTCTTTTTTTTGGTACCCTTAAAAGATTAAGAGAGGAGAATTCTGGATAATGAATCGTAAATGGTTATTTTGGATTCCTGTATTACTATGGATGGGGCTGATTTTCTATTCTTCGGCACAACCATATAAAAAGCAGGATATGCGTTCAGATATTGAACAATATGTAAATGTTGAATTTGTGAAAGAGCATTTTTCATGGGTATCTATTGATTATGGTGGAGGAACCCCTGTTAGTATTGCGAATAAAGGGGTAGGCGGATTTATTGAGTTTTTCCTTCGTAAAGGTGCTCATTTTATGGTGTTCTTTATGCTAGGTTCATTGATTTATTACGCTTTTCATCGATCAGGTTATTCGAGGAAAAGATGTTTTATATATGCCCTTCTTTTCGTTGCCGGTTATGCAACATTTGATGAAATTCACCAATGGTTTACGGGAGACCGTACACCAATGTGGCAAGATTCATTGCTTGATACGTGCGGCGGGTTAACGGGGATTATAATAAGTAATTGGTTTTGGAATAGAAAAAAGCGCTAATCTCATTTTGAGATTAGCGCTTTTTTTGCGGGTAGTAAAACTCCACTTAACTGGCCTGATTCAAGTTTCACTTTATACACCAAGTAATTCTTTTAGTTCGTCTGTTGATAGTTCAGTCATCCAACTATCGCTTGTGATGACAGCATTGTTTAGAGATTGTTTTCTTTCTAGCATTTCATCAATTTTTTCTTCTAATGTTCCTGTTGTAATGAGTTTGTGAACATGAACAAATCGTTTTTGACCAATGCGATATGCGCGGTCTGTTGCTTGATTTTCCACAGCTGGATTCCACCAACGATCGTAGTGAATGACATGGTTGGCAGCGGTTAAGTTTAATCCTGTTCCGCCAGCTTTTAAGGATAAGATGAAAATATCATACGTTCCGTTTTGGAACTCCTCAATCATCTTGTCGCGATCTTTTTTCGGTACACTACCGTTTAAGAAGAGGACACGCTGGCCGAATTTTTCTTCTAGCACACGTTTTAGCATGTTCCCCATGCCGATATATTGAGTGAAGATGAGGCAACTTTCATTTTGATCTTTTATATTTTCTATGAGCTCCATCAACGTTTTTGTTTTCATAGAGCGTTCAACGACATTTTGTGGCTCTTCTTCTTTTAAATAAAGAGCTGGATGATTACAAATTTGTTTTAGCTTGTTCAGCATAAGTAATATAAAGCCGCGTCTTTCAATTCCACTTAATCCTTCGACATTTTGCAGTGTATCTTGAACAAGTTGTTCATATAAGGAAGCTTGTTCACCAGTAAGAGGACAGTAAGCTTTTTGTTCTTGTTTATCTGGTAAATTTAATGCGACTGTTTGATCTTTCTTCGTTCGGCGCAGTAAAAATGGTGAGATAAACCGTTGAACTTGCTGGATTTTTCCTTCATCACGATCCTTTTCAATTGGTGTGACGAAGCGGCGTTGGAATTGCCCTAAGCTTCCGAGATATCCATGATTAATAAAGTCGAAAATGGACCAAAGTTCAGCGAGGCGATTTTCCATCGGTGTACCAGTTAAAGCGATTTTGTGATTTGCTTGCAAGTTTCGTACTGCTTTCGACTGTTTCGTATGTGGGTTCTTAATATTTTGTGCTTCATCCAAAATAACAGCATCCCAGCATAATGAAGTTAGTTCTTCCTCATCGAGTTGAGCCAATGCATAAGATGTTAATACAACATCTGCCGATTGAAGGAAATCTTCAAAAGAATTGCCCTTATCTCTATTACTTCCATAATGTAATTGAACACGTAAATTCGGTGCGAAACGCTCAAATTCTTTTTGCCAATTTCCAAGAACAGATGTCGGCGCTACGATTAATGCAGGGCCTGTTTTGAGATTGTTTTCTTTTATATATAGTAAGTAAGAGATTGTTTGAATACTTTTCCCGAGTCCCATATCGTCAGCTAGCAATGCTCCAAATCCAAGTTTTCGTAAATATAATAACCATTCAATGCCGTGTTGTTGATACGGACGAAGTGTTGCGTTTAGTGAAGTAGGGACATCTACTTTTGGAATATCTCCAATATGAAGCAGCTTTTGGAATAGTTCCTCATAATATCCATCTAGTTCGATTTCAATATCAGTAAACGGACTATCATCTTCTACAATTTCTGTTTCAGCCGTATTTGATAAATGTTGCTGCAGGACATCTTTCATCTCTAGTCCGTATTTATCGGCACGGTTCATGAGTTTCCTTACTTCTTCGATAAAGGCTGGATCTAGTCGCATCCATTGACCGTTTATATTGAATAGACGTTTATTTTGTTCAACGAGTTCGAAAAATTCGCTTTCTGATAAATCAATGCCGTTCGTCGAAATGCGCCAATCAAAATTAACGAGCGTATTCATACCGAAGAACGATTGTGTTTGTGCTGTATTTTGCTTCAGCTGGACACGTAATTTTGGTTTTGTTGCTTTTAAATTTTGCCACCATGATGGTAGTAAAATTGTAATACCGGCTGCAAGTAACTCGTCGCTTGCTTCTGTTAAGAAGTTCCACGCTTCTGTTTCAAAGAGTTCATTTCGGAACGTATCTCCTTCTTTTAACCACGGTATGAGTTTACTAAAACCTTCTTGTGTTTCTGTAATCCGTTCTTCGTAATCGTGCCATCTTTTCGGTAAGGAATCGATGTTTTCATATACATATATGCGATGCGCCCCGCGCTTTGGTGTCACAATTGTTTCAAGCTTCCACATTTCAAATTCTTCTTGTGGTTCTTGTAGTCTTAGTCCGATTGTAAACGGAAGATCATCTTCAATATAACCAATTTTCCGAAGCCAATCTTCTTCATGTAGTGCTGTTTCCAGTTGTCTTTTCGTAAAGTCATAATGTTCATATAGTCTTTTAGCATCTTCCCAGCCGTCATTTGAGCGGTTGTCTTGTAATATGCTTTCATTTACTGCTGCTGAGAAAAGCGATGCTAATGTGTCATCTTCAATTGGTGTATTTTGAACTTTCCAAGATGGTTGTTTAGGCCAATGATTCATATCTGGTACGAAACTACCACTCGTAAAGGCATCCCATAGTTCATTTGCATCTTTCGTAAGTGCTGTAATCGTGCCGTTTATTTGAATATGTGCAAAGGAATTCATCGGTTTGTTTGCAATGTATTCAAAGGCTTGTGCATTTGTTAGCAGCACACCTTGTTTTCCTTCGAAGGTTGCTTCTTTTAGAAACGTACCGTAGAAAGAAGTGGAGTGCCATGTGAATGCATTTCGTTTCCAACTTGTTACGGATAATGGAGTACCGCTGTCATTTTCTCCCCAAAGGAACCAACCTTGACTAACATGCTGGAGCCTAATTGTTACTTCAGTTTGATTGATCATCGATTAATTTTCCTTTCCGTAATTCCTCTTGTAGTGCACGCAGACGTGAATGGAGATTGGCGATGTGAATAATGAAAGCATCCCATTCATCGGTGCGTTTTAATCGTTTATATAATGTACGTAATTTCTTTAAGTAACGAACTGCACGTTTATATGATTTACGATTTCGTTCTTCAATCGCCTCTACAGCAGCAAGATGGTAAAGAGGAAGTGCCACTTCTGGCGCTTCTTTTTCAATATCTTTCAGTGGCTCTTTCAACAGTTCGATTGCCTCAAATCCATATAAGAGATGAAGCTCTGCCCATGTGCGATACTGTTTTTTCGCGAGTACGTACTGTTCGTAGTTTGTGAAACTATACGGTAATAGTTCTTGTAAAATCATTTCAAAACCAGCTTGTTCATTTGTATGTGTTGCGTATGTTTCATACATGATTACAAATAGCCGAACGATATCTTTTATGAAAGTCGTATTTTCGTGATCTTGGATCGTTTTCTTTACTTGTTTATACGTAAAGGAAAGCCAGTTTTTTGCACGATCCCATTGCATGGCACTTAATAGTTCTTCTAACCAATAGAAGTATAGACTCACAACAGAAGCAGGTTGTTTCTTTAGTAAGTCCATCGCTAGTACATCTTCATCATTTAAAAAGAGAAGATGAGAAGACGCTAATGCTTTGGATAGTGGATTGATTTTCGTATCGATTCGTTTTTCTTCCTCTTGTATGTTCTCTTTATTGTTTAAAAGTTCACTCCATATGTGACGATAAATGAAAAATCGCTCTTGCGTATAAGCATCGGTAGAGAAGAATACTTCATGAACGAGACGAGCTGTTTCTTGCAAAATTATTTCAGACTCTGAAGGAATCGCTTCTGATTGTAAGTCCCGAACGATGGATTCCACTTTATCTACAAATAGGCGAACGACATTAACAGGTTGGTGATAAGAATACGTTTTGTTTGCTTCGAATGCCTGAATTTCTTCTAATAATTTTTGAAAGCAGTAAATTGCTGCATGTAACCTGAATAATTCATGTATGGCGATGACGCGCGGAGCTTTCCGCTCAAGCTTCGTATAGAAATCTGTAAAGATACTCATAAGAAAATACATTTGTTTATAAGTAAGGCGAGCTTGTTCTTTTTTAAATGAATCATATTCTTTTTCAAAATATGATTCCCAACTTTTATAATCCGTTTCTTCAAAAGCTGATGATTGCAATACTTGTCTTGCAGTTCTAATAGGAGGAAGGGAAGGTTTCGTATTATTTTTAAATAAAGTTAATACATCTCCTACTTGCCCGAAACTAGACGCTGCAGATAGTAATACAGCGAGCATATGCTCACATTGTGTTGGTGCGAAGCAATCACAATAACTTTCAGCGACATTACGAATCGGAATATGAACGCTATATACGTTGCCTTCCGCATCTACAGTTCCTGATAGTGTATAACCATCAAAGTCAACGTTGTAGACAACACCACTACGATATAGGTGCCGAGCTGTAGCGACATGTTCCTGATCAGCTGTTTGCTGCGGATCTAGTCCTTGAACGAACTCATTCGCAATCATCATAATTTCATCTTTCGTAATTGAGTGTTGCAGCATAATATTCCTCCGTACACATATTTCTTTCCTTTACCATTATAAACAAAAAATGCTCAAAACAGAAAAAATGAAATTTGGATTACATAACTTGAAAATCATGGTAATATATAAAATGTTAATTTTGTATATTAATATATACGTATAGGAGGAGAAATAATTTGTCAGATTTACAGACGAAGTTAGGTAGTGGAATGAATAAGTTACAAGAAGGAATAGAACAAGGGAAAATGAAGTTGCAAGTTGCACAAGAAATTGCTCAATTGAAAAAGGGAATGCAAGTGCAAATGCAGAAAAAAGCAGAGGTTCTATTAGAGGTTGGGCAGCAAGTGTATGTTCAATTAAGAGGAAGTGGAGTAAATGAAGCGAGCTTAAAAGAAATGATTGCTCCAGTTCAAGAATTTGATGTAGCTATTTATCAAGCAAGAAAGCGCATTGTTGAATTGCAAAAACAACAAGGTGAAAAAGCTACATGTGAATGTGGTGGACCTTTATCAATAAATGATAAGTTTTGTGGTTCGTGTGGAAAACCTAACCCGATGTTAGCAGTAGAAAATGAAGGTGAAACGGTAAATTGTATTTCATGTAATGAGCATATCGATAAAAACTCTACTTACTGTCCAGTTTGTGGAATTAAGCAAAGTGGGGAGTGAATTAAATGTATTGTCGCACATGTGGAAAACAACATGGTGAAGAAGTAAATTATTGCCCAAATGAAGGTAGTATGGAGATTGCAGGAGCTATAGATGCAGTAACATTAGAAAAAGATACTGCAAAATACTGCAAAGGTTGTGGCAGTGAAAATGCTCAAAAAAATTTATATTGTCAAAAGTGCGGGTATTCTTTATCTGTTGTGAAGAAAAAAGAACAATCTGTAAAATTGCCTACAATGGATGGTGCTCCTAAAGTTGAATTTAAAGCAGATAAAGCCGTTTTACAAAAAGGTTTTATTGGTGGGGCTGTTGCAAGTATTCTCATGTTAATTGCTGGTTGGATTGGTAGTTTATTATTTGCTTCTATGTTAAGTGAGATGTTTAGCAAATTTGCGAAAGAATTAGAAATGTTGCCAAGTTTTTATTCGAGTGCAACTTCTACGATGTTAAGTTACCATTTACTTGGTTTTACAGCTAACGATG
Organism: Bacillus sp. LQ01; assembly: GCF_057624735.1. Classification (NCBI taxonomy): domain Bacteria; kingdom Bacillati; phylum Bacillota; class Bacilli; order Caryophanales; family Bacillaceae; genus Bacillus; species Bacillus sp. LQ01. The sequence continues at coordinate 310,767 of NZ_JBYEZL010000003.1, read as the reverse complement.
ATAGTGGGTTGATATTTTCTTTATCTTGGCATACTCCATTTACATTATTATTAATCATTCCATTTATTATTTTCGCTGGTACAGGAATTTGGTTAGGGAAACAGCATGTTGCGAAAACGATTAAAGATCAAATCTTTATGGCAGCAACAGTTGGTATTATTTATGGCGTCTTTTTATTCATTATAAGTTTTATAGCATCACAATCTTTTGCAATTCCATTCTCAGAAGCAGGTAAGATTACGGTTGGCTATTCAGCGATTAAGAGTTTATTGAGTGGTTTTGTATGTGGGACATTATTTACCTTATTAGGATTTATTGCTCATACAAGCAAAAACAATATGGCAGTAGCATTTCAAGAGTTAATGCCATATGGAGCGTCTGTGTATTACGGTGTTTCAGCTATGATAAAAGGACTTTTAGTAACAGCGGTAGCGGTTTGTATTATGGCGTTAGTAAGTAAGGAAGACGGTATTGAACCATTAAAAGAAATAACAACTTTAAAATCTGAAAGTACATTATTAGCATTAGAGTTAACACCTCAATTATGGAGTATGGCTCATTTTGCGCCGTTAGAAGTATCAAGTCCAGCACTTAGTAAAGAATTCACTAGAATTGGTAAGAAATCAAATACATATGAGAGCACGCTATCGTTTTCATTTATATCAGGCGTCTCTGTAAATGGCGTAGAGCTTAGAGAGATATTGATTTCAAAAGGAGCAAATGAGGAAAGCCTTGCAGAATTTGATAAAGTGAATAACGTATTCCATTATGGTTTATTACTGCTTATTATTCCATTGTTCTTTATGTTTAGAGCGGGAAGAAAGTTAGCTAAATTACCGACCGCCAATATATATATTACATTAGCGGTATGTAGTGGTTCTTACACAATTATGATGATTGTAATGAATATGATTTCTAAGTTCCAAATTAATGTTTCAGGAACGGTAACAGGTTTATTTGGAACAAGTGGAACGGTATTATCTATGCAAAATTCATTTATATATTTAACTTTGTTTAGCTTGATTGTGACATATGTAGCGGCATTTGCTGGAATGAAATTAGCTAAAAAATAGGAGGAGAGCACGTTGAAGTTTTGTGGAACATGTAAAAAGAACGTTGCAGACCATTTGAACTTTTGTCCGGAGTGTGGGAGTAAAGTAGAAGTAATCGTTGATAACACTGCTGCTTCATATACAGAATTACAAAGCGAGACAAAATCAGTGAAAAGTAAGAAAAATTTATTTTTGATCATTGGTTTTGCTGTTATTGCTGCATTATTATTTGGGGCATATAAATTTGGAGCATATAAGTTTTCAAAAGAAAAGCAAGTAAATGTAATGATTGAAGCATTCCAAAAGAAAGATATTAATGCAATTGATGAGTTTGTAAAAGCGAATGATTCAAGCTTAAAGATTAAGACAGAGGATATTAAAGCGTACATGCGTTATTTAAAAGAGAATCCTTCTTACAACAAACAATTACTGTCTTATTTACAGAAAGAGACAGTAGATCAAAAGTTAACTAAAGATAAATCTTCATTTAAGGACGGGGAAATAGTAGAAGAGGGAAAAGAGTGGTTCTTATATCCAAAGTATAAGTTTAGCATGAAATCTTATTATATGAGCATTAGTACAACTGCAAAAAATGCAGAAATACATGTGAATGACAAAAAAGAAACAGAGCTTTCTAGTGATAAAACTTCGAAAGAGTTGGGGCCATACTTCCCAGGTACATATGTTGTAAAGGCAACGGCGAAGACAGAACTGACTGAATTAGAAACAGAGAAAGAAGTAGATTTAGCGGATGAACAGAGCGAGAAGGTGAAAGTGGATTTATCGCTTGAAGGTAAGTATGTAAGCATTTCTTCTGATGAAAGTGATGCAACTGTATTTGTGAATGGGAAAAAACGTGGAAAATTAAATTATGGAAGTTATAAGCTTGGCCCTGTATCCACAGATGAAACAGTAGAAGTACATTTAGAGAAAACTACTGATTTTGGTGTGATGAAATCTGAAAGTGTTAAAATTGGAGACCAAAGCACGTATTACTTAAAATTCCCGAAAGAAACATCAAGTTCAGCGGTGGGCGAATTTGTAAGAAATCATATTTATGATAACGTACGTGCAATTTCATTAAATGATTTTAGTTTAATTGAAAAGAATTATGATAAGAGCGGGAAATCGTATAAGGAAGACCGTGATTATATACAGTATTTACACAAAAAAGGAATTACAGAAGACTTATTAACGATGGAAGTTCGTAATGTAGAGCGTCAAAGTGATACGAAATATAAAGTAACGACATATGAAGAGTATCATATTCGTTACGGTGATGGATCTGTGAAGTTCAAAAGTTTTAATAACGAACATATTGTAACTGTGAATGGAAATGGAAAGATGTTGTATCATTCTCTTGGTGCAAATAATACGTTGAAATCAGAAGATGTATCTGGTCCAACTCGTTAATATGAGAGAAGCTGTTCAATATTTGAACAGCTTCTTTTTTGTAGCTAAATCGATATTTCGTGTCGAACCGTTGATATATCGTAAGTTATGATAGATATAATTGAAAAATCGTTGATATATTTTTTTACAATTATGAGTGTGTTTCCTTTAATATTTCTTGTACATATGGATCATGTAATATCTGCTCTATAATTGGTAACATGTTTTGTTCAAATGGAATATCGATAGGAAATGGCTTTTGAGAGCCTGGTTTTACTCCATATTGCACAATTTTGTAATGTGTATTGTTTTCAGACTTGAGCACAATTAACTTATAGCGGTTATCATCGCCAGCGAGTGAGAAATCAATAGAAGTAGCGTTATATGTTACTTCATCTTTATATATGTACGGTTTTGGCGTACCAATCCAGTCTACTTTTGCTTGTACATTCATGGGCATAGCCTCCTTATATGTATTATAAATAAATAAAAGCCAGCTCTCAATAAAGAGAACCGGCTTGTAATTTAGCAGTCATTGGTTATTTTAAAATTTTCACTTTAACAGTTTTGCGTCCCCATTTTTGAGCAGCGCTATCTGATCCAAGTAAGATATCGATACGGTTACCTTTAATTGCACCACCAGTATCTCCAGCGATAGCTTCTCCGTAACCTTCTACCCATACTTTAGATCCTAATGGGATTACTTTCGGGTCAACAGCGATCATTTTCATGTTTGGATTCGCAGTTAAATCATGACCCATTGCAGTTAATACACGGCCGCCATATGTGCCACCGTTTTCGCTCGGGTGAGCTGTATATGCTGTAGCTACAACTGTTAACTCACGACCACCAGATGGTTCGCTAGTTTCAGCAGCTTTTACAGCAGGCTTAGCAGCTGGTTTTGCTTGTGCTACAGGTGTTTGAGCCTTAGCTGGTGCTTCAGCTTTAGCAGGAGCCGTTGTTTCTTGTTTCTCAATTACAGGTGCTGTACCTGTTAAGAAAGGAACATGAACATAAGCTGTTTTCCCGTTATATTCAAATTGTAACCACTCATTTTGTACTTGGTTCGTTGTTTCGATTACATCGTCTTTCTTCAACTTTCCAAGAACCTCTGAGTTTGTGTTCGCTTCAGCACGTACGTTTAATACGTTAGCTGTTACGTAGTAGATGCTTTTTGTGAACTCTGCACTTACGAATGCGTCTTTACCGTCTAAAGTAACTTTTGACCATCCGTTCTCTGTATTTTGTACATCTATTTTATTACCGTTTAGTAATTTACCGACAACTTTTGATTCCGTAGTAGGGTTTTCGCGTACGTTTAGTACATCTGTTGTTACAACAGTTTCTGCATTAGCAGATGATGTGAAAATCCCAAGACCAAAAACTGCTGCTGTTGCTATACCAATTAATTTTTTCATGATAGCCTCCATTGCGTTTGTTTTCGTGTCCTCATTATAGCAACAGATTTTTTCGGATTTGGGGAAAACACACAATTACAAACCATTCGTAATAAGTCGTTAATATCCTGTAATATAACAAAAAATATAAGAAAGCGTTTTTCATTCTATATGAATCATAGGTTTCTAGTTATATTCAAAATATTTAATACAACATGTTTTTTTCGACGTAAATAAAAATGTTACAGTGATGTTACATGATGTTTACTAAACGATTACATTCCTTGAGTATTTTACCGTTTTATGGGTAATATAGTTATATAAACATAAACATTTTGTTTGTGAAGCTATAAACACGTGCTATATACTAGCAAAAAAACCGCATAATTGTTACAAAACGAAAGGGTTGCAAGGAAGAAATTTGCCCTTTTTTACATATGTAACATATCCTTTTTTAGGAAAATACATTCCTATCCGCGTTTTTCTCACACAATTTGACAGCAGTATTTCTAACTTGTAGCTCTTGCAGAGTGAAAAGGTTATACGAAAGGTAAGGCTGTCCATAAGAATTCGAATTGGTGAAGGTGAAAGTAAGAAAATCACCGCAAAATTATAGTTTTCTATCCGATTTTACATATCGGAATTTATGTTATTTACAAAAGCGAAACCTACGAAGGGGGATTTGATGAGGAAACTGACAAAAACATTCATCGTTTCATTAACATTATGTATTGCATTTACAATTTGGGGGATTATTCCCGAATCTATTATTGGAAAAGGTAGTTTAGGAAATGTAACAACCGCAATTCAAACTGCATTAGTTAGTAAGTTCGGCTGGTTTTATATTATTTCCGTTTCTATTATTTTAGGTGTGTCTATCTTTTTAATTGTTTCGAAATACGGTTCTATTCGTTTAGGTAAAGATGATGACGAACCTGATTATAGTTATATGACATGGTTTGCTATGCTATTTAGTGCTGGTATGGGTATCGGGTTAGTTTTCTGGGGCGTTGCCGAACCATTAAACCATTTATACGCACCTCCGTTTGGAGAAGGTGCAACTGAGGAAAGTGCGCGTCTTGCACTGCGTTTTTCATTTTTCCATTGGGGATTACATCCTTGGGGACTATATGCGTTTGTAGCGTTATGTATTGCTTACTTTACCTTTAGAAAAGGAAAAGCAAGTACGATTAGTGCGACAGTAGGTCCGTTATTTAAGGGCGGGGAACACGGGCGTATTGCTCATTCATTTGATGTGTTAGCTGTTTTTGCAACTGTGTTTGGTGTTGCAACGTCATTAGGTCTCGGTGCAAAACAAATTGCGGGTGGTGTTAGTTATTTAACATCTATCCCGAACTCATTAACGACACAGTTAGTTATTATTGCAATCGTAACGGTTCTTTTCATGTTATCTGCACAAACAGGTCTTGATAAGGGAATTAAATATTTAAGTAATACGAATATTATTTTTGCGTTTGCACTTATGATCATTGTATTATTTGCGGGTCCAACAAACTTTATTATGAATTACTTCACTTCAACAATCGGTTCTTATATTCAGGAATTACCAAGCATGAGCTTCCGTTTAAGTCCATTAGACGAAGGTGGAAACCAATGGATTCAATCGTGGACAATTTTCTATTGGGCATGGTGGATTGCATGGTCACCATTCGTAGGTACGTTTATTGCTCGTGTTTCACGAGGCCGTACAATTCGTGAGTTTGTTATCGGTGTGTTACTCGTACCGACCGTAATTGGTGCACTGTGGTTCTCCGTTTTCGGCGGAACAGGTATTCATATGGAGCTGTTTGGTGATGCACATATCTTCGAAAAAGTGAAAGAGATGGGAACAGAAGTAGGATTATTCGCTATGTTCGATCAGATGGGCAGCTTTGGATCAGCTTTATCAGTTTTAGGTATTTTACTTATTGCAACATTCTTTATTACATCTGCAGACTCTGCAACATTCGTTTTAGGGATGTTAACGACACATGGTAGTTTAAACCCACCAAATCGTATTAAAATGATTTGGGGTATCGTTCTAGCCGCGATAGCTTCTACGCTATTATATATTGGCGGATTAGAAGCATTACAAACGGCAGCTATCATTGCAGCATTCCCGTTCGTCTTTGTTATTTTCTTTATGATGGCAGCATTATTTAAAGAGTTACAAAAAGAAGGACGTATGAAGCGTCATTAATAATAGAAGGAAAAGAGCTGATTTCATATCAGCTCTTTTTTTATCCCTCTATTTGCTGAGCAGTAAGAACCCCACCTCAAAATTCAGCAAACGCAAATAAATCGAGCTGCTTGTAAAAGCCTGATTGGTGATGGCTAATGAAAGTTTCACTTTATATAGAAGGAATTTGAAATGCGGGTAGGGGAAATAAAATACTTTACCATATAAGTAGTATGCCTTTTATACGAAGAAAAAACGATAGGTTTCGACAATATTCGATCCCTTGCGAATTCTATTCATATTTTTGACAAAAAATTGTCGGAAATGTGTTGTCACGTTTATATATATGTGCTATATTATTTCCTGTAAGCGATTTCAAATAGTTTTAAAGCGCATTCAAGGGGGACATCTAGAATAATGAAACGTTACGAAAGAAAGTGGAAGCATATTTGTTTGAAACGTGTGGCACATCGTAGTGTCCAAGAAAGCACGGAACCTAAGACTGAAACGCGCAAAGAACAGCAAGAGAAGCAATTGGTTCTACAAAAATAGCAATCACTTTTTCGTATATAAATGAAGGTCGATCGTTCGTTGGGGGATGGACGTGAAATTACTTTCAGCTAAGGGGTATTGTCTGATATATAATTTATACGGCAATAAATAAGCACAGAGCATACGGCGCTCTGTGCTTATTTTTATTATTTATCTTTTTTGAATCGAACTGTTTTATCCCAGCCAATGACTTGTTTCTTGCTCTTTGCACGTAAGTATAAGATTAAGCTACGAATAAATAAGTACGTAAAGAGCTGTGCGTACGTAAAGTACATAATAACGCTAATAAAAATATTAGTCGGTGTAAAGGTTCGTTCGACACTCTGGGCACTAAATAATTGAGAAACATATGTAATATATGCGACATACCACATAAATAGTAGCGGAATGCTATATTGAATTTGGAATATCCCGAGTAGCCCAATTACAAACCAAACGTTCGAAATGATTAGGAATAGCCAAAATACAACATACACTAGAACTTGTTGTAAGGAATGAACAAGCAGCTTTCCTTTAAAGAAACTTAATGATGAGAACATTTTTTCTAAAATATATAAATTTCCCTGGAGCCAACGTGTACGTTGTTTAATAAGAATTTTTAAATGCTCTGGTTCTTGTTCCCAAGTAACTGATTCTGGGACGATTGGTAAGAGATAACCTTTTTGTGTAATTCGTAATGTTAATTCAGCATCTTCTGCAATTGCGTAAGGGTCATAGCCACCAAGCTCTTCTAGTGCGGAGCGACGAAGAAGCATGTTTGTTCCTGTCAGCGAGCCCGTTTGGAATAGTAACCAGCGTCCAGATTGCATAAGGAGCTGGAAGATTTGGAATTCTAGCGAAATCATTCGCGTTAACCAGTTTCTTTTTTCGTTTACTGTACGAACGTGTCCAACAGCTCCAACAGCATCTTCAGTTGTTTCAGCGTGTTCTACAAGCATTCGCAGTGCGTGTGGTTCAGGTTGGTTATCTGCATCGTAAACACAGAAGTACTCACCATCTGAAATACTAAGCCCATAGTTTAGTACACGTGATTTACCCTTCGGTTCACCGGGAGGAACACGAATATGACGAATATGAGCATAAGCTTTGTCGAAATCATCTCCGATTTCAGGTGTTTCATCTTGAGAGTTATCATTTAATAAATAAATAGTTAGCTTTCCTGGATATTCAATCTTTGCCATCGCCTCTAAAGTATCTTTAATAACGACGCCTTCATTATGGGCAGGTATGAAAATATCGACGCTCGGATAATGTTCTAGCGTACGATATTTTCGTTTACTATTTCGGTGAATTAAGCCCGCGATTGTTAAGAAAGAGTAGTAAACGAGTAAGCCAGAGAATAGAAAGGCCGTAAAAATAAGTACATATTTAATTGAAAATGTGATACTAATCCAAAAAATGAGTACGCAAAACAGAAGGAATAAAAGAAGTATAACGAGAGTCATCATAACAGTGTCTGTCCTTTGTTTCCAATTTGCTCGCGTGAAATTTTTATATCTTTGATTGCTTCAGCAGCAAGCCATTGCTCCATTTTTGGTTTTAGGCGGTTCATTACAATGTCAGCACCAGCTTCATTTGTGTTTTGTAATAAAATAACTAGCGTATTATTATCATATTCAGCAGCAAGGTCAAAATCATTCCTTACCGTTTCAACTAATAAAGAAGCTACACGGTCCATAACACTTTCCTTTGTATATTTACTAAAGGAAGTGAAATCAAAGTAAACAATAATGCCTGTTTCATTACGACGATTCATTGCAGTCGTTAATAACGCTTGGCGTCTCTCGAATTCTTGTCTTGTTAGTAATTTGGATTCTCCAATATATTGTTCCAATGTTCTCACACGCTCAGTTAAAGCTTTATTTTCATGAATCACTTTTTTCAATAGGTGAGTTGTTATATATACAATGAAGAAGTTAGCTGCCATCAGGAAGTGGGTAATCATATATTGCCATTGATCTGATGTACTCCATAAGTGAAGCCATGCTTGATAGAACAAATAAAATACGGAAATAATGGTTCCTAGTATGAAGAAAATAAATGCTGTTTTGTCAGCTAAAAATAAGAATAGTACATTTACGATTACGTATATTATTGTAAAAATGAGAGCATGCTCATATTTCGTCACATATACAGTAGTAAAATAAAATACAATTTGTAAAATCCACATAGAGAGGATTTTATAGAACTTATCTTTCACAAAACTTTCCTCCTTAAAGCTATTTCATCAATAGATACTTGTAGTATGCGCAATTATTAAGAAATTGACCATGTCGTTAAACTCTTTTGAAGGGCAACAACAAGTAGTATCTCTATTTTCATAAGAAAAATAAAAAGACTTAAACATTATTGTATCATAATGTGCTTATATTTAGGATAAATTGATTAATAGATACATAAAAGACGTTTGGATTGCATGAAAAAAGTCTCCTCTTGTAGAAAGAGAAGACTCTATATAAGTTTATAGGAACATCATACCTGCAACTGCTGCGTTTAAGAAGTTCGCTAATGTACCAGCGATAACTGCTTTAATCCCTAATTGTGCAATTTGTTTACGGCGAGTAGGAGCTAACGTTCCTGTTACACCCAATTGAATTGCGATAGAAGAGAAGTTTGCAAATCCACAGATTGCAAATGTTAAAATTAGATTTGTTTTGTCAGAGAACTCTGCCATGTGTGGTCCTAAGTTTGCGTATGCAACGAATTCGTTGATTGCAAGTTTTTGACCGATAAAGCTTGCTGCTTGTATCGCTTCACCAGGAGAAACCCCGATTAAGATTGCGAATGGTGATAATAAGTAACCAAAGATTAAATCAAGACTAAGTTTAATATCGAACAGAGAACCAACCCATCCTAATAATCCATTTAATAAAGCGATTAATGCGATGAAAGCCATTAACATTGCTGCTACGTTAATAACAAGTTGCATACCTTCAGATGCGCCGCGTGCAGCTGCATCAATAACATTTGCGTCTTCACGTTCTGTAGAAAGTTCAACGTTATTATCTACTTTTTCTGTCTCTGGCATGATTAGTTTCGCAATTAATAAGCTCGATGGAGCCGCCATAATTGCAGCTGCTAATAAGTGCTCTAACGGAATACCCATTGCTGCATAACCGACAAGAACGGATCCAGCAACAGCTGTCATACCGCTTACCATAATAGTGAAGAATTCACTATTTGTTAAGCGTGCTAAGTAAGGTTTAATTAAAATTGGAGCTTCAGTTTGTCCTAAAAATACAGTCGTTACTGAGTTTAGGCTTTCTGCTTTAGAAGTTCCAAGAAGTTTACTTAATGCACCACCAACGATGCTAACAAATTTCTGCATAATACCGAAATAATATAAGATTGCTACTAATGAACTAATAAATACGATTGGAAGTAGTGCTTGAATAAAGAATACAAATCCCCAAGGTCCCTTTGCGTTGACTAAATCCCCAGTAACGAACTTAATTCCCTCGTAAGAAAAATTAATTAATCCTTGAACACCGTCAGCAGCGTGTTTTAAACCTGCTTTACCAGCATCCCATCGTAATACGATAAATGAAAATGACATTTGTAATGCTAGCGCGATTAAAATTGTGCGCCAATTAATAGCTTTGCGGTTGGAAGATAGTAGAAAAGCAATTGCTAATACTCCAATCACGCCGCCAATTCCCCATAAAAGATTCATGCAGTGTATGCTCCTTCCTCATAGTAAAAACAGTGTATAAACCAGTTGTCTATACGTTTACGAATATAACATCTTAAGTAACTTATCATAATGGACATCGGAGGTCAAACGTCTAATGAAAAGTTTAAATAAAAAGAAAATTCTTCAAAAAAACACATATAAAATAAATAGACATGAAATAGGTTATGTTTTTTATGGAAATATATACATTATGATAACGTTATGCATTGTTTTTGCAGAATAAAGTGTATGAAATGGAAGAATGGATACATTATTTTTATAGAGGGAAGGTAGGGGAAAGGGAGTAATGTGTTGAAATCGTACAAAAAAGCCTTCTAGTAAACTAGAAGGCTTTGAAACTATTAATTAAGGTGCTTTCGTGTATCCTAAGAAGTGGCTCTTCCAATAAGAGTTACTTAATGAAGCGATTGCTACACCTTTATCTCCAGCTTGGATAAATGATCCGCCCCCAAGGTAAATACCCATGTGAGAAGGACCAGATTTATAAGTGTTTTGGAAATAAATTAAGTCACCAGGTTGTGGACTTGAAGTTTGTGGTAGGCTACTCCAATATCCTGCAACACTTTGGCGGCTAATGTTATGACCAAATTTCTTAAATACGTGGTAGATGTAGCCACTGCAGTCTACGCCGTTAGCAGAAGTTCCGCCCCAAACGTACGGTACACCTTGCATTGATTTTGCATATGCAAGTACGGAAGAACTGTCGCCGCTATTGTTGCCTGTATTATTATTGCTATTGTTTTGATTGTTATTTTGGTTATTGTTAGGCTTATTATCTACTGCGCCTCCAACTGGTGTTTTAGATAGGTAACGTGTTCCGATATAACCAGTTTGACCGTTGTAGTTAATTTTGCTCCATCCAGAGTTTTCAGAGATTACTTGAACCTTCTGTCCTTGTGGAAGTGCGCCTATGATTCTATAATTTGTACCTTCGCCGCTACGTACATTTAGTGCAGAAGCATTAATGTAGTAGTCGCCAATTGCACCTTGGTTAGGTTTTTCAGGTTGTTTTGGTTGCTCAGGAGTAGTAGTGCCACCTTTAACGAATTTTACAAATTCGCTACTAACAAAGCCTGTTTTTCCTTGGTAATTTACTTTAAACCAACCGTTTTCAGATCCAACTACGTTTAATGTTGTACCATTTAAAACGCCACCAATTACACTATGGTAAGCGGCAGGGCCTGTACGAACACGTAAAGACGTAGCGTTAACTACGTAAGAACCGCCAGTTTGAATAGTTCCATTATTATTGTTTTGCTCTTGTTTGTTGCCTTCTGTAACGTTTTCGTTAGAACCGCCTTTTGTTACGTAGTCTTTGCTTACATAAGCAGTTTGTCCTGCGTAATTGATTTTGAACCAATCTTGAACTTCGCCAACAACTTGTACTACTTGTCCTTTTTTGACAGAACCTACAGTTGTATGAGAAGTGCTAGGACCTGTACGAACGCGAAGGGAAGATACATTTACTGTATAGTTTCCGCTTGCTGGTTTTACTTCTTGGTTGTTATTATTCGTATTGTTGTTTGAAGAACCTGCATTAGAAGAAACGCCAGATACGAATTCGCCACTTACATAACCTACTTGTCCATTATGGTTAATTTTCACCCAACCATTTTCTTGTCCAATTACGTTTAATGTTTGTCCTTCATATACACGTCCAGAAACAGAACTAGATGTGTTAGGAGCTGTACGTACACGTAATACATCAGCGGTAACTTTATTGTTGCCACCTGTACTTACATTGTTGTTTGCTGCGCCACTTTTTGATACAAATTCGCCACTAACAAAGCCTGTTTGTCCATTAATGTTAATTTTGAACCAACCGTTTTCTTCGCCAATCACGTTTAGTGATTGACCGTTATAAACGCGTGAGATGATGTCGTGAGAAGTGCTTGATCCCGCACGAACATGTAATACGCTCGCGTTTACCTTATAAGAGGAGCTGTTTGATGCAGAAGCTTGGACAGTTGTAGCAGCTTTTTGTGTATTTTGTTCAGGTGCAGCTTGAACACTATCAAGTGTAGGTGCTGCTCCTCCTGCTACAGACACTGCCGCAAGACCGGCAAGATACTTTTTCATAATTTGTCGATTCCTTTCTGTCTGTAATGTAGTGAAGAAATATTTACCAACTGTTAAAAATTCTAAAGAGCATGTCGATTACTGTCAAGACTTATATAGGAATCTGAATATGACAAAAAGATTACAAGAAAAAAATCAAGGCATAAAATTACACCTTGATTTCCATTTAAATGCATATATTGAATATGAAAGGACAGAAATTATTCGTGTTTAAGAAGATGCCATATTGGATTGTAATAAGATTTGATTAAAAGATTTTTGCAGTTTTTTGGTGATAGGCCCAACTTGCCCATCTTGAATCGCGGTCCCATCAAGGTGGGTCATTGGTAAAATTTCAATCGTTGTGCCTGTAAAAAAGCATTCATCTGCTTGATAAACGTCACGAACGCTGAAAAGTTCTTCCTGCACAGGAATGTGAAGAGTATTCGCTAAAGAAAGGACATATTGACGAATAATGCCATTTAAAATAAGGTGATTGGCTGGATGTGTGTAAAGCGTTCCGTTTTTAATTAAAAAGAAGTTGGAATGGCTTCCTTCCGTTACAATACCGTTCCTTACGAGAAGTGCCTCTTTACAGCCTTTCCGTTCAGCTTTCGTAGCAGCTAGTACGTTTGGTAATAAATTTAATGATTTAATGTCACAGCGTAGCCATCGAGTATCGGGTTCTGATATAGCGCGTATACCATATTCAATCCATAAAGCTGGTCGTTCTTTTTTTGTAATATAGGCATAAATTGTCGGAGGGTTGTCATATGAAAATACATGTGTGCGAGCTTGTACACCACGAGATACTTGCAAATAAATGGTGCCATCTTCGTGGAAATGGTTTCGTTCAATTAATTTGTAAAGTAAAGTGATGAGCTCAGCTTTTGAGAAAGGGAGCGATAATTCTACTTCTTCCATGGATCGATATAATCTCGTTATGTGCGGATCTAATAAATGAAAGTTCCCTTTATATAGGCGAATAACCTCATAGACACCATCTCCGAACTGCGAACCTCTCTCTTCAAGTTCTATGTACGTTTGTTGTTTTGTTGTATCAATAACTTCATCATTCCAAAGTACAAATTTTTCGTATGCCAATTTCCGTCCCATCCTTTCGTAAGTACGTAAGTAACGTGAAACTTTCATTCATGCGATATAAAAATCACTATAGTAATTTTTATGTGAGCAATTCTCTACATATGACCATATATGTATTTGTAAATCATAGGGAAATAAGGATGATCTACCCCGCATTAACGGCAGTAAAGCCCCTACTTACAAATTCGGGTAGAGCAAAGAAGTGAAGTGGGCGAATCACTGCCCGTAAATGCCCGATTGATGAGGGCTGATTAAAGTTTCACTTTACAGCATTTTGTATATACAAATTCGAAAATAAGAAATGAGAATCCTGCTTTTAAATAAAAAAAAGCAACATTCTTATGGAATGCTGCACAAGGAGGGTAGCTATCTTTCATAGGGACATTGTCTCGTTGAATGCTTTGTGTATGGAAACAAAACAAGTTGAAAGACAATTATAAGAAAGTAGAAACAAAAGATTTACACATTTCTTTAAGGGATCTTACGAAAGATGAGAGATAAGAAATATGTAGAACCTCGTTTACATATTTTATTATAGAGATTCTTCATTAACACTATGTGAATATTTGGTAAAGGTTATGTAATTTTAAAGTTAATGAATATAAGTAGTTGTATGGAAGAAAATAAAAAAGAGGCTGAGATTACTCAGCGCTCTTCTTTTCTTCTTTAATAACTGTTTTTACTTCACCAGTTTTGATCTTATTACTTTCAGAGAAGCGAAGTAAGTCACCTTCAATGATTTTATCAGACATGTTCAATTCATTTTGGGCACGATCAATTAGTGGCTGGGATTCTTCTTTCGGTAATTGTACAACTTCGCCAGTAGCACGGTCATAGAATGTACTGTTTGTGTACATGTATTTATCTGTAACGAAGCTACCGTCACGAAGAACAACGAATCCTTTATTATCAGGTGAGAATACATCATGACCGAATCGAACGTCATTTGTAGAATCTACACCAAGTAAGTTTAGAATAGTTGGTTTAATGTCAATTTCACCAGTTGGTTTCGAAATTGTTTTACCTTCTTTTTGACCTGGAACGTGAATAAACATCGGTGTTTTTTGTAAGTTCATATGGTCAAATGCAGTGATTTCTTCTTTTCCTAAGAACTGTGCCATTGCACGGTTATGGTTTTCAGAAATACCGTAGTGGTCACCGTAGAATACGATTACTGAGTTGTCGTAAATACCTTCTGCTTTTAGACGCTCAATAAAGTGTTTCATTGCTTCGTCTAAGTAACGAGCAGTTACCATGTAACGGTCAAATACTCCATCACCAGAATTGTATTCATCGATTAATTTTGTACTGTCATCGTAAGTGAATGGGTAATGATTCGTTAAAGTAAGGAAGCGAGTATAGAATGGTTGCTTCACTTGTTTTAGCATATCAATAGATTGATCGAAGTACTCGATATCTTTTAATCCCCAGTTTAATTTTGTTTCTGGCGTAATCTTGTAGTCAAGCTCGTTGTAGTAACGATCATAACCAAGTGCTGGATACATAATGTTACGGTTCCAGAATGTTGCGTTGTTTGCGTGGAATACCGACGTGTGATACCCTTGCTGACGTAAAATTTCTGGAGTTGCTGTATATTCATTGTTACCGTGTGTGAAGAATACAGCACCGCGGTCTAGTGGATATAACGAAGTATCTACTAGGAATTCAGCATCAGATGTTTTACCTTGACCAGTTTGATGGAAGAAGTTATCAAAGTAATAACTTTCTTTCGTAAATTGGTTTAAGAATGGTGTAACTTCTTGTCCATTAACTGTTGCACCAATTAAGAATGTTTGTAATGACTCAAGAGAGACAACAATTACGTTTTTCCCTTTTGCAGTACCGAACATATTTGGATCTGGTTTACTTTGTGTTGTTTTTACGTAGTTTTCTGTTTCTTGTAATTTACTACCGTCAGCGAACGCTTTTTGTGAACTTGATTTTGCTTGTAAGCCAAGATCGTATACTTGATGTACATATAATCCTAAGTTTTTAACAAGCATAACGCGGTCGAATGAACGTGTTAATAGTTCTGGGCGTTCAGCTTCTGCAAGTCCTAAGTTTGCGAAGAAAATAGCAACTGTTGATACGAAGTATAGAGAACGCATCGGGCGTGCTACACGCTCTGTAGGTGCAAAGTTCTTCATTTTCTTTAATAGAACGAAGAAAACGATAATGTCTGCAAATGCAAGAATAATTTTGTAGTTAAATAATTCTTTCACACTAGAACCTAAACTTCCGAAGTTAGATGTTTGTCCTAGCACCGGTAATGTAACGAAGTCATTGTAGAATCCGTAGAACATTACGTTACCAACAAGAACGATTGTTAAGACAAAATTAATTCCAAGTGCTATATAGTTACGTTTTTTCCCTTTTGCAAATAATGCAAGACCAACAAGCAGTAATGATGCTGCTAATGGGCTAAGGAATAAAATGAATTCTTGCATGAAAGATTCAAGTTTTAAATCAAAGCTTGTGCGTGTAATAAGGTAAGTTTTCAGCCATAAGGCTAAAGCTACGAATACAGTGAAACGCACATTTTGAAATTGTGATTTCAAGGTTTCTTTCATTCATTTCCACCCTTTCTCTATCAGGCTTGGTCGATTTTGGAGCGAAAAATGCTAAAATAAAAAATACATAGTTTTCTTGGCCATAATTAAAGGTTCTATATTCACCCATATACGACTATAACTATGCATACCCTTTTGGTTTCTTTTGTTGCTCATAAGCATAACGTCATTTCTGTATTATACAACAAAATTCATTTCTGAGAAACACTATAACATTTTACATTTTTTGTATAAGATTTGTCACTACCAGAGAAAACTTTAACATTCGTTTATATGTCCGTCAACTAGAAAATATAACAAAGGTAGAGCAGAATGTTAAGTGGAAGTGAAAATTTTCTTTGTTGAGAAATAAGAAATGAAGATGGGTAAGGGTTATCTAGAAATCTATTATATGAAGGAAATAGTGTGAAAATTAACGAACACTTGTTCTTTTTTGGTTTGTTTGTTACAATAAAAGTTCATTGATAGGTTTTGTGTAATTTCCATGAACTTTTACTGATAACATATTGTAGCTTATTTCTTTTTAAAAATAGGGAGGCTTTTTACATGAAACAAAAATTTTCAGTTGAAGCGTTTTGGAAGAAAGTAAAACATGTTGCAAAGCAAGCAGGGCAATCTGTCATTTATGCAAGTTTATTACTGTTTTACGTTTTGCAAAGACCCGATGTTCCAAAACGAGTGAAAATTATTGTAATTGGAGCACTTGCTTATTTTATTGCACCGATTGATGCGATTCCAGATTTCATTGCTGGAATTGGCTATACGGATGATTTGGGGGCGTTAACGGCCGCACTAATACAGGTGTCGTTATACGTCAATGAAGATGTGAAAGATAAGGCACGAGTGAAGTTGGCAGAATGGTTTGGTTCGGATATAGACACAACATTTATCGATCAGAAATTAGGTCAATAGGTGAAACCTGTCATAAGGTGACAGGACGAACGTAAGCGAGGAAGTGCATTATGCCATCAGGAAGAACGCATACGAAAATTAACTTAATATCCCTTCCGGTTGTTTTGTTTTTGCTCTTTTCGTATGGATTAACAAATTTTGATTTTTTATTAACTTTTGCGATTGGTTTTTTAGTAGGTACTTCATTTTTAACACCAGATTTAGATACGTACAGTAATGCTTATAACAAATGGGGTTTCTTACGTATATTTTGGTATCCTTATAAGAAAGTAATGCCGCATCGATCTTTCTTTACACATACGATTATACTTGGTGATGTAATTCGTATTGCGTACATGTTAATCGTCTTTTCTCCATTTTTATTACTATTAAATGTAATCGCACTGGATGGTAATTTAATAGAAATTGCGAAGAAGCATGAGGTTGAAATTGTAACGTTCTTAATGGGAATTGTTGTGGCAAGTACGCTCCACATTATAGCGGATAAAGTGAATACGCGCCGAAAGAAAATGATGAGAAAAAAGAAGAAACGCAGAAGATAAAGTGAACGAATTAGGAAAAGGGCCCCTTGCAAATTGCAAGGGGCCCTTTTTAAACAAACATTTGTTTAAAATTAAGCTTTCAGCACTTTAATTCCTTTTACAATGTTCCAGATGAAGTAGTATAAGCTGATGATTCCGCAAATAGCTAAGACAATCATTGATCCAATTCCAAGTGTTACATCTGGTTGATCAGATCCAAGACCCATAATTCCTAGAATAGTTACGCCAATGAATGTAGCGATACTTGGAATGATGTGTGTCCATAGAGCACGTTTTGCATGTGGTTTTGTTTCAGCGTCTCCCACGATCCAAACGATAATAGGGAATAAGATAGGGGCAAATAGTACACTAAAGTATGATAACGCAGCTAATATTTTATTTCCGTTCATATATATCACCTCATGAATAATTTCTGTTGTTATACTATTATTATGCAATAATTTTAGCAAACTTCCTATCGATGAACATTACAAGAACGTGACGATTTTGTAAGATTTTCTGTTAAATAATAAAATTTTCAAAAAAATCTTTTTTAATAGAAATTGTTATGGTACAGTATAAATGAAAGTTGTTGAAAACGTTTTCTTAAACGTTTTTTTATTTTAGGCTTAAAGGTATGATGACCTGATAGTCTATTGATGAGGTTATTCTATTTAAAAGGGGATTCTTTAGGGGGAGAGAACAATGAACACATGGACACAAGTTTATGATCCATTCGGAAACATTTGGATTTCGGCAGCGGTCGCACTTATTCCGATTATCTTTTTTTTCTTAGCTTTAGCAGTTTTCCGCATGAAGGGGTATGTGGCAGGATTTATTACAGTTGTACTTACAGTTTTAGTAGCGTTATTCGCTTATAAAATGCCGTTCACGATGGCAATGGCAGCAACCGGGTACGGTTTTTTGTATGGGTTATGGCCAATTGCTTGGATTATCATTATGTCCGTATTTTTATATAAAATTTCTGTGAAAACAGGTCAATTTGATGTGATTCGTGCATCGGTATTATCGATTACGAACGATCATCGTCTACTCGTTATTTTAATTGGATTTTCATTTGGAGCATTTTTAGAAGGAGCGGCAGGATTTGGGGCACCAGTAGCGATTACAGCAGCGCTTCTTGCGGGTCTTGGGTTAAATCCTTTATACGCAGCAGGTCTTTGTTTGATTGCAAATACTGCACCAGTGGCGTTCGGAGCGATGGGAATTCCGATTACAGTTGCTGGACAAGTAACAGGTATTGATCCACATAAAATTGGACAAATGGCTGGGCATCAATTACCGTTCCTATCATTATTTGTTCCATTCTTTATCGTATTTTTAATGGATGGATTTAAAGGTATAAGACAAACGTGGCCTGCGTTACTTGTAGCGGGTAGTTCATTTGCGATTACGCAGTTCATTACAGCGACATTTTTAGGACCGGAACTTCCGGATATTACATCGGCACTTGTAAGTTTAATTAGTTTAGCACTGTTCTTAAAAGTTTGGCAGCCGAAAGAAATTTATCAATCCGGGCAAGCAAATAGTGAAGTAGCAGTAACAACGACAGCGGCATCGATGCCGAAATTAACGTTTGGAAAAGTAGTGAAAGCATGGTCTCCATTTATCGTATTAACGGTTATGGTAGTCATTTGGAGCCAAAGTTTCTTTAAGGCATTATTCGCTCCAGGAGGGGCTTTAGAAAGTCTTGTATTTAAGTTTGAAATTCCAGGTCTGCATAATTTAGTAATGAAAGCAGAGCCAATTGTAAATAAACCAACGCCTTACGAGGCAATTCTGAAGTTTGATGTATTATCGGCAACTGGAACAGCGATTTTAATTGCTTGTATCATTTCCATGTTTATTTTGAAAATGAATGTAAAAGATGCAGTAGTGACATTTAAAGAAACGTTAAGCGAATTAAAAATGCCAATTCTATCTATCGGATTTGTACTAGGGTTTGCATTTATCGCAAACTATTCTGGTCTATCTTCTACGTTAGCGTTAGCATTAGCCGGAACTGGCGGACTATTCCCGTTCTTCTCACCATTCTTAGGCTGGATTGGCGTATTCCTAACAGGGTCTGATACGTCTGCGAATGCACTGTTCTCAAATTTACAAGCCATTACAGCGCAGCAAGTCGGCGTATCTGAAGTGCTTCTTGTTGCAGCAAATACAACAGGCGGTGTAACAGGGAAAATGATTTCCCCGCAGTCGATTGCAATCGCTTGTGCAGCAGTTGGTCTTGCTGGAAAAGAATCGGATTTGTTCCGTTTTACAGTGAAACATAGCTTGTTCTTCGTCATAATTGTGGGGATTATGACTTATGTTCAGGCATATTATTTAACTTGGATGATTCCGTAAATAGCAAAAGAAATAAACTTTTCATTTTTCAGATTATCGTGTATGATGGGAAAGTATTGAAAATTAAATCAGTGATAAACTAGGGGTGCCTAACGTATGCGTAGGCTGAGAGAGAAGCGCGTGAACTTCTTAACCCTTTGGACCTGATCTGGCTCGTACCAGCGTAGGGAAGTTAACGGCTTTACATAATGATGTCTTTATGAGCCAGGTCCTTATTTTTTTATGGACCTGGCTCTTTTTATTTTGGCATGCGCTGGCCATATCTCGTCCTTGTCACGAACAGGGGGGCAACAAAATTTATGAAACAATCTGTTTCAGCTGAGCAAATTGAATTGAAATCGAGTTTACCAGGGAGTAAGAAAGTATATGTGGATGGACCACGAGAAGGTATGAAAGTGCCGATGCGTGAGATTGAACAAAGCGAAACGAATGGTGTCCCAAATCCACCAATCCGTGTGTATGATACGAGCGGTCCTTATACAGATCCTGCGTATAAGGTCGAGTTGGAAAAAGGAATTCCAACGCCGCGCCACTCTTGGATTATGGGGCGTGGTGATGTAGAAGCATACGAAGGGCGTGAAGTGAAACCAGAGGATGACGGTGTGAAAGTAGCTTCGAAGCATACACCTGTTTTCCCGCAAATGGATCGCCAGCCACTTAGAGCAAAGCAAGGTGCAAATGTTACGCAAATGCACTATGCACGTAATGGCATTATTACGTCTGAGATGGAATACGTTGCGATTCGTGAAGGGGTAGAGCCGGAGTTTGTTCGTAAGGAAATCGCAGAAGGCCGCGCTATTTTACCAGCGAATATTAATCATCCAGAAGCTGAACCGATGATCATCGGGCGTAATTTTCATGTGAAGGTAAACGCGAATATCGGAAACTCAGCTGTATCTTCTTCGATTGCAGAAGAAGTAGAGAAGATGACATGGGCAACGCGCTGGGGTGCGGATACGATTATGGATTTATCTACAGGTAAAAATATTCATACGACGCGTGAGTGGATTATTCGTAACGCGCCTGTACCAGTTGGAACTGTACCGATCTATCAAGCGCTGGAAAAAGTAAACGGAATTGCAGAAGATTTAACGTGGGAAGTATATCGTGATACGTTAATTGAGCAGGCGGAGCAAGGCGTTGATTACTTTACGATTCACGCTGGTGTATTGCTTCGTTATATTCCAATCACGGCAAAGCGTACGACAGGTATCGTTTCGCGCGGTGGTTCGATTATGGCGCAGTGGTGTTTATTCCATCATAAAGAAAACTTCCTATATACTCACTTTGAAGAGATTTGTGAAATTATGAAGCAGTACGATGTTTCGTTCTCTCTTGGAGATGGATTACGTCCAGGGTCTATTGCAGATGCAAATGACGAAGCACAGTTTTCCGAGCTTGAAACACTTGGTGAATTAACAAAAATTGCTTGGAAACATGATGTGCAAGTTATGATTGAAGGACCTGGACACGTACCGATGCACTTAATTAAAGAGAATATGGAGAAAGAGCTTGATATTTGTCAGGGCGCGCCGTTTTACACACTTGGGCCACTAACGACAGATATTGCACCAGGTTATGACCATATTACATCTGCAATTGGAGCTGCGATGATTGGCTGGTTTGGAACAGCGATGCTTTGTTATGTAACGCCGAAAGAACATTTAGGTTTGCCAAACAAAGATGATGTACGCACGGGTGTTATTACGTACAAAATTGCAGCGCATGCGGCTGATCTTGCGAAAGGACATAAAACGGCTCATCAGCGTGATGATGCACTTTCAAAAGCACGCTTCGAATTCCGTTGGCGCGATCAATTTAATTTATCTTTAGATCCTGAACGTGCGATGGAATATCATGATGAAACGTTGCCTGCAGAAGGGGCAAAGACAGCTCACTTCTGTTCAATGTGTGGACCGAAGTTTTGTAGTATGAGAATTTCACATGATATTCGTGAATATGCAAAAGAAAATGATTTAGAAACGACAGAAGCAATTGAAAAAGGAATGAAAGAGAAAGCAGAAGAATTTAAAGAAGCTGGTAGTCATTTATATCAATAACATGTTACACCTCTTTACTTGATTGATCACACTGTAGTACCTAACTTTATTATAGAAGAAGCCCCATTTGCTAAGACGGTAGCAAATGGGGCTTCTGTTGTTTATAAGGCGAAGAAGAGATGTACCCAGTAGAATAAGAGGAATAGTGTGACGACTGTTGTGAGCGGGATAACGATAAGGGATACACTTAAATAGTCTTTCCATTTTACTTTAATTTTGTTTTGTTTCAGAATATACATCCAAATGAGTGAAGCTAGCGTACCAATTGGTAGTAATAGTGAACCGATGTCACTACCAATGATGTTTGCAAGATAGATAGTTTTTAATGTGACTGGATCTAGTCCCATTTCTGTTAATGTGATTGTACCAATCATAAGGGCAGGATGGTTATTGAAGACGTTAGAGAGGATGGATACAAGTCCGCCCATTGCAAAGCTAGCATAGAGTAGATGCTGATTCACAACTGGCTCGAGCCATTGTACAAGTGCAGCTGTTAATCCTGCGTTGTGTAGTCCGTAAATAATGACGTACATAGAGAAGGCGAAAATTAAAATGTGCCACGGTGTCTTTTTCAAAATGTCGACAGGATTTGTTCGTAAGTAGTACCATCTCCAAATGAGAAGAACGAGTGAACCAAGTACTGCAACGATTTCAATTGGGATGGATAAGAAGGATGCAACGAATAGAAGACAGCGCATCAGGAAGACGAAACCTAATACTTTTAACATGAATCTTGTCCGTTTTTGTTTCGTATCGACAGAATTATTTCCTTTTAGTGGATGGAAGTTTTTCGTGAAGAAAATTTCTTCAATATCATATGAAGAAACAGGTAATTTTTTCGGAAGTTTTTTCTTCAAAACTGTATACATGAGCCATGACATAAATAATAAGCCTAATGTTGCAGGTACAAACATCATAGCGGTATGCATATAAAGAGTCATATGGACGATGTTTAATGCGATTAAATTTACGATATTACTTACACCAATTGGTGCACTAGATGCCGTAGCGATTAAAGCACCACTTAATAAATAAGGAATTTGTTGATGTGGTTTTAATTGAAGGTTTTTTAGAAGAAGAATTAAAATGGGAGTTGTAATTAAAATACTACCGTCGTTATTAAATAAAAGAGTCATAAGAAAACATAATAATTGAATATACCAGTATAGACGGCGTCCAGAACCTTTCGCTAGATTTGCCAGTTTCGCTGCGGACCAATGGAAGAAGCCGAAGCTTTCTAATATAACTGCCATAACAATAGTTGCTAATATTGTTATGGAAGCACCGCCAATTTTACTTATAATATCCATGATGTCTGGTTTTGATACAAGTCCAGTAATTATGATGATACCAGCTCCGATTGCTGCTGGCCATGCCTCATTTAAGCCGCGAGGTCGCCAAAAGATAACGATCATCGTTAAGAAAAATACAATAATAGTAATCCATATTTCAATGCTCATATTTTGCCTACCTTTCTATTTTCCCTTGAACAGATGTAGCTTGTCTCAAGTTTATATTGATAGTATATTCAGCAAAAAATAAGAAGAACTAGACGTATAACGAGATGAACCGAATATGTGTTTTTCATGCTAAAGGACAAGTGTCACGAATAGTGAAATAACTATTATGAGAGGAGTCTATAAATTATTGGGCAGTAAGATAGTAAATGAAATTTATATGGGCGATTATTGAGATATATTGGCGCAAGTTAAAATATATCAGCGATTATTGAGATATATCGGCGCAAGTTAAAATATATCAGCGATTATTGAAATATATCGGCGCAACTCAAAATATATCAGCGATTTTTAAAATATATCGACTTATCGACAAAACACGACAAAAGGAGTCTATCCCAAAATGCCTTTTGGAACAGACTCCAATGCTATATTATTTTTCCTTCAAAAAAGTACGATCCTTCAAGAATAAGTTCCAGAAGAAAATAAATCCTGGTAATAAAATTGCAATCCCAATCGCGTATAGAATGAGCAGTGCATAGAACGTTTCTTTCGTTGTAAAGCTTGTAAATACAGTTACGTCAGGATAAATAATATACGGTAAATGCGCGACCCCGTAAGCATAGCTTGCAAATGCATATTGAGCGACGACAGCTAAAACGGCAATGCGAGGGTATCCTAGTGTATTGTACTTTTTGTTTGTCCACCAAAGGGACGAGTATCCGATAACGAATAAAACAATAGAAACTGTAAACCACGGGAATTGCTTTATTAATCCTTGCATAACCCAATGTGTTTCTGGATCCATTACAACGAGGGCAATAATTGCCGTAACGAGCGTTGCAGGACCAAGGATGATAGCATTTCTTCTATAAATTCTATACGTATCTTCTGAACTTTGTTCTCTCGAAAAATCAGCAAGAAAGAGAGAGGAGAGAAATAGTTCAGAAGTTAGTCCGAAGAGCATATAACAGTAGATAACTGGGCTAGAAAGAAGTTTTCCATATAGGAGTACTTCCTTTCCTTCAGACATTGTAATATAGGCTCCCTCTGTAACGGGTAAAACGGTAATTAATAGTGCTGGAATTAATAGACCAGTAATAC
Organism: Bacillus sp. LQ01; assembly: GCF_057624735.1. NCBI lineage: Bacteria > Bacillati > Bacillota > Bacilli > Caryophanales > Bacillaceae > Bacillus > Bacillus sp. LQ01. Next base: position 286,348 of record NZ_JBYEZL010000003.1, on the reverse strand, counting down.
CTGAAATAACCCGAAGAAGGTATTGGTATTTTGGCAAGGAGTAAGCAAATACCATAAATGTACTACGTACTGCAATGAGCACTAAAATTAACATAACTGGTACGAACATTACTGTCGCAAGAGTAAAGGCCGCTTTCGGAAAGAAGCCGAGAAATGCGACAACGACGAAAACGAGAAACGTATTTGTTACTTCCCAAGTTGGTGATAAGTACCGATTCGCAAGTTTAGCAGCGAGCGTCGGATGTTTTGCGTATACCATGCCCCAAAAACCAGCGCCAAAATCAATGGACCCTAGTATACTGTATACGAAAATAAGGGCCCATAAGATGATGATTGCAATACTTTCCTCATACATGAGAATCGCCTCCTTGGTGTTGTAAATCATTCTTTAATGGATGTCTTCTAAAGAATGTCCGTAGAACAATGACTGTTAAAATAGCGAGTCCAATATACAAAATGATGAACAAAACAAATAAAGGACCGACGAAATCGGCGCGTGTAGATGCATCGACGGTACGTTGCATACCATAAATTGTCCATGGTTGACGACCGCTACAACTGAAAATCCATCCGAATTCAATACCGAGCATCATAATTGGTCCGCATGCGGCAGCCCCCCAAAGTAGCCACTTCGGTAGTTCTGTTCCTTTTTTTCGGTACACGAAATACCAATATAAGAGTGCAATTGTTGCAACAGCAAAGGTAAACGCAGCAGTTCCTACCATTAAGTTGAATAGTGTATGTGTATAAAATGGTGGCCATGTTTCTTGTGGGAATTCGTTTAGTCCTTTTACGACAGTGCTAGGGTCTAGTCCTACTAATAAGCTAAGCATGTTTGGAATTTCAAGTGCATAGTTTAGTTCAAGTGTATTAGGATCCACAACTCCGCCAATGGATAGCGGTGCGTGTGATGTCGTTTCAAATAAAGCTTCAGCAGATGCAAGTTTTTCAGGTGAGTGTTTATGTAAGGCAATCGCTGATTCATGTCCTGAAAGCCACATCGTAGCGCCTGTAATAAATGTAACGACAAGCCCTAATAGCAGCCCTTTTTTATGATAAGCAATTTCACGTGTACTTAAATTTTTCTTCAATAATTTAAATCCAGCAATAGAAGCAATGACAGCCGCACCAGTTGCATAAGCCGTAATAACGACATGAAATGCACTTGTGCCAAAACTTGGATTAAAGAAAGCTTTCCACGGATCAACGTTAAAAACAGATCCATCTGGATTCATTGAAAAGCCTGCTGGTGTATTCATCCATGTATTTGCTGATGTAATAAGCACGGCGGATGCCGTGGCACCAAGCATGACGAAAAATAGCGAGATTAATCTCATAAATGGAGGAAGTTTATCAGCTGCATATACGTAAATCGACATGAATAAAGCCTCCAAAAAGAAGGCGAAAATCTCAATTTGGAAGGGAACAGAAATAACTTGCCCAACAATTTTGGCGAAACCAGGCCAAAGAAGTGAGATTTGCACACCAACAATTGTTCCAGTTGGAATTGCTACACCGAGAAGAATAGCAAACGCCTTTGTCCATCTTTTCGCCATAATGGCATAGTCGGAGTCTTTCTTCCAGTGATAGAGTATTTCGCTTATAAAAATCATCAATGAAAGTCCGACGCCAAGTGTTGCAAAAATAATGTGGAATGCTAATGAAGAACCAAAAAATGCTCTTGCTAATGTTACCGTATCCATATGTAAACTCCTCTTCTTTTTTGCCATTATTTTCTGATTGAATTGGAAGATTTATTCAAAAAAACTACCAAAAATATATATGTATTTAAAAAGTGAATATGATAATATAATGTTGTAATATTTTGAATAGAAAGAAATAAATAGTTTCTCATGTTTTGTTTGTTTTTTTTACAGGAATCTTTTATAATCTTTTATGCGAACATAAGTTCTATTTTTAGAAAAGAAGAAGTTTATGTGAAATGGAGAGGGTGTTTTATGTATCCTGAAGTCATTAAAAAGATGGCATTTTCAAAAGAGCATAGAGATTTATTATTGAAGCTATATAATAAAGAGATTACACGTCGTGAATATGATCGGCTTGTACAATCGCTATATAAACCTTCTAAAGAGGTTTACGAGGGATAGAAATGGGGGAGACAATCTAGTGGATTGTCTTTTTTAAATTTATGTATGTTCTGATAAAATTAAGGTTAGCCTTACTAGGGAGGTGAAAAGATTGCGTAAACGTTTATATATAGGGATTGGAGTTATCTTCTTAATCGCTTTAGGTGGAATTGTATTTTGGTCAGCTTTACAAGGAAACCGTACAGAAAATTTTATTTTAAGACATATGGTGAATGACAATGGAACTCTTGCCACGTATCGTTTAGTAGATACTAAGGCAGGTACGGGTGAAGCCAAGGGACGTGAAGCTTTATCAGAATCAGCGGGATTATGGTTACAATATACACTTGATAAAGATGATCAGGCGTTATTTGATGAGCAAGTAAAGGTTATTCAAGATAATTTCGTATATAAGAATCATATCGTTTTATGGAAACTCTCTGAAAAGGGAGAGAGGCAGTCAGCTACAAATGCACTTATAGATGATCTTCGTATTATAGAACAATTATATCGTGCTTATGAAATGTATAAGGAAGAGCGTTATAAAAACCTTGCCGATCAATTAAGTGATGCTGTACTTCGTTATAATAAAAAAGATAATTATTATGTTGATTATTATGATGCAGATGCAGGGAAACAAAATAATTTTGTAACAACATCATACATAAATCCACGTGCATTCTCCTATATGAAGAAGTACGACAAAGTTTCTGCTCAGCAATATCAGGAAGTCGTTCAATTTTTAGCGGACTATCCAAGGCATGGCTGGGCATTCCCGAAAGAGTATAAAGAAGATGGTACATTTACGTACGATAAAGAAGTGAATCTTATTGACCAATCATACGTTGCATATCATCGAAGTTTAGGTGGTCTTTCATCAACTGCTTATTTGGAATTTATAAAGAAGAAATTCCAGGAGGATGGAAAGCTATACGGTCGTTACAATTTAGAAACGGGAAAACAAACTGTGAATTATGAATCGCCAGCCGCATACGGATTAACGATTTTGTACGTACTACAAACAGGTGATAAAAAGTTTGCGAAAGAATTGTATGATCATATGGCCACATTCCGAAATGATAACGTATTTAGTAGATATTATGGTGGATATGTAACAGGTGAAAATAATAATACGCATATTTTTGATAATGTACTACCACTTTTAGCTGAAATGGAATTAAAAAAGAGTGAACAATAAAAGTTGCCACCATATGAGGGTGGCAACTTTTATTTGTTGATATAATTTTACGTCCTAATGTTGGAGAAGTAATCAATCACGAATTCACGGAATTGCTGAGCTGTTTTTGATAAGTAGCGTTTTTTTGACCAACTTAATCCGATGGTTCGCTGACAATTGGGTTCAATAATACGCAACTTGCTTGATGCTAAAGTAGAGTTTTTTAATAAAGTTAAACTTGGAACAAAAGCGACGCCGAGACCTTGCTTAATGAGGTCGCTAATCACGGTCGGTTCATCTACTTCAAAAGCAATATGCGGAGTGAAACCAGCTTCTTTGCAAAATTCATCCGTTAAGTGTCGAAATCCATAGCCAGTGTTCATACTAATAAAAGGTTCGTTTTTTACTTCATGCAGGTGGATATTTTTTCGGCCTGATAAACGATGGCCTGAAGGGATGACTAAGAAAATTTCTTCTGTAATAAGTGGTTCCCAAACAATCTCCTCACCTTCAATTGGCACAGAGGAGATACAAAAGTCAATTTCTATATTATCTAGTTGTCGTTTCATAGAAGGAGTGGATGCAAGAAATTGTTGGAATCGAACGTTAGGATGTTCTAGTAAAAAAGAGCCAAGTAGTTCTGGTAATATTCTTGGAATAGAAACGGCCAGTGTAATAGAGCTTTGTTGTAATTCGGCTAAATCTTTAATTTCTCGTTGCCCTTCACTTAATTCATGAAAAATACGTTCTACTCGTTTTAAAAATACTTTTCCGAAAGAATTTAAAGTAATCTGTCGGCCTTGGCGATCAAATAAAGGGACTCCTAAATCCTTTTCGAGTCTAGCAATTGTTTTGCTGAGTGAAGGTTGCGCGATATGCAATTCTTCAGCTGCCTTTGTCATGTGTTCTAGTCGTGCAACTGTCTGAAAGTATTTTAACTGGAGCAGTTCCATTTCGAGTCTCCTTTCTATAGACCAAAAGGAATGAATTAATAATTAAAGATGTATTATACAGTATGTAAAGTGACGTGTATAGTAAATCTGTTAAACCATTCGAAGGGTGTTAAATTAGAAGAGGAGTATGTTTCATGAAGGGAATTAAACTTATATTTAAAGATTGGAAAGCGATGTGGCACCATAAACATGGACGTATCGCTTTAATTTTTTTATTAATCGTTCCGTTAATTTATTCAGGATTCTTTTTAGCTGGATATTGGGATCCGTACGGAAAATTAGATAAATTACCTGTTGCGGTTGTGAATTTAGATAAGGGTGCTGCGATGGATGAAAAAACAATTCATGCAGGAGACGATTTTGTTAAAAATTTAAAAGAGAATAAGGAATTGGCTTTTCATTTCGTATCAGAAAAAAGTGCGGATGAAGGGTTAAAAGAAGATAAATATTATATGGTTGTTACGATTCCGGAAGATTTCTCTAAAAAGGTAAGTACACTTATGGATGAGAAACCAGAGCCAGCAAAGTTGCATTACAAAGTAAATCCAGGTAAAAACTTTGTAGCGGCTCAAATTGGAACGACAGCTGTTGAAAATATGAAAACAAAAATCTCAAACAGTATTACGAAATCATATACAGAAGGTGTTTTTTCAAAGTTTCAAGATTTGGCACAAGGGTTGAGTGATGCAAGTAATGGTGCTGAGAAGTTACATGAAGGAACGACCGATGCAAAAAATGGAGCGAATCAGCTTGCGAATGGTATTGATCGTTTAAGTGACGGGACATCGAAATTGAAAGAAGGAAGTGACAAGCTTGCGTCTAGCCAATCTGCCTTAACGGGGGGAGCAAATGAGCTGAGTCAAGGAGCGACATCACTTCATAGTGGTATGGAGTTATTAGCACAAGGTGAAAAAACGTTACAATCAGGAGTTAGTGAATTAAGTGCTGGTACAAATGAATGGGTGAGCGGAAGTGAGAAGCTTGCTGAAGGGCAAGTAAAAGCGGATGGGGCGGCTAATAGTGTGAAACAACAATTAGAAGAGTACGTGAAAAATCATCCAGAAGTGCAGCAAGATCCCGCTTTTCAAAAAATTGTTGCTACGTCTAATGGACTAGCTAAAGCAACAAGTACTTTAAATAATAGCCAACAACAATTGACACAAGGTGCGAAGAAGCTAACTGATGGTCAACATAAGATTGAAGAAGGCATGAATACATTCGGATTTAAGTTAAATGAAGCTACTGCTGGAACGAAAAAGATAGCAGATGGTGCATCGAATTTGGCTGATGGATTTATGAAGTGGGGAAATGGATTTACATCCCTGCAAGAAGGTGTAAATCAGCTTGCGAGTGGTGGAACGGAGCTGAATAACGGTGCTAGTAAATTAACAAATGGACTTGTTAAACTTGATGATGGTGCGAAAGAACTTTCTACGAAATTAGGAGAGGGCGCAGAGAAGATAGCGGATGTTCGTAATGATGATGCACGCAATACGATGTTCTCAGAGCCAGTTCAGTTAGTGAAGTCAACAGTTTCTGACGTTCCTAACTACGGTTCAGGCATTGCACCATATTTCTTATCACTTGCATTTTATGTTGGCGGAATTATGGCATCGAATATTTTACCTCTTGGCCGCAGACAAAACATGAAGGTAAGCGGAACGGTACATTTTATTAATAAACTAGGATTGGTATATTTAATTGGACTTATTCAAGCTCTACTCGTAGATGTAGTTGTGCTAGGTGTTATGAAATTAGAAGTCGCAAGTGTGCCACTCTTTGTTTTATCAAGTATTGTTATTTCCTTTACGTTTATGACATTTATTCTTATGCTAGTAACAGTATTTGGTCTTGTTGGAAAGTTCTTAGCGGTAACGCTTCTTGTCCTGCAATTAGCGACGAGCGGAGGTACTTTCCCAGGAGAATTAAACATAGCTGTTCTTAGCAAAATTGGACAGTTTCTCCCAATGTCTCATTCTCTTAGAGGATTACAAGATGTTATTTCTTTAGGAGATTGGTCGCAATTACAAATGCAAATTTTAATATTGTTATGTTATCTCGTTGTTGCCGGTGGAATTGCTTGGGTCACGAGCCATATACAGCATAGAGAAACGAATGCAGAACAAGTTTCTTAAAATGAAATAAGCTATCCGATTTTTTCGGATAGCTTATTTTTTATTTGCGTTCCATTACTGCAAAGTAATTATTTTCATTATCAGCAAAGTTGAATGCTCTACCAGTAGGTAAATCTACAACCTGTCCAACTGTGACATTTTTCTCAGAAAGATCTTTATATAGACGGTCTAAGTCATTTGAGAAGAACATAAGTGAAGGCGTATTTAGGTTTAGTTCAGGTTGCATCTTCGCGATTAACGCTTTATCGTGAAGGACGATGCTTGTTCCTGCTTCTTTCGCCGGTGCAATTTCAATCCAGCGGAATCCGTTTCCGTTATTTTCTTCCGCAATGATTTGGAACCCTACTTTTTCTGTCCAAAATTGTACTGTTTCGTCTTGGTTATTTACATATAGCATAATTTGTCCAACTTGATTAATCATAGGTGTCTCTCGCTTTCTTTTTATATGCGTATTATTATATCAAATATATGGCTTGAATAGTTTTTTATGATTTTTTCGTAATACAACCTTCGTCCATTTCATCTTTGTTGTAGGAGAAGGCCCTGTAATCCAAGTATGAAATGGTATTGTGCTACAAATGACCATTGTTGAAATAGAGATAATGGCCGTTAACACAAATAGTAATAGGCTATATAATATAGTATTTTCTTGCAGTGTGAATAAGGAAAGAAGTTTTGTGCATAGTTGCAAGAAGAATAAATGAGCTAAATAAGCACCATACGTGTAATTACCAATGAAACGTAACGTTTTATATAAGAAACCACGACGCTGTACTATCATAATAGATAACACATACAGTATGATAATTTCGCATACGATATATAAAAACATAGATGGTTTTAAATAGGTAGAAACAGTTAAATGAATAGAGTTTGCTCCGTAAAAACTAAACAACTCATAATTGATGAATAAAAATAAGATGAAAAATAATATTGTTATAAGCGGGATATGTTTCATGACGAATAGACGCCAAGTTTTTAGTGCTACAGCGGCAATGCCGCCCATAACGAAATAGAATGAGTAGAATAGAAATGATCGATCTGTATAATGTAAAATTGTTGAACTTGTTAATTTTTCTCCATTAAAAATATAGTGAGAAGAGAACCACATTAATAGAAAATATAGGCAAGCGAAAAAGGTCATATATTTATATATGTCTTTTTTATTTTCTGTTCGTTTTTGAAACCAATAAAAAAGTGTGCATAGTAAAGGGAACAATAAGTGAATTTGGAACATCATAATAACGTACCAAAGATGGGGAGCGGCTGTTCCGAGTAATAAACTTTTTATTCCACTTTGTAACGTAATAAGATCATTTGTTGTTAATAAGTAAAGAATAGACCAAAAGAAATAAGGAATGAGTAAGTGTATCGCTTTTTCGGAAATATATTCTTTATATACTAATTGCTTTGTATAGTGACGAATTAAGTGAAATCCAACGATAAATATGAATGCTGGTGCTGAGAATTTTGCAAGATTAAATAGCATGCCCATAATGAGGGATTGCTCAAGTAAGACATTTCCTTGATTCATTGTATATAATAAAGAACTTTGCAAAACGACAGCGAGAAATGCAATGCTTTGCAAAACTTTAAATTCTGGTGCGCTTTGAGTCATTAGATCCATCTCCTTTTCCATACATGATTATAGTACGGAGAATGGATAAGAGGTGTGGAATATTTGTGAAGGTTTTAACAAATTTGTGGCGGAATGGATTAACAACAAAGAAAGAGGATGCTCAAAACGAGCATCCTCTTTCTATTTATTAAGCAAATTTGTTTTTAATCCAGTTCTTACCTTCTACAAGGCGAGCTGTCATTACGGCACAAGCGTTATCTGCTGTTACGTTTAACATCGTTGCAGGAGGATCAATGATTGTACTGATTGCTGCGATAATTGGCAATGCTTCTGGCGGGAAGCCATATAAAGAAACGATTAACATTTCACCAATCATACCGCCGCCTGGAATAGCGCCCATTACTGTCCCTACTAATAGAGAAACAACAAGTGCGATTGCTAATGTTTTCGGTCCTTCGAATTCCATGTTGAAAATACCGAATAAGAAAGCAATTTTTAATACGCCGCCTAAAACAGAGCCATCTTTATGAAGAGTAGAACCAAGAAGGACAACTGTTTCACGAACGTCTGAAGAAATACCCATTTTCTTTGTTGCTTCTAAGTTTGCTGGAATACTTGCGGCACTACTACAAGTTGCAAGTGATGTAACTGTAGGAGAGACCATGTTCTTCCAAAATACTTGTACACCTTGTTTGCGACCTGCAAGGTATGCATAGAATGTGAAGAATACAAAGAAATAAATGAGAGAAGCAGGATAGTATACCATTGCTGCTCGGAAGTAAGTTCCAAGAAGTTGTGGTCCGAATTCGCCAACTAATGCTGCGAAGTAAGCAGCAAGTCCGATTGGAGCGTAGTACATAATGAAAGATACAACCTTCATTGAAATCTCTGCACCAGCTTGTAGGAATGTAGCAAATGGCTTTCCTTTTTCGCCAACTGCTGAAGTTGCAATCCCCATTAAGATAGAGAAGAAAATAAGAGCTAACATATTTTCACGAGATAGTAACTTCGAGAAGTCAGATACTGTTAAAATACCGACGATTTGATCTGCAACACTAACAGCTTTGCCGGCTTTGTCAGGTTGTGTTAGTTCTAGTACAACACCTTGTGCTGGCGGGAATACTTTCACGACAATAATCATAAAAATAGCAGCTAAAATACTTGTAAATAAGAAAGTCCCAGCCATACTAGACATAATTTTACCGAAACGTTTTAATCCATCCATATTAGCAATAGACGATGCGATGCTAAAGAACACTAGAGGTACAACAATCGTAAACATTAAGTTTAAGAAAATGTCACCAAGCGGCTTTAAAGCAACTGCATCGGCACCCATGAAATAACCAATGAAACCACCAATTAGGATAGAAGATAATAAAATAAGTGGAAAGCGATATGCCTTCATAAATATATCCTCCTATCAATTAAAAAAATCATACTGAATCATTATAGCGAGTTAGGGGCCCCTTTACTAGGAGAATACGGATAAATGGAATAGCGTGAAAATCAAGAAATTTTTGTTTTTAAGCTCGGCATACAGCAGGAAATCTAGACATATATATTTGTAACCTAGTGGTGGCAAGGAGTGCACCATAACTTAGGTAGAGAAAAAGGGGGAGGGAAGCGGGATGAATATTTTACTTTGCTGTGCAGCGGGAATGTCTTCCAGTTTGATTGTTACAAAGATGGAGAAAGCAGCAGAGGCAAGAGGGATAGAAGTAACAATCTGGGCAGTATCAGGTTCTGAAGTGAATAGTCATATTGATAAAGCTGATGTCCTTTTACTTGGACCGCAAGTACGTTATTTATTACCGAAAATGAAAGAATTATGTAAGGAGAAAGGGATACCTGTTGATGTCATTCAATCTGTTCATTACGGACTTTGTAATGGAGAAGCTATCTTGCAAGCAGCTTTGTTAATGAAACCATGAGGAGAGTGGGATAGATGATACGGTTTTTAGAGAAGTATGTGATGCCGGTAGCAGGGAAGGTTGCAGAGCAGAGGCATTTACAAGCAATTCGAGATGGAATTATTTTAACGATGCCTTTCTTAATTATTGGATCGTTTTTCCTCATTATTAGTGCACTGCCGATACCGGGATATAACGATTTTATGGCAGGTTTGTTTGGGGAGAATTGGCAGCGAGCTTTAGGGTATCCAGTTAGTGCAACTTTTAATATAATGGCTTTAATAGCTGTTTTTGGAATCGCTTACAGACTTGGAGAGTATTATAAAGTAGATGCTTTAGCATCCGGGGCATTGTCGCTTGTGACGTTTTTACTTGCGACTCCATTTCAAGTTGCATATATTATACCAAGTACAAAAGAAAGTGTACTTGTAGAAGGCGCTATCCCAGCTGCATTAATGGGAAGCCAAGGGTTATTTGTAGCAATGATTATTGCACTTATATCTACTGAACTTTATCGGTTTATTGTACAAAAAAAGATAATTATAAAGATGCCAGAGACAGTTCCACCAGCTGTCACGCGTTCATTTGCAGCACTTGTTCCAGGATTTATTGTTGTCACAGTTATTTGGATTTTGCGCTTAATTATAGAAAATACTTCTTTTGGCAGTATCCATAATATTGTAGGACAAATTTTACAGGAACCGCTTAGTGTACTTGGTGCTAGTCTTTGGGGCGCAATCATAGCAGTTATTCTCGTTCATGTTCTTTGGTCTTGTGGAATTCATGGTGCTACTATTGTTGGTGGTGTAATGAGCCCCGTTTGGTTGTCGTTAATGGATCAAAACCGAGTTGCTTTTCAAGCTGGGCAAGATGTACCAAATACGATTACGGCACAGTTTTTTGATTTATGGATTTATATGGGCGGTTCTGGTGCAACGCTTGCTCTAGTTGTCGGAATGTTACTATTTGCACGAAGTCAACAATTAAAAAGTTTAGGGAGATTGTCAATTGCACCTGGTATATTTAATATTAATGAGATGGTAACTTTTGGTATGCCGATTGTGATGAACCCACTTTTACTAATTCCATTTATATTAGTTCCAGTCGTCCTAACGATTGTTTCTTACTTTGCAATGGAATGGGGATGGGTCGCACGTCCGAGTGGGGCCGCTGTACCTTGGACGACACCTATTCTTTTTAGTGGATATTTAGGATCGGGCGGGAAAATTTCAGGTGTTATTTTGCAACTTGTTAACTTTGCGCTAGCATTCTTCATTTATTTACCGTTCTTAAAAATATGGGATAAACAAAAACTGGCAGAAGAAAAGGGGGAGTAAAGAACTAAAATGGATACGATAGAGACGAAAGCTTTTCATTTAATCTTGCATGGGGGAAACGCGAGAAGTTGTTCAATGGAAGCAATTGATTGTGCGAAGCGTGGGGAGTTTACAGAGGCTGAAGCTAAATTACAAGAAGCACTAGATGAATTAAAAGAGGCGCACCGTGTACAAACGGAGCTTATCCAGAAAGAAGCTGGTGGTGAAAAGACCGAAGTTACTCTTTTAATGGTACACGCGCAAGACCATTTAATGAATGCAATTACGGTGAAAGAATTAGCGAGTGAGTTTGTAGAGTTATATAGGAAGATGTCGGTGGATGAATGAACCTTGCTTATGCAAGGTTTTTTTATTTCACTAAATAGTGGGTTAAAATAATGAATTATTTTTCATTGAAAAAGTTTTTTTAGTGTTTTTTCATATTAAACACAACTAGACGACTAAACACTAATCTATTTTCATACAGTTATGTGTTAAAAGCGTGTTGTTTTATAACACACTGTGTGTTTTTTGGACGACACACTAATTGAAAGCGTTAACACACAAAGAAAATGCTCGAAAAAGCACTGATTTTAGTGGTTTTAAAAAGTTGGCACGCTAATTGCATTAATAAATAGCGTAAAGAAAAATAAATAAACATAAATTTTTTATACTACACAAGGGGGATTTTCAAATGAATATTTTATTATGTTGTTCAGCAGGGATGTCTACAAGTTTACTAGTTACAAAAATGGAAGCGGCTGCAAAAGCTCGCGGTCTAGAAGGAAAGATTTGGGCTGTATCTGGGGATGCAGTAAAAAACAATATCGACCAAGCAGATGTGTTATTACTAGGACCACAGGTTCGTTACATGCTCTCTTCAATGAAAACGCTTGCTGACGAGAAAAATGTTGGAATCGACGTTATCAATCCAATGCACTACGGCATGATGAATGGAGAAGCAGTTTTAGATCACGCATTAACACTTAAAAAATAATTAGGGGGGAAGCGAAATGCAAAAGTTTATTGCATTTATGGAGAAATATTTAGTTCCAGTCGCAGGTAGAATTGGATCGCAGCGCCACTTAGTTGCAATCCGTGACGGATTTATCGCAGTTATGCCTCTTATTTTAGTTGGATCATTTGCAGTACTTATAAATAACTTACCAATTGATGCTTTCCAAAACTTTATGAAGGGCACATTTGGTGACGCTTGGAAAGATGTCGGTGGCGGTATGTGGACTGGTTCCTTTGCTATACTCGCCCTCATAGTCGCAGTTGGGATAAGTTACAATTTAGCGAAATCTTACGGCGTCGATGCGTTGTCAGCAGCAATCATTACATTCGGTGCATTAATTATTATTTCTCCGACAACGCCAAAAGAAGGCGGTATTGATTTAGCGTGGACAGGGGCACAAGGTCTATTCGTTTCCATTATAGTGGCTCTTCTTGTAACAGAAGTGTTTAGATTCTTTGTTCAAAGGGATATTACAATTAAAATGCCAGATGGTGTTCCACCGGCAGTAATGAAATCATTCGCAGCGTTAGTTCCAGCATTCGTTATTTTGATTGTAACAGCAGGTATTCAATTAGCTGTGAAACTTGCGGGAACAAGCATTCATAAAATGGTATTTGAAACAATTCAATTACCATTACAAGGTTTAGCGGGTACATTACCAAGTGCAATTATTATTGCTCTACTTATTCACGTATTATGGTTCTTCGGATTACATGGTCCAAATATTATTGGGGGGATTATTGACCCAATCTATTTACCAGCATTAGAGAAAAATATGAAATTATTTAATGATGGTATGTCTGCATATGACGTACCGCATATCTTCACAAAACCATTCTTTGATGTATACGTATATATCGGGGGATCGGGTGCAACGTTAGCATTCTTAGTGGCAGTAATGCTTGTAGCGAAAAGTGCGCAGCTTCGCGGTGTAGGCCGTGTATCTATCGGTCCTGGTTTCTTTAATATTAACGAACCAGTTATTTTCGGTACGCCAATTGTATTAAACCCAACGTTAATTATCCCGTTCGTACTTACACCAGTTGTATTAGTTATTACTTCTTATACAGCAATCACTTTAGGATGGGTACCAAAAACAGTTGCGTTAGTTCCATGGACAATGCCACCAATCTTTAGTGGTTATCTTGTATCGGGCGGAAGCATCGCTGGTGCAGCACTACAAGTGGTGAACTTTGCTATTGCGGTAGTAATTTACTATCCATTCGTATTAATGTGTGACCGTACTTATGTACAGGCTGCAAAAGCTGAAACAAAAGGAAGCGACAATTCAGTATCACTTTAAAAAATATTATTCTGGCGAGTTCCTATAGCTCGTCAGAATAATTACCTTTATATCATGTTCAAAAAGATGATACTCATCTACAAGAACACCAAACTATCATTCATAAAATAATAATTTAATAGACATGTTCAAACTGAAGGGGTATTTAAATCGGTTGAACCTTATAGAGAGGGCGGTAATTATGATGACTACAGCAGAACAAATTCCATTCCAATTGATTTTAAATAGTGGTAACGCACGAAGCTTTGCGATGGAGGCACTTCAATTTGCCAAACAGGGGAAAATGGTAGAAGCAGATGAAGCGATGGTAAAGGCGAAAGAAGCGATTAATGAAGCGCATCATTTTCAAACAGAGCTCATACAATCAGAAGCAAGAGGAGAAAAAACAGAGGTTAGTGTTCTTTTAATTCACGCACAAGATCATTTAATGAATGCGATTACAGTGAAAGAATTAGCAGCAGAGTTTATCGATCTTTATAAAAAGCTTGATGCGAAAGGGGAATAAAGCATGACTGGAATTAAAATTGCTACAATCGGCGGTGGATCTAGTTATACACCAGAGTTAATTGAAGGATTTATTAAGCGTTATGATGAGCTTCCTGTTCGTGAAATTTGGTTAGTAGATATTGAGGCAGGAAAAGAAAAGTTAGAAATCGTTGGTAACTTAGCGAAACGTATGGTGAAAAAATCAGGTTTACCAATCGAGGTACATTTAACACTTGATCGCCGTGAGGCATTAAAAGATGCTGACTTCGTAACAACACAACTTCGCGTTGGTTTATTAGAAGCACGTGCAAAAGATGAAGCAATCCCGCTAAAATATGATGTAATCGGTCAGGAAACAAATGGTCCTGGTGGTCTATTCAAAGCGTTGAGAACGATTCCTGTTATTTTAGATATTTGTAAAGATATGGAGGAGCTCTGTCCGAATGCATGGTTAATTAACTTTGCAAATCCAGCTGGTATGGTAACAGAGGCTGTCCTTCGTTATACAAATATTCAAAGAGTAGTTGGTCTATGTAACGTTCCAATCGGAATCCGCATGGGTCTTGCAAGATTACTTGAAGTAGATGCAAGTCGTGTCCACGTTGATTTCGCAGGTTTAAATCATATGGTATACGGACTAGATGTATACTTAGATGGCGTAAGTGTAATGGATCGTGTGTTAGAGCTTGTGACAGATCCAGAAAAGCAAATTACGATGGAAAATATCGCAGCGCTTAACTGGGAACCAGACTTTATTCGCGGCCTTCGTGCAATTCCATGTCCATACCATCGTTACTACTACAAAACACGTGAAATGTTAGAAGAAGAGAAAGAGGCTTCTGTTGAAAAAGGTACACGTGCAGAAGTAGTAAAACAATTAGAAAATGATTTATTTGAGTTATATAAAGACCCGAACTTAGATATTAAACCACCACAATTAGAAAAACGTGGCGGAGCTTATTATAGTGATGCAGCATGTAGCTTAATTACGTCTATTTACAATAATAAAGGTGATATCCAGCCTGTTAATACACGAAACAACGGAACAATTGCAAGCTTACCACATGATTCAGCTGTTGAAGTGAACTGTATTATTACGAAAGAAGGCCCAAAACCAATTGCAGTTGGAGATCTTCCAGTACCAGTTCGCGGTTTAGTACAACAAATTAAATCATTCGAGCGCACAACAATTGAAGCTGCTGTTACAGGGGATTATCATAAGGCGCTGCTTGCTATGACAATCAATCCACTTGTACCATCAGATAAAGTTGCAAAACAAATTTTAGATGAAATGTTGGAAGCACATAAAGAGTATCTTCCACAGTTCTTTAAAAAGGTAGAGAAGTAAAAGCGGCGCTATTTAGCCCGCTTTTTTTATTCTATTAGGAGGTATTATGATGATTAAGTTAATTGTAAATGCAGATGATTTCGGTCTTACAGAAGGTACAAATTACGGCATTATTGATGGGCATATAAATGGACTTGTAAATTCAACGACGATGATGATGAATATGCCAGGAACAGAGCATGCGGTACGCTTAGCGAAAGAGTATAACCTACTCGGAGTAGGCGTACATCTCGTATTAACAGCAGGGGAACCACTTCTTGGAAACGTACCATCACTTGTAGGTAGCGACGGATCGTTTCATAAACAAAGTGTTGTAAGGGAAGGGAATATAAATCCAGAAGAAGTTGAGAGAGAGTGGACTGCTCAAATTGAGAAATTCCTATCTTACGGATTAACACCAACTCATTTAGATAGTCATCATCATGTACACGGATTACCGATCTTACACGAGGTTCTTGAGAGATTAGCAGCTAAATATAATGTTCCAATTCGTCGTTGTGGGGAAGATAGAGCGGTGCATCCATTTTCTGATGTATTTTACAGTGACTTTTATGCGGATGGTGTGACGGAAGATTACTTTGTGAAGTTAAAAGAAAGAGTACAAGGTGAACAAACGGTAGAAATTATGGTTCATCCAGCTTATATTGATCCAGAGCTTGTGAAGCGTTCTTCTTACGTAATGGATCGTGTGAAGGAATTGCGTATTTTAACAGAGAGTGAGTTGCCTGAAGGGATAGAACTTGTGAAGTTTTAATAGAAAAACGACGGCTACATCATGCCGTCGTTTTTTATTTACAAAATGGATAGAATATATCCGCCAAAAGCTCCAAGTATAACGATAACCCAAGGCGGTGCTTTCCAAAAAGCTAGTAAGCAAAAAAGAAGCGAAGCGAAAACGAAATCTGAAGCATTTATAATTGTACTCGTCCAAATGGAATCGTAAAAAGCGGCAATTAAAATACCAACAACTGCGGCGTTAACACCAAGTAGTGCGCCTTGTATGAATGATATTTTTCTCACATTGTTCCAAAATGGTAAAACACCAATAACGAGTAAGAAAGCAGGGAGGAAAATCGCAATTGTTGCGATTATTGCCCCAAGCGTCCCGTTTAACACTGCTCCTATATAAGAGGCGAATGTAAATAGTGGTCCTGGTACTGCTTGTGTTAATCCGTATCCAGCTAGGAACTGTTCTTTCGTCATCATTCCGTTTTGTACGAACTCACCTTCAAGAAGGGGCAGCACGACGTGTCCTCCTCCAAATACAAGTGCGCCAGAGCGATAGAAACTGTCAAATAAAGCGATGTAATAAGAGAACGGTCTTAATATTGGTAGCAGTAGTAATAGTCCAAAGAATAAGACGAGGCAAGAAACTGCTATCTTTTTTGAAATAGGTAATCTTATATTTTGAGATTGGCTAATTGGTTGGTTGCGATATAAAAACCAACCGATAAAGCCACATATTATAATAAGGATGACTTGTGTCCAACTACTTGGCCATAATAAGGCGATTGCGGCAGTTACAATCGCAATCGTTGCACGATTTCGATCTGGAGTTAACTTTCGCGCCATTCCCCATATGGCATGAGCGACAATAGCGACTGCTACAAGTTTTAGTCCATGAATCCAGCCAGCACTTCCAAGATCGAACTGATTAAGGAATGAGGCGAAGAAAACTAAAACAAGCACAGACGGTAAAGTGAATCCAATCCATGAAATAATAGCTCCTAAAAGCCCGCCCCTTAATAATCCAACCCCCATACCGACTTGACTGCTGGCAGGACCAGGAAGGAATTGACATAGCGCTACTAAATCTCCATAGCTTCGTTCATCCATCCATTTTCTTTTTTGCACGTATTCGTGGTGGAAATAGCCGAGATGAGCGACAGGACCGCCGAATGAAGTAAGTCCTAATTTAAATGAGACGAGAAAAATCTCTAATAATGTATGAAAAGTGTATTTGTTAGTTTTCAATGGAACCTCCTATAATGTTTTTCTATGTGCATTATACAAGAGACTTTCAATCTACAGGAACAATCACAATGTAAAGATTTTGTGAATCTTTTCTTTGTAATTAAAATTGAAAAAGTCATAAATGATTATGTTTAAACCATAAAGTAGTAGAAGTAGTGCTGGGAAATTTATATAAGGAGAATGCCTTATGACAACACATTTCTTTGCCAGGTTAACAGGTAAGAGGGAAGTGCCTCCTGTAAATACAGAAGCTTTTGGGGTAGCAGAGTTTATTTTTAGTGATGATTTAACGAAATTGCATTACAGAGTAATACTAAAAAATATAGAAAAGGTTACATCTTGTCAAATTCATTTAGGGAAGTCTACTCAAATTGGTCCTGTTGTTTTATATTTGTATGGTCCACTGGAGCAAGGGATTAGCTTGAACGAGGGAAGTATTACTGGTGTAGTGAATGTAGAGGATTTTGAGGGACCTTTACAAGGGAAATCATTCGTACATTTACTTCAAGAAATTATTCAAGCAAATGTATATGTTAATGTCCATACGAAATCACAAAAAAGAGGAGAAATAAGAGGGCGAGTTAGAAAAGTAAAGAAATAGAGGCAAAGGCTGTCCATATGTTGGAACAGCCTTTTCTCATTATATAAGGTGCTAGTTTTAGCAATTATTGTCGGTAAATCGATATATTTTGAAAATCGCTGATATAATCTGAGTTACGCCGATATATTTTGAAAATCGCTGATATAATCTGAGTTGCGCCGATATATTTCAATAATCGCTGATATAACTCACGTTACGGTCGATATTTTTAAAAACGGCCTCGATTAATTTTTCACAGGCTGATTTTTAATAAAGAAGTCCATAACATAAAATACTTCGTCATCAGGTATTTGTATTTCAAATGTATTTTCAATTGGTTGCAACGCTTTTTTTACTTTCATATACATCCAGTACTCATCTTGTCTTCTTTTCTCTTTATCAGGGTGAGGAAGAAGGCTTTCTCCTTTTTGAAGACGGTCAACCATACAGCTCATATGCAGAATAACACCCATTAAGCTATCAGGAGTTAGCTGTAAGGAAATTAATTCCTGAATTGTATTTAATGCGTAACGAATTGTTTTGATAAGTAATGCTCCATCGTTACGCTGCATTTGTTGTTCAAGAATATCCGCCATTTTCGCATATGTTTCTTCATACGTAATTAATTCTTGAATTGGCTGAATCGCTGTGTAGTTTACGATGTCTTGGAAATGATATGTTAAGCATGGTACTTGCACATCGAAATTCGTGACGATACAAATGATGTTACGCTCTTTTTTTATGTTCTCAATCATTTTCGTTAAATCTTTTTCATGGACGATACTAATCGGAATAATTTCAATTAAGTCTTTATCAAATCGTAAATAGTTCTCTAACATTTTTTGAATAGCTAAAGCACTTCCTTCACCAGTTAAGCAAGCTGTTAAAATAACAGATTTCATTGGAGAGAGAGGTTTTTTCTTTTCTTCTTGTACGTTTAAGTAAAATGGTGTTAAATTTTTTACTGTTTCATACAGCGCATCTAATGAATAACCGAGCTGAGCTTTTCGAGCTGCTTCTAGTGCGTGTGGTGTGCTCGTCATCGAGAGAACACGTACAGGGATTTTGAACTCCGTTTCTAATATGTCACCGATATAAGCAAGTGACCCCATATCGACAAGTAAGAGAAGCCCATTTACATTTTGTAGTGTTTTCATATACACTTTCACACGTTCCAAGAAATCTTTCGGTGATTCGTGTAACGGCATATCAATACCGGTTACTTCCTCAATGCCGAGAAGTTCGTTTGCGACGTTTGCCATTTCAGTTGCGATGCCATTACCGTGTGCTAATATTAATACTTTTACTTCTGTTTGTGAGGCAGGAATTGGATCAACAACGAAGAACATTGTTAAAAAGCCAGCTTCATCAATAGGCATTGTTATTTGTAATTCTTCCTCCAGTAGTTGAATGCATTGCATAGCTACGGAAAAAGCTTCTTTATATTTCGTACGAATCTGATTTAATTGTGGGTGATGTATTTGTTTTCCGCTTTGTAAACGTTGTAGAGTTGTCTGTACATGTAAACTTAAAGCGAGAAATACTTTTTCATCAAACGTCTTAGATAAATGCTTTTCAGCAAGTTCCGCTATTTTTTCACATACGGAAACGATATTACGATCCACAATTTTAAAAACATTTTCATGGCTTGTTTTTTTTGATATTTGGTTAAAATATTGTACGAAAAAGCTTTGAACATCATTTTCTATTAGTAATTCTAATTCTTCCTCTTCAATACCACGTGCTTGAAGTTCTTCGTATTTATAATCAATATAATCGTAAATAGAGGAGCGTTTTTCATCTTCTGTTTTATGATTACTCCAACCTTCCTCACCTGTAAATACAAATGTTTCATTTGGTATTTGGTATAAGTGACGGCTCTTCCTTTCAATGAACAACCCTTCTTTCATATACCAAGGTAAATCTGTACTTGAAACATAGACAGAATCACGTTTCTTTGTGACCAAATCAGAATAGGCTTTCGCACAGGCAATTTGAACATCTGTTTTTAATTGACCAATGTTATTGGGACAATTGTAAAAGACGAAAGCACGCATTGCATTTGGGCTAACGTGAATGTCTTTTCGTAGACGAATTGCTTCATTTGTGAAAAATAGCTGTAGTAAAGCAAAGCGCTCTTTATGTGTACGCTCACGAAGTGGTGGCAGCGTAACAGTCATTGGTATACGTCTTGTAAATGTTTTTAATAAAAATGAATTTGGTTCTTCTGTTGTTGCAGTAATGATTAATACTTGTGCTTTACGTTCGTTCTCTGTTTCTCCAAGGCGGCGGTATACTCCGCGGTCAATAAAGGTGAAAAGCATTTCTTGTCCCTCTGGAGGCAGGCGATGTACTTCATCTAAGAAAAGAATTCCTTCATGTGCTTTTTCAATTAACCCTTTTTGATCACTTGCTCCTGTATAAGCTCCTTTTTTAATCCCAAATAATTGCCCGAGTAGTAGCTGTGGATTATTTGCGTAATCAGCACAGTTAAAGACGATAAATGGTGCATCTTTGGGAAGCTGTTCAACTTCAATTGCATATTCGTGCATTAAAGAAGCAAACATAGACTTTCCGACCCCTGTTTCTCCCAGTAGTAAAGTATGCATACCGTTTGGAGGATAGAGAATAGAAGCTTTCGCTTTTTCAATTGCAATTTTAAGGCTCGTATTTTCAATTGCAAATGTATCTAATGAAGTTATGTCTTTTGAATGCGTTTCCAACGAAGTGTTCGTTTCTATGTAAAAACGAACAGGTCGCGTATTTGTTTTTAATAAACGTTTATCTTTTACAAGTTTGTTTAAATCGCTACTTACATTGGCGCGATCTAGTTGCAGAAATGTAGCGAGTTCTGATGCGGTTACACCTTCTGTATAATTGCCTTTTTGTATTGCGTTAAAAATGAGATCTATTCGTTTCATTTCTATTCACCTCGAAACTTCATCACTATTTAAAATTTTACACAAAAATGGGAAGGGTGGGAAGAGAAAAATAAAACAGCTTTAGCACATAGGCACTAAAGCTGTTACAATCTTGTGTCTTTCCAAAAATTCACCTTGAGATGAGAAGAAGGATTATAGGGAAGAAGTTTGTATCCTTGTGACTGTAAATAATCAATTACTTTTGGCAGTATTTGTACGGTTACACTCGAATCATGCATTAAAATGACTTCGACTTGTTCATCACTTTGGTTACGTACTCTTTCGAGTATGGCAGAAGGATTGTCATAGCTTTTCCAGTCGTATGTATCGATCGTCCAATCCCACATTTTATACTGGGCCGATACAAGTGCGTCACGGTAATTCTTTTTTAAGTAAGGCATACTACCATATGGAACGCGAACGAGATGTGTATTTAATTTCGTAACTTGCTGGACAATGCTTTGTGTTTGCTCCATTTCTGCAATTAAAGTGGAAGGGTCACCAGTGTAAAGGCGTTTTACATCATGTGACATGCTGTGGAGCCCGATATAATGTCCTTCTTTAATTAATCGTTGCATCGTTTTTGTGTAATGTGGCACTTTTCCGCCAATAACAAAGAAAGTTGCTTTTCCGTTCTTTTCTTTTAAGATGTTTAAAATTTGTGTAGTATATTTGTTTGGCCCGTCATCAAATGTTAAGTACGCAATTTTTTGTGTAGGAGAAGTTGTTTCAGTATTTGGATGATATTCAGCAGGAATAACAGTTGTTGCTTCAGTATTAGATGATACGTACATAGTAATCGTTAAAAATAAAATAATACATTGAAATACTCGCTTGATCATAACATTCACCCTCAGTTTGACAATCAAGATGTAAAAAAGAAAACTTGATACTTTTCTTATTATGTATATCTTTCTCCAATAGAGGAACTCTCAAACAATCTATATTTTGGAAATATAAAATGAGAATAAAAAATAGCATCCTCTTATAAGAAAGAGGATGCTATTTGAATATTTCATAATTGAAAAGGCTATACTACAATTAGTCTTCGCGTTTTTTCACTTTTTTATAAAAGGAAATGATTGGTTTGTAGCGTTCATGTACAAGCCCGATTATTTCAGCGATGATTTCTGTGAAGAAAATCAAAGCGAAAAGAAGAATAATGGATAACCATAACGTTGCACTAGTGAAAATAATGGCATTTACACTAAAGAAAATACCGAATGCGTATATAATTAGTACCGTTTTGCGATGAGAGAATCCCATTGCAAGTAAGCGGTGATGTAAATGCGATTTATCTGGTGCTGAAATAGGTTTTTTATTTACGATACGACGGATGATTGCAAATATCGTATCAAATATAGGTACACCTAAAATGATAATTGGAACGATAAAACTGAATAACGTTACACTTTTGTATAATCCAAGTAACGATATAACAGAAATACAGTATCCTAAAAATAGTGCTCCTGTATCTCCCATGAAAATTTTTGCTGGATGGAAGTTGTAGAATAAAAATCCAATTGTACTTGCTAATATAATTAATGCAAGTGGCAAGATAATAGCTGTTCCAGTACCCCATGGGCTAGTGAAGGCCATATATGCTAGCGTTGCAAGTACGATAGATGAAATCCCAGCAGATAATCCATCTAAGCCGTCAATTAAGTTGATTGCATTCGTAATACCTACAAGCCAAAATACTGTAATTGGATAAGCAAGCCATCCAAGTTCAGTATCCCCAAGGAATGGGATATATAATACTTGCACTAATAATCCACTTTTTACAATCATAATGGCAACTAACAGTTGTCCACCGAATTTTACTCTCGCAGATAACTCGTACATATCATCTAAAATTCCGATGATTACAATGATAATCGCACCTAGCGTTATCGATAACATTCTTTGTTCATATAAGCCGCCGACAACAAATCCTACAGCTACACCAATAAATATTGCCAACCCGCCAAGACGTGGCATAATCTTTTGGTGCACTTTACGTGCGTTTGGCTTATCTGTCGCTCCTATTTTAAAAGCTAATTTAATAACTAAAGGAGTAACGACGAGTACAGTGATGAAAGATGCCAAAATGGCATAAATCACTTGTGAGTCCATTAATACCCCACCCTTTATAGTCTAACGTAATTTTTTTTTGAAAATATATTTATCTGAAAATTATGATGTTTATTTACAGGCTCATAACATATGGTATCACAAAAAGATTAGAATTCAATCTTTTTTTCTTTTTACGGTTAATGGAAGCGGATAGAATATATGACAATTGTATATAGAATGTTGAATCATATAAGAAGGTTAATCGTACTGGGCTTTGGAATGTAACATTTCCTCTTTTTCTTCAATAGTGAATACTTTTATTTCAGTATTATAAGTGTTGCACGTAGAAATGAGTAAGTTTCGTGTTAAAATGTGGGAATTTATCACGCGTGACCTGGCAGCCTGATTCTCACTGATTAAGTTTTACTTTATAGTGCATTTAATTTTACAAAAACTTTAAAAAAAGTAAGGGAAGTAATTCATATAATGAAGAAGGAAAAGGGTTTTCTCATTTTTAATATGAGAGGGGGAAGCGCAGGGAGAGTTCTATATTTCATATCTTTTCTATTGTAAATTCCTGTGCGAAAAGGAAATGAAAATTACGATAGTAGGTACTGGATATGTTGGATTGATTACAGGAGTAGGATTGGCAAAATTAGGGCATTCAGTTACATGTTTTGATATAGATGATGAAAAAATTGAACGGATAAAACAAGGGGATTTACCTATTTATGAGGCCAGATTACATGAATTAATAAATTATGCATATGAGAATAATGCTTTAACTTTTACATCAAATAAAGAAGAGGCATTTGATGATGTAGAGTTTATATTTATTGCAGTTGGAACACCACCGTTATTAGATGGGACGGCAGATTTAACGTATATTCAGAGTGCTTGTAACGATATTGGATTATATGCGACGAACGATATTATTGTTGTTACGAAAAGTACAGTTCCAGTAGGCACAAATGATGTAATGAAGGGATGGATTGAGGAGAAGTTAAAAGGGAGGCATACAGTACATATCGTATCGAATCCAGAGTTTTTGCGTGAGGGTTCAGGTATTTATGATTTCTTTCATGGAGATCGTATTGTAATTGGAGCGGATAGTAAGGAAGTAGCAAGAAGAGTAGAGAGTTTGTATAGTCAATTATGCTTAGAAACGTATGTTACAGATATTAAAAGTGCGGAGATGATTAAATACGCGTCGAACGCCTTTTTAGCTACAAAGATTAGTTTCATTAATGAAATTTCAAATATATGTGAGAAGGTAGGCGCGAATGTATTGGATGTTGCCAAAGGGATGGGAATGGATAAGAGAATCGGTGCATCTTTTTTAAATGCGGGCATTGGCTACGGAGGGTCGTGTTTTCCGAAAGATACGAAAGCACTGGTACAAATTGCGGGAAATGTTGCTCATGATTTTCGTTTGTTAAAAGCAGTTATTGAAGTAAATAATAAGCAACAGCTGCTATTGATTGAAAAAGCGAAAAAAGTTATGAACATGAATAAAAAGCGGATTGCAGTTCTTGGCGCATCCTTTAAACCGAATACGGATGATATTAGAGAGGCATCATCTCTTATTATAATAGAAGCATTAATTAATATAGGTGCAGATATTGTTCTTTATGACCCAAAAGCAATTCAATATGTAAAGAATATATTTGGAGATGCTATACAATATAGTAGATGTATAGATGAATCGATTAGAGATGCGAGTGCGGTTTTTATCGTAACAGAATGGGGAGATATTCAAACTTATCCGTTAGAAAAGTACGTACAACTTATGAGGGAGCCTATTTTATTTGATGGGAGAAATTGTTATACTGATGAAGATGTTAAGAAACAAAAGATAGATTATTACTCGGTGGGAAGAAAAAGTATTTGTAATAGAAAAGTTTCTGTTATGCGTTAAAAAGGGATGTACTCATGCATATTTTTATATGTCATAATAGAAGCTGTAATTAGTGAAAGAAAAGAGGCAATCACATGACTGAACGTTTAAAAGTAATGACAATTTTCGGGACACGTCCAGAAGCAATTAAAATGGCACCTCTTGTATTAGAGTTGCAAAAACACCCAGAAAAAATTGAATCGATTGTGACTGTAACAGCACAACATCGCCAAATGTTAGATCAAGTATTAAGTATCTTTGGAATTACGCCAGATTTCGATTTAAATATTATGAAAGACCGCCAAACTTTAATTGATGTTACAACGCGTGGTTTAGAAGGTTTGGATAAAGTAATGAAAGAAGCGAAGCCGGATATTGTACTTGTACATGGTGATACAACAACAACATTTATTGCAAGTTTAGCTGCTTTTTATAATCAAATTCCAGTAGGTCATGTTGAGGCGGGCCTTCGTACGTGGGATAAGTATTCTCCATACCCAGAAGAGATGAATCGTCAATTAACAGGTGTAATGGCGGATCTTCATTTCTCACCGACAGCAAAATCAGCAACGAACTTACAGAAGGAAAATAAAGATGAGTCACGTATTTTCATCACAGGAAATACAGCGATTGACGCGCTACAAACGACTGTAAAAGAAACATATAGTCATCCTGTACTAGAGAAACTTGGAAATGATCGTCTTGTACTTATGACAGCTCACCGCCGTGAAAACTTAGGTGAACCGATGCGTAATATGTTCCGTGCAATTAAGCGTCTTGTTGACAAACATGAAGATGTACAAGTTGTGTACCCTGTTCATATGAACCCTGTTGTTCGTGAAATAGCAAATGAAATTTTAGGTGAACATAACCGTATTCATTTAATTGAGCCGCTAGATGTAATTGATTTCCACAATGTTGCAGCTCGTTCATACTTAATGTTAACGGATTCTGGTGGTGTACAAGAAGAAGCTCCATCACTTGGTGTACCAGTTCTTGTTCTTCGTGATACAACAGAGCGCCCTGAAGGTATTGAAGCAGGTACGCTGAAATTAGCAGGAACAGACGAAGAGACAATCTTTGGTCTTGCTGATGAGCTGCTATCAGATAAAGAAGCTCATGATAAGATGGCGAAAGCATCTAACCCTTACGGTGATGGTCGTGCATCAGAGCGTATTGTAGAAGCAATTTTACAGCACTTTAATAAGTAAATAAAAAAGGCCCAATCGCATAGATTGGGCCTTTTTGTTACGGCTGATTGCGCATAATCCACTCTGCATGAGCATTTGTAGAAGGTGGCGGATCAGTTGGTGTTTTATTTTGGTTTGTTGCTTTTTTTGTTTGTTCGTTAGAATTAGAATTTGAATCAGGACTTGAGTTGTTTTTTGTAGTTGGTTTTTTTGCTTTTTCTCCTAATTCTTTTTCAATTTCGTTACGCACCGTTTCTACACTGATTGGATCTGGAAGGAAGTAATAAATACCGCCTATCTTTTTGTCTTCGCCTTCAAGCTTTAACGTTTGCATTGTAGAAGGATCAAATCCAGAAAGTTTATTGTAAAGAGCAAGTCCGTCTGAAATAGGAATGTCGGTTTTTATATATTTTCCAACGACAGCTGTTAAATCTTTAATTTTAAATACAGTAGAGGTGGAGTTTAGCTTTTGGGCAACAGCGGCCAGTAATTGTCTTTGTCTAGCAGCTCGACCATAATCGCCATTTGGATCTTGCTTTCGCATACGGACATAAGCAAGTGCTTCTTCACCGTTTAAGTTTTGCTGTCCTTGCTTAAACTGAATTTTTTTGTAGTAATCCACGTCAGAGCGCTCCCAGAAATCGAAGGGTACGTCAACGGTAACACCGCCAACAGCATCAACGATACCTTTAAAGCCTTGGAAATCAATTTTAATATAATGGTCTACAGGAACTTTTAGAAAACCTTCTACAGTTTTGATTGCCATTTCCTCTCCACCGTAAGCATGGGCGGCATTAATTTTGTCTTCTTTTCCCTTTCCGACAATCGGAACGCGGCTATCACGAGGAATGCTCATAAGCGAAATCTTTTTAGTTTTCGGATTGACTGTTGCAAACATTAATGAGTCTGTACGACCATTTTGACCATCTGTCGCATAATCTTCTATACCCATAATGAGAATTGTAAAAGGTTCCTTTGTAATTTCTACATCTTCGTTTCTTAAATCCGATTTTTCACGAGTAAAACCACTATACATCCCCATAAGAGAAGAGTAAGAATTTAACACATAAACTCCTATGCTGCCAAATAAAAATGCGAAAATAAGGAAGAAGAAAAGTTTCCTTCTTCGCTTCTTTTTTATTCTGCTATTTTGGAGATGATAATAACGTTCTTCCATATATAATCTCCTTAGTTCGTTAGTTCATTTGTAGGGAAGTAATTCACTACATTAATCTTTGAAGGTGATAAATGGGTTATGCTTAGATAACATCTTGTTCTAAGTACAACATATCTCCTTCTGTAATTGTACATTTCCCGTTTGTTAATTCAATCATCCAATCTGTAAATGCTTGTTTGCCGTCTTCTTCTACATACGTATCAAATGTGACATTTTCTAGATAATGAATATCTTTAATGGCATATTTTGAATTGCGTAATTCATTTTCCACTTTGCCAAGTAATGTGTAATCAATCTCGGTTTGCATCACACGCATTAGTTTTCGCTGGACAACACCGACATGATTAATGCCTTCGCTTGTACACTTTCCATATGCACGAATTAATCCACCTGCGCCAAGTTTAATGCCACCAAAATAGCGTGTTACGACGACGACGGTATCTTTTAGTCCGCGTTTTTTTAGTACCTCTAACATTGGTACGCCAGCTGTACCGCTAGGCTCACCGTCATCATTTGCCTTTTGAATATGATCTTGTTCGCCAATTAAATAAGCGGAACAATTATGTGTTGCATTCCAATGTTGTTTTTTTATTTTTTGTATAAATTCTTGAGCCTCTTCCTCAGTTGTTGCTCGGCTAATATAACAAATAAATCTTGATTTTTGAATGACGATTTCGTGTTCGCCGTAGTCTTTGATTGTAAAATATTGTAATAGCACTTGTGTACGCCCCTATCTATCAAAATGACTAGTACTTTCCATTTTAAAAGCGAGCCTTTTTATATTCAAACATTTTTTCTAAATATGCTGAAGTTTTTGGTGAGTATTTTATCTTTTTGTTGTAATTTGTCGAGATGGTAGGTATAATTTCAACCGGCATTTTCATGTATGGATGCACCATTTGTAGTTTTCGTGTAAAATTAGGAAATAAAACTTTTTATAAGGCAGGTACGAAAATGAAAATAGCTATTGTTACTGATAGTACGGCATATATACCGAAGCAAATTCGTGATGAACTCAATATATATATGATTCCATTAAACGTTGTGTTTGGAACAGAATCTTATCAAGAAGAAGCTGAAATTTCAGCAGATGATTTTTATGTGAAAGTACGTGAACAAGAGGAACTTCCAAAAACTTCTCAACCAGCAATCGGAAAGTTTGTTGAGCTATATGAAGAACTAGCTAAAGATTATGATGCAGTTATTAGTATTCACCTATCAAGTGGAATTAGTGGTACATATCAAACATCAACAACAGCTGGACAGATGGTAGAAGGTATTGATGTATACACGTATGACTCTGAAATTAGTTGTGAAGTACAAGGATTTTATGTGCGTGAAGGTGCAAAGTTAGCAAGTGAAGGAAAGAACCCAAAAGAAATTATCGCTCGTTTTGATGAAATGAAGAAAACGATGGACGCCTATTTTGTAGTTGATGATTTACATCATTTACAACGTGGTGGTCGATTAAATAGCGCGCAAGCTTTCATCGGCAGTCTGTTACAAGTGAAGCCAGTTTTATATTTTAGAGATAAAATCATTATTCCGTTTGAAAAGATTCGTACACGTAAAAAAGCATTAAAACGTATCATTGAAATTTTTGATGAGCAAGCAAGTAAAGGTGTACCTATGGAAGCAGTTATCATTCATGCACAACGTGAAGAAGAAGCGAATGAATGGAAGAAAGAATTAGAAGCAAAATATCCTCACGTCACAATTCGTACAGGTTATTTTGGAGCTGTAATTGGTACGCACTTAGGTGAAGGTGCATTAGGTCTTGGATGGTATACGAAGTAATAAAGATATAAAAAGCTCTCTTTTTAAGAGGGTTTTTTTACGGGTATGTTACGTTTAGTTGACAAGTTAATATTTGGAAATGGTAAAATGTACGTAAAATAAAATAATGAGGAAAGTTTTATAACTTACTTTTTACAAGAAACTATATTATAATGGAAGAGAGGTGAAACATATGGAGCATAATTCTTGTTTATGTCCAAAGTTTGAGTCAGCTTTTACTCTGCTTAGTAAGAAGTGGACTGGCTTAATTATTAAATCTTTGCTTGAAGAGTCGAAACGTTTTAGAGAAATCGCAGATATTATCCCAAATATGAGCGATCGTATGTTGTCAGAGCGTTTGAAGGAATTGGAAAGCGAGGGCATTGTAGTTCGTAATGTCTATCCAGAAGTACCAGTTCGAATCGAGTATGGCTTAACTGACAAGGGAAAAGCGTTAGAAAGTGTTATGGATGAGGTCCAAAATTGGGCTGAGAAATGGATGAAGTAGCATTTCATCTGTATTCGTATATTTAATAAAACGTAAGGAATTCCTTACGTTTTTTCTTTGTTTATAGAAGTGAGAAAAGTATATAAATTTCTACACATACATACAAAAATATACGCATTTTGCGCTAGAGCTACATATAATATTACATTTGTTTTACAAAAACGTAACATTAGCAAAAAAAATCCCGAATTATGGTATAAATTTTATAGGTTATATACGGAAAAAGAAAAAAGAAAGCGGTGTAAAAAATAAAATGAAAAAGCTAAAAATGGCATCTTGTGCATTAGTTGCAGGATTAATGTTTTCTGGGCTAACACCAAATGTATTTGCAGAAGATAAAATTTCTGACGTGAAATCACAAATTAACACACAAAATGACACTTTACATAAACAACAACAAGAACGTGATGAATTACAAAAGCAAATGAATGACTTAAACAAAACAATTCAAGGTTTAGATAAATCTGTTCAAGAGAATGCTGCAAAGCTTGATGAAACAATGAAAAAAGTTGCTGATACTGAGCAATTAATTGAAAAGAAAAATAAAGATATTGCAGAATTACAAACAAAGATTGCAAAACGTGAAGAGCTATTAAGAAAGCGTTTAGTCGCACTTCAAGAACAACCAAATACAAACGTTGTAACAGAAGTTCTTGTAAACTCTAAAAACGTTGCAGATTTAGTTGATCGTTTAACTTCTGTTTCTAAAATTCTTGAGTCTGATGAAGATATCATGAAAACACAACAAGAAGACCAAGCTAGTGTGAAAAAAGATGTTGCAACGGTAAAAGAAAAACAAAAAGAATTAAAAGAAGCACAAGCTCAAATTGAAACTGCTAAGAAAGAACTTGACGCTGAAAAAGAGAAAAAAGCAACAGCG
This sequence comes from Bacillus sp. LQ01, assembly GCF_057624735.1. Classification (NCBI taxonomy): domain Bacteria; kingdom Bacillati; phylum Bacillota; class Bacilli; order Caryophanales; family Bacillaceae; genus Bacillus; species Bacillus sp. LQ01. The sequence continues at coordinate 256,078 of NZ_JBYEZL010000003.1, read as the reverse complement.
GTAAACGATTTAAGCGGTAAAATGGATACAGTTGTAACTTCAATGACAAGTACGGAAGGTCAATTGAAAGAGCTTGAGAAACAAGCATTACAATTACAACGCATTGCCGAAGAAGAAGCACAAGCAAAAGCTGCACAAGAAGCTGCTGCTCAAAAACAAGCAGAGCAAGCTGCTAAAGCTGCGCAAGCTCAACCAGCACAAGCACCTGCAGAGCAAGCTGCACCAGCAAACAATGGTGGACAAGCTCAAAAAGAAGAACCTAAAAAAGAGGAACCAAAAAAAGAAGAGCCTAAGAAAGAAGCACCTAAACAAGAAGAGAAAAAGCCAGCTCCAACACCAGATTCAAATCCGACTCCGGGCGTAATTGGTAAGGCAAAGCAATACTTAGGTATGCCATATGTTTGGGGAAGTGCATCTCCATCAAACGGTGGTTTTGATTGTAGTGGATTCATTTCTTACATCTTTGGTGTAGGTCGTCAAGACGTTAATGGTTACTGGAATTCTGTTTCAAAAGTAAGTAGCCCACAACCAGGAGATTTAGTATTCTTCCAAGGTACTTATAAAGCAGGTCCATCTCACATCGGTATTTACGTTGGTAATGGCCAAATGATTCATGCTAGTGATAAAGGAATTGCGTACGGTGATATTAACAGTTCGTATAACCAAAAACATTTCTTAGGATACGGTCGATTCTAGGATTTATAAAAGAATAAAAAACGTGTATAAAGTCGATAGCTTACTATTTTATAAGTAGGTTATCGGCTTTTTTGAGTTTTTACGAGATGATGAGAAAGGTTTATAGTAGTGCTGGAGGTGATTGTTGATGCTAGCGGGGAAACAGTTGCTATTAGAAGAACTTTCTTCAGATTTACAGAGGGAATTAAACGATTTGAAAAAGAAGGGAGAGATCGTATGTGTACAAGGTGTAAAAAAGAAGAATTCTAAATATATGTGCCAACGCTGCGGAAATGTAGATCGGCGGCTATTTGCGTCGTTTTTATGTAAAAGGTGCAGTAAAGTGTGCGCATATTGCCGGAAGTGTATAACGATGGGGAGAGTAAGTGAATGTGCTGTACTTGTTCGCGGGATTGCTGAAAGAAAGAGAGAAAAGAATTCAAATTTGTTACAGTGGAACGGGACGTTGTCTACTGGCCAGAATTTGGCGGCGCAAGGAGTTATAGAGGCTATTAAGCAAAAAGAATCATTTTTTATTTGGGCTGTATGCGGGGCTGGGAAAACAGAGATGTTGTTTTACGGAATTAACGAAGCGCTTCAAAAAGGAGAAAGAGTTTGTATCGCAACGCCGAGAACGGATGTTGTTCTGGAATTAGCGCCGAGATTGCAAGAAGTATTTCCATATATAAAGGTAGCGGCTTTATATGGAGGGAGTGTGGATAAAGAAAAAGATGCAGTACTAGTCGTTGCGACTACGCATCAATTATTACGTTATTATAGGGCGTTTCATGTCATGGTTGTAGATGAGATAGATGCGTTTCCATATTGTGCAGATCAAATGTTACAGTACGCGGTAAAACAAGCGATGAAAGAAAAAGCGGCGCGTATTTATTTAACTGCGACTCCAGATGAAACGTGGAAGCGAAAACTTAAACAAGGTAAACAAAAAGGTGTTATTGTTTCTGGACGATATCATCGTCATCCTTTGCCAGTTCCTTTATTTTGTTGGTGCGGGAATTGGAAAAAAAACCTCATTCATAAAAGAATTCCTCGAGTTTTACTACAGTGGTTACAAACATACTTAAATAAAAAATTCCCTATTTTTTTATTCGTCCCCCATGTGCGATATATAGAAGAAATAAGCTTGTTGTTAAAACCATTAAACAATCGAATTGAAGGTGTACATGCAGAAGATCCAGGGAGAAAAGAAAAAGTAGCGGCTTTCAGAAAGGGAGAAATCCCATTATTAGTTACAACGACAATTTTAGAGCGAGGCGTAACGGTGAAAAATTTGCAAGTTGCAGTTTTAGGGGCGGAAGAAGAAATATTTTCAGAAAGTGCGCTCGTACAAATTGCGGGCCGAGCAGGGCGGAGCTTTGAAGCACCGTATGGAGAGGTCATTTATTTTCACTATGGCAAGACAGAGGCGATGGTGCGCGCGAAAAAACATATTCAAGGTATGAATAAAAATGCGAAAGAACAAGGATTGATCGATTAATGCATTGTTTACTTTGTGATGAGTGTTTTGTAGAAAAGATTAGTTGGTACACTTTTTTTGTAAAGTGTCATAGAAAATATATATGTGATAGATGTGAGCAGAAACTTTCCTATATTATAGGAAAAATTTGCATGGAGTGCGGGCGACCTTTAGAATTTGTTCCTGCCTCATTTCAAGAAGACGGTATTTGTATAGATTGTATAAGGTGGACGAAAGAGGAGAACTATCGTTCTTTTAAAAACCGTTCGTTATATATGTATGATGATGAGATGAAAGAAATAGTAGCACAGTTTAAGTTTCGGGGGGATGCGGAGTTAGTGCACATTTTTTATCGTCCTTTTCGAAGTTTATTTCAAAAGTATTTTGCCAATGTTTCAACCGTTATCGCTGTTCCGCTTAGTAAGGAAAGGGAAATTGAACGTGGTTTTAATCAAGCTGAGTTATTAGCAACTTGTTTGCCTGTCAAAATTTCTTATCCATCATTAAGAAGAAGGGAAACAGAAAAGCAAAGTAAGAAGACACGTAAAGAAAGGGTGTCAGGAAGCAATCCTTTTTATTTTCAGGGAGAAGAGATGTTTTCTGAGAAACATATTTTACTCGTTGATGACGTGTATACGACAGGGATTACAGTTAGGCAAATCGGAAGTTTGTTATATGAAAGAGGGGCAAGAGAAGTATCTAGTTTGACACTTTGTAGAAGTTAATATGGCAGTGTCGAAAGGGATAATAAAAAGGCGATAAGTCTTCTTTGACTTCATATGTTGTCATTCGTTATAGTCAAAATATGGGGCGAATGCCCTGATTTTTAGAGTGAAGGGAATGGAATGAACATGCAAGGAAGAGTGAAATGGTTCAATGCAGAAAAGGGATTTGGGTTTATTGAGCGTGAAGATGGTGACGATGTATTTGTCCATTTTTCTGCTATTCAACAAGATGGATATAAGTCATTAGAAGAAGGGCAACAAGTAGAGTTTGACATTGTAGATGGAGCACGTGGACCACAAGCAGCTAATGTTGTGAAACTGTAGGGTATATTGTTTTTGGAAGAGAAAGCTGCGTTTGTGGCAACGTTATATATATGTAGTAGAACCTCTTGTTTTTCGCAAGGGGTTTTTGTTATAGTGTAAGTTGTCAAAAAGTTGTTTCTTTTCTGTAACGAATTGTCCACAGTTATATTCGTTATTCACGATGTTAATAGGATAAAATAAAGATAGAAACGATGCATCTTTTCATTTCAACAAAAAACGATAAAAAAATCGCAATTCCACTAATTTTTTTAAAAAAGTTAGAAGGAGTTTTTAAGCCAATGTCGAAATTATAATACATAGGCTTGAAAGGAGGAATTCATCTATGAAATTCAACATTCGTGGTGAAAATATTGAAGTAACTCCAGCATTAAAGGAATATGTAGAGAAAAAACTAAGTAAGTTAGAGCGTTATTTTGATACATTCCCAGAGATTAAAGTTAATTTAAAAGTATACTCTGACAAGCAACGTGTCGAGGTAACAATACCATTTACTGATTTATTACTTCGTGCAGAAGAAACTAATAGCGATATGTACGCTGCTATCGATTTAGTAGTTGATAAAATTGAGCGACAAATTCGTAAACATAAAACAAAAGTAAATCGTAAGTTACGTGAGAAAGGTTCTATGAAAACGAACTTTATCCTTCCAGAAGCAGTAGCTGTTTTGGATGAGGTAGAAGAAGATGAATTAGAACTTGTACGTACAAAACGATTCGATTTAAAACCGATGGACGTTGAAGAGGCAATCCTACAAATGGATATGCTAGGACATAATTTCTTCGTCTTCACAAATGCTGATACAAACGAAACTAATGTTGTATATGGCCGTAAAGATGGGAAATACGGTTTAATCGAAACTAAATAATAATTCGAAAGCGCAGCCGAAATGGCTGCGCTTTTTTTGTATTTTTCGCAGCAAGGTTAAAAAAGTTTTATAAGTAGCCGATTTCATTAAGAAGTGATTTTTAGGCGGTATTTCCTCAAAACAGCAGGAGAAAATTCGAAACTTAGAGAGGTGAGTTACTCTTTATTATTTGGAACAGGCATAGGAATGTAGCTACCTTTACAAGTAATTCTTTGCTAGGGATATAGTATTGTTTTTAAAAATTTAACGAAATGTTCGCAAGTGTAAAAGTAATATTAAATATTCTGAAATCCATTGAAGGTGTGTTGAGGTGTTGTTACCATAATATTGTATTATATTGATTTTGTTCCTTCAGTGGAAAAATACAATCAATATAATGCTACAAATTATCGGAGGTGCTTTTAGTGGGCATTAAGAAAAAAAGTCGTTTTATGTTTGGATCTGTTTTATCGTTAGGTATTTTAGCTAGTACTTTCGCTCTAACCGAACCGGCTAAGGCTAGTACAAGGGATGACCATGTGAATTTTACCTTTAGACTTTGGAGTCCATATGATTATACTAATGCACGTCCTAAAGAGACGCCTACCTCTATGTATATGCGTGTGAAGAGCAGTGAGAAGGGCGGAGGTTCTTTCAATGTTTGGACAGAAGCAGATAAAAATAAAAATGCAGAAGATAGAAAATGGGTAAATGTTTCAGGTAAGCATGAAGGAACAGTGATACCAGGTAGAACATATCTTTTTCAAAATTATGCATATGAAAACCATGGGAAAAATGTGCCTGTGAGATTTGGTGGTTATTCTAGAGAAAATAATGCTTATCCTACTGCTTGGAGTCCTGATAGTGTAAGACCTAGTGGACCTTACATTGAATATTGATTTAGAAATTATAAATTGAAATTATTTATTTTATAGTGCTAGAAAAAGTCGTATAGTTTCAAATCCGGATTATACGACTTTTCCTGCTATTTCATTTTTAAAATAGGAGGAGCTGTAATGAGGTTTATTTCAAAATATATTTTAGTTTGTTTTTTTATATTGAGTATTAGTTTCTTAGTTTCTTGTCAAAAGAAAGTAGATGAACCTATTGTACATATTGAAGATACTTTAACGGAAAAAGATAATTTGAAAAGTATTGAATTAAAAGGAATTAACAAAAATACTATTTTTGAACAAGTGTTTTTGGACAGTGAAAATGGTGATGATTTCTTTCAAGGACAAATAGAAAAAAATGATAGTTTAATAGAGGATAAGCTTTCAAATAAAAAATTGAAATTAGGAGTTATACCAGAAAATTATTATGTTTTTTTGACGGGTGTTACGAATAAGAAAAAACCAACGTATCTCTTGGGACGGATTGAACAAACTGATGGAGAAATAATTCAGTGGAAACAAGAAGTTAAGAGTGTAAAAAGAAAAGGCGCAAATGATGTTTATCAGTATGAAGTTGAGTTTCCTAAATTTGAAGGAGAGAGAGCAAATGTTTCTTTTCGTTACATTTGGTTAAATAAAGAAAAGAAATGTTATGGTGTTGCGGATCAATTGTTCATATTAAAAAAGATTTAAATTTAATGGTTTATGGAGGAGCTATAGATGAGTTACTTTTTAGGAAGGATTTTAAAAGGTAGGATGTTTTGGTTGTCTTTATTTATTATGTTAGTAATTGTTATTGCTCAATATATTGCTATGTTTGTGACAACTAAAGGATTTAACGATGCTGGGATTATAAAGGTATCCCCATATTTATCTAATATTTTATATTTTAATAGATTATCGTTTTATAGTGAGTTTTATTTACTTATATTTCCTATGCTTTCCGCAATGGCTGTAGCAGGGATTTATAGAATTGATAAAAATTATGGATTTATTTATCCTGTTATTTCTAAGATGGGAACATGTTATTATTTTAAGCTGCTTTATTTTATTAATTTTATTGTATCTTTTTTTATTATAAGTGTCCCTTTACTATTTAATTTTTATTTATATGTGATGACTTATCCAACAGTTGCTCCGCATCCAATATTAAATTATATGGCTTCTACTGTTTCGCCAACAGCTCAATTTCATATAGTTTATTATAAGTACCCTACTTTATATTTTCTAATGTATGTATTTTTAAATGGTTTATACGGTGCGGTTTTTTCGAGTTTAGCTTTATCAGTTTCGTTTTTTATAAAACGAGTTTATTTTATTTATTTAGTTCCATTTATTTTACATATTTTTTGGCTTGGTATTGGAAAAGGGATTCTCAATCCTAAAGATTATTTAATTAAAGATTTTGGCTTTTTTGAATTACAAATTTTTCTTAGTGTACTGTTATGTATTTGCTTTTGTTCTGTAGTTCTTTATTTACGGGGGAGTAGGAAGCATGTTCTTTTATAATGTTATGAAAGAAACTATAAGGATGAAATATGTTTGGTTAAGTATTCTTTTTGTACTTAATGTTAGTATCATTGGTTGCTTGTTCAATTATTTTGAACCCGGAATTGTAAAAGAGAAAATGAACGAATTGGAAGCTTTGTATAAGGTTATGTCGTTGTATAATTTGTCCACTATATTTATTCCTTTAACAATTGTTTTTTCTGTATATTCTATGTCGAACTTTTTTAGTATTTATGTTGTTTACAGAGTGAATAATGCATTGAAATTAGTTTCTATATATTATTTAAAATTATTCGTTTTTGTTTACTTTTTTGCTGGGAGTATGATTTTACAGTTGTTTTTGATGTCAACTATGATGGCTGTAACTAGTGTTGATGTAAATTATCCATTATTATTTTGCATTCAATTATTTGCGAGTGTTTTTATATGTATGATAAGTGCTTTATTGCAATTATTTTTACCTAGTTTACTTGTAATAATATGTATGATTACTGCTGTTTTATTAGATAGATTTATATTACATGGATTTTTATTTACAAATGCTTTTTATATAAATGTCTTTGAAGATGCTACTGGTTTATTTATACGCTTATTTGGCTGTTTTTTTATCTTTTTTATAAGTGTATGGATTTTATCTAAAAAAAGTTATATTTCTATGAATGATGAGACAGAGGTGGTCTAGTTTACATTATGATCTTATATTATTTGTTAAAAAGAGATTTATATGTAAGGTTTCGAGATTCCATCAAGATAATGGTTTTTTTATTCTTAATTTACGCTATTATTGCAATTGCCTTTTTATACAATCAGCCTCTTAGTAATGGTAAAGAATCTGTATTAGTAGATGTTACCTTTTATCGATTTTTTCATGGAGTAGATTTTGTGGATTTATCTTATTTTTATAAGGAGGGGCGATTTTCTATCCCTTTTTATTGGATATTCTTTCAAATCACTCCTTTGTTGCTTGTAGGGAATTTTGCTTTTTCAGATATTCAACAGAATGGTGTTTATTTATTTCCTCGTGTTAAGAAGAAGCATTTTCTGTGGTTAACGAAAATATTATCTTTGTTTTTTTATATAATTATTATTTGGATTGGTATGTATTTTATTTGGTTTAGCGCTTACTATTTGCTTTCTTTAGGCGAGTATAATTTTTTAAATTTATATAGTCAATTTCCTTATAAGATATTAGGTACTATGCTAATTCAAATAATTATAAGCTTTTTATTAGCTTTGATTTTTGAGTTTTTAACTTTTTATATACCGATAACTATTGTTTTTGTACTAATGTTGTTGTACCTATTTTTGTCTATTTTCTTTCATAGTATTTATTTTTTAGGCTCTTTTGTTATGCCAAATCGTTGGTATTTTGTTGATCACAGTTCAATTCAATTGACTTTAGGTAATAATCAATCTATTCAATATAATGATTTACTTTTAATAGGAGTAGTAATTGTTGTTGTAATGATTTTATTAGGTAGTTTTTGTTTTAAAAAACTAGATGTGATAGGTGAATAATTTATGGACAATTATATTAAATGTGAATGTATGACGAAAAGATTAAAAGGAAATATTGTGTTAGATAATATTAGTTTGTCAGTAAAAAAAGGCGAATTTTTAGTTTTGAAGGGGCATAATGGCTCTGGTAAAACGATGATTTTACGCGCTATATCAGGGTTAATGCGCTTGAATTCTGGAGTTGTTTATATAGATAATGAAATAATTGGAAAACAAAAGCAATTTCCTGATTCTATGGGAATATTGATTGAATATCCAAGTTTTATTCCAGGGTATACTGGTTTTCAGAATTTGAAATTTTTATCATCGATTAACAATAAAATCTCCGATGAGGAGATTTATAATATTATTCAAAGGGTTGGACTTGATAAAACAGATAAGAGAAAGTATAAAAGATACTCTTTAGGTATGAAACAACGTTTAGGGATAGCGCAAGCTTTAATGGAACAACCAAAATTACTGTTATTAGACGAGCCAACTAATGCTTTAGATAGTGATGGGATAAAAGATGTTTTAGATATTTTGAAAGTAGAAAAAGCCAAGGGAACGACTATTGTTGTAGCCAGTCATGATGTGCATGTTCTAGATAATGAAATGGTAGATCGTATTGTACATGTTAATAATGGAAAGTTGGTAGATTAAGAGTGACGAGAAAACATATCTTAATAAGTATTGGATTGTGTCTGTTGCTATGTATATTTGCTAGTTTATTAAGATTTAAAACATTAAATCTTAATAATGAATCTTATAAAGTGGTAAAAGATGAGTTTTTATCTAATAGAACTTTTGAAGATGGGCAAGGAGTTACGTTTCATGCACTCAATCCTCTTGATCCTACAAAAGTTTATGATCCCTATGAAGACCGTGAAGTAGTGACGTATGTTTTACCTTTAGATATTACAAATACAACAAATCGAGATATTAACTTGCTTAGTAATAAGTCTATTTCCGATACAATGTTTTATTCTAAAATAGGTGAGTTTTATAATTTAATCCCTTATTCAATGGAATTACCTAAAAAATATCAGTTTAATCCTGTAATACCTGCTGGTAAAACAGTACGAGGGTATATAGGGACAAATTATTTTATAGGAGATGACCCTTATAAAAATTATAAAAACTTTTCAAATGAATCAACTAAAGTGAAATTCATTTCTTGTATAAAGGATAAGAAAGGGAAATATCATGAATTAGAAATACCGATAAATTAATAAAATTTATGATTGATACAGCTATATTTTAATGGTGTTTGTAGATCTTGCAACATAACAATATCTTTTAAAGTCGGAGTTTTTTTTTAGGTGTAAGTATCTATGGATGCTGCACCTGCAAAGTTTCCGGCTTTTTGTAATTGTCGATTTAGATTTTATTAAGGAATTTCTAGTAGTCATATTCTTTAAAAGGAAACTTGAAAGAATATGACTTAGATTTAATACGAAATTTGTAACGTGAAATTGAAATAGCGAGATAGAGAAAAGGAACGTAACAAATGAAATAAAAACTTTTTCTGAATATAAGGCCCGACATCTTGCCGATTGTTGTCATAGTTATGAGACAAGTGTTACAATTATCATTAGGTATATACATTTTAGTTTTTTTAATTAGGAGAAAAATTGGCATAACATACATTTGATTTTTATAACGACTGATTGTAATAGAGAAAAAGAAAACAATCGGAAGTTTTATTTTAATAAAAAGAGGAGCGTATTTCCTATGATCGGTATTTTAAAAAAGGTGTTTGATGTAAATCAACGCCAAATTAAACGTATGCAAAAGACAGTTGAGCAAATTGATGCATTAGAGTCATCTATTAAGCCACTAACTGATGAACAATTAAAAGGAAAGACGCTTGAATTTAAAGAACGTCTAACAAAAGGTGAAACAGTAGATGATCTACTACCTGAAGCTTTCGCGGTTGTTCGCGAAGCGGCAACTCGTGTTCTTGGAATGCGTCCATATGGCGTACAGTTAATGGGTGGTATTGCCTTACATGAAGGGAATATTTCTGAGATGAAAACGGGTGAAGGTAAAACGTTAACATCTACATTACCTGTATATTTAAATGCTTTAACAGGAAAAGGTGTTCATGTTGTTACAGTCAATGAATATTTAGCACAACGTGATGCGAGCGAAATGGGACAACTTCATGAGTTCCTTGGCTTAACGGTAGGAATTAACTTAAATAGTATGTCACGCGAAGAGAAACAAGAGGCTTATGCTGCTGATATTACGTATAGCACAAATAATGAGCTTGGATTCGATTACTTACGTGATAACATGGTTTTATATAAAGAGCAGTGCGTTCAACGTCCACTTCACTTTGCTATTATCGATGAAGTCGATTCTATTTTAGTCGATGAAGCACGTACGCCGCTTATTATTTCAGGACAAGCTCAAAAATCAACAGAGCTATACATGTTTGCAAATGCATTTGTTCGTACGTTAGAAAATGAAAAAGATTATTCATTTGATGTGAAAACGAAAAATGTAATGCTAACAGAAGATGGTATTACGAAAGCGGAGAAAGCTTTCCATATTGAAAACTTATTCGATTTAAAACATGTAGCACTTCTTCACCATATTAATCAGGGACTTCGTGCACACGTTGTTATGCACCGTGATACAGATTATGTTGTACAAGAAGGCGAAATCGTAATTGTAGACCAATTCACTGGTCGTCTTATGAAAGGTCGTCGCTATAGCGAAGGATTACACCAAGCGATTGAAGCAAAAGAAGGTGTAGAAATTCAAAATGAAAGCATGACGCTTGCAACAATTACATTCCAGAACTACTTCCGTATGTATGAAAAATTATCTGGTATGACTGGTACAGCGAAAACAGAGGAAGAGGAATTCCGTAACATTTACAATATGAACGTTATTGTAATTCCGACAAACAAACCGATTATTCGTGATGATCGTGCCGATTTAATCTTTAAATCAATGGAAGGTAAGTTCAATGCTGTTGTTGAGGATATTGTAAATCGTCATAAACAAGGGCAACCTGTTCTTGTAGGTACAGTTGCAATTGAAACTTCAGAGCTTATTTCAAAAATGTTAACGCGTAAAGGTGTACGTCATAACATCTTAAATGCGAAAAACCATGCTCGTGAAGCAGATATCATTGCAGAGGCTGGTATGAAAGGTGCTGTAACAATCGCGACGAACATGGCAGGTCGTGGTACAGATATTAAGCTTGGAGACGATGTGAAAAACGTTGGTTTAGCAGTTATCGGTACAGAGCGTCACGAAAGTCGTCGTATTGATAATCAGTTACGTGGTCGTGCTGGTCGTCAAGGGGACCCTGGTGTTACGCAGTTCTACTTATCGATGGAAGATGAATTAATGCGCCGATTTGGTTCAGATAATATGAAAGCAATGATGGACCGCCTTGGTATGGATGATTCTCAGCCGATTGAAAGTAAAATGGTTTCTCGTGCGGTAGAATCTGCACAAAAACGTGTTGAAGGAAATAACTATGATGCACGTAAGCAGTTACTGCAATATGATGATGTACTTCGTCAACAACGTGAAGTTATTTACAAACAGCGTCAAGAGGTAATGGAGTCTGACAACTTACGCGGCATTATTGAAGGTATGATGAAATCTACAGTAGAACGTGCTGTTGCCCTTCATACGCAAGAGGAAATTGAAGAAGATTGGAACATTAAAGGTCTTGTTGACTACTTAAATACAAACCTTCTTCAAGACGGAGATGTAAAAGAAGAAGAATTACGTCGCCTTGCTCCTGAGGAAATGAGCGAACCGATTATCGCGAAATTAATAGAGCGATACAATGAAAAAGAAAAGCTTATGCCAGAAGAGCAAATGCGTGAGTTTGAGAAGGTTGTTGTATTCCGCGTTGTAGATACGAAATGGACAGAGCATATTGATGCAATGGATCACCTTCGTGAAGGTATTCATTTACGTGCTTACGGTCAAATCGATCCACTTCGTGAGTACCAAATGGAAGGGTTCGCGATGTTCGAGTCAATGGTTGCTTCTATTGAAGAGGAAATTTCTCGTTACATTATGAAAGCTGAAATTGAACAAAACTTAGAACGTCAAGAAGTTGTTCAAGGTGAAGCTGTTCATCCTTCTAGCGATGGCGAAGAAGCAAAGAAAAAGCCAGTTGTAAAAGGTGACCAAGTGGGCCGCAACGATTTATGTAAATGTGGTAGCGGTAAAAAATATAAAAACTGCTGTGGTATCGTTCAGTAATATAGGACGGTAGCTTTGGCTGTTTTGCAAACTTTTATATCAAAAATGTATAATTAAGAAGGATTAAACTCTCTCCGTAATAAGTGGAGAGAGTTTCCCTTGTTTTCATACGAAAGTAACAGCAATTACATAGAGGTGAAGGAAATGGAATTAGTAGAAATTAGACAGGAATTAGAGAAAATGGCTAAGCGATTAGCGGCTTTTAGGGGGTCTCTTTGACCTCCCTACTAAGGAGAAACAAATTGCAGAATTAGAAGAAAAAATGATGGGCGCAGGATTTTGGGATGACCAACAAGGCGCACAAGCTGTAATTAATGAAGCGAATGCGTTAAAAGATATGGTTGGAAAGTTCCGTCAGTTAGATGAGACGTTTGAAAATTTAGAAATCACGCATGAGCTTTTAAAAGAAGAGTATGATGAAGATTTACATGAGGAATTAGAATCAGAAGTAAAAGGCTTAATTCAAGAAATGAATGAGTATGAGCTTCAGTTACTATTAAGTGATCCTTATGATAAAAATAATGCGATTTTAGAATTACATCCAGGTGCAGGTGGAACTGAGTCACAAGACTGGGGTTCTATGTTATTACGTATGTACACACGCTGGGCTGAAAAACGCGGATTCAAAGTAGAAACGGTTGATTATTTACCAGGTGATGAAGCTGGTATTAAGAGTGTAACTTTATTAATTAAAGGTCATAACGCTTACGGTTACTTAAAAGCAGAGAAAGGTGTACATCGTCTTGTACGTATTTCACCATTCGATTCTTCAGGGCGCCGTCATACATCGTTCGTATCTTGTGAAGTTGTACCAGAGTTCAATGATGAAGTTGAAATCGAAGTACGTACAGAAGATTTAAAAATTGATACGTACCGAGCAAGTGGAGCTGGTGGGCAGCACGTAAATACGACAGATTCAGCAGTTCGTATTACACATACACCGACAAATACGGTTGTAACATGTCAGTCGGAGCGTTCTCAAATTAAAAACCGTGAGCATGCGATGAAAATGTTAAAAGCGAAATTATATCAAAAGAAACTAGAAGAGCAACAAGCAGAATTAGATGAAATTCGCGGAGAGCAAAAAGAAATCGGATGGGGTAGCCAAATCCGTTCTTACGTATTCCACCCGTATTCTCTTGTAAAAGACCATCGTACAAATACGGAGGTTGGTAACGTACAAGCTGTTATGGATGGAGAGATTGATCCATTTATTGATGCTTACTTACGTTCTCGTATCTAATAAGCGAAAAAAAGCCAACGAAATTGTTGGCGCATGCTGAGGACAATAGAGGATATAAAGAATTTGATTCTATTTTTATAGATGAAGTAAAGAGGAAGAGAAGTTGGAAACGACAACTTCTCTTTTTGATGGGATTATATGTAGATTACAATGCTGTATATTGTTTTGTAAAAAGTAGAGAATAGTAAAATAGAGCGGTAATAGGGTAAAGATTTATATAGAACTTTTCTAATTTTCCTTTTAAAAAGGATACTTTATAGAAGTTTTTTAAGTTGTTCACAGAATTGAAACAACTTATGAAAGCTTTATTTTATCAAGGTTCTCACTGTATTTTAGAGGAATATGAAATACACCTTAGTTTTTCTATATAAAGATAATGCTTATAATGAAAATGAGTGTGTTAGGAATAAAAAGAATATCAACAATGGGGAGCGATAGAAGTGAAAAAGAAATTGTTGGCTATTGCGCTAGGGACATCGGTTGTTTTTGCTTTAGGAGCATGCGGAAATAAAGAAGAGAGTAAGTCTTCGAAACAGTCTGCAAGCACAGACAGCGCAGAACAAATTTTCCAAAGAAGTTGTGCGGGATGTCACGCAACAGATTTATCAGGGGCAACTGGACCTGATTTAAGAAAAGTAGGCGGTAAGTACGACGCTGCAGATATCGAAGAGATTATTAAAAAAGGCCGTGGTTCAATGTCACCAGGACTTATTCAAGGTGAAGATGCGAAAAAAGTATCTGAATGGTTAGCTGAACATAAATAAAAAGGTGAAATGGGCGAGTTGATAATATAGTCAGCTCGTTTTCCTTTTTTCTGGTATGTAACATAACTGTAACAAAAATGTATCCAAATTGGAAACCGTTTGATGTTACAATGGGGTTTGTAGAATTTTGCTGAAATATATTACATAGAGTGGTATTGCTTATGAGAAAGCATAAGCAAACTACCTTCAACAAGGATGACTAAATGAAAATGAAGGATGTCTTTTATTTTCAGATGTACAGAAAAGTATTTCGAAAAAAATCATTAAGTATTGGGTGATAAATAATGATAAAAATGACGAATGTTTATAAGGAGTACCCGAATGGTATGAAAGCCATTGCTGGTCTTACAGTTAACATTAAACAAGGTGAATTCGTATACGTAGTTGGACCGAGTGGAGCCGGGAAATCTACATTTATTAAAATGATGTATCGTGAAGAGAAACCATCTACAGGATCTATTAATGTAAATGGACTTACTATCGAAACATTGGCAGAAAGAGACGTTCCGTATTTTCGTCGTCAATTAGGCGTAATTTTCCAAGATTTTAAATTGCTACCTAAATTAACGGTATATGAGAATGTTTCGTTTGCTTTAGAAGTAATTGAAGAAGAACCGGATGCAATTCGTGAGCGTGTAACAGAAGTTCTAGGTCTTGTAGGCCTTGAAGATCGTGCAGACGCACTTCCAAGTGAGCTTTCAGGTGGGGAGCAACAACGTGTGGCTATTGCAAGAGCAATTGTAAATAGACCAAAGGTTGTAATTGCCGATGAGCCAACAGGTAACTTAGATATTGAAACAGCTCTTGATATTATGAATATTTTTACTCGCATTAATGAGCGCGGCACAACGATCGTTATGGCGACGCATAATGCAGATATCGTAAATACAATCCGTCATCGTGTAATCGCGATTGAAGGCGGAAAAATTGTTCGAGATGAGATTGAGGGAGGATACGGATATGAAGGCTAAGACCCTTAGTCGACATTTGCGAGAAGGTGTAAAGAATCTATCACGTAACGGATGGATGACATTTGCTTCTGTTAGTGCAGTAACAGTTACATTATTACTTGTAGGTGTCTTTTTAACAGCGATTATGAATATGAACCATTTTGCGACGAAAGTAGAGCAAGATGTAGAGATTCGTGTACACATTGATCCAGCTGCAAAAGAAGCGGATCAAAAGAAATTAGAAGAAGATATGAGTAAGATTGCAAAAGTAGATTCTATTAAATATTCTTCTAAAGAAGAAGAGTTAAAACGTTTAATTAAAAGCTTAGGTGATAGTGGAAAAACGTTTGAGTTATTTGAACAAGATAACCCACTTAAAAACGTATTCGTTGTAAAAGCAAAAGAACCAACCGATACAGCGACAATCGCGAAGAAGGTTGAAAAAATGCAGTTTGTTAGTAATGTTCAGTACGGAAAAGGACAAGTTGAACGATTATTTGATACTGTAAAAACTGGTCGTAACATTGGGATTGCGTTAATTGCTGGTCTTTTATTCACAGCGATGTTCTTAATCTCTAATACAATTAAAATTACAATTTATGCTCGTAGTACAGAAATTGAAATTATGAAACTTGTTGGTGCAACAAACTGGTTTATTCGTTGGCCATTCTTGCTAGAGGGATTATTCTTAGGAGTATTAGGATCAATTATTCCAATTGGCCTAATTCTAATTACGTATAATTCGTTGCAAGGTGTGTTTAATGAAAAACTTGGCGGAACAATTTTCGAGCTTCTACCATACAGTCCGTTCGTATTCCAATTAGCTGGTTTACTAGTGTTAATCGGTGCTTTAATCGGTATGTGGGGAAGTGTAATGTCAATTCGTCGCTTCTTAAAAGTATAAAAAGTTGCAAACATAATTCGTACAAGCTTATCATATAGTAGAAATAGGTAAAGGCATCACACACTGTGTGATGCCTTTTGCTACACCACCTGTGTGTTTTGGAAAGGGGAATTCCGCATTGAAACGTAGAGTTGCAATTATTGGAATGGTTGTTGCATTTTTAATTGGTGCTGGCGGAATGTTTGCAGGCATGTCTGTATTTGGGGTTAACCCATCAGAAGTAACGCAAACAATTTCGAGTGGGAATGCTAGCACTGCGCAAGGGAATTTGGCAAAAATTAATGAGGCGTATGCACTAATTGATTCACGTTATGTGGAAGACGTGAAAGATGAAAAGTTAGTTGAAGGTGCAATACAAGGTATGTTGTCTACGCTGAAGGACCCTTATTCCACGTATATGGATAAAGAAACAGCCAAACAGTTTAGTGAATCGCTTGATCCCGAATTAGAGGGGATTGGGGCTGAGGTGAACAAGACGGACGGTAAGCTTATTATCGTATCGCCAATTAAAGGTTCACCAGCAGAAAAGATAGGAATTAAACCGAATGACCAAATTTTATCTGTAGATGGAAACAGTGTGAAAGACTTATCACGTGAAGAAGCAGTATTAAAAATTCGTGGTAAAAAGGGAACGACTGTCGCAATTGAAATTAAACGTGCGGGAGTAACTGATCCGATCGTATTTAAAATTAAGCGTGAAAAGATTCCAATCTTTACAGTATTTAGTTCTGTGAAGCAAGAGAGTGGAAAAGATATCGGTTATATGCAAATCACTTCTTTTGCTGAAAATACAGCGAAAGAATTTAAGGATCAGTTAAAAGAGTTAGAGAAGAAAAATATAAAAGGCTTAGTTATTGACGTACGTGGTAATCCTGGTGGCTATTTAAATAGTGTAGAAGATATACTAGGGGAAATTATGACGAATAAAAAGCCGATGCTACAAGTAGAGCAGCGAAATGGTGAGAAGAAGAAATTCTCTACGGAACTGAAAGAGAGAAAACCATATCCAATTTCAGTATTAATTGATAATGGAAGTGCTTCTGCTTCAGAGATTTTAGCGGGTGCGCTAAAAGAAGGAGAAGGATACGATTTAATTGGTGAAAAGACATTTGGTAAAGGTACTGTCCAGCAAGCTGTTCCATTTAAAGACGGCAGCAACATTAAATTAACGATGTTTAAATGGTTAACACCGGATGGGAACTGGATTCATAAAAAAGGAATCGCGCCAACAGTAGAAGTGAAGCAACCAAATTATTATCATGCGACACCAATTCAAATTGAAAAAACACTTTCATACAATTCAAATGATGTACAAGTAAAACATGCTCAAGAAATGCTTAAGAGCTTAGGGTATGTACCAGGTCGTGAAGATGGATACTTTAGTAAAGAGACAGAATCGGCTCTGAAAGCATTCCAAAATGCAAATGAGATGGAAGCGACAGGACAGCTTGATAAAAAGACAGCTGAAGCGATTCAAACTAAAATTATCGAAAAAATTCGTTCTGGAGAAAATGATCTACAATTACAGTCAGCATTAAAATTAATGGCAAAATAAGAAGAAATACAGGCAGTTTGCTGCCTGTATTTTTTTGTGTTAAACAAACGTTTGTTTAGTTATGATAATATAAAAAGAAAGAATGATATAAATGGTGGTGAATGAGTTCATGGAGGCGTGGATTTTTGAAATAATGCGGGCAGTTGGACGTTTTTTCTTACACCCTGCTGTCTATATATTTGTAATAAGTAGTATCTTCGTTGGATACTTACGTATGTTAAGAGAACGAAAAGATTTTTCTTTTAAAGTTTATGATATTTGGTTTGAACTGCGAACCTCTCTATTTGCAGGGATTGGATACGGATTAGTAGTATCTATTGTTATGATTGGGCTTGGACTTGTTGTTTCTAAAGCAAGCTTATGGGCCATTTTAATTTGGACGTTACTATTTGGATTAACGGCTATGTATCGATATTTATCGGCAGCTTATACATTTAGCATTGCGATTGTATGTGTTCTATTATCTTCTAAGCTACCAGTTTCCTTTTTACAGCTTCGAGAAGGTGAAGAGAGTACCATTGTATCCCTTGTTATTTTACTAGGCGTTATGCTTATTGTAGAAGGCTTATTGATTTCTAAAAACGCAGTAGGATATTCGACGCCGAGGATTAGGAAGGGGAAGCGTGGATTAAAGATTGGTTTACACGAATCAAAGCGTTTATGGATCGTTCCTATTTTTATTCTTGTACCGGGTGATGCGGTAACTCAGTTTATTTCATGGTGGCCTGTCGTTTCAATAGGGTCAAATACATATTCTCTATTCCTCGTTCCATTTTTAATTGGATTTATGAGAAAGATTAAAAGTTATGAGCCGACGGAAGCTTTATTATTTACAGGAAGACGTGTTTATGGATTAGCAGGACTTGTGCTCGTTTTAGGAATCGCAAGTTATTGGTGGCACGTACTTGCAATTATCGCGATGGGAGTCGCAATGCTTGGGCGTTTCACAATCTCGATGCAAGAGAAAATTGCCGATGAAACAAGACCAGCATATTTTGCTGCACGCAATGATGGGCTCGTTGTACTAGATACAATTCCAAATACAATTGGAGCAGAGCTAAAATTACTGCCTGGAGAAATTATTACGAAAGTAAATGGAGTCATTCCAAAAAGCGCCGAGGAATTTTATGATGCGCTTCAAACGAAGACGACAGGAGCATTTTGTAAATTAGAAGTATTAGATACAAATGGTGAGCTTCGTCTTGCACAAACTGCATTATATGCTGGTGGGCATCACGAATTAGGTATTGTATTCGTTGAGCAGGAGCACGAGTGGGATTCGGAAGCGATGTAATAGAAGGAATGGTATCACCTTGTGGTGGTACCTTTTTTGTTTTTGGGGGAGGGGAGAGTAGTTAGTAAATGAAATTTATATCGGCGATTTTGCAAATATATCAGCGCAACTTGAAATATATCGGCGATTTTGCAAATATATCAGCGCAACTCGAAATATATCGGCGATTATTCGAATATATCGACTTTCCAGCAAAAAACGACAACTATCGCAAAGCTTATTTTCAGTTTCATAGACGGATAACTTGAATAATTATTTGATAATGGTTATCATTTAGGGAGTCTTTTTAATTTTGGAAAATGGAGGTAAGATATGCTGCGTAAATTTTTCTCGTACTATAAACCGTATAAAGGTTTATTTATACTCGACTTTTCTTGTGCGGTTGTCGCAGGATTATTAGAACTCGGCTTCCCGCTTATCGTAAATCAATTTATTGATAAGTTATTGCCAGGGCAAAACTGGACGCTTATTTTATGGGCTTGTTTCGGTTTACTCGCAGTTTATATGTTAAATGCAGGCTTACAATATGTCGTTACATATTGGGGACATATGCTTGGTGTTAACATTGAAACAGATATGAGGCAGAAATTATTTGATCATATTCAAAAGCTATCATTCAGATTTTTTGATAATAATAAAACTGGTCATTTAATTTCACGCCTTACAAACGATTTAATGGAAATTGGGGAAATTGCTCACCATGGACCAGAAGATCTATTTATCGCCGTAATGACTTTAGTTGGGGCATTCTCATTTATGATGATGATCAACTGGAAGTTAGCGTTATTAACGTTCTTCGTCATTCCATTCCTATTATGGTTAGCACTTTACTTTAATAAAAAAATGACAGGTACATTTAGACGTTTATTCTCAGACGTTGCTGATTTTAATGCATGCATTGAGAACAATGTTGGGGGAATTCGTGTTGTACAAGCATTCGGAAATGAAAAGTTTGAGAAAGAGCAATTTGCTGTCAACAACGCTCGTTTCCGTACAACGAAATTAATGGCGTATAAAATTATGGCGTTAAATTCATCGATTAGTTATATGCTCATGCGGCTCGTAACGCTCTTCGTCTTAATATGCGGTACATGGTTTGTTCTGCAAGGAGAATTAACGTACGGTGGATTTATCGGATTCGTTCTATTAACGAATATTTTCTTCCGCCCAATTGAAAAAATTAACGCGGTAATCGAAAGCTATCCGAAGGGAATCGCCGGTTTTAAAAGATATGTAGAGCTTCTTGAAACAGAGCCTGACATTGTAGACTCTAAAGATGCAATGGAAGTTAAACATGTACATGGTGATATTCAATATAACAACATTACGTTCGGATATGAAAATAAAGAACCAATTTTAAATGACATTAGTTTGAAAATACATGCAGGTGAAACGGTTGCGTTCGTTGGACCATCAGGAGCTGGGAAAACGACGTTATGTAGCCTATTACCACGTTTTTATGAGCAATCATCTGGATCAATTCAAATTGATGGGATTGATACGAAAGATATGACATTATCTTCACTTCGTAAGCAAATTGGAATTGTGCAGCAAGACGTGTTCTTATTTTCAGGAACAATTCGTGAAAATATCGCTTACGGAAATTTAAAGGCATCAGAGCCTGAAATTTGGCAGGCAGTAAAACGTGCGCAGTTAGAAGATTTAATTTACTCACAGCCGGAAGGTTTAGATACTGTTATCGGTGAGCGCGGCGTGAAACTTTCAGGTGGACAAAAGCAGCGTCTAGCTATTGCTCGTATGTTCTTGAAAAACCCGCCAATTTTAATATTGGATGAAGCAACTTCTGCACTAGATACAGAGACAGAACTTGCGATTCAAAAATCGCTTGCTGAATTAGCTGTCGGTCGCACAACGCTAGTTATCGCTCACAGACTTGCAACGATTAAAAATGCAGATCGCATCGTCGTTGTAAATAAAGATGGCATTGCAGAACAAGGTTCACATAATGAATTAATTGAGCAAGGCGGAGGATACAGTAGGTTATACGAAGCTCAGTTTAGTTCGTAAATATAATTTGTACTGAATTAGTGCACCATAAGTAGGTAAAAATCTCATATGGGAGGCTATAAAGTATGATTGTAACAACAACGTCTACAATTCAAGGAAAAGAAATTATTGAGTATATCGATATCGTCAATGGAGAAGCGATTATGGGTGCGAATATCGTTCGTGACCTTTTCGCTTCTGTTCGTGACGTTGTCGGTGGTCGTGCTGGCGCTTATGAAAGTAAATTAAAAGAAGCACGCGACATCGCAATGGAAGAGATGAAAACTTTCGCAAGACAAAAAAATGCAAATGCAATTGTTGGTATCGACGTGGATTACGAAGTAGTTCGCGAAGGTATGTTAATGGTTGCGGTGAGCGGGACTGCTGTCCGCATATAAAGTAAAAAGCCGTGCTGATGCACGGCTTTTTACTTTGTATGTCGAAGTTTCAATATTTCTTGGGAAATGTGGAAGGCCCCGTCGATATATAGGGAAGACATTAGAGCGCTTCTTTACATTTTTGAATTTGAGTTAATAATTTTGCGTATTCTTGTTCGAGAGATGTGATGTCATCGTGATGATTTGGAATGGAAATCCGGCCGATGACTTCTGTTAATTTTGTTTGTAATCGTAACAATTCTTGCTCAGTAACGTTTACAGAAGCTCCGGTGGTTCTTTTTGTGTATTGCTCATATTCTGCTTGTTTTTGTATTCGTTCACGTTCTTTTTGTTTTCGATAGTTTGAATAATTCCCTTTGTACTCTTGAATAGTACCGTCTTCAATTTCAATAATTTTGGTACATATATTATCTAGAAATTCACGATCATGCGATATTAAAACAAGTGCTCCTTTATAAGATGAAAGTGCCTTTTCTAATTGCTCTGTACCGACCATATCTAAGTGGCTTGTTGGTTCATCAGCGAATAAAATGCCTGCATTTTGTTCGAGAGCATGGGCGATCTTTAGCCGCATTCGTTCACCGCCGCTCATTGCGTCGGTAACGTTTGAAATACTCCATTTTCCTTTTGCAAGAGAAGAAGCAGTTTCCGGTAGTTCTTTGCTAAGCTGAGGAATGATGCTGATAGAACTATGATGAGTTACTATGCCTCTGTCAGCTTCTATTTCTTTACTTAATATTTGTAATAACGTAGATTTACCAGCTCCGTTGACTCCGACAATTCCTATGCGATCCTGTGCTTGAATTTCCAGTGATGGTAATGTAAATAGTGTGCGATCACCAAAGCTCTTTTCAATATTACTTGCGAATAAAATAGTCATAAAAAAACCTCCCTAGTTTCACTAGAGAGGATAAACGTCGCCCTTGTATGTAAAAAATCGTACATAAATAAACGATTTTTTACATGATCGTTTCGAAAGAAAGTATCGACAAATGGACAGACTAATCCCCTGCTAGTTTTCATCATTTTTGTTCACTATTTGTGATGGATGAAATAAATAAGAGAATTAGAACTTCATTGGTCAAAGTACCTTCCTTTCATAATATTACTTTTATTGTATGCGCATACAAAAGGGTTTGTCAAACTTATTTCTGTTCGCTATTTTTGAATGTATCATTATACAATTGTGCTTTTGCCAGCGCCTCAGCATCGTTTTTAATTTCATCCAGTCCATTCGCATTCCCAATAACATAACCTTCAAATGAAGAGCCAACAAAATCAAAGATATATTGGAATTGAGCAATAAGCGGTAATGCTTTTACCTTTGGGTTGTCCCCGCCAACGATGACAACATACATTTTTTTGCCTTTCATTTTTTCTTTGAAATGAAGGGATGTATCGCGCAAGCTTTGTGACCAGCGATCAACAAAATTTTTCATATGTCCACTCATTCCGTACCAATATAATGGTGTAGCAAAGATAATCGTGTCGTGTTCTAGCATGCGTTTCGTTAACTGCTCATAGTCATCATTTACGGATTGGAATCCTTCTGCATCATGACGTTGGTCTGTAATAGGATAGACGGTATGATCACGCAAATAAATTTGTTCTGTTTCAATGTCCTCTATCATCATATGTGTTAAAGCTTCTGTATTTCCGTTTTGTCTTGAACTGCCATGTATAACAAACATGTAATCATCCCTTTTCTTTTGCATGTTTTAGGAGTGAAACGTGTTTTTGCAAATTCGTTTGGATGTTGGAAAGCAATGAGATTTGCTTTGTTACTTCATTGAGTTTATCTTCGTAAAGCGTAAGGATACTGCTGCACGGATTGTCGTACAGGTGCGGTTCAATTTCAAGGCAGCGCAGCATCCTTGCCGTCTCTTCTAAATTTAAGCCAATTTGTAAGTACATTTGAATAAGCTCCACTTTTTCGATGGCACTTTCATCAAAATCACGGTAACCATTTGCGAGGCGTTTCGAAGGGAGTAACCCCTTTTCTTCATAATGTCTTAGAGATCTTTCGCTAATGCCAGTTTCTTTTGATAACTCTCCAATTCGCAATGTGTTTCACTCCTTTTACATGTATTGTAAACCTTCACACTAATGTGAAGGTCAATGCTGTTTTTTCGCAAAGGAATCTACATGATTTAAAAACACTTGAATAGCTTTAGACGGAATAAAATATTTGCCGCGCACGATGGAGAATGGACGGATGAGTTGTTCATTTGGAACTTCGACGTGGAATAGTTCTTTTGCTAGTAGCTCTTTCCGTACAGTCCAATCAGAAAGGATAGCGATGCCAAGCCCGGCACTAACAGCTTCCTTTACGCTTTGGATACTACTGAATGTAAAGAATCGTTTCATTTTTAAATGGTGTTGATGAATAAAGCGGTCACTATAAGCGCGTGTACCAGAACCACTTTCTCTTAATACCCATACTTGATCTTGGAGTGTACTTTCATTTATTTCATTTGTGCGGAGTAATGGATGATTTGGCGGGACGACGAGCTTCATTTCATCTTGCATAAATGTTTCAACATCTACGTCGGCGTATACGACTTGTCCTTCCACTAGGCCGATATCAATTTGATTAGAGCGAAGGCTTTGCAAAACGTCTTCTGTATTTGAGATGAAAGTATGAACTTCGACGTGTGGATTTTCATTCGCATAGTTAGCCAGTATTTTTGGAAGTAAGTATTCGCCAATTGTAAAACTAGCACCAATGCGCAGTGTTCCTGTTACAACGTTATGTAGTTCATTAATTTCTTGTTTAGCATCTTCGTAAAGAGAGAGCATTTGCTTTGCATGTATATATAATATGTTTCCAGCTTCAGTAACTTGGACGTGCTTCGGGGAGCGTTGAATAAGTGTAGTGCCAAATTCGTTTTCTAAGTTGCGTATATGCATACTTACTCCAGGCTGTGAAAGGTTTAATAATTCTGCTGCACGGGAGAAGTGTTTCTGTTCAACGACAGTAACAAAAATTTTTAAAATGTCTACGTTCATATAATGGGCTCCTTTCTTTTTCTATTATCTTATCATAAGTATTTCTAATGATAGAGATTTGGTATTGGTATTAAACTTATTATAGAAACTCTCTTATAATGTAAGTAGAAAGAACATGCATGTTCCAATACGATTATTGGAGTGGTTCAAAATGGAACAAACACTTGTTATACAAAAGAAGAAGCGTTTTGGATTTTCGCAAGGAATTGGGATTACATTATTAATCGCAATTGCCGCGAAATATTTAGCAGAGCTTCCATTTTTAAATATTATGGGACAATTAGTAATTGCTATTCTAATTGGGATGGTTTGGCGTGCGGCAATTGGAGTCCCTCAAGATGCGATTGCAGGGACGAACTTTGCGAGTAAGAAGTTGCTGCGCTTTGGAATCATCTTACTTGGAATGCGATTAAATCTTGTTGATATTGCGAAGGCAGGGCCGAAAGTATTGGTCATCGCAGCGGTTGTTATTACATTTACGATTTTCGTTGTATATGGACTAACGAAAGTATTTAAGGTAGAAAAGAAACTTGGGATTTTAACAGCATGTGGTACAGCAATTTGCGGGGCGGCAGCGGTCGTGGCAATTGCGCCGCAAGTGAAAGCAAAAGATGATGAAACGGCAGTTGGGGCTGCAATTATTGCTATTTTAGGTACGATATTTACGCTTATTTATACGTTATTATATCCAGTGCTTGGCCTATCTCCATATGGTTACGGTGTATTCTCAGGGGCCACGCTGCATGAAATTGCTCATGTTATCGCAGCCGCGGCGCCAGGAGGAAGTACGGCTATAGACATCGCAGTTATCGTGAAGCTAACGCGCGTTGCAATGCTCGTACCAGTAGCAATTTTAATTGGATTATGGTTTGGAAAGAGTGAAGGAAGCAAGGAAAAAAGATCGTGGCGCGACCTTCCAATTCCATGGTTCATTTTCGGATTTTTAGCGATGAGTGCCGTGCATTCGCTCGGGATTATTCCAGAAGTTGTTGCGGGATACATTGTTGTCATTGCTTATATGCTAATCGCAATGGCGATGGCAGGACTTGGTTTAAATGTAGAGTTTAAAACGTTCCGTAAGTTAGGAAGCAAAGCGTTCGTGGCGGGGCTGATTGGCTCGGTTTGCTTATCGGTTCTTGGATACGTTCTTGTATATGCGCTAGGATTTATGTAGTAGAGGAGAAAGCTGTTCCCGAAGGTATTTGGGGACAGCTTTTTCTTATGATTATAGTAGCGCTACGGATGTCGATATTTGTCGGTAAGTCGATATATTTGAAAAATCGCCGATATAAATGGAGTTGCGCTGATATAAATTGAATTACTCTTGTACTTCGTTAGAGTAGATGTTTAATGAAACATTTTTCTGAAATTTGTAAAGGTATCTTTACTTGCAACTGGAAAATATTTATAATTTAAGTAAAGATATCTTTACTTTTGAAGGTGGAGCCTATGGGTGTAAAAAATAAAATAAAAGAGTTAAGAAAGCAAAATCATATAACGCAAGTTGAAATGGCAAAGGCGATGCAGGTGACGCGGCAGACGATAGTGGCGATTGAAAACCATCATTACAATCCGAGTCTAGAGTTATCTTTAAAAATCGCCAAGTATTTTGGAGTGAAGGTGGAGGAAATATTTACGCTGGAGTAAGGAGAAAGAAAATAAATGATAAGCTTGAGAGATTTCAATTAGAGTAAACGTTTAAATATATAAGGATTGGTTTTGATTTATTAATTAGCATCGCATCAACGAGCGTGTTAGCAACAAGGAATAATAGATAGAAAAAGGGGAACTGGGATGGGATTACCGGTGTTATGTGTCGCTACAGCTATATTTTCGCTTCTTTGGGGAATGCAAAACTTTTCTCGTAATCCAGTGCCGAGCATTTGTATTATGATTGGTACTGTAGGTTTATCGTATTATTTATTATTATTAGCCCATTATCATAAAACGGCAACGAGTGTTGTTGTTGGAGCACTTATTTTATTTTGTGGGCGCGCCATACAAAAGGGGTTATTTCCATAAAAGCTGTTTATACACTTTGTATAAACAGCTTTTTGTATTTTTTTTACAAAACGCTTGAAAGTTACGTAACGTCATCTTTTATAATGAGAGGGAAGAGGTGATGGTAGTGATTTCAATACAAGAATTGACGAAAGAAACAGGGGTTACAGTACGTACACTACGTTATTATGATCAAATAGATTTATTAAAGCCGAGCGGAAAAACAGAGGGTGGACATCGGTTATATAGTGAAAATGACGTTATTCGTTTGCAACAAATTTTATTTTTGAAAGAAATGGGATTTTCATTAAAAGAAGCTGCGAATATGTTAGTAAAAGGTGAGCTGGATTTAAAAAATTCGCTTGAAAAACAACTTCGGTTTGTACAGGAAGAACAAAAGAAATTTAATCGAATGGAGCGTGTTTTACAAGCAGTTGTTTATTCGGTAGATGTAGAGGGAGAACTTGATTGGAAAGTTATGTTTGAACTTATTCAGCTTTCAAAACAGTCTCCTCGTATACGTGAAATATTTCAAAATGAAGTATTTTCAAAGGAAGAACAAAAATTGCTTCAGAATTTGCCAAATATGAGTGAGGAAGATCCGAATGTTTTAGAATGGGTAGATTTATTAAAGCAATTACGTACTTTTATGAAAGACGGTAAAGAAGTCGCAAGTGATGAAGTACAAGAGGCAACGAAGAAATTAATGCAGAAATGTTTAGAAATGGCTAATGGTGACGAAGCGTTTTTAGATAAGTTATGGGAAGTTAGAAAATCGAAGGAAGATTCACAGAAAATGAGCATGTATCCAATTGAAGAAGAACTTTTAGCATATATGGATGAGGCTTTTCGTATTTATGATGAAAGGGAGAAGGATAAATGAGTATACTCGCAGAATATCGTTGGTATTTTTTAATTGGGGCAGAAATTGTATTTTGGTTATCAGCTATCGGTTTCTTTTTACTTCGCTACGGATTCCGTTTGAAAAGAGCGAGTTTTATTATGGGGATTGTACTCCTCGTAAATGAAGTATTTATTTTAACTTTAGGGGTAGTGGACTATTATCAAACAGGAAAGTTCTCTAACTTTCAGATTATTACTGTAATCATTTTATTATATGCAGTTTTCTACGGGAAAAAGGATTTAAAGAAGCTTGATATATTTGTACAAAAATCAGTTGCGAAATGGCGTAATGAACCGGCGCCTATTATTGAAGAACAGGTAGAATTAACAGGTATGGCCTATGCAAAGCAGGAAATAAAAAATTGGGTATTACATCTTGTTTTATTCGTTGGTGTGCACATATTCTTTTTCTTCGCGTATGGATTTATTCCATTTGAACAATGGGGTAATTGGTTAGAATCGGGAATCGTTTTAAATAAAGCTGCAAGTCGCGTGAGTCAAGTGTGGGCGATTATATTTTTAGTTGATACAGCGATTTCATTTTCATATGTGATTTTTCCGAAGAAGGAGAAAGGAAAAGAAAAGCTACTTTCATAATTGAAAGTAGCTTTTCTGGTATACAAATAATTTTTATAGGAGAGGATGACAATAGGAAAAAGAACCAGTTTTATAAGTCTATTTCTCTTTAGTTTAGTAGCATGTTCACCATCTAGCACTACAATTGATAAGAAGAATGATGTCATTGTAAAGGGAGCAGGAATTCTCAATCTAGATAAATTTGAAAAGTTCGTTTTGAATGTCGAGCAAAGGGAAGTTGATAAAATAAGAATTGTACAGTATACCCTTGAAGGGGACCCGATTTTTCAAACGTTAGAGTATAGTGGGAACGATATATTTTATGTGTCAGATAATAGAAAAGACAAATTTGCTGGGAAGGATAAAGGGTTACATAAAGATAGTTGTAAAGGTATTGTTAAAGAGCAGCGCGAATCAGAAAGTACTTATCGGTTAATAGATTGTATGAATGAAGCTGGGCGCAATGGATATGACTTAGTATATGTACCTAAAAAATAGAATTAGTAGAGGAAGGAAGTATTTACTCCTTCCTTTTTCTATGTGTATATTGTCGAAAACTTTACCGAATATCTGTTCGTTTTTTTAGGTTTTTTATAGGTATTCGTGGTAAAATAATAATACAGATTTTTATGAGGAGGTCGGATTTTCTTGGAACGTCAATTTGAAATTGTCTCAGCGTATTCCCCGCAAGGTGATCAGCCGGTAGCTATAGAGAAGCTTGTAGAGGGAATTAATAGTGGAAAGAAAAAGCAAGTGTTGCTTGGAGCGACAGGAACGGGTAAGACATTTACGATTTCAAATGTCATTAAAGAAGTGCAAAAGCCAACACTTGTTATGGCTCATAATAAAACGTTAGCAGGGCAGTTATATAGTGAGTTGAAAGACTTTTTCCCGAATAATGCAGTTGAATATTTTGTTAGTTACTACGATTATTA
The DNA here is from genome assembly GCF_057624735.1 of Bacillus sp. LQ01. Taxonomy (NCBI): domain Bacteria; kingdom Bacillati; phylum Bacillota; class Bacilli; order Caryophanales; family Bacillaceae; genus Bacillus; species Bacillus sp. LQ01. The sequence continues at coordinate 227,353 of NZ_JBYEZL010000003.1, read as the reverse complement.
TCAGCCAGAAGCGTATGTACCACAAACAGATACGTTTATTGAAAAAGATGCGCAGATTAATGATGAAATTGATAAATTGCGTCACTCGGCAACGTCTGCATTATTTGAACGGGACGATGTAATTATCGTTGCGAGTGTTTCGTGTATATATGGCTTAGGTTCTCCAGAAGAATACCGCGAGCTAGTTGTTTCGCTTCGAGTTGGTATGGAAAAAGACCGTAATCAATTGCTTCGTGAACTTGTTGATGTACAGTATGGACGTAATGATATTGATTTCAAGCGTGGTACATTCCGTGTACGCGGAGATGTAGTTGAAATCTTCCCAGCATCACTTGATGAGCATTGTATTCGAATTGAGTTTTTCGGTGATGAAATCGATCGTATTCGTGAAGTAAATGCGTTAACAGGTGAAGTATTAGCAGAACGTGATCATGTAGCAATCTTCCCAGCATCTCACTTCGTTACACGTGAAGAGAAAATGAAGGTCGCTATTGAAAATATCGAAAAAGAATTAGAAGAACGTTTAAAGGAGTTAAATGATAACGGTAAGTTGTTAGAAGCGCAGCGTATAGAGCAACGTACACGTTATGATTTAGAAATGATGCGCGAGATGGGCTTTTGTTCAGGTATCGAAAACTACTCCCGTCATTTAACACTTCGTCCAGCGGGGGCAACGCCGTATACGTTATTAGACTATTTCCCGAAAGATTTCTTAATTGTTATGGATGAGTCGCACGTATCAGTACCACAAGTAAGAGCGATGTATAACGGTGACCAAGCACGTAAACAAGTGCTTGTGGATCATGGATTCCGTCTGCCATCGGCTCTAGATAATAGACCGCTTATGTTTGATGAGTTTGAAGAGAAAACAAATCAAGTTATTTACGTTTCAGCAACGCCAGGACCGTATGAGTTAGAGCAGTCACCAGAAGTAATAGAACAAATTATTCGTCCAACAGGGCTTTTAGATCCACCAATTGATATACGACCAATTGAAGGGCAAATTGACGATTTATTAGGAGAGATTCAAGATCGTATTGCAAAAAATGAACGTGTATTAATTACGACTTTAACGAAGAAAATGTCAGAGGATTTAACGGATTACTTAAAAGATGTAGGAATTAAAGTTAACTATCTTCACTCTGAAATTAAAACGTTAGAACGTATTGAAATTATCCGTGATCTTCGCCTCGGTAAATTTGATGTACTTGTCGGCATTAACTTATTGCGAGAAGGATTAGATATTCCGGAAGTATCACTTGTAGCTATTTTAGATGCTGATAAGGAAGGGTTTTTGCGTTCAGAACGTTCATTAATTCAAACAATTGGTCGTGCCGCGCGTAATGAAAACGGCCGCGTTATTATGTATGCAGATCGTATAACGAAATCTATGGGGATTGCGATTGAAGAAACGAAGCGTCGTCGTAGTATACAAGAAGCTTACAATGAAGAGCATGGTATTACACCGAAAACGATTCAAAAAGGCGTTCGTGATGTTATCCGTGCAACGACAGCTGCTGAAGAGACAGAAACATACGAAGCAACTCCTTCTAAGAAAATGACGAAAAAAGAGCGCGAAAAGACAATTGCGAAGATGGAAGCAGAGATGAAAGAAGCAGCAAAAGCGTTAGACTTCGAGCGTGCAGCTGAACTAAGAGATTTACTATTAGAATTAAAAGCGGAAGGGTGAAAAAAGTGAGTAAGAGCAAGGATTTTATCGTTGTAAAAGGTGCTAGAGCACATAACTTAAAAAATATTGATGTAACCATTCCGAGAAATCAGCTTGTCGTTGTAACGGGATTGTCTGGTTCGGGGAAATCATCATTAGCATTTGATACGATTTATGCAGAAGGGCAGCGCAGATACGTAGAATCATTATCTGCGTATGCGCGCCAGTTTTTAGGACAAATGGATAAGCCAGATGTGGACACGATTGAAGGATTGTCACCAGCGATTTCAATCGATCAAAAAACGACGAGTCGTAATCCACGTTCAACTGTCGGAACGGTAACGGAGATTTATGATTATTTACGTTTATTATTTGCGCGAATTGGTACGCCAATTTGTCCAAATCATGGAATTGAAATTACATCACAAACAGTAGAGCAGATGGTAGACCGTGTTCTTGAATATCCTGAACGTACGAAATTACAAGTGTTAGCTCCTATCGTGTCTGGGCGTAAAGGTGCACATGTGAAAGTACTTGAAGATATTAAGAAGCAAGGATATGTTCGTGTACGTGTTGATGGTGAAATGCTTGATGTATCTGAAGATATTACGTTAGATAAAAATAAGAAGCATTCCATTGAAGTTGTAATTGACCGTATTGTTGTAAAAGAAGGAATCGCAAGCCGTCTTGCTGATTCACTTGAAAGTGCATTAAAGCTTGGCGGAGGCCGAGTGTTAATTGATGTAATGGGAGAAGAGGAACTTCTATTTAGTGAACATCATGCTTGTCCGCATTGTGGTTTTTCAATCGGAGAATTAGAGCCGCGTATGTTCTCATTCAACAGTCCGTTCGGAGCATGTCCTTCTTGTGATGGACTTGGTTCAAAGCTAGAGGTAGATTTAGAGCTTGTTATCCCGAACTGGGATTTATCGTTAAAGGAACATGCGATTGCGCCTTGGGAACCGACAAGCTCACAATATTACCCGCAACTTTTACAATCTGTATGTAATCATTATGGCGTTGATATGGATGTGCCTGTGAAAAATATACCGAAAGATTTATTTGATAAAGTGTTATACGGAAGCGGTGAAGAGAAGGTTTATTTCCGCTATGTAAATGAATTTGGTCAAGTAAAGGAAAATGAGATTTTATTTGAAGGTGTTATTCCAAATATTGAACGTCGTTATCGTGAAACGAGTTCTGATTATGTTCGTGAGCAAATGGAAAAATATATGGCAGAGCAAGCTTGTCCGAAGTGTAAAGGTGGACGCTTAAAGCCTGAGAGTTTAGCTGTTTTCGTTGGCGGAAAAACGATTGCTGACGTAACGAAGTATTCAGTTCAAGAAGTACAAGAATTCTTCTCGAATGTAGAGCTAACGGAGAAGCAACAAAAAATAGCTCATTTAATTTTAAGAGAAATTCAGGAGCGCGTTGGGTTCTTAGTGAACGTTGGTTTAGATTATTTAACGTTAAGTCGTGCCGCAGGAACTTTATCAGGTGGTGAGGCGCAGCGTATTCGTTTAGCGACGCAAATTGGTTCTCGTCTAACTGGCGTACTTTATATTCTTGATGAACCTTCAATTGGTTTACACCAGCGTGATAACGATCGTCTTATTCGTACATTGCAAGAAATGCGCGATTTAGGTAATACGTTAATCGTTGTTGAACATGATGAAGATACGATGATGGCTGCTGACTATTTACTTGATATAGGGCCTGGTGCAGGTATTCACGGTGGACAGGTCGTTTCAGCGGGGACGCCGGCTGAAGTTATGCAAGATGAGAATTCATTAACAGGGAAGTATTTAAGTGGCAAAGAGTTTATTCCAGTTCCACTTGAAAGACGTAAAGGTGATGGACGTAAAGTAGAGATTGTCGGCGCAAAAGAGAATAACTTAAAGAATGCGAAAATGTCATTCCCACTCGGTACGTTTGTAGCGGTAACAGGGGTATCTGGTTCTGGTAAAAGTACGATGATTAATGAAGTACTATATAAATCGCTAGCTCAAAAGTTATATAAAGCGAAAGCGAAGCCAGGTACTCATAAAGAGATTAAAGGTCTTGAACATTTAGATAAAGTAATTGATATTGATCAATCACCAATTGGTCGTACACCACGTTCTAATCCAGCGACGTACACAGGTGTATTTGATGATATTCGTGATGTGTTTGCACAAACGAATGAAGCGAAAGTGCGCGGATATCAAAAAGGACGTTTCAGCTTTAACGTAAAAGGTGGCCGTTGTGAAGCGTGCCGTGGTGATGGAATTATTAAAATCGAAATGCATTTCCTACCAGATGTGTATGTTCCGTGTGAAGTTTGTCACGGTAAACGATATAATCGTGAAACGTTAGAAGTGAAATATAAAGATAAGAATATTTCTGAAGTGTTAGGGATGACAATTGAAGATGGAGTAGAGTTCTTCGCTAATATCCCAAAAATTAAGCGTAAACTTCAAACGCTTGTAGACGTTGGGCTTGGTTATATGAAATTAGGGCAACCAGCTACGACGTTATCTGGTGGTGAAGCACAACGTGTAAAATTAGCTTCTGAATTACACCGTCGTTCTACAGGACGTACGTTATACATTTTAGATGAACCAACGACTGGTTTGCATGCGCATGATATTGCACGTCTTCTAGAAGTGTTGCAACGTCTTGTTGAGAGCGGTGAGACGGTACTTGTAATTGAACATAATTTAGATGTAATTAAAACGGCTGATTATATCGTTGACCTTGGACCAGAGGGTGGAGATAAAGGTGGACAAATCGTTGCTTCCGGAACGCCAGAGCAAGTAGTGAAAGAAGAGCGTTCATATACAGGTAAATATTTAAAAGAGATTTTAAATCGTGATAAAGCAAGAATGAAAGAGAAGATAAAAGAAGTAGAGTTATCTCAATAAGTGTATTACGAAAAACCGAGTGGAAATGGCACTCGGTTTTTCGTTCATAGGGGGAGAAAATGGAATTTGTAGATGTTTTAAGAAAGAAAAATATGAAGGTAAGAGAGTTTCAAAATTGGGGTGTATATTTTCGGAAGCGCTGGGAGGATAACTTTGCAAATCATTTAAGTGATGAAGAAAAAGAAGACATTTTTCTTTATGGAGATAAGTATGGATGTGGTTATCTATGGCACATATTTAGTTATGAGAAAAAGAAGTGTTTAGAGGGGAAAGAAGCAAAGAACGCGTTTCATAATGAAGTGAAAAAGAGTGCTACATTTTCTATCAACACTGTGATGAGGTACTGTTAATAAAGGATGCGAGTTTGTTACATATGGATGATATATTGTGTGAGAGGGACGATGCGTATAAAGGTGATATCTATATTGTAGATAAAGAGTTCACTTGGACTTTTGTAAAAACTCATGAACATAGATGGTGCGGCCCTTATTTTACTAAGAAATGTTAGTAGGTATACAAGCATGAAAGATAGAATAAGTTGATATAAGTGTTCGTATCATACTTGCGTTTATTATCTATTAGCGTATGATGAAATATATATGTTTAAAAGGATGTGTGACGAAATGAGATGGATTGTATCACTTCTTGTAAATAGCGTTGTGTTAATCGCTGTATCGGGACTTTTAAAAGGGATTGCACCAGATGCATTTTACGTAGCAAATATACAAACTGCAATTATTGCGAGTATTATATTGGCGGTTTTAAATGTGTTCGTAAAGCCGTTTTTAATTTTAATTACGCTACCAATTACTGTTGTAACTTTCGGCTTCTTCTTAATTGTTATTAATGCGATTACGTTAAAAATAGCAGATTCATTATTAGGAGATGCTTTTAATATATCAGGATTTGGTGTAGCGATTGTTGCGGCAATTTGTATTTCAATTTTTAATATGATAATTGAAAAGGCAATTGTTGAGCCTCTATATGAAAAAAAGAGAAAGTGACAAAAAGAAAAACATTTCATTATTCGTATGAAATGTTTTTTTCTATTTATTAGAAACCGTATTTCTTGTTTTCAGAAAAAAATGGTACAATATCCGATAGAATGGAATTTTACATCAAACGAGACTGAACCCGCAGCGGAGTGGAGGTTTATACATATGCCGAAAGTAAGGACAAAAGATTTAATTGAACAATTTCAATTGGAGTTAATCAGTGGTGAAGAAGGTATTCATCGTCCAATTGATACAAGTGATTTATCACGACCTGGAATTGAAATGGCAGGATTTTTTACATACTATCCAGCAGATCGTGTGCAGCTTCTTGGTAAAACGGAGCTTACTTTCTTTGACACGTTAACGTCAGAGCAAAAACAAGAGAGAATGAAAGCGCTTTGTACTGAGGAGACGCCATGTATTATTGTAACTCGTAATCAAGATGTACCAGATGAGTTATTACAAGCATCACGTGAATCAGGTATGCCTTTATTACGTTCTTCTCAAACGACAACGAGATTATCAAGTCGTTTAACAAACTATTTAGAAGGTAAGTTAGCACCAACAACAGCTGTTCATGGTGTGTTAGTAGATATTTACGGCGTTGGTGTTTTAATTACAGGTCAAAGTGGTGTTGGTAAAAGTGAGACAGCTCTTGAGCTTGTAAAGCGTGGTCACCGTCTTGTTGCGGATGATAGTGTAGAAATTCGTCAAGAAGATGAAGATATGTTAGTCGGAAGTTCACCAGATTTAATCGAGCATTTATTAGAAATTCGTGGTCTAGGTATTATTAACGTTATGACGTTATTCGGTGCAGGGGCAGTACGAAATTATAAGCGTATTACACTTGTTATTAATCTTGAAATTTGGGATCAAAAGAAAAATTACGATCGCTTAGGTCTTGATGAAGAGAAGATGAAAATTATTGATACAGAACTTACGAAGATTACACTTCCAGTTCGTCCTGGTCGAAACTTGGCTGTTATTATTGAAGTAGCAGCGATGAACTTCCGTTTGAAACGTATGGGAGTCAATGCAGCACAGCAGTTCTCTGAACGATTAATGAGTGCAATTGAGTTAGGAAATCAGGAGTAAACTTTGGAGAGGGAGGTCATATACATATGCTGTTAGCTTCTGTACCACAGCTTGACCGTGTAGCTATCCAACTTGGGCCGTTTCCTGTGTATTGGTACGGGATTATTATCGGTACAGGTGTGCTATTAGGTCTTTGGCTGGCAACTCGCGAGGGAGAAAGGCTAGGTATTCCAAAAGATACATTTGTTGACCTTGTATTAATTGCAGTACCAATCGCTATTCTTTTTGCGAGAATGTACTATGTTATTTTTGAATGGGAATATTACGCACAAAATCCGAGTCAAATTATTAATATTCGTCAAGGCGGTTTGGCGATTCATGGTGGTTTAATCGGAGCTGTTATTACCGGAATTCTTTTTGCGAAGCGACGCGGGGTTTCCTTCTGGAAGTTGGCTGATATTGCTGCACCAAGTATTTTACTAGGACAAGCAATTGGCCGATGGGGAAACTTTATGAACCAAGAGGCGCATGGTGATGAAGTAACGAGACAGTTTTTAGAAGGTCTTCATTTACCGGATTTCATTATTAATCAAATGTATATTGAGGGTGTGTACTATCATCCGACGTTTTTATATGAATCATTATGGAATTTTGCAGGCGTAATTTTACTACTTGCATTAAGAAAAGTGAATTTACGTCGCGGGGAGTTATTCTTCACATATTTAATTTGGTATTCAGTAGGACGCTTCTTCGTAGAAGGCTTACGTACAGATAGTTTAATGCTAGGACCACTTCGTATTGCACAAGTAATGTCAATTGGACTTGTTGTTATTTCTATTATTTTCATTATTGTGAGACGAAAAATGGGGCAAGCTGATAAAAGATATTTAGAAAATTAGAGACAAGTAGCATCTTATTATAAGATGCTGCTTCTTTCATATTCAGGAAGGCGAAAGGACTAAGGCGATGAGAATAAATACCGTGTTATTTGATTTAGATGGAACTTTAATTAATACAAATGAACTTATTATTTCTTCGTTTTTACATACTTTAAATACATATTATCCAAATCAATATAAGCGTGAAGATGTGTTGCCATTTATCGGTCCATCTTTGCATGATACTTTCAGCAAGATTGATGAAAGTAAGGTTGAAGAGATGATTACTAGCTATCGCAAATTTAACCATGATCATCATGATGAATTAGTAGAAGAATATGAAACTGTATATGAAACAGTTCGAGAGTTGAAGAAGCAAGGTTATAAAGTTGGTATTGTTACAACGAAAGCGAGACAAACCGTTGAGATGGGATTACAGTTGTCAAAGCTTGATGAATTTTTTGATGTTGTCGTGACAATTGATGATGTAGAGCATGTGAAACCACATCCGGAGCCACTTCAAAAAGCGCTTGAATTATTAGATGCAAAACCAGAAGAGGCATTGATGGTTGGGGATAATCATCATGATATTGTCGGTGGTCAAAATGCGGGGACGAAAACAGCTGCGGTTTCATGGACGTTGAAAGGTAGAGCGTATTTAGAGGCTTACAAGCCGGACTTTATGCTAGATAAAATGAGTGATTTGCTACCGATTTTGTCTAACATGAACCGTTCATAAAGGTCCAAGTAAGTTAGTAGAGGAGCGAGCTAAGTGCGACGGACAACGCGCTATCCTGTTTCAGGAGAAAATTCGTTATGGAATGTGTATAAAACAGTGTCTTTTTGGAAGGTAATGAAAAACTTTATTATTATCCAAATTGCGCGTTATACGCCATTTTTATCCGTAAAAAATTGGTTGTACCGCACTTTTTTACGGATGAAAGTAGGAAAGAAAACATCATTTGCGCTTATGGTAATGCCGGATATTATGTTCCCAGAAAAGATAACTGTGGGAGAGAATTCGATTATTGGCTATAACACAACGCTTTTAGCACATGAATATTTAATTCGTGAATATCGACTTGGCGAAATCGTCATTGGAAATGAAGTAATGATTGGAGCGAATGTAACAATATTACCAGGTGTGAACATTGGAGACGGTGCGACTGTCTCAGCTGGCACACTTGTTCATAGAGATGTACCGAGCGGTGCTTTCGTAGGTGGAAATCCAATGCGTATTATTTATACGAAAGAGCAAATGACCGCAAGAGAAGGTTCATGGTGAAAATGTAACATTTCTCCTCTTTTTTTATGAATAAAAAGGAAATAATTGAGTATAATATACTGTTTTGTTTTTTACGGAATCGTTTATACTTATAGATAGAAGAATGTGTGAACGAAGAAAACAAAAAACTGGAGGATATATGGGGAAAAATCAAAGGATATATAAGGAGAACGGACAAGTTATCTCTTTTAATCAATTAGCGGACTTCTTTTATAAAAAAGGGATGAGAGCTTACAAAGGACAAAAATTGCAAGATGCAATTAAATATTTTCGAAGAGCGGCACAAAGTGAGAAGGAGCCGTTTATTTTATGTCAATTAGCATCAGTATTATCTGAGGCTGGTGAATATCAAGAATCGAATCAAATCTTCTTAAAGTTAGTTAGATCTAATCCAGAACTTGAACAGTGCTATTATTTTATTGCAAATAATTATGCATATATGGGGTTATTTCAACAGGCGAAGAAATATGCAGATCGTTATTTAGAAGTTGCAAAAGAGAAGGAATTCGTAGAAGATACATTAGAACTTCTTGAGATTATGGAAGAAGAAGCAATGGGTGCGGAAGAGATTGAAGATGAAGATGATTTAATTGTTATGCAGGAAGAAGCTAATCGCTATATTCGTAATGGACAATTGGAAGAAGCAATTGCTACATTAGAAATTGTTACGAAAGATTATCCGGAATTTTGGTCAGGTCATAATAATTTAGCCATTGCACATTTTCAATCTGGTAATGTAGACAAAGCACTGAAGTTAACAGAAATGATTTTAGAGAAAAACCCTGGTAATATACATGCGCTTTGTAATACGCTTATTTTTCTATATTCAATTGGAGAGCATAAACAAGTAGAGGCACTAGCGGGACAGCTAGTTTCGGTATATCCGATTTCATTTGAACATCGTTTGAAACTGGGAACTACACTCGCAACAATTGGTTATTTCGAGCATGCATATAAGTGGTTCAAACTATTAAAGCGTCAAGGATATGAGGGAGACGTTAGTTTTTATTATTGGTTTGCATATTCTGCGTATATGGTGAAAGACCAGCAACTAGCTGAAAAAATGTGGCAATATGTCGTGGAATTACATCCTGATAAAAAGGGAAAAGAACCGTGGAATGCGCTGAATTTAGCAGATGAAGGGCAAAATGTGTTATTTGAAGAATTACGAAAATCATTTCAGCAAAGTGCGACGCTAGAAGAACAAATGCTAGCTTTATATTTAATGAATGAATTGTCAACGCCGGAGAAGGTTGGATTCTTCTTTGATATAACGCAAGCGAAGAACGGTGTTCCCATCGTATCGCAACTTGCAAAGTACTTCTTTTTACTTAATAGTCATAAGAGTATTCCAGCTGATTTACAGCAATTTGAGCAGTGCGCGAGAATTGCGGATGCATTATACAATTATACGAAAAAAGATGATGAATTAATCGAAGAGTGTTTACACTTTTGGTTTTGTACGTTCATACGTTTATATACATCTGGAGACATATTTACAAATGTGTACGGCTGGTCAGCTGCGATTGAATACATTGTACGCGGCGAACAAGGAAATAAAATGACACAGTCGGAGCTTGGAGATGTATATAATGTATCTGTAGCTACTGTCCGAAAGTATGTGCAAGCTGTTAAGCGTACGCACACATAAGATAAGCAAATCATTGGGAAAAAAATGATGCTAACAGTATAATGAGGGTAACTTAATTGTGTAGGAATGGATAGGAGTGAATAGTGTGTCAGAAGAAAAAATTTATGATGTCGTTATTATTGGTGCAGGACCAGCTGGTATGACAGCTGCAGTATATACATCTCGTGCAAATTTAAGCACATTAATGCTTGAGCGAGGTATTCCAGGTGGCCAAATGGCAAACACGGAAGATGTAGAAAACTACCCAGGTTATGAGTCTATTTTAGGACCAGATTTATCAAATAAAATGTTTGAGCATGCGAAGAAATTTGGTGCTGAATATGCATACGGTGATGTGAAAAAAGTCATCGATGGTAAAGAATACAAAACAATTATTGCTGGTAAAAAAGAATATAAAGCACGTGCAATTATCGTTGCAAGCGGTGCAGAGTATAAAAAAATTGGTGTACCGGGTGAAACAGAACTTGGCGGCCGCGGTGTATCATATTGTGCAGTATGTGACGGAGCATTCTTTAAAGGAAAAGAGCTTATCGTAATTGGTGGCGGAGATTCTGCTGTTGAAGAGGGTGTGTTCTTAACACGCTTCGCATCAAAAGTAACGATCGTTCACCGTCGTGACACGCTTCGTGCACAGAAAATTTTACAAGACCGTGCTTTCCAAAACGAAAAAGTAGATTTCATTTGGAATCACACTATAAAAGAAATCAACGAAGCAAGTGGTAAAGTAGGAAGTGTAACACTTGTGGACGTAAATAGTGGAGAAGAGAAAGAAGTCAAAACTGACGGCGTATTTGTATACATCGGTATGTTACCTTTATCAAAACCATTTGTTGAACTAGGTATTACAAATGAAAATGGTTACCTTGAAACGAACGAGCGTATGGAAACGAAAATCCCTGGTATTTTCGCAGCTGGTGATGTTCGTGAAAAAATGCTTCGTCAAATTGTAACTGCAACAGGTGACGGTAGTATTGCAGCGCAAAGTGCACAACATTACGTAGAAGAATTATTAGAGGAATTAAAAACTGTATCAGAAAAATAAGGGATAATATACCTTGTGAGAAGAAAGCTACCGACAGGAGCTTTCTTCTTTTTTTGTGTGAAAATGTCAAAGTTTTGTCAAAAAATATAAGGATTATAAGCTTTCTTATTGATATACTGGACTTTACGGAAAAAATCACTATAAGAAATGAGGAATTTATTCAGTATGGAATGGCGTAATATATATCGTGGATTTTGTATGGGCGTTAGTGATTTAATTCCTGGTGTGAGCGGCGGTACAATCGCTGTTGTGTTAGGGATTTATGAACAATTGCTTGCGGCAATTAGTGGATTCTTTAGTCGTGAATGGAAAAAACATTTAGGATTTTTAATTCCCCTTGCAGCTGGTGTGGCAGCGGCATTTTTAACGTTAAGTCACGTTATTAAATATTTACTTGCAAATCATTATGAACCGACTCAATTTTTCTTCCTCGGTTTAATTATTAGTATATTACCGATGTTAATGAGGGAAGCTGATGCAAAGTCGTCGTTTAAAGGTAAGCACATCGTTTTATTAATAGTTGCAGCAATTCTTGTTGCGATTACAGCTTTCTTTAAACCAGATAAGGCAGCAGATCCAATTACGACTTTAACAATTTTAAATGCAATTGGTTTATTTTTCGCAGGATGGATGGCTAGTATGGCAATGCTGCTTCCTGGGATTAGTGGATCGTTTATTTTATTAATTATTGGTGTGTATCCAACAGCAATTAACGCTTTAACTACACTTAACTTACCTTTAATCGTGGTTATCGGTGCTGGTGTTATGGTTGGATTTGTTGTAAGTAGTAAAGGCATTAGTTTTTTATTAGATCGTTATAAAAGTATGACATTTGCGGCAATTATTGGACTTGTAATCGGTTCGATTGTAATTGTATTCCCTGGGATTCCGACTGGTGGATTTTCAATTATAAGTTCAATCATTACCTTTATTTTAGGATTTGCGATTGTTACTTATTTCGGTAAGAAATAAGTACTTTAATCCCCTTGGCGATAAAAAGCGTTAAGGGGATTTTTCATGCTATTCATTAAAAGTCTAAGCATTTACATTGCTTGTTATAGAAAGCTTTTTTAAAATTGCTGAGTAGCATATGCTTAGCGAAAGAGGACTGGCTCCTTCGTTGTAGCAAACTGTTTTTGATAGTATAATGAAAGAAGTATGCAGTGAGGAATTTTACTGCAAGTAGCTGAGGTGAAGAAACATGCAAAGAGTGACAAACTGTGTGTTAATTAGAGATAATGAAGTACTCTTACTCCAAAAACCTCGCCGGAATTGGTGGGTTGCACCAGGCGGGAAAATGGAGCGTGGTGAGACTGTAAGAGATTCCGTTGTTCGCGAATATCGCGAAGAAACAGGTATTTATTTGAAAAACCCAGCGTTAAAGGGGGTCTTCACCTTTGTCATCCAAGAAGGTGATAAAGTTGTTTCTGAATGGATGATGTTCTCCTTTTTAGCGACAGATTTTGCAGGAGAAAACAAACTAGAGAGCGAAGAAGGCATCATTGGTTGGCATACATTTGATAAAATTGATGATTTAGCAATGGCGCCAGGAGATTATCACATTATTGATTATTTAATTAAAGGAAATGGCATAATCTACGGTACATTTGTATATACCCCAGATTTTGAGTTGCTTTCATATCGATTAGATCCGAGTTAAACCTTCAAGGAGAGGATACGATGACAGAGAATAATGATATAAAAATGGTAATTATTACAGGGATGTCTGGAGCTGGAAAAACAGTAGCTTTACAAAGTTTTGAAGATTTAGGATATTTTTGTGTAGATAATTTACCACCGATGTTATTGCCAAAGTTTATTGAGCTTATGGCGGATTCAAAAGGGAAAATGAATAAAGTGGCACTTGGTATTGATTTACGTGGCCGAGAGTTTTTTGAACATTTATGGGGAGCACTTGATGATTTATCAGAACGTACATGGATTATTCCTCATATTTTATTTTTAGATGCGAAAGATAGTACGCTTGTAACTCGTTATAAAGAAACGAGACGTTCGCATCCACTTGCACCAACTGGTTTGCCGTTAAAGGGAATCGAAGCAGAGCGCAATTTATTAACAGATATGAAGGCACGAGCGAATATTGTGCTTGATACATCGGATTTAAAACCGAAAGAATTACGTGAAAAAATTGTTCACTTGTTCTCAACAGAAACTGAGCAAGCATTTCGTGTAAATGTTATGTCATTTGGATTTAAGTACGGTATTCCAATTGATGCAGATTTAGTATTTGATGTTCGTTTTTTACCAAATCCATATTACATTCCACACATGAAGCCATTAACAGGACTAGATGAAGAAGTTTCTTCGTATGTACTGAAATTTAATGAGACACATAAGTTTTTAGAGAAGTTGACGGATCTGATTACTTTCATGCTGCCTCATTATAAAAGAGAAGGCAAAAGTCAACTTGTAATTGCAATTGGATGTACAGGTGGACAGCATCGTTCTGTTACGCTTACAGAATACCTTGGGAAACATTTGAAACCAGAGTATAGTGTTCATGTATCTCATCGTGATGTGGAGAAGAGAAAGGGCCATTAAGGGATGAAAAAAGAGAGAAAACCTAAAATTGTCATCATGGGAGGCGGAACTGGACTCTCAGTTTTATTAAGAGGATTAAAGCAATATCCTGTTGATATTACAGCAGTTGTTACAATCGCTGATGATGGTGGCAGTTCGGGTCGATTACGTGATGAGCTAGAAATTCCACCTCCAGGTGACATCCGTAACGTACTTGTTGCGTTATCGGATGTAGAGCCACTGGTGGAAGCTTTATTTCAGCACCGTTTCACAACAGGAGACGGACTGAAAGGTCATGCGTTAGGAAATCTATTATTGGCAGGTATGACCTCGATTACAGGAGACTTTTTCCATGCAATTACGGAAACAAGTAAAGTATTAAATGTCAGAGGACGTGTATTACCAGCAGCGAATCAAAGTGCGGTACTTCATGCGGAACTTGAAGATGGGGAAATTGTAACAGGTGAATCCAAGATTCCTTATTACGGAAAGAAGATTAATCGCGTCTTTTTAACTCCAGAAGATGTAGAGCCATTGCATGAAACGTTGGCTGAGATTAAACGAGCTGATTTACTTGTTTTCGGCCCAGGAAGTTTGTATACGAGTATATTACCCAATTTAGTTGTTAACAAAATTGGAGACGCTGTTCTTGCTGCAAAGGCGAAGAAGGTATATGTATGTAACGTTATGACACAAGCGGGTGAAACGATGGGATATACTGCTTTTGATCATGTGCAGGCGTTACACGATCATTTAGGGCAACCATTTATCAATACTGCAATTGTAAATAGCCGTGAGATTCCTTGTGAATTACGTAAGTTATATGATGAAGAAATGTCTACACCAGTTGTAGTGGATGAAGAACGTTTTGTTGAAAATAATATTGATGTTATTCAAGAGGGATTAGCGAAGTATGATGATCATGTTGTAAGGCATGATACGTTAAAGTTAGCTTCGATTTTATATTCATTGTTATAAATATGCGTTGCCTCGTTTGAGGTAGCGCTCCTCATTCATATAGGACAAGAATTTTGTTCCGCAATAATCGTATAAGGAGGTGTTGACTGTGTCATTTGCATCAGAAACAAAGAAAGAGTTGACGAATCTTGAGATGAAGGAATGCTGTGAGAAAGCAGAATTATCAGCGCTACTTCGAATGAACGGGTCGCTTTCTTTTTCAAACCGTCGTCTATCTATCGATATTCAAACGGAAAATGCGGCAATTGCAAGAAGGATTTATACGCTTTTGAAAAAAGGATATGACGTGACGGTAGAATTACTTGTTCGTAAAAAAATGCGATTGAAGAAAAATAATGTATATATTGTGCGGCTTGTTGAGAAGTCTCGCGAAATATTAGCTGATCTTCATATCGTTCGAGATGACTTTTCATTTATTCGAAATATATCACAAGAACTGATTGAGAAGAAATGTTGTAAACGATCGTATTTACGCGGAGCATTTTTAGCAGGTGGTTCAGTAAATAACCCAGAAACATCATCTTATCATTTAGAAATCTTTTCGTTATATAAGGAACATAATGATGCTATATGTGAACTGATGAACGGATTTGATTTAAATAGTAAGACGCTGGAGAGAAGAAAAGGGTACATTACGTATTTGAAAGAAGCAGAAAAAATTACAGAGTTTTTAAATATTATAGGTGCTCATAATGCACTTTTAAGATTTGAAGATATTCGAATCGTACGTGATATGCGTAATTCTGTAAATCGTTTAGTGAACTGCGAAACAGCTAATTTAAATAAAACAATTGGTGCAGCACTAAGGCAGATTGAAAATATTCGTTACATTGATGAGACAGTTGGTCTTGATATATTGCCGGATAAACTACAAGAGATTGCACAATTACGAAGAGATTATCAAGATGTAACATTGAAAGAGTTAGGTGAGATGGTATCCGGGGGGAAGATTAGTAAGTCGGGTATTAATCATCGTTTGCGTAAAATCGATGAAATTGCAGAGAAATTACGCGCGGGGGAAACGGTAGCAAAAAAATAAGAGGTTAAAGGGGAAATGGAGCTGTGGTTCAAAAACGAGTTCAGGTTTCATTAAAAAACGGTTTACAAGCACGTCCGGCTGCGTTGTTTGTACAAGAGGCAAATCGCTTTCATGCAGATATCTTCATCGAGAAAGATGGAAAGACAGTAAATGCAAAGAGCATAATGGGGATTATGAGCTTAGCAATTGGAACTGGAAGCATGATAACAATTACAACAGAAGGTTCAGATGCAGAAGAGGCTTTAGAAGCATTAGCTGCATATGTACAATAAAAAGCTATCGCGTATATGCGATAGCTTTTTTGTTGTCTGTGCGAATTAGCGAGGAGGGGTATTTAAGGGGTACGTGCTTGTCGAGAATTGTCGGTAAGTCGATAAGTTATGTCGAAACGTCGATATATTAGAATAATCGCCGATATAATCGGAGTTACGGTCGATATATTTGAAAAATCGCTGATATATTTAGAGAGATACTGGATGGGGTATGTGAGCGGGGAACAATATATAAAAGAAGCGCCCAATTATAGGGCGCTTCCACTTTTAGTTGTATCCAGCTCCAGCGACCTGCGATTCTAAACGAGCCGCTTTCGCTTTTAGTTATTAACGATTTGTAAAGATTTTATCGATTAAACCGTATTCTAAAGCTTTTTCTGCTGTCATGAAGTTGTCGCGGTCTGTGTCGCGTTGTAGTACTTCAAGTGGTTGACCAGTGCGGTCAGCAAGAATTTGGTTTAGTTTTTCACGTAAGAATAGGATACGTTTTGCAGCGATTTCGATTTCAGTCGCTTGACCTTGTGCTCCGCCAAGTGGTTGGTGAATCATTACTTCACTGTTTGGAAGTGCATAACGTTTTCCTTTTTCACCTGCTGCAAGTAAGAATGCACCCATAGATGCTGCCATACCGATACAGATTGTTGATACTTGTGGTTTAATAAACTGCATTGTATCATAGATTGCCATACCTGCTGTGATAGAACCACCAGGGCTGTTGATGTAGATGTGAATATCTTTTTCTGGATCTTGAGATTCCAAGAATAAAAGCTGGGAAACGATTGAGTTAGCTACGTTGTCATCAATTGCACTACCAAGCATAATGATGCGGTCTTTTAATAGTCGAGAGTAAATATCGTAAGCGCGTTCTCCACGATTTGTTTGTTCAATTACTGTAGGAATTAAATTCATCTGTTATTTCCTCCTTATAAAGCTTTCTTAGTCTTATAATACAATTATGGTCAATAAAGGTCAAACGAAACCACTTTAAATCAAAAAAATATGTAGTTGTACCATGAAATATTCGCTATGTTTTCGAAATTCCCTGCTTATGTATCTTCAACATCATAACCGAATTACATAAATTTAAACGTTATGAAAACTGGAGAAAAAAGAAAAGAACGCCTTTTAACTGAAGCGTTCTTTCGATAATTAGTCTTTTAAAAGATAGGTTACTTTATTTAAAATCTTTTCGATTTGTTTCGCGTTTTTACTATACATTTCGCTTGCTGATTTCGACTTTGTTTCTAGGGAAAATAGTTCAAGATCAGCATGACATTTTTTTAAAGATGCTAATAATAAAGGTTTGTTTTGAGGAGAAGGCATTTGGAGTTTGTCATTGTAAATGTCGATAGTAAGTTGTCCGTATGAATCCACTTGACCGAGGAAGACATTTTCAATAACAACACCGAGTTTTTCTAATTCTGAATGTAGCCAAGCGCGGTTATGTCCGCTTGCTGAAAGAGGTTCATCTAGTACATTTCCATCCATAATAACAGTTTGTGGTTCTTTCTCGTTTGGTACTTTTAAACCGATATCTTTTGCTGTAAGTGGCTGGGAATCTTTCTTTAATAATACATTTAATTCTCCGCTCGGTTCTAAGACAGCAAATTCGACTTCAGCTACGCTGAACGCACTTTTTCCACGGAGAAGTTCCAGTAATTCGTCACTCGTATATTTTTCTTTCTTTAAGTTATCTTCGAGTATCTTTCCGTCTTTTATTAATACGGTAGATTTCCCTTCAAAGAAGTCCCGAGCTGTTTTGTTCTTTAAAGAGAGGATTCCTGTTAAAAAAGGTACCACAGCGAAAATGAGTATCGCAAAGACGCCGTGAAAAAATTTTGAATCGAGCCCTGTAGATACTTGGGCAGCGATGTCACCAATCGTCATTCCGGCTATGTATTCAAAAAAGGAAAGCTGAGAGATTTGTCTTTTCCCTAACCATTTCGTAATAGCGAATAAAATAATTAATATGAATACAGAGCGAAGAATGACAAGTGTCCATTCCGGCAGGTGAGACATAGTCGTTTCCTCCAGTCTACTTAAAACCCTTTATATTGAGGTTCTTCACGTTCTAATACTGAAATTCTATCCTTTAAATCAGCGATGACGCTGTCCATTTCTAACATACATTCATGAAATACGCGTTTTGATTCTTCGTCTTGTGAATTTAATGAAAGGGAGCTTAAACTTGCTTGAGCGCCCCTTACACTAGCAAGGCAAGTTTTTACGCTAGCGATAACAGTCATATAAACACCTCTTATCCTTTCGGTTTGAATAACAATGCTCCAATGAAGCCGAAAATAATAGCCGCTGATACACCGGCGCTCGTTACTTTAAACATGCCGGTAATAACGCCAACGATGCCATGTTTTGCAGCTTCTTCCATTGCGCCATGAACGAGGGCATTACCAAAGCTTGTAATAGGTACAGTTGCCCCGGCTCCAGCGAAATCAATTAATGGCTCATACAAATTAAATCCATCTAATATAGCTCCAGCAACAACGAGTGTTGCCATTGTATGAGCAGGTGTTAGTTTGCCGACATCAAACATAAGTTGGCCGATTACACATATGAGTCCGCCAATGACGAAAGCCCAGAAAAAAATCATTGCGTTGCACCTCCAAATTCAATCGAAACGGCGTGAGCGATACACGGAATCGTTTCTTCTTGTTGGAATGTAAGTGGAGATAGTAAAGCGCCTGTCGCAACGACAAGTATTTTTTTGAACTCTCCTCTTTTCATTCGGTTTAATAAATGACCGTACACGACTGTTGCAGAACATCCAGGTCCGCTAGCACCAGCTATGACAGGTTGTCCTTCTCTATAAATGATAATTCCGCAATCTTGAAATTGTTCGCTCGTTACTTTCGTTCCGTGTTTATGTAGTAAGTCATAAGCAATTTCGCGTCCTACATGTCCGAGATCGCCTGTTACGATTAAATCGTAGTAAGAGGCATCAATTTGACGTTCACGTAAATGGGCTTCAATTGTATCAACTGCAGCTGGAGCCATTGCGCCTCCCATATTAAACGGATCCGTTAATCCCATATCAACCACTCGGCCGATTGTTGCAGAGGTTACTCTTGGACCGTGTCCAGTATCGCTTAAAATAGCGGCTCCTGCTCCGGTTACTGTCCACTGTGCAGTAGGCGGCTTTTGTCCACCGTATTCGGTAGGGTAGCGGAACTGTTTTTCTACAGCTGTATTATGGCTTGAAGCTCCAGTTAATAAATATTTTGCACCTTTTGCATTTACGATACTTGCCCCAAGTGCTAAACCTTCCATAGAAGTAGAGCAAGCCCCGAATAATCCGAGATAAGGAGTCCCAAGTGTGCGGCAAGCAAAGCTTGTTGGAGTAATTTGATTAATTAAATCTCCTGCGAGTACGAATTGAATATCATCTTTACGAAGTTCTGCTTTTTCAGTAGCGCGACTACAAGCTTCTTCGAATAAAATCTTATGTGCTTTTTCATAGGAATCTTGTCCGAGCCATAAATCTTCATGAAGGATATCGAAGTCTTCTGGGATGTTCCCCTTTGCTTCAAATGGTCCACCGACAACCCCTGTTGAAATAATGACTGGTTTGTTTTCAAATACCCACGTTCGGTGTCCTTGTAACATTTATAGCCCTCCCCATTGAACGAGAATAGTTTTAATAAGTGCGATGACGAAAGCGGAAAATACACCAAATAAAATAACAGAACCAGCTAGTTTAAACATATTACCGCCGACACCGAGTACAAAACCTTCCGTTCGGTGTTCAATACACGCGGAGATAACAGAGTTACCAAATCCAGTGACAGGTACAGCTGTTCCAGCGCCTGCAAACTGACCGAGACGATCGTATACACCGAATCCGGTTAGCAACATTGAGATAAAAATAAGAGTTGCGACTGTTGGATTTCCTGCTGAGCGTTCGGTAAAATCGAAATACGTAATATAAAAAGTTGATATCAGTTGCCCGATTAGGCAGATAAAACCACCAACGAAAAAGGCCTTTAAACAATTTTTTAGAACAGGGCGTTTCGGTTCGCGTTCTTGCTCAAATTTTTTGTATTCCTGTTGTACAGGGGTTAAGTTTTTATCTTTACTTGACATTGCAATCCTTCCTTTTCTATTCGAAAGCGTTAAGTGTTAGATTCCATTTCTGATCCGATTAGCTTTAACTGTTTTTTGATCTCATCTTTCGATACTTCTTTTTTCTTAATTTTGTTTGCAAGCTTTTCGAGTAACATAAAGATTTTTTTATCTGTACTAACACGAACATCGAAAGTAGGATATTCATCACTTAGTTGCTTTTGAAGTTTCTTGCGCAAAGGTTTTAATCCAAACCTTTCATGATGCTCAGGTATAACCGCTATGTAGAGATCTAAATTTGAATTCACTGCTGCGCTTTTTATAATTTCATCCATAGCGAGGGCCTTTTTCTTAGCTCCTTGCGATATAGATTGATTAAAGGATTCTGTACTCATCTTTGTTAATTTTGGACCCTTTTCTTTTTCTGTTCGTTTTGTTTCTTCTTTCTTTACCTTTTTATCTAATGGGCTATGATCACAACCGGTAAAAGAACTAAATAGAAGTATAAATAACGCGGTTATAAGTCCAATCTTTCGCATAATCATCATTCCATTTCTATTGCAATATGTAATGTGATAGAAAAAGGATGACTGCATATCATCCTTTTTCTATTTCACAGCAAGACTGATTCGTTATTGCTGTGAGTATTGTGGTTCTTCTTGTTGGACTTCTTCAACACGTGGGTTTAAAGAATCGATAATCGTTTGTGTTTGCTGCGCAGCTGTTTGGAAAAGTTGCTTAGCTTGTTGGTTATCCGTATCAAGAGCGAATCCCTCTAAGCTAGCTTGTGCGCTTTTTAATCCAGAAACAGTCTGCTTTAATTTTGTAATTACAGTCATTGAATGAAGCCCCCTTTGGAATATCAATTCAAAGATTATAATTTGTGAGTTGGGGAGAATTTATGATTGGAAAATTTAGGGGTGGAATGGATTTTATATGCTTTTAGCTAAGATGCATAAGGTATTACGGGGATATTTTTATTGATTTAGATGGATTTTATTGCTATTATTATGAGAAGAAAATGAAGTGTTTTCTATAATCATGCGCCCATAGCTCAGTCGGATAGAGCGGTGGTTTCCGGTACCACGTCTGCCGGGGGTTCGAATCCCTCTGGGCGCGTCAAAAAGTCCTAACTTACGTTTTGTAGGTTAGGACTTTTTTTATTTACCTCTTGTTATATCTAGTAATAAGATTTACTATTAGTACTTGATAATAATTTTTAATTTTATTATTTTCTTTCAATATTATTCAAATTTCGGTTGTAAGTTGTAAATCTCATTAATACATATAAATTAATAATATTTTGGAATGGGTGTCTGCGTGAGGATTCTCCTTTTACCAAACTTATTGTACAATAGAAACAAGGGGGAGATTAGTTTGAAGGCAAGTCTTTTACAAGAACAAAGCTTACGTTTGGCAATGACACAAGAGTTAAGGCAAGCGATTACAATGCTCCAGTATAATGTACAAGAATTATCGGAGTTTTTGTATGAGCAATCGTTAGAGAATCCCCTTATTGAGTTAGGTGGTTTTGAGAGGGAGAAGAAAAAGAGCTCTAACAACAGTAAAAGTACCAGCAAACAAGTCGAGAATCAGATGGAGATCTACAGTGTGGATTCTACAACGATTCAGCAACATTTATTAAATCAAATACAGTATTATAAAATAGATGAAGAAGAGCGAAAAGTAGCTTCTTTCATTATTATGAACATGGATGGAAATGGATATTTACAAGAAACGAATGAAGAGTTAGCAGAGCTCCTTTCTGCACATATTCATGTAGTCGACCGTTCTGTAGAGCTTGTCCAATCACTGGAGCCAGCAGGGGTAGGGGCGCGTAATATTCAGGAATGTTTAACCTTACAATTGAAGCGCTTACAAAGACGTAATGGATTAGCAGAAGAGGTTGTAGAAGATCATTTCGCTTATTTTGTGAAGAAAGATTGGCGAAAGCTCGTTCAAGTGTTGAAGTGTAGTAATGAGGAATTGCAGAGTGCGGTAAATTGTATAACGTCATTACAACCAAAACCAGGTCTTGCGTTTTCTTCAGATAAACCACTTTACATTGTACCTGATATGGCGGTGAAAAAAGATGGCGATCGCCTCGTTTTACAAATGAATGAGAGAAATATGCCGAGAATTGAAATTCATTCTGAATATAGTGCGCTTCTTAATAATAGTGAAAGTGAAGTAGCATCTTACGTATCAGAAAAGTATCAGCATGTGCAGTGGATTATGCGCAGTTTGAAGCAGAGAAAACAGACATTGCTGCAAGTAATGACTATTATTATGGAAAAACAACGTGATTTCTTCTGGAAAGGTCCAGAGTATTTAAGACCTCTCGCTTTAAAAGAGGTAGCGGAAGAGTTAAGTGTGCATGAATCGACAATTAGTCGTGCGACGCGAAATAAATATGTGCAAACACCGCACGGTTTATTTGAGATGAAATCGTTCTTTAGCAATGCCGTTTCGACGACTGAAGATGAAGCAGTTTCTACAAAACGTGTAAAACAATTTATTCAAACGCTAATTGGGGCAGAGGATAAGAAAAAGCCACTTTCAGATCAAAAGATTTCAAAATTATTAGAAGAAGAGCATGAAATTGTTATTTCTCGAAGAACAGTGGCGAAGTATAGAGAACAAATGCATATCCCAGCTTCGTCATTACGAAAAACGATCGGATAGGTGAAGAAGATGAAAGTTGTACTGTATACTAAAAAAGATTGTGGCCTTTGCGTGAAGGCAAAACAAGTTTTACAGGAAGTACAATGTGAATATTCTTTTCAAATCGAGGAAATAGATATATATGAAGATAATGACCTTTTAGAAAAATATCACTTAATGATTCCGGTTGTAGAAATGGACGGAAAACAAGTAGAATATGGTAACATTCACAAAGGTGTCATAATAAACTATATAAAGAATGCAGTTAAGAGTTGAATAAGTTTCTATCTCCTGTTACAATAATACACGTAGCAGGGATTATTTTTTTAACCTATGTGGGACACAAAATGTCACTACGGGACGCAAAGTGACCACGAGGGAAAATGAACCGATGTAGTGAGGAGAAAAGATATGCGCTCATGGATTCAGAACACAAAAAAATTATTACCTGATCTGCTACCTGTTATGCAAACGAGAATGCAAATTCTTCAATACATTAGGCTCATGCAGCCGATTGGAAGAAGAAACTTATCAGCAAGTCTCGGTATGACAGAACGAGTATTGCGAAGTGAAGTTCAAGTTTTGAAAGAACAAAACTTAGTTCACGTCGCTTCTTCTGGAATGACTTTGACAGAAGAAGGAACAGCTTTAGTTCTTGCTTTGGAAGACTTTATGAAAGAAATTTCCGGGTTAAAGGTTTTAGAAAAGCAACTTAAGGAAACATTAGACTTGGATGAAGTTTTCGTTGTCCCTGGTGATAGTGATGAATCACCTTGGGTCAAACTGGAGATGGGCCGTGCTTGTGTGACTTGTATAAAAGACCGTCTGACAGCGAATAATATCGTTGCTGTGGCTGGAGGAACTACGCTAGCTGCTGCTGCGGACATGATGCAACTTGATTGCAAAGATTTACATATGCTGTTTGTCCCAGCACGTGGTGGAATTGGAGAAGGTGTTGAATTAGAAGCCAATACCATTTGTGCCAAGATGGCGCAAAATACGATGAGTAATTATCGCTTATTGTATGTTCCAGACCATGTTAGTAGCGAAGCATATGCGTCTATTGTGACAGAGCCTTCCGTGAAAGAAGTTCTTGAGTTGATTCGATCTTCCAATATCGTCATTCATGGAATAGGTGATGCGTTAACAATGGCACGTCGCAGAAGTACTTCAGAAGCAGATTGGTTAAAGATTCAGGCAAGCGAAGCAGTTGGCGAAGCTTTCGGTTACTACTTTAATGAAGAAGGAAATGTTGTTCATAAAGTAAGAACAGTTGGTATGCAACTAGAGGACTTACAAAATGTATCTCATGTTGTTGCAGTCGCTGGAGGTTCTTCAAAGGCAAAAGCAATACAGGCTGTAATTAAACAAGGGCACACTTCAATTCTAATTACAGATGAAGGTGCAGCAAAACAGTTAACAAAGGGTTTTACCCTTTAATATAATCCCCCAAGGAGGAAATTCAAATGACTAAAATTGGTATTAATGGATTTGGACGTATCGGACGTAACGTATTCCGCGCAGCTCTTAACAACTCTGAGGTAGAAGTAGTAGCAATCAACGACTTAACAGATGCTAAAACATTAGCTCACCTTTTAAAATATGACACAGTTCACGGAACTTTAAATGCAGAAGTATCTGCTAACGAAAGCAGCATCGTTGTTAACGGTAAAGAAATTAAAGTTATCGCTGAGCGTGACCCAGCTCAATTACCATGGAGCGACTACGGAGTAGAAGTAGTAGTAGAATCTACTGGCCGTTTCACTAAAAAATCAGATGCTGAGAAACACTTAGGTGGATCAGTTAAGAAAGTTATCATCTCAGCTCCAGCTTCTGACGAAGATATCACTGTAGTTATGGGTGTTAACCACGAACAATACGATGCAGCTAACCACAACGTAGTATCTAACGCTTCTTGTACTACAAACTGTCTAGCTCCATTCGCTAAAGTATTAAACGAAAAATTCGGCGTAAAACGCGGAATGATGACAACAATTCACTCTTACACTAACGACCAACAAATCTTAGACTTACCACACAAAGATTTACGTCGTGCTCGTGCAGCAGCTGAAAACATGATTCCAACATCTACTGGTGCAGCTAAAGCTGTAGCATTAGTATTACCAGAACTTAAAGGTAAATTAAACGGTGGCGCTGTACGTGTTCCAACTGCTAACGTTTCTCTAGTTGACTTAGTTGTTGAACTTGACAAAGAAGTAACAGTTGAAGAAGTAAATGCAGCATTCAAAGCAGCAGCTGAAGGCGAATTAAAAGGTATCCTTGGATACAGCGAAGAGCCATTAGTATCTATCGACTATAACGGATGTACAGCTTCTTCTACAATCGATGCATTATCTACAATGGTAATGGAAGGTAACATGGTTAAAGTACTTTCTTGGTACGATAACGAAACTGGTTACTCTAACCGCGTAGTAGACCTAGCAGCTTACATGACTTCAAAAGGTCTTTAATTCTTAATTATATAAGTTATCAATGACAAAACGAGGGAGAGGGTTTGTTCCCTCTCTCTCTTCTTTCGTTTTAAAAGCAAATGTGTTAAGCTTTTGAGTGGGTTTTGTCAATCCTAACTAGTAGTCGGAGGGAAATCCAATGAACAAAAAATCAATTCGTGACGTAGATTTAAAAGGTAAGCGTGTATTTTGCCGCGTTGATTTCAACGTACCTATGAAAGAAGGCAAAATTACAGATGAAACTCGTATCCGTGCAGCTCTTCCTACAATTCAATATTTAGTAGAGCAAGGTGCGAAAGTTATTTTAGCAAGTCACTTAGGCCGTCCAAAAGGTCAAGTAGTAGAAGAAATGCGTTTAACTCCAGTAGCAGCACGTTTAGGCGAGCTTCTTGGTAAAGACGTTAAAAAAGCGGACGAAGCATTCGGACCAGTTGCACAAGAAATGGTTGCAGCAATGAACGAAGGCGACGTATTAGTTCTTGAAAACGTACGTTTCTATGCGGGCGAAGAAAAGAACGATGCAGAACTTGCGAAAGAATTTGCAGCACTTGCTGACATCTTCGTAAACGATGCATTCGGTGCAGCTCACCGTGCTCACGCTTCTACAGCAGGTATCGCAGACTACCTACCAGCAGTATCTGGTCTATTAATGGAAAAAGAGTTAGATGTACTTGGTAAAGCACTTTCTAACCCAGAACGTCCATTTACAGCTATCATCGGTGGTGCGAAAGTAAAAGATAAAATCGGTGTAATTCGTCATCTATTAGACAAAGTAGATAACTTAATCATCGGTGGTGGACTTGCTTACACATTCGTTAAAGCTTTAGGTCATGAAATTGGTCTATCTCTATGTGAAGACGACAAGATCGAACTAGCTAAAGAATTTATGCAACTTGCAAAAGAAAAAGGCGTAAACTTCTACATGCCAGTTGATGTTGTAATCACTGAGGAATTCTCTGAAACTGCAACAACTAAAATCGTTGGTATCGACTCTATCCCTTCTAACTGGGAAGGCGTGGACATCGGTCCTAAAACACGTGAAATTTATGCAGATGTAATTAAAAATTCTAAGCTTGTTGTATGGAATGGACCAATGGGTGTATTCGAAATGACTCCATTCGCAGAAGGTACAAAAGCAGTAGGACAAGCATTAGCAGATGCAGAAGATACATACTCTGTTATCGGCGGTGGTGACTCTGCAGCAGCTGTTGAAAAATTCGGTATGGCTGATAAAATGAGCCACATTTCTACTGGCGGCGGTGCGTCATTAGAATTCATGGAAGGTAAAGAGCTTCCAGGTGTAGTTTGTCTTAACGACAAATAAGTAGCAGCCAAAGAAAAAGGACGGTGCAAAGCATGCGTAAACCAATTATCGCAGGTAACTGGAAAATGAATAAAACTCTATCTGAAGCAGTTAGCTTCGTAGAGGAAGTTAAAGGTCAAATCCCAGCAGCTTCAGCTGTTGATGCAGTAGTTTGCTCTCCAGCTCTATTCTTAGAGCGCCTTGTAGCAGCAACTGAAGGAACTGACTTACAAGTAGGTGCACAAAACATGCACTTCGAAAAAAATGGTGCATTCACTGGCGAAATTAGCCCAGTAGCACTTAGCGACTTAAAAGTTGGCTATGTAGTACTTGGCCACTCTGAGCGTCGTGAAATGTTTGCTGAAACAGATGAGTCAGTAAACAAAAAGACTATCGCAGCATTTGAACATGGTTTAACACCAATCGTATGTTGTGGTGAGACTTTAGAAGAGCGCGAAAGCGGAAAAACATTTGATCTAGTAGCAGGTCAAGTGACAAAAGCACTTGCAGGTTTAACAGAAGAGCAAGTTAAAGCAACTGTTATCGCTTATGAGCCAATCTGGGCTATCGGTACAGGTAAATCTTCTTCTTCTGCAGATGCAAACGAAGTATGTGCGCACATCCGTAAAGTTGTTGCAGAAGCTGTTTCTCCAGAAGCTGCAGAAGCTGTTCGTATCCAATACGGCGGTAGCGTAAAACCAGAAAACATTAAAGAGTATATGGCACAATCTGACATCGACGGCGCTTTAGTTGGCGGTGCTAGCTTAGAGCCTGCTTCGTTCTTAGGTCTTCTGGGGGCGGTAAAATGAGAAAGCCAACAGCTTTAATCATTCTTGACGGTTTCGGACTTCGTGAAGAAACTTACGGGAATGCTGTAGCACAAGCTAAGAAACCTAATTTTGATGGTTACTGGAACAAATTCCCTCACACAACGCTTACAGCTTGTGGCGAGGCAGTAGGTCTTCCAGAAGGTCAAATGGGTAACTCTGAGGTTGGTCACTTAAATATCGGTGCTGGCCGCGTAGTATATCAAAGCTTAACACGCGTTAACGTTGCAATTCGTGAAGGCGAGTTCGATAAGAACGAAACTTTTCAAAATGCAATTAAAAGCGTAAAAGAAAAAGGTACTGCACTTCATTTATTCGGTTTACTTTCTGACGGTGGTGTGCACAGTCACATGAACCATATGTTTGCTCTTCTTCGCTTAGCAGCAAAAGAAGGCGTGGAGAAAGTTTATATCCATGCATTCTTAGACGGCCGCGATGTTGGACCACAAACAGCAAAAGGTTATATCGATGCAACGAATGAAGTAATTAAAGAAACAGGAGTAGGACAATTCGCGACTATCTCTGGTCGTTATTACTCTATGGACCGTGACAAGCGTTGGGATCGCGTAGAAAAATGTTACAGTGCTATGGTGAATGGTGAAGGCCCTACTTATAAATCAGCAGAAGAGTGTGTAGAAGACTCTTATGCGAACGGTATCTATGATGAATTCGTATTGCCGTCTGTAATTGTTAACGAAGATAACACGCCAGTTGCAACAATCAATGATGATGATGCAGTTATCTTCTATAACTTCCGTCCAGACCGTGCAATTCAAATTGCTCGTGTATTTACAAACGAAGACTTCCGTGAGTTCGATCGTGGTGAAAAAGTACCTCACATTCCAGAATTCGTATGTATGACACACTTCAGTGAAACTGTAGATGGATACGTGGCATTCAAGCCAATGAACCTTGATAACACTTTAGGTGAAGTTGTTGCGCAAGCGGGATTAAAGCAACTTCGCATCGCGGAAACTGAAAAGTATCCGCACGTTACATTCTTCTTTAGCGGTGGTCGTGAGGCTGAATTCCCAGGAGAAGAACGTATCTTAATTAACTCACCAAAGGTTGCAACGTATGACTTGAAACCTGAAATGAGCATTTACGAAGTAACGGACGCTTTAGTAAATGAAATCGAAAATGATAAACATGATGTTATCATTCTTAACTTTGCGAACTGTGATATGGTTGGCCATTCTGGGATGATGGAACCAACAATTAAAGCAGTAGAAGCAACTGACGAATGTTTAGGAAAAGTTGTAGAAGCGATTCTTGCAAAAGATGGTGTAGCACTTATTACTGCTGACCATGGTAATGCTGATCAGGAGTTAACTGCTGATGGTGGTCCTATGACAGCTCATACAACTAACCCGGTTCCTTTCATCGTTACAAAAAATGATGTAGAGCTTCGTGAAGGTGGTATTTTAGGAGATATCGCTCCAACAATGCTTACACTTTTAAATGTGGAACAACCGAAAGAAATGACAGGTAAAACAATTATTAAATAATTTGCTTATATAAAAAGGAGAGAATTTATTATGCCAACAATTATTGATGTTTATGCTCGCGAAGTCCTTGACTCTCGTGGTAACCCAACTGTAGAAGTAGAAGTTTATACAGAAAGCGGCGCTTTCGGACGCGCTATCGTACCAAGTGGTGCATCTACTGGTGAACACGAAGCAGTAGAATTACGTGACGGTGACAAATCTCGTTACCTTGGTAAAGGTGTTATTAACGCAGTAAACAACGTTAACGAAATTATCGCTCCAGAAATCGAAGGTTTCGATGTAACTGACCAAGCTGGTATCGACCGTGCTATGATCGAATTAGATGGCACTCCAAACAAAGGTAAACTAGGCGCTAACGCTATCCTTGGTGTATCTATGGCAGTAGCTCACGCAGCAGCTGACTTCGTAGGTCTTCCATTATACCGTTACCTTGGTGGATTCAATGCAAAACAATTACCAACTCCAATGATGAACATCATCAACGGTGGTTCTCACGCTGATAACAACGTTGACTTCCAAGAGTTCATGATCTTACCAGTTGGTGCTCCAACATTCAAAGAATCAATCCGTATGGGTGCTGAAGTATTCCATGCACTTAAAGCTGTATTACATGACAAAGGTCTTAACACTGCAGTAGGTGACGAAGGTGGATTCGCTCCAAACCTTGGTTCTAACCGTGAAGCTTTAGAAGTAATCATCGAAGCTATCGAAAAAGCTGGTTACAAAGCTGGCGAGAACGTATTCTTAGGAATGGACGTTGCTTCTTCTGAGTTCTACAACAAAGAAACTGGTAAATATGACCTTGCAGGCGAAGGCCGTACTGGCTTAACTTCTGCAGAAATGGTTGATTTCTATGAAGAGCTTTGCAAAGACTTCCCAATTATCTCTATCGAAGATGGTTTAGACGAAAACGACTGGGATGGTCACAAATTATTAACTGAGCGTATCGGTGATAAAGTACAATTAGTTGGTGATGATTTATTCGTAACTAACACTCAAAAACTTGCTGAAGGTATCGAAAAAGGTATCTCTAACTCAATCTTAATTAAAGTTAACCAAATCGGTACTTTAACTGAGACTTTTGAAGCTATCGAAATGGCTAAACGTGCTGGTTACACAGCAGTTGTATCTCACCGTTCTGGTGAAACTGAAGATGCTACAATCGCTGACATCGCAGTTGCAACTAACGCTGGCCAAATCAAAACTGGTTCTATGAGCCGTACTGACCGTATTGCTAAGTACAACCAATTATTACGCATCGAAGACGAACTAGGCGAAATCGCTGTTTACGATGGTATCAAATCTTTCTATAACATCAAACGATAATTGTAGAAAATAAACGACAGACCGTGAGAAATCACGGTCTGTTTTTTTATGCTAAAATTGTTCACCCGTCATAAGTGACATGAAATGTTTGAAGAAGCGGTTATAGTCAAAATCAATTGCGATTTGATGAACCGGCCAATCAATAAATGGCTTCTGGTTCACTAGAGAGCGAAATTCCCCTATGCTTGCTCCTTGTGCAGAGGATTCTGTCATGACAACAATAGGTGATTTATGATACGTGAACATAGAGTTATCAAATAAAGCGAGTATTGGCATTGTGTCATGGAAGGGGCTCCCCTTTAAATGTGGTAGGGCGTCTTTATAATATCCGTAGTAATAATGATCAAATAACGGTTTGACAAGTGGAGCTTTTCCTTTTGCCTCAATGTATTCTGCCATTTCTGGTGTAATGATGGAGTATTGAGTGACGTTTAATGGGTATATGTACATGTTAACTGCGGATTGAAGGACTATATTAGCAGCAGTAGGATCGCCATAAAAGTTTGCTTCGGAAATAGGGGTAACATTACCAGGATGTAAAAAGGCACCGCCCATTACGTAGTAAGATTTAATTTGTTTCATTAACTGTTTGCACATGATAAACAAAATTGCTAGGGAGGTAAGTCTTCCTAAACTCACAATGATTAATTCATCTTTATACTGTTCAATAAGAGGAATGACTTCAAAAAAATTCTCCATTTCTCCGTTAGTCACATTCACCTTTGGAATAATTGGACCGAGCCCCTGTTTCCCATGTACATCCGTAAAAAACGCAGGTGAGGCACCAGTAAGGGGACGTTCTGAACCACCGAATATCTTGATATTTCTATTCTTTGTTTCGTTATTAAAAAAATGAGCATTTTCTACGGCCGTTTTTTTTGGAACATTGCCGTAATCAGCAACGATACCGACGATTTCTATTTCATCGATAAAGAATGCTAAGAGGAGAGCCATCGTATCATCAATCCCAGGATCACAAAAAATGAGAACTTTTTTGGGCATATGTTCACCACCTATCTTGTTTATCCGGTACAAATCCGCTTGGTGAGGGCTAATAATTAATGGGGATGAGGAAAACCTCAATGATTAAAGTTTCACTTTATATATATGTAAGTTTAAGGATAAAAAGATTATTTTATTGAAATAATAGTCTTTTAAATTCAGAAAATAAAAACTTTTTATATTAGGTCAAGGTTTTTGACGTAATTTTCGTTTAGAAATGCAGTCATATCAAGGTTGTAAGCGTATAACATAGGCTGTTTTTGCTGTCAAGTTGATAAATTGCAGCTTTTTACAATTTATACTATGATAAAGATATTAACAGAAGATCGTATAAACATGAGGGATGATGAACATGAAATTTACAAAGATTCTTGTCCAAATTGCTGCTCTTTACGTGTTTTATATGGTTGGAACTTGGGTGCAAGAAATGTTAAATATTCCGATTCCAGGAAGTTTGATTGGAATGTTCCTCTTACTTGTTTTACTTAGCCTAAAAGTTCTTCCAGTGAAATGGTTCGATTTAGGAGCAGAAACACTCGTTGCTATTATGCCGTTTTTATTAATTCCGCCAACGCTTGGCCTAATGAATTACGGTGCTTTTTTTATGAGTAAAGGAATTTCTCTTTTCATTACAGTTGTAGCGAGTACATTTTTAATTATTATTGTCGCAGGACATACAGGACAATATCTTGCGAATAGGAAGGAAAGAGAGTCGCGATGAGCCAAATATTAATCGGAATCGGTTGGGTTCTTTTTACGGTGCTATTATATCAATTATCTAAAAAAATCTATAAATTATTTCCAACACCATTCACCATTCCAATGCTTGTAGCAACTGGATTAATGGCTTTCCTATTTATCGTGCTTGATATACCATATCAACATTATATGGAAAGTGGTGGTGGCTGGATTGCAAAGCTACTTGGACCCGGTGTTGTAGCATTTGCAATTCCTCTTTATAAACAACGTCATGTTCTGCAAAAATATGTTGTACCGATTGCTGGCGGGGTATTAGTAGGTACAACAGTTGCAATCGCTAGTGATTTTGCGATTGCTTCACTTATGGGAACGGATAAAAGCTTAATCTTATCGTCATTACCAAAATCGGTGACAATGCCAGTTGCGATGAGTGTTTCAGAGCAAGTCGGTGGTGTACCTTCCTTAACAGCAGCTTTCGTTGTTATCGCAGGTATTACTGGAACGATTACAGGACCCCTTTTATTAAAATGGAGCCGTGTTACAAACTCAGTTGGTAAAGGTATCGGATTTGGATGTGCTTCTCATATTATGGGCGTGATGAGAGCGATGAAAAATAACGAACATGAAGGTGTTATTGGATCGGTAACAATGACATTAACAGCAATTTTGACATGTTTACTTGGACCGTTATTTGCGATGATGTTTATGTAATAGAAGAAAAGCGAGAGCGCCTCTATAGCTCTCGCTTTTCTATAGAATTTATGCTACAGTTACAATAACTGAATCTTTGTAGGAGGTACGCCAAGTGCATACGTTATTATCAGTTTTACTTATTATTGTATCGATTTTAATGATTGTTATGGTACTTATGCAATCTAGTAATAGCTCAGGCCTTTCAGGTGCAATTTCAGGCGGTGCGGAGCAATTATTTGGTAAGCAAAAGGCACGTGGAATTGAAGCGGTATTAAACCGTATTACAATTGTTTTAGCTGTATTGTTCTTTGTATTAACAATTGGTGTTACGTACTTCAATTTATAAAATTGAAAGAAGAAGCGTTAGTGAATGGTACTAATGGTTCTTCTTTTTTTGTTTTGCTATTTGAAAGATGTTTCTAATTAGATTATAGAAATACAAATATGGTACACTAGATATAGAAAGAATACGACTAGATTACAGAAGAGAAAGAGGAGAAATACATGATGAAATTAGCATCTCCGAAACCATTTACATTTGAGGGTGGAGACCGCGCTGTTTTATTACTACATGGATTCACAGGGAACTCAGCTGATGTACGTATGTTAGGGCGTTTCTTAGAAAAGAAAGGCTATACTTGTCATGCGCCAATTTATAAAGGGCACGGTGTACCACCAGAAGAGCTTGTTCATACAGGGCCTGAAGATTGGTGGCAAGATGTAACGGAGGCATATCAGCTTTTAAAAGATAAAGGTTTTGAGAAAATTGCAGTTGTTGGATTGTCACTTGGCGGCGTATTTTCTTTAAAATTAGGTTATACAGTACCGGTTTTAGGTGTAGTACCAATGTGTGCACCGATGTATATTAAGAGCGAAGAAACGATGTACCAAGGTATATTGGCATATGCCCGCGAATATAAAAAACGTGAGCAAAAATCACCTGAACAAATTGAACAAGAAATGTTGGAATTCCAAAAGACACCGATGAATACATTAAAAGCATTACAACAATTAATTGCTGACGTACGTAACAATGTGGATATGATTTATGCGCCAACATTTGTTGTACAAGCACGTCATGACGAAATGATTAATACAGATAGTGCTAACATTATTTATAACGGTGTAGAATCTACGTTAAAAGACATTAAATGGTATGAAGACTCTACGCATGTCATTACACTTGATAAACAACGTGACGAGCTACATGAGGATGTATATAACTTCTTGGAGCAACTAGATTGGTAAGATCTAGTTGCCTCTTTTTTTCATAAGGAATTTTTTGTGAAAACTGTAAAAATCATAAGGGGAGTATTGAAGTTTCACTTTATACATCCCCTATCTTTCGGATACACTAAATAATATAAGGTTTTAAAGGAGGTATTTTTGCTTGGAAGAAATCATACAAGAACATATTGATAAGTTGTTATTATTTATGAGAGAAGAAGCGTATAAACCGCTAACGATACAAGAGTTAGAAGAGGCATTTGGGATTGAAGGTTCTGAGGGCTTTAAAGATTTCGTAAAGGCACTTGTAACGATGGAAGAAAAGGGACTTGTTATTCGTACTCGTAGCAACCGTTACGGTCTTCCTGAAAAGATGAATTTAGTAAGAGGTAAGTTAATTGGACATGCACGTGGTTTTGCATTCGTTGTACCAGACGAGAAGAAAACGGGAGACGATGATCTTTTCATCCCGCCTACAGAATTAAACGGTGCACTTCATGGCGATACAGTATTAGCACGCCTTAGTTCTCAATCGAGCGGTTCGCGTCAAGAAGGTTCAATTGTACGCATTTTAGAGCGTGGAACGAAAGAACTAGTTGGTACATATACAGAATCGAAAAACTTTGGATTTGTTATACCTGACAATAAGCGCTGGACGAGTGATATCTTTATCTTGAAAAGCGCATCGATGGGTGCTGTAGAAGGTCATAAAGTAGTTGTGAAAATTACGAGCTATCCAGAGAATCGTTTAAGTGCAGAAGGTGAAGTTATTCAAATTCTAGGTCATAAAAATGATCCTGGAGTAGATATTTTATCTGTCATTCATAAACATCATTTACCTTTAGCATTCCCTGAGGAAGTGATGGAGCATGCAAACAGTGTACCAGAAACGATTTCAGAAGAAGATTTAAAAGATCGCCGCGACCTGCGTGATCAAATGATCGTAACGATTGATGGTGCAGATGCGAAAGACTTAGATGATGCTGTTACAGTAACGAAGCTTGAAAATGGTAACTACAAGCTAGGCGTTCACATTGCGGATGTAAGTCATTACGTTCAAGAAGGCTCTCCAATTGATGTTGAAGCAGCGGAAAGAGCGACAAGTGTGTATCTTGTTGACCGTGTAATCCCGATGATTCCGCATCGTCTATCTAACGGTATTTGTTCATTAAATCCGAAAGTAGACCGTCTGACATTATCTTGTGAAATGGAAATCAACAACTTAGGTGATGTTGTTAAACACGAGATTTTCCAAAGTGTGATTAAAACGACAGAGCGTATGACGTATGCTGACGTAAGAAGCATTTTAGAAGATGAGGACGAAGAGTTAATTAAGCGTTATGAGCCGCTCGTACCGATGTTTAAAGAGATGGGTCAATTGGCACAAATTTTACGTGAAAAACGTATGCGCCGTGGTGCAATTGACTTTGACTTTAAAGAAGCGAAAGTATTAGTAGATGAAGAAGGAAAACCGACAGACGTTGTCATGCGCGATCGTTCTGTATCAGAGAAGTTAATTGAAGAATTTATGCTTGTTGCGAATGAAACAGTAGCAGAGCACTTCCACTGGATGAACGTACCGTTTATGTACCGTGTCCATGAAGATCCGAAAGAAGATAAGCTTGAGCGTTTCTTCGAGTTTGTAACGAACTTCGGATATGCGGTAAAAGGACGTGCGAATGAAGTGCACCCTCGTGCGCTGCAACAAATACTTGAAATGGTTCAAGGACAGCCAGAAGAAGTAGTTATTTCAACAGTTATGCTTCGTTCTATGAAGCAAGCTCGTTACGATGCGGATAGTTTAGGACATTTCGGTTTATCAACTGAGTTCTACACACATTTCACATCACCAATTCGTCGTTACCCAGATACAATCGTTCATAGATTAATTCGTGAATACATTATTAATGGTAAAGTCGACAACGAAACGCAAGCAAAATGGCGTGAAAAATTACCTGAGATTGCAGAGCACTCTTCTAATATGGAACGCCGTGCTGTTGAAGCAGAGCGTGAAACAGATGAGATGAAAAAAGCAGAGTATATGGTTGATAAGATCGGTGAAGAGTATGACGGTATGATTAGCTCTGTAACAAACTTCGGTTTATTCGTAGAGCTTCCAAATACAATTGAAGGTCTTGTACACGTTAGCTACTTAACGGATGATTACTACCGTTATGACGAGCAACATTTCGCTATGATCGGAGAACGTACAGGAAACGTATTCCGCATCGGTGATGAAATTACAATTCGCGTTATTAACGTAAACAAAGACGAGCGTGCAATCGACTTTGAAATCGTTGGCATGAAAGGCACACCTCGCCGTAAGTTCAAAGATCGTCCAGTCGTTATCGAGCAGCCAAGAACAGGCAGAAAGAAACGCGGTGGACGTAGCGAGCGCAGTAATGAGCGCGGCGGTGAACGTGGCACAGGTAGAAAATTTGACCGTGGTGGCAAAGGAAAAGGAAGAGGATCCGCATCTGCATCCGCTTCTGCTAGCCAGCCAGGAAAAAAAGATGGTAACGGTAAGAAGAAAAAAGCATTCTTCGAAAACGTACCAGGATTCAAGAAGAAAAAGAAAAAGCGTAAGTAAGAAAAGAGTGGCTTCGCTTTGATGAAAAGCGGGGCCGTTTTCTTTTTTCTTCGTGGCTTGAGAGCGAGCCACTTTCGCTTTTTATTAACATTTGTTACAATAGTAAAAATAGAGGAGGGACGTTATATGCCAAAGGGTACAGGTAAGGTTATTGCACAGAATAAAAAAGCATTTCATGATTATTTCATCGAAGAAACATACGAAGCAGGGCTTGTCCTTCAAGGAACGGAAATTAAGTCGATTCGCGCTGGACGCGTAAACTTGAAAGATGCGTTTGCACGTGTACATAATGGTGAAGTATGGGTTCATAATATGCACATTAATACGTACGAACAAGGGAATCGTTTCAACCATGATCCACTTCGTACGAGAAAATTACTTCTGCATAAAAAAGAAATTGATAAACTAGCGGGCGCTGCGAAAGAAACAGGTTACGCATTAGTTCCACTTAGAATTTATTTAAAAAATGGATTTGCAAAGATGGCACTTGGTTTAGCAAAAGGTAAAAAGCAATACGATAAACGTCACGATTTAAAAGAGAAAGAAGCTAAACGTGAAATTGCACGCGCGTTCCGTGATCGCCAAAAGATGTAATACAGATATTTACATTTGTAAAATGGAGCGCGTATGTTATAATAACTTATGTAAGATTGTTGCACATTGAAAAACAGCTCTTAGTAGCTATCACGATATTTTCTTCGTATGCTCCATTTTTATCATGGGGACGTTACGGATTCGACAGGGATAGTTCGAGCTTAGGTTGCGAGTCGAGGGGATCGGCCTCGTTAAAACGTCAAAGCCTATAATTGGCAAACAAAACAATCTTTCTTTAGCTGCTTAATTGCACTAAAGGTTCCTCCCTCCATCGTCCATGTGGTAGGGTAAGGGACTCAAACTAAGTGGACTACGCCGGAGTTCGCCGTCTGAGGACAAAGGAAGAGAACAACCAGACTAGCAACTTGGAAGCCTGTCGATAGGCCGAAGAGTTCGCGAAATGCTAATATATCGACTACACTCGTAGAAGCTTAAGTGCCGATATTTTTGGACGTGGGTTCGACTCCCACCGTCTCCACCAATACATATTTGGTGGTTTTTTATTTTGTATAATATGAACCATAATTTTGCCAGGTTGGTGAGGTTATGGTTCTTTTTGTTTGTGGTTTTATAGAATGCTGAAGTTGATGGGACGGTATCCCTGAAAGAGAGAATAAAAAATGGTTATTGATGATAAGCGGGTAGATACTATAGCAGATTGTAAACGCTCAATTGTTAAGTAGTTATTATTTTTTTACTTTATTCGAATCTTCATATGTTTTGTGTTTTTATCCATACCTATTGTAAGATTATATAGAGTTCTCCTAATAAACTGTTTTAATGGATTATTTAGGGGTTTTAAATTTATAAATCTTAAATTATTTTTTCGGGATAATTTTTTTATCTAAATAATTTATATTGAAGTAGAGGTGAACCATCGGTGAAGCAGGTGTTGGTGATTAAAAATGAACGGTCTTCAGCAAAGAAAATCGTAAGCGGTTTAACGCAAGAGGGCCATTTCATTTTAAAACTTCACAATGAAAACGAAGGTTTAAATATAATATATGAACAAGATTGGGATATTATCATATTGGATTGGAATTCATTAAGTATATCGGGACCAGAAATTTGTAGACAAATACGACTTGTTAAAACGACACCAATCATTATTGTGACCAACAATATTTCTAGCGAGGATTGCATAGCAGGGTTACAAGCAGGAGCAGATGATTATATTAGAAAACCATTTGTGAAGGAAGAATTAGTAGCGAGAGTTCAAGCTATTTTAAGAAGAAGTGACTATAACCAGCAAAATGAGACAAACTTTTTTCAGTTTAAAGATCTCTTTGTTGATGCATCTAGCAATATTGTGAAAAAAGGTGGCAAAAATCTCTCGCTTACGAAGCGCGAGTACGATTTACTTGTATTTTTAATTAAGAATAAAAATACGATATTAAGCCGTGAAATGCTTTTGAATCAAGTTTGGGGATATGACGTAGTAGTAAATCCGAATGTAGTAGACTTATATATTGGGTATGTAAGAAAAAAGCTAAAGTGCGAGAAGAAAGATAGATATATTCAAACGATACATGGCAGAGGCTATTCAATGGTTGAATGATAAAAATAAGATAATAAAGTAGTTTCTGTGAAATATTAGCTATTACTGCGCGTATTTTGTAAGGGAAGGTCTCTGTCCCGTATTTGTTGAGAAAGTATTTAATGAAGGTTAATCAACAGTCCTGACCGCACATATTACTTTTTATGCTTGATTTTATGAATTCATACGATTCACAAGATTTTCACAGAATTAATGACTATACTAATTAACAGGATGTTCAAATGAAAATGATTATCAATAGCGATTCGATTGAATAAAAGTTACCTTCTAATTCAATCTATGGATGTCATCATTTTCGAAATAAATCACACTATAAGGAGTATACATATGAAAAAATCTATGCTTTTAAAATTAGTGAGTATTCTAGCAATTTTTACTTTAATGTTAGTGGCTTGCTCAGATTCAAGTAAAGAAACTTCGAAGGCTAATAATAAAGATAATGGTAGTGATAAGCCAAAAACGGTTGAAATCACTGATGCTCATGGAACTGTTAAAGTACCTGTAAACCCAAAGAATGTAGTTGCTTTGGATAACAGAACTTTTGAAACTTTATCTGATTGGGGAATTAAATTAGCGGCTGCTCCAAAGGATATCATGCCTGCTGATTCAGCATATAAAAAGGATGAAAAAGTTCAAAATATTGGAAATCACCGCGAACCAAATCTTGAAATTATTGCAGCGGCAAACCCTGACCTTGTAATCGTTGGTCAAAGATTTGCTGATCATTACGAAGAAATCAAAAAATTAGTGCCAAATGCAGCTGTTATTGATCTTAATTTTGATGTTTCTGAGAAATCTACTACGCCTGGGAAAAATTTAGTAGATGGACTTAAAAATTCTACAACTACTCTAGGAAAAATCTTTGATAAAGATAAAGAAGCTAAACAATTAGTAGCTGATTTCGATAAATCTATTGAAAAAGCAAAATCTGCTTATAACGGAAAAGATAAAGTTATGAGTGTTATCGTTACTGGTGGAAATATTGGCTTTGCTGCGCCGCACTCTGGTCGCGTTTGGGGACCTATGTATGACATTTTCGGTTGGACTCCAGCATTAGAAGTTTCGAATTCTACTGCAGGTCATAAAGGTGATGACGTTTCTGTTGAAGCTATTGCACAAACAAATCCTGATTGGCTTTTCGTATTAGATCGTGATGCTGCAACATCTGATGCAGCTAAGTCAACACCTGCTAAGGATGTTATTTCTAAATCACCTGCTCTTCAAAACACAACTGCTGTTTCTAAAAAACAAGTTATTTATGCACCAGAAGATACTTACACAAATGAATCAATTCAAACTTATATAGAGTTATTTGGAAATCTTGCAAAAACTTTAGCTAAGTAGTGTAAAGGGGTACGAAACAGTGTCAAAAAATATGATTTCTAGGGTTGAGAATATTTCTCAACCCCAGTTTTATAATCACAATAAAATATGGACAAAACCTTTTATAATAGCGGTTATAGTTGTTATAATTTTAGGGATTATATCACTGTTTACTGGAGTTTATGATATACGTGGACAAGAGGACGGAATGGAGATGTTTTTCATCACTCGTGTTCCGAGAACAGTTGCATTAATGCTTACTGGAGCTGCAATGGCGATGGCAGGGCTCGTCATGCAACTCATTACACAGAATCGTTTTGTTGAACCTACTACAACGGGGACGATTGAATGGTCAGGCTTAGGCCTGCTTTTTGTGTATTTACTATTTCCTGCCCCGACTTTAGTTCAAAGAATGACTGGTGCAATCATTTTTTCTTTTATAGGAACTATGATTTTCTTTTTATTTTTAAGAAGAGTTAAGCTTCGTTCGTCTTTAATTGTCCCGATTATTGGATTGATGCTTGGAGCAGTTATTTCTGCAGTGTCTACTTTTTTAGGACTCCTTTTTCAAAAGACGCAAAGTATTGAAACTTGGTTTGTAGGTTCATTTGCTAACATTCAGGTGGGAAGATATGAATATTTATGGCTGATTGTTATCATTACTTTTCTTATTTTTATGTATGCTAATAGATTGACTTTAGCTGGACTAGGAGAAGATGTCGCAACAAGTCTTGGAGTTAATTACAATAGAATTGTTCTTTTTGGGACTGCTCTTATCTCTGTTGCAGTTGGAATTGTTGCAGCTGTTATTGGACACTTACCTTTCTTAGGATTAATTGTGCCAAATATCGTTTC
This sequence comes from Bacillus sp. LQ01, assembly GCF_057624735.1. Lineage (NCBI taxonomy): Bacteria > Bacillati > Bacillota > Bacilli > Caryophanales > Bacillaceae > Bacillus > Bacillus sp. LQ01. Next base: position 186,348 of record NZ_JBYEZL010000003.1, on the reverse strand, counting down.
AATGTTTAGAGGTGATGATCTTAGGAGTAATTTACCTTGGGTTTGTGTGATCGGAATGGGATCAATAACTGCCTGTGACATCATTTCTCGAACAATTATACAGCCTTTTGAATTACCTGTTTCTTTAATACTTGCAACAGTGGGAGCAGTCGTGTTTATTACTATTTTATTGAGACAAAGAAAACCAAGGAGGCTACGATGATCACATTAGAATATAGAAAAAAAGAAAATGTCGAAATCGATTCTAGCCTTCATAATGAAAGTAGATCAGCTAGCGCTTTTCGGTCTAAGAAGGAAGCAAGACGTTATTGGATTTTACTCATAACATTGATTGCTTTAGGTCTTCTTTCTTCATATGGACTTTTAGTTTATAACAATCCAGTTCCGATAGATTCACCTTCTTTTATCCCAGTCGTTAAGAGAAGGATAGTAGCTATTGTTGCAATGATTATTGCTGCGGTTTGCCATAGCTTGTCGACAGTTGCTTTCCAATCTATTACGAATAATAAAATTATTACTCCTTCACTTTTAGGTTTCGAATCACTTTATTCAGCAATTCAAACGAGTACAGTATTCTTCTTTGGTGCTAGTGCGTTAATAAATTTTAATGGAATTGGATCATTTTTATTCCAAGTTGTTGTTATGGTCTTCATGAGTTTGATACTTTATGGATGGTTACTTTCCGGTAAATACGGGAATTTACAACTTATGCTTTTAGTTGGAATTATTATTGGTACCGGGCTAAATTCTGTGTCAACTTTCATGAGAAAACTACTTGCGCCTTCAGAATTTGATATTTTACAAGCAAGATTATTTGGTTCTGTTAATCATGCAGATCCTGCATATTTTCCTATTGTAATTCCGATGATCATAATTGTAGCAGTATTAATTTTTGCTCATTCTAAGAATTTGAATGTTTTGTCACTAGGAAAGGATGTTGCTACTTCTTTTGGAGTTAAATATCAACCTAGTGTAATTTATACACTTGTATTAGTTGCTATTCTGATGTCCATTTCAACCGCTCTAATTGGGCCACTTACTTTCTACGGCTTTTTAGTAGCAACTTTGAGTTATCAGGCGGCGTCAACTTATGATCATAGATATATTTTCCCAATGGCTTTTGCTATAGGATTTTTAATAATGACGAGCGCATACTTTTTAATGTATCATGTATTCCATGCTCAAGGTGTAGTTTCAGTTATTATTGAATTATTTGGTGGAATTATATTCTTAACTATAGTTTTAAGGAAGAGGGCTTTATGATAAAAATTGATAATGTTAAAAAGTTCTATACTGATAAGGTAAAAATAGGACCTTTGGATATTGAAATACCAAAAGCAGGCTTTACTTCTTTAATTGGACCAAATGGCGCTGGAAAGTCCACGACACTTTTGATGATTGGCAGACTTTTAGATATGGATGAAGGCCAAATTCAGGTAGCAAATATGGATGTTTCTGAATCCAAATCAAAAGACTTAGCAAAAGTTTTGACTATATTGCGACAAGAAAATCATTTTGTAACTAGGCTTACAGTTAGACAATTAGTTGGATTTGGGCGCTTTCCTTATTCAAAGGGAAGATTGACTAAAGAAGATGAGGTTATCATTTCTAAATATATCGATTTCTTAGATTTAACTAGTTTAGAGAATAGATATTTAGATGAGCTTTCTGGTGGTCAAAGACAAAGGGCATATGTAGCGATGGTATTGTGCCAAGAGACGGAATATGTACTTTTGGACGAACCTTTGAACAACCTTGATGTTGCTCGTTCTGTTCAAATGATGGAGCATTTAAGACGTGCAGCTAATGAATTTGGAAGAACAATTTTGACTGTCATGCATGACATAAATTTTGCAGCTAAATACTCGGATAAAATTTGTGCTATGAAAGATGGACAAATTGCTGCTTTTGGAACAGTAGAAGAGGTTATGGACTCAACACTTTTGACAGATATTTTTGAAACAAAAATAGAAATTATTAATGGTCCTTATGGGCCAATCGCAGTTTATTAGTTATAAAATGTCTTGCGTAGATTATGCAAGCTACTCTAGTTGAAGTTGCTGTCTATATTTTATAGGCAGCAGCTTTTTTTATGTGATTACTCATAAAATGCAAAAGAATGCTTCACCTTTTCAAGTATGTACCAAACGAAAAAATATCTCTGTATAATTTTTCAAAAGAATTCAGCTTGTTTTTTGTATATGTAATATTGCATATCAGAGTGTATTGATAAAAGTGTAAGGGGTCACTATAATGAGGGCATAAAGATAAATCACATTTTCGTAGCAATAAAAAGGAGGAAATAATATGGAAATCGCAATGGCAGTTTTAAAATTTGTAGGTGGCGTAATCCCGTTAATTCAAGAACTTTTAAAAGCATTTATGTAAGTTTATCAGTTAGCTATCATTTATCAATCATTATCATATTTTACTAAAAAAAGAACGGGGTGATTTTTCTGAATATTAAGAAAAACAATAAAAGAAGAAAGTTCCTTACATGTTTATTAGTTAGTTTATGCACTATTAATTATTCATCTATTTCCTTCGCAGAAACACAAGCAAGTAATGTAACTGATGTAACCAAAAATGCTAGTGGCATTAATACTGGTATAGCAAATCTTAAATATAATAATCAAGAGGTTTTAGCTGTAAATGGTGATAAAGTAGAAAGTTTTGTTCCGAAAGAAAGTATCAATTCAAATGGTAAATTTGTAGTAGTGGAACGCGAGAAAAAATCACTTACAACGTCACCAGTCGATATTTCAATTATTGATTCTGTAGTGAATCGCACGTATCCAGGAGCTGTACAACTTGCAAATAAAGCTTTTGCAGACAATCAACCAAGTTTATTAGTGGCTAAGAGAAAGCCTTTGAATATTAGTATAGACTTACCGGGCATGAGAAAAGAAAATACAATCACTGTCCAAAATCCGACATATGGTAATGTAGCTGGAGCAGTAGACGATTTAGTATCTACTTGGAATGAAAAGTATTCTACAACACATACGTTACCTGCAAGAATGCAGTATACGGAATCTATGGTTTATAGTAAATCACAAATAGCAAGTGCTCTTAATGTTAACGCTAAATATCTTGATAACAGTCTAAACATTGATTTTAATGCGGTTGCAAATGGAGAGAAAAAAGTGATGGTAGCGGCGTATAAGCAAATATTTTATACGGTAAGTGCTGAACTACCTAACAATCCATCCGACCTTTTTGATAATAGCGTTACTTTTGACGAGTTAACTCGAAAAGGCGTAAGTAATTCGGCTCCACCTGTTATGGTTTCAAATGTAGCTTATGGTAGAACGATTTATGTAAAATTAGAAACAACATCTAAGAGCAAAGATGTACAAGCTGCTTTTAAAGCCTTACTTAAGAATAACAGCGTTGAAACAAGTGGACAGTATAAAGATATTTTTGAAGAAAGTACCTTTACTGCTGTAGTATTAGGCGGAGATGCGAAAGAGCATAACAAGGTTGTTACTAAAGATTTCAATGAAATCCGAAATATTATTAAAGATAATGCTGAATTAAGTCTTAAAAATCCAGCATACCCAATTTCATATACAAGCACTTTCTTAAAAGATAATGCAACTGCTGCTGTTCATAACAATACAGATTATATTGAGACGACAACTACAGAATATTCAAGTGCTAAAATGACACTTGATCATTACGGTGCTTACGTTGCTCAATTTGATGTATCTTGGGATGAATTCACATTTGACCAAAAGGGTAACGAAGTACTAACACATAAAACGTGGGATGGTAGCGGAAAAGACAAAACGGCTCATTACTCTACAGTTATCCCTCTTCCACCGAACTCAAAAAATATAAAAATTGCAGCAAGAGAATGTACAGGTCTTGCATGGGAATGGTGGAGAACAATTATTAATGAACAAAATGTTCCATTAACAAATGAAATAAAAGTTTCAATTGGAGGAACAACATTATACCCAACAGCTAGTATTAGTCATTAAGTATAAAACAAGCGCCCTATAAGTAGGGCGCTTTTTACTCTTTCCAAAATTGTTCTAATAGAATGACAAGTATGGTACCCACAAGTAAGCCATTACTTAAAACATATTGTAAGGAAGAAGTAATACCGCTAAATGCACTTTCTGGAAGAAACATTATTCCTAAACTGATTAGTAATGAAATTCCTAATATAGTTAATCGGCGTTGATTTACTTCTTCGCGTAAAATGGATTGAAATGAAATTCCTATTACTTGGACAAGTGTTGCTAAAAGTGCAGCATTAGCAATAGGTCCTGGTAGCAAGGATATAAAGTTTACAATTGAGGGAATAAAAGAAATTCCTGCTAATATAAGACTTGCTATAAGGAACGACTTCACTTTTCTTTGTCCTGTTAGTTGGATAAATCCTGCTGATGCAGGTAATGGTACAATTCCAATTGTAGAGAACAACGACGAGATAATATGTGATATACCTCCGACCCAGACACCACGGTTCAGTGTTTGCCTTTCATTTTCTTTAGATAATGGGGCCACTTGTTTTACAGCCGAAATAGCAGCAATTGTATTTGCAACTAAAAGAAATGTAAATAAAGTTGCAGTTAGAGTCATTCCAATATCGAATCTAGGTGTGCCCCAAGCAAATATTTCTGGTAACTTAACTAGCGTTGTGTGCGAAGGCATATGAGATGATTTTCCTAATACTGCATACAAAAGCCAACCGCATGAAATTCCAAGTAATACAGCGTAACTTTTCATCCATCCTCTCCCTTTAATTGATAAGAAAGTAATAAGGGCAAAAACAAAGAGAGCAATAGTAGCTGTTGTATAGTCAGGATGAGTTGCAGATCCTTGTAATCCCATCATTCCTTTTAGTAACACACCACTAAGCTGAAGTGCTAAGATTAAAAGAAAAGTTCCTGTAACTAAAGGGGTAAATAAACGTAAGATTCGATGAACAAGCCCTGTTATACCAAGAACGAAGAGTAATATGCCTGAAATAATTAATCCACCTTCTAAAAGTTGCAAAACGTCTTTTGCACTTTGTCCCTGATGCATAGCGACTTGTCCCAATATGACAAATATACTTACCCATGAACCGGCTGGCCCATCCGCAATGGGATAGCGATGCCCAAACCATGATTGTATAAATGAACTTACTCCTACAACTAAAAAAGTTCGCTGCATTAATGTTGAGACATCTTCTATTGGTAAATGAAATATGCCACCAATAATTATAGGTAATGCAATTGCATTTGCTAATAGAAACACAAACCATTGTAGAATATTAAAGCTCGTATTAAAGTATTTTTTATTCATATTATTCTCCTTTGCCGAAAAAGAATTTCATAGTAAAAATCCATCCTTTCTACACAGTTAGATTAAAAAGGATGGATTTTGTAAATCTATAAAATTAATTTAATTATATAGATAGATTTTAAATTAATTACCATGCACGGAATGGTAAGAATTTACCGTTAAGTGTAATCACGATACGAGGATCGCCACCTTTTGGATCTTCTTGTGTATCTACACCCAAGTTGAAGTTAATTGCACTCATTACACCTTCGCCAGCTTTTTCTAAGATTAATTCTCTAATAGTTGGTGCATATTGTAACATCATTTCATATAAACGATATGCAATCGGGTCCGTAGGAGGCATCTCCATTATTTGGCCACGAAGTGGAACTACTGTTAATGCTTGAACTACTTCTTCATCTAATTCTAATAGTTTACCGATTTTTTCTGCTTCTGGACGTGTCATTGTAGCTTGTCCTAATAATGCTGTTACAACCCAAGTCTCAGAGTTTTCACTTACTTTTGCAATTTCTTCCCAAGTTAACCCTTTTTTAATTTTTGCCGCTAGAATTTTTTGCGTAGCTTCTTGTCTATTCATATCTAATACTTGTTTTTTCATATCTCATAACTTCCTTTCATATACGTGATAATCATTATTTTGTTTCACTATTTAACGCTTTATAGCCATCAACCACTACATCTAATTTACCTGTGTGAGGGTCAATAACTAAACCATGTACAGGAACATCTTTTGGGATAAGTGGATGATTTCTTACTAAATCAACATTAGCTTGCGTTGAGTCGCAAACATCATCAAATCCGAATAACCATTTTTCAAGATCAATACCAGCATATTCAATCGCTGATAAAATTTCTGGTGAAACTACTCCGCGATCTAATATTTTTTGAAGTGTTCCTTTTGGATTCGTTTGGCTCGCGCCACATCTATGGTGTCCAATAAGGAAAATCTCATCTGCATTTAAATCGTATACTGACGCTACAACACTTTGCATAACACTATCAAAAGCAGAAGCAATTTTACCACCTGCATTTCTGATAACTTTTGCATCACCATCGTGTATATCTAAAGCTTTTGGAAGTAGCTCAATTAAACGAGCATCCATGCAAGAAACAACAACCATACGTTTTTTAGGCATCTTTGTCGCTTCACGATGAGCGTATTCCTTATTTTCTACAAAGTGTTCATTGAACGCTAGAATTTCTTGTAATAACATATTTGTAACCTCCTTTAAATCTAGATGTATTTTTTTGTTGTGTCCTCTGTGTTATAAGTAAATATAGCTGATAAATAATGTGATGTAAGAGGATAAACTAAGTATAGTGAATTGTATCGATAAGCAGAATAAGTTGGCGAAATACTTTCGGGCTTTCTACTTTCACGGTGAAAGGATTGGTTTATATCATTGATCAAACAGATTTTGAGATACTGAAATTATTAGGAGAAAACTCAAGAATACAATGGAAAGAACTTGGCCAAAAAATACATATGACGGGGCAAGCTGTGGGAAATCGAATTCGAAGATTAGAGGATCTAGGGATTATTGAACAGTATACAATTGCAATAAACCGAATTAAATTAGGGCAAGTAGTGACTGCATTTGTTACTTTGTTCGTAACAACAGCCAATCACCAAGAGTTTATGAATTTCTTTCAAGGAGAAGAAGGGGTTTCTGAAGTACACCGTATAAGTGGTGAGGGGTGTTATTTATTAAAAACACATTTTGCTTCCAATGAAGACTTAGATAACTTTCTAGGACGACTATTAAAATACGGGAATTATCGTGTTAACTTATCAATAGGAAAGTTGAAATAAGGTTTCTTTTCCTTGGAGGGGATGATAATATCAGTTGTTAAACTTTATTTGTATAGATGGAATGAAGTCTTTTAATTTTTATCTTAAATAGTCAGAGCCTTACTACAATTTATGTGTAGTAAGGCTTTTTAAAGTTTTCATATTCAACAATCAAGCTGAAGTGTTGAGGGTGGATATGAGATGATTTTTTAAAGAGAATCAAACGTTTTTAAAAGCTAAATTGTGGTTTCATATCACCTTTATAAGGTTCATGTTCAACGAATATAGTTATATCGTTACCAGCTTGGTCTTTACCAGTTCTTTTATACGTAAATTTATTTTTATTTAGTTCAGTAAGTTCAAGAGCAGCACCGTATTTGTTATTTCCAATTGAAACATGGGCTCTTATTTTATTTTCGTGTACAACATCGAAGTAGCCATAATCACCGCGGCTTTGACCTGTTTCGCTATTGAAAAACTCATATTTATTAGATTTGTCATCAAATTTTGCTAGACTTATAAAATTCGAATTAAACTGTGTTACATCGTTACCAGCTTCGTCTAATACCTTTGTTCCGTGCCAAAGGGTACCGCCCAAAATTTTATCTCCATCAACGTTTTTAACAATATCTCCTGTAGTCGTGTTCAGCTGCTTGTCCGGATCAGTGAAAGAAAGTTCTTTTTCTTTATATGGAACATGTTCAACGAAAACTTCTACATCTTTACCGTTAGCGTCTTTCCCTATTCGTTTATAAGTAAATACATTTTTATTTAGTTTTGTCATGTCAACGACAGCTTGATACTTCATTGATTCTGAAATTAATATTCTCTTTTTCCCATCATTTGTGATAAAGAAAGTTCCTTTATCGCCACGACTTGCACCTGTTTTAGCATCAAAAAATTCATATCTGCCGGACTTCGCATCATATTTTGCAAGACCAATGAAGTTTGCATTCTCTTTTGTTAAGTCATTCTTATCTTTGTCATACACTCGTGTACCTTGCCAATTTGTCTTGCTAAGAATATTAGCCATTTTTTGCCCTTTAGTTAATTTATTTTCCTTGTTTGTTTCTTTAGCAACTTGTTCTTGCTTTTGTTTCCCATGATTTTCTTCAGCTTTAGTACCAGCACACCCTGTTAATGCTAATGTGAATCCGAGCAGTATGGATGATAGTGCTTTTGTTTTTTTGTTCATGTTTTATCGTCTCCTTATTTTATGGTTTTAAGTAGTACGGTTAGCGATTATAGTAGCAGTACGTCATATATGAACTTAGTTGCTACGTTTCTTATGTTAATACCCGACTATAAACTGCCTCTAAATAAAACATTAAAAAAAGATAAACTAATTCCTAAAATTTTTTCATACTTATAAAAAGGTCTTTTACATGGGGGTGAATGTAAATTTCTTATTTTGAAACTGGCGTAATCACATTGGGGTATACACATTATGCTTACATTGCGATTTTAGATGTGATGTTATACTGTGTATAAGATTTTATGTGTGTATGTTGTGTCGGTTTTTGTCGGTAAGTCGATATATTTCGAAAATCGCTGATATATTTGGAGTTGCGCCGATATATTTCGAAAATCGCCGATATATTTGGAGTTGCGCTGATATATTTTGGAGGGGGATAAAAATGATTGTGAAAGAGCGGAAAATGCCCGTATATTTGCTGCAATTAGAAGCTTTACTTAGAAGATTGCCTGCTCATCATCCAAAAAGGAATGTGGTGGTTGAAAGTCTAGCGAAATTTATGGCCGGCTATAAAGGAGAGCAGGCGATTGAGTATCCACTTAGTTTTTTACCCGAAACAGAATACAGTATTTTACATGATATTAGGTTATTTGATCAAAAACATTATTTCCAAATTGATACCCTCATAGTTTCATCCTATTTTCTTCTTTTTCTTGAAATAAAAAATATTATTGGTACATTAATTTTTGATACAAAGTTCAATCAACTTATTCGAATAGTAGATGGTAATACGGAAGAAGGATTCCCAGATCCGCTTTTACAACTGAAACGGCAAGAGATGCAACTGAGAAAATGGCTGAATCTACATGATTTACATAATATTCCGATTGAAGCCCTCGTTGTAATTAGTTCCCCTCGTACAATTATTAAAACTTCAGATGAAATACTGTCTAGTAAAATTATCCACAGTGCAAATTTACCTAATAGAATAAAACAGATCAAAAATCAATATAAAGAAAAAGTGATTGATAATATAAATGGACTTATAGGCCAGATTATGAATGAGCACATTCCGCAACGTCAAAATGTTCTTGCGCAATATAAAATTAAAAAAGAGGAATTGCTAAAGGGTGTACAGTGTGAGGAATGTTTTACAATGGCAATGTTAAAAGAAAGACAGGGATGGCGTTGTTCAAATTGCAATAGTATGTCTAAACATGCTCATTTACGTGCTGTACAAGATTACACACTTCTGTTTAGTGTGATAACTACTAATAGCGAATTGAGGGAATTTCTTAATATGGAATCTAGTTCTGCGGTTAAAAGACTCCTCCAAACAATGAACATCACCTTCACTGGCAATAACAAAGGACGAATATATGATTTAACTTCTTTCCAATCGTAATTTTGCTATAATAAATAAGTACTTATACGAAGGGGAGTCTAAAGAGAGTATGAAGTCATTTAATATCGATCATGTTATAGCTAGTGTTTTGCAATGGATATTAAATATAGCCTTAATTATATTATCCATTGTGTTATCAATTTTCTTAGTGAATGAGACAATTACGTTCGTGCAGTATATTTTTTCGGCAAAAGAGTATACGTCTTATAAATTGGTTGAAAGTATCATCGTCTATTTCTTATACTTCGAGTTCATTGCATTAATTATTAAGTATTTTAAATCGAACTATCATTTCCCGTTACGTTATTTTATTTATATCGGAATTACGGCCTTAATTCGATTAATTATTGTGTCTCATGAGGAACCGATGGAGACGTTATTATACGCAGGAGCAATTCTTGTTTTAGTTATTGCTTTATACATATCAAATATGAGAGATTTGAGAAAAGAGTAGTAGTGCAGACATAAGTCAGCACTACTTTTTTACATCTTGACCTTCAAGTTGCTTGAAAGTTTACAATGAAATTAGGGCGTTTGAAATCGAAAAAAATTGAGAAATTAAGTGAAAAGGTTTCTTTTACTTGGAGGTTATAGGAATGAATCAGGAATTGAAGTTACGTCCATTAGAACGAGAAGATTTAAAGTTTGTACACGAACTGAATAATAATGCGCATATTATGTCGTATTGGTTTGAAGAGCCGTATGAGGCATTTGTGGAGCTGCAAGACTTATATGATAAACATATACATGATCAAAGCGAACGCCGATTTATCGTTGAGAAAGACAATGAAATGGTTGGATTAGTTGAGTTAGTAGAAATCGATTATATTCACCGTAGAACAGAATTCCAAATCATTATTGATCCGAATTATCAAGGATATGGTTATGCAGTGGATGCGACGCGTTTAGCAATGGATTACGCTTTTTCCGTACTAAATATGCATAAGATTTATTTAGTTGTGGATAAGGAAAATGAAAAGGCAGTACATGTTTATAAAAAAGTTGGGTTTATGGTAGAAGGTGAGCTTATCGATGAGTTTTTCGTTGATGGTAACTATCATAATGCAATAAGAATGTGTATGTTTCAGAAGCAATATTTTGAAAACAAATAGTTGAAAGATTCGGAAGTAATGTTGACGCTTCGTAAAACCGTATGCTAAAATCCTTTTTAAGTATTAAGGAAGGTGCATAATATGCTTTATATAAAATTTGTAAAACTCATTAGAAAACTTTGCTCCGCACAAATGTATACGGTGAAGCGTTGTACGGAGCTTAATCAAGGGGCATAAATCCCCTATATTCATCGGCTGAATAACTTTTGTAAAAAAGTATAGTTTATCTATGCTTATTTCGTTATGGTTTTTCAGCTGGTGTATAAAATAGATTAAGGGGCCATAGACAATGCTTTGTCTATGGCCCTTTGTGTATATTATTCCGATGAGTCTTTACTATAAATTGGAGTAGTATAGGAAAAACCACGAAGCAGAGGGCTAGTGTCGAATGACGCTATCTCTCTGCTTTTTTTAATTTCAGGAAAAGAGGAATAAAAATGAGTTTACTTAAAGTGGAAAGTTTATCACATAGTTTTATAGATAAAGTATTATACGAAAATGCTTCTTTTGATTTGCATAAAGGGGAGCATATGGGAATTGTTGGACAGAATGGTGCAGGAAAAAGCACATTAATGAAAATATTGGTGGGGGAAATTATTCCTGATAAGGGAGACATAAAGTGGCAACCTAATATTCAAATTGGACATCTTGATCAATACGCAGAAATTGATGAGGGTTATACCATTTCACAATATTTAAAGAGAGCCTTTTATGATTTGTATGAAATGGAAAAGAGAATGAACAAGTTATATGAAGAAAGTGCGATGACTGGAGATGAAAATCAACTATTGAAAGCGGCAGAAATTCAAGGACTGCTCGAGGCTCGTGATTTTTATTCAGTAGATAGTATTACGAATAAGGTGGCAGCCGGTTTAGGTATTGATGTGATTGGGATGAATCGTGTGATTGGTGAATTAAGCGGAGGGCAGCGTGCAAAGGTAATTTTAGCGAAGCTCTTATTAGAAGAGCCTAATATTTTATTGCTAGATGAACCGACGAATTTTCTCGATAAGGAGCATGTGGAGTGGCTTGCTAATTATTTAATGAATTTTGAAGGAGCGTTTATTGTCGTATCACATGATTTTGATTTTCTGGAAAAGGTAACTTCTTGCATATGTGATGTAGAGTTCGGAACAGTTAAGAAGTATTACGGCAAATACTCAGATTTTGTAAGACAAAAGGAGCATTTGCGAAAAGATTATATTCGCCAATATTATGCACAGCAAAAGAAAATTGAAAAAACGGAAGAGTATATTCGTAGAAATATTGCTGGGGTGAATTCAAAAATAGCGCAAGGTCGTAGAAAACAATTACAGCGTATGGAAAGAATTGCGCCACCAAGTTTTACTCATAAACCGTCTATTCATTTTCAGGAACTTCCCATTTCAGTTCAGACAGTTCTTGAAGTAAATAATCTTGAAGTTGGTTACGACTTCGCTCTCTTACCAAAGTTGAATTTTTCAGTAATGGGTGGGCAAAAACTTGTCATTACAGGTTTCAATGGAGTAGGGAAATCTACTTTATTAAAAACAATCGTTGGAAATATTGCTAGTATTTCTGGAGAGTTTCACTTTTCAGAGCAAATAAAGATTGGATATTATGAGCAAGATTTAAATTGGAGCAAGGATTCTTTAACGCCGCTTCAAATTATTTCAGAACAGTTTCCTAAACTGAATATGAAGGAAATACGCCATCATTTAGCTGCGTGTGGAGTGAAGGATACGCACGTTTCGCAAGAAATTCGTACGTTAAGTGGTGGTGAACAATCGAAGGTGAAACTGTGTGGATTATTACTATCACCTTGTAACTTCTTAATTTTAGATGAGCCGACAAATCATTTGGATGCAGAAGCGAAGGAAGCTTTGCAAAAGGCGTTAATTAAGTTTAAGGGCAGCATTATACTCGTATCTCACGAAGCAAGTTTTTATCTTGATTGGGCAGATAGCATCTTTCATATAGAGACGGGATTAGTTAAGGGGGTGTGAAACATATGAGTGAAAACAATTGGAAAACGAAAATTATATTATTTTTGACCGCTCAAACTATTTCGTTGTTCGGTTCCTCTCTCGTGCAATACGCGATTATATGGTATATCACCCTTACAACATCATCAGGAGTGATGTTGACTATTTCAACTGTTTGCGGTTTTCTACCACAAATTGCGATATCTTTGTTTGCAGGTGTTTGGATTGATCGTTATGACCGTAAAAAGATGATTATGTTATCGGATGGAATTATAGCGATTGCGACGTTAGTCTTAGCAATTTTATTTTTAACAGGATATAAAAGTATTTGGTTACTTTTTATTGTGTTACTCATTCGTTCAGCTGGAACAGGAGTACAAACGCCAGCTGTGAATGCATTAATTCCGCAAATCGTTCCGAAAGAGTATCTTATGAAAGTAAATGGAATAAATAGCAGTATTACATCTTTAATTATGTTTCTTTCTCCAGCAGCAAGTGCTGCGATTCTTTCTATTGCCAGCATTGAAACAACATTTTTTATTGATGTTATTACAGCTATGATTGGAATTAGTATTATGTTTGTCATTCATGTGGAAGGACATGTGAATGTAGAAAGTAAGCAAAAATCTAATCTACAAGGAATTAAAGAAGGGTTCACTTATTTAAAAGAAAATGTATTTATTAAAAGGCTAATCGTTTTATTGATTATCGTCATGATTTTAATAAGTCCAGCTGCTTTTTTAACACCTTTAATGGTAACTCGTTCTTTCGGGGCCGAAATGTGGAGACTTACTGCTAGTGAGATGACCTTTAGTGCGGGTGCGGCAGCTGGTGGCGTATTGATTGCAGCGTGGGGTGGTTTTCGTAATCGTATGCATACAACAGCGCTAGCTTGTGCATTATATGGACTGCTTATGATTGGACTCGGAATAGCACCGATATTTATTATGTATTTAGTCTTTAATTTTTTAATTGGTATAACAATGCCGTGCTTCAATACACCAGTTACTGTGTTATTGCAGGAGAAAGTAGAACCATCAATGCACGGACGGATGTTTAGCCTTGTACAAATTGCGAATTCATGCGCGCTTCCTTTAGGAATGATAATATTTGGTCCGTTGTCGGATATGTTTAGTGTAGAGATTTTGTTAATTTATGCTGGGATATTCGTGCTATTTTGCGCAATGTATATTGTATTAAGCAAGAGGTTTGAAGTGTAAATATTTATAATTTAGAAGGTTTGCGAAGTGATTTAAGATGCTTTGCAAACCTTTTTGTTGTTTGTTTATTTAATAATTATTTATTGTTTAACAATAAATAATTATTGACTGTTAATTCTTTTTTAGATAATATGATGGTAAGAATCTAAGGGGAATTACATAAGTAGAGGAGAATGTGAAATGAAAAATAAATACGTAGTAGCTATTTCTTTCATGATTTTAGCGATTATTTCTTTAACGATACATGCTTCAAACAGTAAAGTAGGAGCGGATGGATTTCTTGAAGAACCTTTCTTTTTCCTAGTACCGATAAGTTATATATTGTTCCTTAGTGGTATTGGTGTATTGCTATTTGGATTTATTACTTCAAAGCTGAAAAAGGGCAATAGATAGGGACAAAACACTCACTATGAAATAGAAACATACCATATGGAAGAAAAAGAATAAGTGAGATGAATCATGATGAATCGTTATTTTTATAATGGTAGACAAGTAGGAGCTGCTATTACGCTGGCTGGGGCACAAGGGACAATTCATGCTGTGAATCAAGCTATTCAAATGCAGCAACAAGCATATTTTGCACAAATGATGCAAAGTCAGTATATACCCTATTCACAACTTCCGATGCAAATTGTACATTACGATGTACATCCAGCTGGTTTATTTTCCATTCCATATGGCGGGACATATTTCTTATGAAAGAAAGCGACTCAATAGAGTCGCTTTTTTTATATTCCGCCTAGCTTCATTCCAAGGAAGGCGAAGAGGATACCAATTATGTAAGTAGCACTTAAATATAAAAGGAAGATGTACAGTTTTTTACGATTGAGAAGCTGAACAGATTCTAATTTAAGCGTAGAAAATGTAGTGAATGCGCCCATAAATCCAGTACCTAATAATAGTTGCCAGCCTGTAGTGACTCCGTTGCCAATTATATATCCAAGTAAAAATGCCCCTGTTATATTAATAAGGAATGTAGCAATTGGAAATTGTGTTTTATTTCTTTTCTTAAACCAATTGCTAATTGCAAATCGTGTAATCGCACCGAAAAATCCTCCTGTTGCGACTAATAAAGCTTCTATCATGAGTAATCACCTTCTGTAAGAGATTTCTTAATTAAGAAATCTCCAAGTGTATAGCCAAGGCCAGACATAATGAGGCCACCAAGTATGCTGCATGATACATATAAGAAGGCTATGCTCCACTCAGAATGATTGATCAATTGCACAGTTTCTACACTAAATGTTGAAAAAGTCGTAAAGGAACCGATGAATCCAGTTCCGATGCCTGTGATAACCTCTGAAGGTAAGATGTTTAGCCGAGCGATATAAGTAGTTAGCCACGCTAAGAAAAAGCAACCGATTAAGTTAATGAGTAATGTTGCCAATGGAAATGAATGATGCCAAAATGTGTTGATATTAAGACCTAAATAATAACGAGAAAGAGCTCCTAATATACCAGCAATGCCAACGATAATATAAATCAATTTTCTCACCTCTTTAAATAGCTTGCTCAAAAAAATAGACTCCTACCAGTATCCATACTGGTAGGAGTCATTAGCTAAGCAGCGTTTATGGCGAACTCCATCGCCTATGATTATTACATATAGTGTACTAAATATGCCGTTTAATTTCCAGTGAGGAGGAGGGTGTAACTTTTCTTTTTTTGATGTCTGAAGGCTTTTTAAGTAATTAAAATGGGATCGATTACTTATCAACTAAATATAGTGATATACGGTTTTAATTATGATAAAATGTTTCTTATGTGTGTCGTTTTGTTTTATTTGACTGAAAATAAAGAAAAATAAATTTGCGTGAAAAGGAGTCATTTATTTGAAGAAATTTTTAAAAATCGTATTTATATGTGTTTTAGTAGTAGCGGGCATTGTAGGAGGATTTCTAGCTTATATAACACTTACTAAAGAACAGCCTGCTGATGTTATAAGCTTGAAGGTAGAGAATAATAAGGAGCGCGTATTAGCGACTGGAAATGAATTTAAAGTTACAACATTTAATATTGGATATGCTGGGTTAGATAAGGATCAAGATTTCTTTATGGATGGTGGAAAGGGATCTGGTTCAAGTAGTAAAGAGCAAACGGAAACTAATTTAAAGAATATGCTTTCGTTTTTACAAAATGAGAATAGTGATTTTGCACTATTACAAGAAGTTGATATAAAGTCACTTCGTTCATTTGATGTAAATGAACATGAATTTTTGAAAAAAGGATTACCTGATTATGTTTCGTCATTTGGCAAGAACTACGATACGAAATGGGTTCCAGTGCCAATAACAAATCCAATGGGATATGCGGAGGCTGGATTAAGTACGTTTTCTAAATACACTGTTCAAGAAGCGAAGAGGTTCCAGCTGCCTGGAATGGAGCCTTGGCCAAAGCGTTTGTTTGATTTAGATCGAGCAATTGTGGAATATAAAATTCCTGTTAATAATGGAAAACATGTTAGACTCGTAAATTTACATTTGTCTGCTTATGATGAAGGCGGGAAAATTAGAAAACAGCAAGTAGAGTATTTAAAAGAATATATGAACAAGCATTATGAAAATGGTGATTACGTAATAATGGGTGGAGATTGGAATCAATTGGTTTCGAACGCTCAATTAAGTGATCCGAAGTTCGTGAAAGAGCGTCCTGAGTGGTTAGTAGAGTTACCGAAGGACTTTACAGACGGTGGCTTTAAATGGGCTGTAGATCCGTCTGTTATGACTGTAAGAGATGATGTAAAGAAATATGTAGAAGGTGAAAATTTCGTCACTATTATTGATGGCTTTATCGTTTCACCGAATGTAGAGATTGTAAATGTACAAGGGAAAGATTTAAAGTTTGAAAATAGCGATCATAACCCAGTAAGTGCGGTATTTAAACTGAAGTAATTGATATGTATAAGTAGAAGGTGGGGCTTCATATGGAGTGGTTAAAGAGGACTTGTTTTTCTAACCTTGAGAAAGAATCACAGAAAAATCATTTATTACTGTTTATAACGATTTGTAGTTTCTTCCTTGGGATAATCGCAATTGGGTATTATGGATATATTTTTACAGAGAGAGCCATAGCATTTTGGATTTGTGGTATTTCTGTCGTTGCATTTGGAACGCTTTTTACTTTTATAAAAAGTATGGAATCAGCGTATAAATATATCATGACATTTATGTTGCTTACAATGTCTTACATTATGGTACAAGCTTTTAATGAAAGCCCGGCTGTATTTCAAATGGTCTATTTTACATTAGCTGTTTCACTTATTTATTTAAGTGAGCGCCTCATTTTAATTATTGGCGGGGTAGCTGTTGTGATTACATTTATCCTTTGTAGCTATTGGCCGGAGCAATTTTTTGCTTATACAGCCTCATCTGAAGCTGCTAATTTCGCAAGTTTGTTAGCGATTGTAACAATCGCTATGTGGGGCGTCACGAAAATCGGTTCTAATCTGCTCCTTCGTTTAAGTGATGAGAAGCAAGAAGTAATGAGAAAAGCTCAGGAGTTAGAAGAGACGCAAAGACTTATTGAAGAAACAGTTGTGAAACTAGATAGTAATTTCAATCATTTAAGACAAAATATGAACACGTCGATGGAATCGATGAGTGAAATTAATTTTGCCTTTGAAGAGGTGGCAGTTGGTACGCAATCACAATCAGAGATGATGTATCGTTCGGTAGAAGTATTGAATGATATGGAGGGAAATATTGAGCAAATCATCTCTCAAGTAAGAACTGCATCGGCTCATGTGGATGAAAGCTTAGAAATTTCAAAAGGTAGTGTACATACTCTAAGAAATTTTGAAACTAACATGAGAAGTTTAAATGATGTTGTTTCACAGTCTGGAATTATATTTAGAGATTTAATGATGCAATCGAAACAAATTAATGAAATTGTAGATGTAATAACGAATATTTCAAGTCAGACGAGTTTGCTAGCTTTAAATGCAAATATTGAAGCTGCGAGGGCAGGCGAGCATGGAAAAGGTTTTGCTATTGTAGCGAGTGAAGTGTTAAAGCTTGCTGAAGAATCAAATCGTTCTGCGGGAAGAATTCAAGGGATTTTGAAGGAGTTTAGTAATCAAGCAAGTAAGGTAGAAGTGCAAGTAGAGAAGTCAGAAAGAGTGCAAGAAGAATGTAACGAGATGTTAGCAAGCGTTTTAACAAATGTAACTGATTTAGGGAAGTTTATTGATGCGATTAATGAAGTAATGCGAGAGGTTGTTGTTCAACAAGAAAGTTTCCAAGTTAAAACGACGAATATCGTAAAGGATGTTACGCATGCTTCTAACGTAATTCAGCAAACTTCTACAGCTACAGAAGAAGTGCTAGCGAGTGTGGAAGAAGAAAAACATCGAAATGATACGTCAGTGAAGACGTTACAAACTGTTAGCGAGCAAGTGAAGTTGTTAGAAGATATTTTAGAAAAGTAATATTGCTTAGAAAGAGCACGAGTGATGTGCTCTTTTTTCATTGAAACGAATACTTGATAGGAATTTAATTGCTTTTCTGCGCGTTTTCTGCCAAGCTTAAGGAGATAAAGTGAGACTAGTACATACTGATTATTAGCCCTCACCAATCAAGCTATCCGCAAATAGCGGAATAAAATACTTCAAAGAAAGAATTATATAGGTGACGCATATGATCGAAGTTAAGACTTCTGAACTTAGTGATGGAGAATTTAATAGAGGTGTATTTGCAACTCGTGATATTAAAAAGGGTGAGTTGATACACGCAGCACCAGTTATCTCTTATCCGAATGAACAGCATGAACATATTGAGAAAACGTTACTTGCTGATTACGCATTTGAGTATGGAATCAATCATACGGCAATCCTTTTAGGATATGGTATGTTATTTAATCATTCATATACACCGAATGCAACGTATGACATCGTTTTTGAGAATCATACATTTAACTTCTATGCTTATAAAGATATAAAAGCAGGAGAAGAAATTTTAATCAATTATAATGGTGAAGTTGATAACGATGAGCTGTTATGGTTTGATAAAGAAAAAGAAGAGAACGAAAAGTAATATAAAGAGTATAGAAAGAGCACATTCTGTGGGATGTGCTCTTTTTTATTGATGTAAATAAAGTAAAAAGTACAAAAAAATACCACTTTCTTTTTGTGTGGTATAGTAAGATACTGAGGGATAGTGTTTTGAAAAAGTCATATATTTTACAAATTGTTGTCTTTCTGATGACATGTCAAGTTTAGTAGTCCATTTGGGTTGCTTTATTATGCAATATATATTTTAATATGAGTGGCACCTCTTATAAATTAAGAGGTTTATAGGTGTCTCGAATTGATTTTGGGTACACTGTATCCACCACTTTAGGTTCTTTCATGTACGTGGGGGTATTATGGGCCCGTATAACGGGATAAAATGAATATAGAAATAGAGGAATCGTAAAATGAATATGCAAGAGGTTTATAAATATTTAAGTACGGTATTGCCTGAAGGACATGTTAAACAAGATGAAATGTTAAAGAATCATACGCATATTAAGGTTGGCGGAAAAGCAGATGTTTTTGTTGCGCCTACAAATTATGACGAAATTCAAGAAGTTATTAAATATGCGAACGAATATAATATTCCAGTTACGTTTTTAGGAAATGGATCAAATGTCATTATTAAAGATGGTGGAATTCGCGGGATTACAGTAAGTTTAATTCATATTACAGGTGTTACTGTAACAGGAACGACGATTGTAGCACAGTGCGGTGCAGCAATTATTGACGTATCACGTATTGCCTTAGACCATAACTTAACGGGTCTTGAGTTTGCTTGTGGTATTCCAGGTTCAGTTGGCGGAGCATTATATATGAATGCTGGTGCATACGGCGGTGAAATTTCGTTTGTATTAACAGAAGCTGTCGTAATGACAGGTGATGGAGAGCTACGTACTTTGACGAAAGAAGCATTTGAATTTGGATATCGTAAGAGTGTATTTGCGAACAACCATTACATTATTCTTGAAGCGAGATTTGAACTTGAAGAAGGTGTACATGAAGAAATTAAAGCCAAAATGGATGATTTAACGTTTAAACGTGAGTCAAAACAGCCTCTAGAATATCCTTCATGTGGTAGCGTATTTAAGCGCCCACCAAATAACTTTGCTGGTAAGTTAATTCAAGACTCAGGACTACAAGGTAAGCGAATTGGTGGAGTAGAAGTTTCTTTAAAACACGCTGGATTTATGGTGAATGTTGATAACGGAACAGCACAAGATTACATCGATTTAATTCACTTCGTACAAAAGACAGTTGAAGAGAAATTTGGCGTGAAGTTGGAGCGAGAAGTAAGGATTATTGGAGAAGATAAAGAATAACGAAATACGTATGAAGATATGAATTATTTTAAAATAACATTTGGGTATTGTTGACAATTTGTTTTCAATTCAATATAATGGCTAATAATTTAACAAATAACATACGTTGAAAGAGCCCAGTAGCAGTTTGTCACTGTTAACGAGAGAGCTAGGGGTTGCTGGAACCTAGCACAAACAAACTTGCGAATTACACTCTGGAGTATCTTAGGTAATGCTAAGCGGACTAGCAATCGATATTATTGCTAAGAGTGGTATGAGTAGCTATGCTATTTATGCAAACTGGGTGGTAACACGGTGAATAATCGTCCCTATGTCTATCGTAGACATAGGGGCTTTTTTGTTTTTAAAAAATAAAGGGGATGACAAAAGATGAATATTATTGATGAATTAGAATGGCGCGGCGCCGTTAATCAGCAGACTGACGAAGAAGGCTTACGTAAGCTAGTAGAAGAGAAAAAGATTTCACTATACTGCGGAGTTGATCCAACTGGTGATAGTATGCATATCGGACATTTGATTCCGTTTATGATGATGAAGAGATTCCAATTAGCTGGCCATCATCCTGTTATTTTAATTGGCGGGGCAACAGGAACAATTGGTGATCCGAGTGGAAGACAATCAGAGCGTCAGCTTCAAACGTTAGAAGTGGTTCAGCATAATGTAGATGCGTTAACAGCACAAATGAAAAAGCTATTTGATTTTGGTGGAAATAGCGAAGTGAAGATGGTAAATAACTATGATTGGACACATGAAATAAATATTATTGAGTTTTTACGTGATTACGGGAAAAACTTTAGCATCAATAGCATGTTAGCGAAGGATATTGTAGCAAGCCGTTTAGATACAGGTATTTCTTTCACAGAATTCACGTACCAAATTTTGCAAGCGATGGACTTCCACCATTTATACACGAAAGAGGATGTTCAACTTCAAATTGGTGGCAGTGACCAATGGGGAAATATTACGAGTGGTTTAGATTTAATTCGTAAGTTAGAAGGTCATGAGGCGAAAGTATTCGGATTAACGATTCCGTTATTATTAAAATCGGACGGTACGAAGTTTGGTAAATCAGCGGGTGGTGCGGTTTGGCTTGATCCTGAAAAAACGACACCGTTTGAATTTTACCAGTTCTGGGTAAATACAGATGACCGTGACGTAATTAAATACTTGAAATACTTTACGTTCTTAACGAAAGAGCGTATTGATGAATTAGCAACGAAGGTAGAAACAGAGCCTCATAAACGTGAAGCGCAAAAAGTGTTAGCGGAAGAAATGACGAAATTTGTTCATGGAGAAGAGGCGTTCCTGCAAGCTGAGAAAATTACAGCAGCGTTATTTAGCGGAGATATTAAATCGTTAACAGCTGATGAAATTGAACAAGGCTTTAAAGAAATGCCAACATTCCAGTCTTCAAAAGAGACGAAAAACATCGTAGAGTGGCTAGTCGATTTAGGGATTGAACCATCTAGACGACAAGCACGCGAGGACATTAATAATGGTGCGATTTCTATGAATGGTGAGAAAGTAACAGATGTGGGTACAGATGTTACTGTAGAAAATTCATTTGATGGAAGATTTATTATTATTCGTAAAGGGAAGAAGAACTACAGTCTTGTGAAATTAGGATAATAAGTAAGGTTGGAAAATATATCGGCGATTTTTCGAATATATCGACCGTAACTCAAATTATATCGGCGATTTTCGAAATATATCAGCGCAAATCCGAATATATCAGCGATTTTCCCAATATATCGATTTACCGACAAAAAGCGACAATAAGAGCTGTTCCGAACGGGACAGCTTTCATTATAAAAAGTCAGTATATTTAGATAAATTTAAAGGGTATATAATTTTTTTGACGAATAAATAAGTTAGAGAAAATTACGGATAAAAAATAGCCCGAACCATGCAGGGCATGATTCGGGCTTATATTCAGATTAGTAAGCTAAGCTGAATAGACCTTTAATGTGTGATAAGTAACGAACGTTACTTGCTTCTTTCATTAATGATGCTGGTAAGCCTTTAAGTGGAGTATTGCTTGCTCCAATTGTAGCAACCGCATCTTTACGTCCTAGACTAGCAAGTGTTCCAGAGTTTACAGGTGCGAACTCTTCCAATGCTTTGCCTTCTAGTGCTGCGTATAAGTTGTATCCAATTAACTCACCCATTTGCCAAGCGATTTGTGCAGTTGGTGGGTATGGACGTCCGTCTGGAGCGAAGACAACAGCGCTGTCTCCAGCAACGAATACGTCTTTGTGAGAAGTAGATTGTAGGTATGCATCAACTGTTGCACGTCCACGGTTAACTTCAAGACCTGATTCACCGATTAATGGGTTACCTTGTACGCCGCCTGTCCAAACGAATGTGTTAGCAACAAGTTTTTGACCGTCTTTTAAGTCGATTTCATTGCCAGCAACGTTTGTTACAGGAAGACCAGTTAAGAATGTAACACCGCGTGCTTCTAGGCTAGTAGTTGCACGTTCGATTAAGTGGTCTGGTAATACTGGAAGGATTTTTGGACCTGCTTCAACAAGAAGAAGTTTCACTTCTTTTGGATTTACGCCGTGGCTTTTTGCAAGTTTAGGCATAATGTCAGCAAGCTCACCAACTAGCTCAACGCCAGTTAATCCGCCACCACCGATTACGATTGTAGCATCAGCTTCGTTTTTCGTTTTCGCGTATTCACGAATACGGTCTTCAACGTGTTTGTAGATTTTGTTTGCATCAGCAGCAGATTTTAATACCATGCTGTTTTCTTCTAGTCCTGGAATACCGAAGTAAGCAGTTTTACTTCCTAAAGCAACTACAAGTGCATCGTAAGATAAAGTAGTGCCACCAGCTAGTTTGATTTCTTTGCTATCAACTGAGAATGACTCAACTGTTGCGATTTTAAGATCGATGTCTTTCCCTTTGAAAAGCTTTGTAAGTGGCATTGCAACTGCTTGCTCAGACACGTTACCAGCTGCAAGGCGGTGTAGTTCAGTGATGATTTGGTGTGTTGGGTATTGGTTAATCACTGTAACTTGTGCTTCTGATTTGCTGTAATATTTACGTACGTTTAAAGCGGCAAGAAGACCGCCATAACCAGCGCCTAAGATGACAATTTGTTTTGACATAGTATGATATCCCCCGTCTTTACTAATTGTTGTTATAAGTTAAATTATTTATTGTTACGTTCTGCACTAATTTGAAGATATGCGTTCACAAAGCGGAACATTTTTTGTGCTTGTGGATCTTTTAGTAATTTTAACAGGCCGAATAGGCCGATAACTTCGTTGCTTTCTTCAGCACGATCTTTCGCTTCGATTGCAGTTGCAGCCATGCTTTTCACTGTATCTTTTACAGGTTCTACAAGCTCTGTAATTGCACCAACAGTGTCGCTTTTTAATACTTCATCAGTAGCAACAGTTTGAGCGAAGTCATAAGACTTAGTTAAAATATTAACAAGCTCAGTTAATTTTGGAAGCTGTTCTACTAGTGTTGTTAATGATTCTTGTACCTCAGGTTTTAACAACTGATCAAGTACATCAAGTTGTCCTTGGCTAGCAGAAATTTGTACAGTTTCTTGTTCTGGCTTTGTTTGAGTCATAGTTTCTGGCATCTCCAATTCTCCTTTACGATAGCAATACTCTTATTTTTTATAAGTAAGATAGTAAACGTTTACGAAACTTTATACAAAGTTTCACAAAACACAATAAAATGCCTTTAAATTTATGACAGCAAGTAAGCTGCAAACATAAATCTAAAACCATAACGTCTTACTTATTATTTATGAACTGTCCGATACATGGCTTGTCCGCATAATGGAAAAGCTCCGTTACCGGAAAGTGTATATAATATATATCCTATATTATATACTATATACACCTATGTTAACATAAAAATGATTCCTAATTATTTGATATTGAGTGTATAACGTAGTGCTGACAAGGTATGAAAGCGTATAAAATATTTTGTTCCAGTTAGAAATGTATATACATATAAAGAAAAAAAGGAAAAAATGAACAAATTCATGTTCGTTTTTTCCTTTTTCCTATTATTCACCTTCTACAATTAGCATCGAGGTGTTACCGCTTTTTTCAAGATGGCATTCGCCCCAAGTACAAAGAGAATCAAGAATGGACTCTAAAGACCAACCGTATTCTGTAAGTGAATATTCTACTTTTGGTGGTACTTGATTGTATACCTTTCTTTGAATAACCCCATCGTCTTCTAATTCACGTAATTGCTGAGTTAACATTTTTTGTGTAATCCCAGGCATTAAACGTTTTAGTTCACTCGTTCTTTTTGTGCCTTTCGTTAGATGACAAAGGATAACAACCTTCCATTTTCCACCGATAACCTCTAAAGTCGCTTCAACGGGAATATTGTATTTCTTCATATAAAAATCTCCTTTGATGAATGTAGATTTAAGTTCTCCAACAAAAGAAGCTAAATAATTAAATGTTACTAAAAAGTGCCTATAGCACTTTAAAGTACGTACTTTTTATCATGTTGAATATGTTCCATAATAGCATACGTAAGAGGGAAATGAGTAGTACGGTACTAAAAAGTGCCTATGTTACTTTTAGGTACCTATCGTACTTTTAAGTGCGTTCTTCAAAAAAAGAGTAAAGCCATTCATAATAGCGTATATCAACAGTAAAGTTATTTTTGTAGAAGATAAAAAGGCCTTTTTATCATACTATTATGATTGGATTTCTCGCATTAAGGAGGAGTTCAATTGAATTCATATACAGTATCTTCTTCGGTTATGCAGACGAATCGGAGAAGTATGTTTGCTTTATTAGCACTAGCAATTAGTGCGTTTGGAATTGGTACAACTGAATTTATTAGTGTCGGCTTATTACCATCTATCTCAGAGGATTTACATGTTTCTGTTACAACAGCGGGGTTAACTGTTTCTTTATATGCATTAGGAGTAGCGTTTGGTGCTCCAGTATTAACGTCATTAACAGCTAGTATGTCGCGAAAGACGTTATTAATGTGGATTATGATTATTTTCATTATTGGTAATGGAATTGCGGCGGTAGCAACAAGTTTTACTGTGTTACTTATTGCGAGGGTTGTATCTGCATTTGCGCATGGTGTTTTTATGTCAATTGGATCTACAATTGCGGCTGCGCTTGTACCTGAGAATAAACGTGCAAGTGCAATAGCATTTATGTTTACTGGTTTAACTGTTGCGACTATTACAGGTGTACCAATTGGAACATTTATCGGTCAACAATTTGGCTGGAGGGCCTCGTTTATTGTTATTGTGGCCATTGGAATCGTTGCTTTAATCGCCAATAGTATGCTAATTCCTTCTAATTTAAAAAAAGGTACGTCTGTATCATTTCGCGATCAATTTAAGCTGATTACGAATGGAAGACTGTTACTTGTATTTATTATTACTGCATTAGGATACGGGGGAACGTTCGTAACATTTACGTATTTATCTCCGTTATTACAAGAAGTAACAGGATTTAAAGCAAGTACCGTTACAATTATTTTGTTAGTATACGGAATTGCAATTGCGATTGGGAATATGGTCGGGGGAAAATTATCAAATCATAATCCGATTCGAGCGTTATTTTACATGTTCTTTATTCAAGCGATTGTATTATTTGTTTTAACATTTACAGCGCCATTTAAAGTCGCTGGATTCATCACAATTATTTTCATGGGACTATTCGCATTTATGAATGTTCCAGGGCTACAAGTGTATGTTGTTATATTAGCTGAGAGGTTTGTACCTAGCGCTGTTGATGTAGCATCGGCGATTAACATTGCAGCATTTAACGCAGGAATTGCTCTTGGTGCTTACTTGGGCGGTATTGTAACGAACTCGTTAGGATTAATTCATACGGCTTGGGTAGGTGGAATTATGGTAGTAGGTGCTGTTGTTTTAACTGCGTGGAGTATGACATTAGAAAAAAGAGATCAAGTAAAATAAAAGGAGAGAAAATAAAATGAAAAACTTACAAAGTAAAACAGTATTAAATAATGGTGTAGAAATGCCTTGGTTCGGTTTAGGTGTATTTAAAGTAGAGGATGGACCAGAACTTGTAGAAGCAGTGAAATCGGCGATTAAAGCAGGATACCGCAGCATTGATACAGCTGCAATTTACGGAAATGAAAAAGCTGTAGGTGAAGGAATTCGCGCGGGTATAAAAGAAGCAGGCATTTCTCGTGAAGATTTATTCATTACTTCAAAAGTGTGGAATTCGGATCAAGGATATGAAACGACACTTGCTGCATATGAAGAAAGCTTAAAAAAATTAGAGCTGGATTATTTAGATTTATACCTTGTTCATTGGCCTGTAGAAGGGAAATATAAAGATACGTGGAGAGCGTTAGAAACACTTTATAAAGAAAAACGCGTACGTGCAATTGGGGTAAGTAATTTCCAAATTCATCACTTACAAGATGTAATGAAAGATGCAGAAATTAAACCAATGATTAACCAAGTAGAATACCACCCTCGTTTAACACAAAAAGAATTACAAGCTTTCTGTAAAGAACAAGGTATTCAAATGGAAGCATGGTCACCACTTATGCAAGGTCAATTATTAGATAATGAAACATTACAAGAAATTGCTGAGAAACACGGTAAAACAACAGCGCAAGTTATTTTACGTTGGGATCTTCAAAATGGAGTAATCACTATTCCAAAATCAACGAAAGAACACCGCATTATTGCAAATGCCGATATATTTAATTTCGAATTAACGAAAGAAGATATGGAAAAAATCGATGCGTTAAATCAAAATCACCGCGTTGGTCCGGATCCTGATAACTTCGATTTCTAAGATTAAAGTAAGAAAGAAGAGTGCGTAAAAGCACTCTTTTTTTGTGCATAAAAATAGTTTCTAAATAAATACTACTTAGTATTAAGTTTGTGATAAGGGGCTGTAAACATGAATATAAAGCAATCGTTCAAGATTTTAGCTATGTTTTTAAGTGTTTTATTTGTGTTATTCCCGCTTCAAAAAGCATTTGCAGAAGTTATGGACCATACAAAGTATGAAATGAATTGGAGTTATAGTAAGTCAAAGAAGAAACCAATTCGAACAGAGCTTATTAAAACGGCAGATGGCAAAATTGCTTTTTGCTTAAATGTAGATTTGAAATCTCCAAGTGGTCAAGATTTACCGGAAATGGGGAAAGTGGATATTAACGTATACCGTGTACTATTGAATGGATATCCACAAAAGAGTCCACAAGAATTAGGTGTTTCTGATTGGAGAGAAGCACATTACGCAACGCAGCTTGCAGTGTGGAATGCGTTAAAACAAATCGATATTAATGATTTAGATTTCCGCAATAAAAATGTAGAGAAAGTAACGAAAGACATTGTTGCAAAGGCAAGCGCTAGTGAAGAGTTACAAGAAATTACGATGAGTGTAACTCCTACAGAAGAACAAGAAGCAGTATTAAAAAATGATTTCTTTGAAACAGGTTTATATACAGTAGAAACAAATGCAAAAAGCGGAACGTATAAAGTACAAGCAACAGGTGCACCAGCGGGCGTGAAATTTGCAAATGAAAAAGGCGAAACAAAAACAGAATTTAATGTAGGAGAAAAGTTCCGCATTTTAATTCCGAAACAAACACCAGCTGGTGGATTTAGCTTTAAAGTATCAGGAAATTTAACGAAATTACAAGGGATTGCGCATAAAGGTACACCGACTATTCAAAATGCAGTAGTATTACTTGAGCGTAGTGAAGAAAAAACAAGTCCAGAGTTAGCGGTAAGTTGGAAAAAGGCTGAGGCTCCAAATAAACCAAATAAGCCATATACTCCAAATGAACCGCATAAACCGAATCAAAAGAGATAATGAGAAAGCATTGGCGTATGCCAATGCTTTTTCATATGAATTCTTTAAAATTATATCAAGATAATAATTAATCAAGTGAAACACTATTTTAACGTTTTAAAAAGTATTTAAAAATAATAAAATGTGGCAAAATCTAAATGTTACAATAAATAGATTTTATTCACGAAATTGTAACATTATTCTAATTGGAGAGGCTATCAAACAAAGTGTAAAGCGTGTAAAATTCATTTGGAAAAACTACCTATAGATGGTCATATATGAAGAAAATGTAAGTTTTTATTGTTATTTTTATTTTTAGATGTATAGATGACAATACTGAAAAATATCTTTTACTATTCTCTTTTTTTATGTAGCAAGAGAACTCATCACAAATAGAGAGAAGTGAGGAGGGCATATTACATAAAAATTTTACAATGTAAGAAAGCGAATGCATGGAGAGAAATGCGGTAGTAATATATACAGGTGCGCGAGGTGTTAGTCCATTCATCAAATGTTTTTATATAAATAATAGGATTACTTATTAGATGAATATATAGGGTAGTTTATCTAAATAAAGGAACAGGGGACACAGATTATGTCGAAGAAAAAGACGAGTAGGGTATTAGTAGCTGGAATATGTATATCTACATTATTATCGCCAGTAGCTTTCGAAGCATCGAAAGGATATGCAGCACCTTTGGAAGAAAATAAAGGTGGGAAATTAGAAGAGGTAAAAGAGAATAATTTTGAGCAGAGAGTATTTCAGTTGCCGGGGAAAGGTAGCGTAGAAGAAGAAAATAATCGTTTAAGAGTTACTTGGAAACTTTCCGCTAATGAACCGACTGGAATTTATGCAGAGCCAAATGAAGAGATTACAATTGACATAAAAGGAACGCAGTCTATCCAAGCTTTTATTGGAACGAGATCTTATGATGAAAAGGACCCAGAGGAGTTTGATTTAAAACCAGGGAAAAATGTTATTTCATCTTCAAGAGGCGGTATTTTATATTTTTATAATATGAATAACGAAGGAGAAGTAACAGCTTCCGTTACAAATGGTGGTAGTCACTTTCCTTTATTTATTTTAGGTAAGCATACAAAAAAAGATTGGGATGAAATGTTAAAAAAATATAAGGATCCTTATGCAGTTGAATTAAAAGGTGAGAGAAGCTTAATTACTACTACTTACGATTCTGTGCAGAAATATATGAAGAATACGGATCCAACAGATTTAATGAAATTGCATGATAAGATTATCCGTTTAGAAAACGCGGTGGCAGGGTTATCTGAGGACAGTGTTGGGTTTGCAAAATCTCCAACTCATTATGTTCAGTTTGTTGAAAAACGGAAGCCTGCTAAAGGGGACTTTATGTTTGCAAAACATTATCATACAGGATATATTCCAACTGCAATGAATAGAGTTTTAGATATAGAGGTACTTGAGAAGGATGGATGGGGACCGTGGCATGAAGTTGGTCATTTACATCAGCAAGAACCGTGGAAGTGGTCTAAAGTAAGGGAAGTAACAGTAAATATTTACTCATTAGCTGTTCAAAAGGCGTTAGGGAATCAATTAGAAATGGATGAGCACTATAAAAACTCATTTGAGTATTTAGAGAAGCCTAAAGCAGAAAGATTCATTGATGACATTAATCCTCTTACAATGTTTTGGCAATTAAATGTAGTGTATGGAGAACATTTTTATCCTAGGCTACATCAAGCTTATCGTTTGTTACCTCAGAGTGAAATGCCTCATTCTGATGAAGAGAAAAAGCAGCTATTTATTTATATGACATCGCAAGTGGCAGGGCAAAATTTAATTCCTTTCTTTGAGGAATGGGGATTAACACCAAATGATGATATTAGAGAGAAAATAGAAAAATCAAAGTTACCTAAATTAGAAAAGGAAATCTGGAAAGCTACAGATAGTAATGATATTCGTGAGAAGCAAGTTGAACCGTATAAGGTTCCATATGGTGAACCTGCTAATGAAGTACAAAATCTTTTAGTTGGTACAGATTCTGACGAGAATGAAGCAAGTAAACTTGTTCGAAATTTAGGTGAGAATGTAAAAGTAACAGGAAAGATTGTATGGCCTAAACTAGAGAATGGTAAACAGGAAGTGTTAGTAGAAATTGGGGATGAGAAAAGAAATAAAAATTCAATTCCTGTCCAAGTTAACGGATTTTATGATGACAGTATAGTTTTTCAAGGACTTTCAGATGATGTAATGTCGACAGTGACACTTCACCACAATAAGAAGAAATTAAATGTAAACTTTACTAATAATGAAATACATTACCGTTTTGAAAAAGAAGAATATATGGGCTTAACGCTATATGATCGAAATGGGATTGAAAAGAAACGTGTATCTGCAGAAGGACAAGAAACGGGAAAAAGATTTGCGATGGAACTAAATGAATTGGATTTTGAATATGGTGATGTAGTAAAAGTATTCCATGCAGAACCGGATCGTCTGAAGTGGTACCAAAATAATACACTTGTAGATCAAGGGAAGGCTAAAAATAAAAAAGAGAAATTATTCCAAATCACTGAGCAAGGGTTCGAATTAAAAGATAGTTTACAAGAAGTGACGGCGAAACCGCAAAAAGTAGTAGTCGGAATGGATGTAGACAAACTAGATCCGAAAGAATTTGTACAAGTAAAAGATGGAGAAGTGGTTGGTTTTGCAGAAAAACCAAATACATCAAAAATCGGAGAACAAAAAGTAAAAGTAGAAACGAAAGATCGATTTGGAAATAAGAAAGTGACAGAAGTTCCTCTAATAGTAACATATGGAGATAGCCTACTTGTATATGGGCTAAGCTATAGAGATGGTGACTTAAAATCAATTGTAACTTTGCATCATGATACGAAAAAACTGAGTGCGACAGATACAAAGAACCTAATTCATGATTACTTTAAAGATGAAAAGTATTTTGAATTCACATTGTACGATAAAGAAGGAAGAGTGAAGAAAAATATAGCAGTAAAAGGTTTAGAGAATACGCAAGAATTTGCTAAGGAAGTAAATGGAATTGCATTTGAGTATGGAGATGTAGTGAAAGTATATCATGCGGAATCTTCTCGTTTACATTGGTATCAAAAAGATGTATATGTGGGCGAAGGAAAAAGTAAAGAGATAAAGGAATTAGTCTTCAAAATAACTGAAAATGGATTTGAAAGATTAGACGGTGAGCAAACAGTAAAAGCAAATCCGCAGCAAGTAGTAATCGGAACAAATAGCGAAACGCTAGACGCGAAGAACTTTGTTGAAGTACAGGGTGGAGAAGTAGTAGGTTTTGTAGGGGAAATAGATACGACAAAAATTGGTCAGCAAAAAGTGAAAGTAGAAACGAAAGATCGATTTGGAAATAAGAAAGTGACGGAAGTTCCTGTAGAAGTGACATATGGGGATAGTCTAGTCTATCAAGGTGTGTCCGATGTTACACGTTCAATTATTACGTTAAACCACGCTGAAAAGAAATTACATGCAACATTTACAAATGATGAGATTCATTATCGCTTTGTAAATGAACAGTATATAGGCCTTACGATTTATGATCAAAATGGAACTGAGAAAAAGCATGTAACCGCAGAAGGACAAGAAACTTCGCAGAATTTTGCAGAACAAGTAAATGGTATGGCGTTCGAGTATGGTGACGTATTGAAAGTGTATCATGCCGAGTCAGATCGTTTAAGTTGGTATAAAAAGAGTGAGTTAGTTGGAAAAGGAGATAAGAAAAAGTTTAAAGAAATTTCCTTTAAGGTTACTCCAAATGGTTTAGAACAAGTGTAATAATAAAAAAAGCTCGTAAAACATTATGTTTTACGAGTTTTTTCTATTATTCAGCTTCAGAAACTACTGTGAAGCGTTCGTTTACATGTTTTGGGTTTTCAATCTCATCAAGTGCTGCAACTGCGAAGTCTTCGTAACTTACGTAGCTATCACCTTTTGAGTTAACAAGAAGATTGTCTTTGCCAGCTTTGTAAGAACCAGTGCGTTTTCCTAATGCGAATAGTGCAGAAGGGCTGATGAATGTCCAAGTGATATCATTTGTTTGTTGTAAAATTTCTAAGTTTTTACCTTGGTTTTGAGCTGTTGCAAGATATTCTTTCGGGAAACCTGGTGTCTCAAATACACGTGTTGTTTTCTCTTCGTCTACAAATAAGCTTCCAGCGCCTCCAACTACAAGTAATTTTGTATTTGGTGCGCCTTTCATAGCTTCAATAAGTACGTTTCCTGCATCTACGTGAAGGTGTTCTTCGCCTGCTGGAGCACCGAATGCATTTACAACTACGTCAAATGCCTGCAGGTCGTTAGATGTAAGAGAGAATACATCTTTCTCTAAAACTTTTACGTTTTCTTCTGTAATTTTTGCAGCGTTTCTTACGATTGCAGTTACTTCATGTCCGCGATCCAATGCTTCTTTTAAAATACGACTTCCTGCTTTACCAGTTGCTCCGATAATTCCGATTTTCATAATAAATCCCTCCAAAGTGTTTTGTTAAAGTGTATATCTGAAAGTAAATGAATTTGTTGTAATTAGGTTTGTTACAACCTGTTGTAATCATTATAGTTACAGGTTGGTATTTTTGTCAATAGGGTTGTTTGTGAATTTATTTTTTGTTTTAGTATGCACAGTTAGAGGGAGGGTAGTCAGTCATAAAGATATTGTTACTGTGAACCTGGCTAATATTTGGAAATTGCAAATTGTCGAAAAATGTTGATTTTTGAATGTTTTTTAAATATAATTCGTTTTATGGAGAAAAGGAGGGGTTAATTGTATGAATATTTTAGAGCAATTTATTTCATCAACAAATACAATTCTTTGGTCATATATTCTTATTGCAATGTTAATTGGTTTAGGGCTTTATTTTTCTATTAAATTGAAATTCGTACAAATTACTCATTTAGGGGAAATGATTCGTTTAATGAGTGATGGGTTAACTGGAAAGACACGTAAAAAAGGCAGTGTATCTTCTTTCCAAGCATTTTGTATGAGTTCTGCAGCTCGTATTGGTATCGGTAACTTAGCTGGTGTAGCGTTAGCTATTTCTATGGGAGGACCTGGAGCAGTATTTTGGATGTGGGTTATTGCGATTATCGGGGCTTCTTCAAGTTTCGTCGAAAGTACGCTTGCACAAATTTATAAAATAAAAGATGGCAGTGGCTTCCGTGGTGGTCCTGCTTATTATATGGAAAAAGGTTTAAATAAACGTTGGATGGGGATTTGGTTCTCTATTCTGATTACAATTAGTTACGGTTTAATTTTCAACTCAGTACAAGCAAACACAGTTACATTAGCGTTTAAAAATGCATTTGGTATTGAGCGTTACGTTGTTGGGATTGTATTAGCAGTATTAGTTGCGGTTATTATTTTTGGTGGTGTAAAAAGTATCGCGCGTATGTCGGAAATGATTGTTCCGCCAATGGCAATTCTTTATATTGCAGTAGCGATTTTCGTTGTTATTAAAAACTTCTATTTACTACCAGATGTGTTTACAGAAATCTTTAAAGGTGCATTCGGTTTAGATTCAGCTGTAGGCGGTGGTATCGGTGCTGCGATGAAATATGGTATTCAGCGCGGATTATTTGCGAATGAAGCAGGTATGGGTAGTGCACCAAACGCGGCAGCGACGGCTGATGTAACGCATCCAGCTAAACAAGGTTTTATTCAAACAATTGGTGTTTTAGTAGATACATTCTTAGTATGTACATCAACAGCATTTATCGTACTATGTTCTGGTGCATATAAAGCAACGAATTTAGAAGGTATTGAACTAACACAAAATGCATTAAGTTCACAAATTGGCCCGTGGGCGAGCAGTTTCTTAGCGATTATTATTTTCTTATTCGCTTTCAGTTCACTTCTAGGAAACTACTACTATGGTGAAACAAATATTGAATTTATTAAGCAAAGCAAAACGTGGTTAACAATTTACCGTGTTGCGGTAGTTGGAATGGTATTATTCGGTTCTGTTGCGACGCTTCAAGTTGTATGGAATATGGCAGACTTATTTATGGGTCTAATGGTAATAACGAACTTAATTGCGATTACACTTCTTGGCCGATTTGCGTACGCGGCATTAACAGACTATGTAAGGCAAAAGAAACAAGGGAAAGATCCAGTCTTCAGTGCAGATTCTATTCCTGGTTTAACGAATACAGAGTGCTGGGATAAGCCAGTGGTAACAGATAAAGAAAAAGCAGTGTAATTGAAAAGGCGAGCATCGAGGTAAATTTGATGCTCGCCTTTTTTGTTGTAGTAAATGATGAAAAGGGTGAGGGGTAATTATTAATATAACTTTTTTGTTTGTTCCTCTCGTTATTTGTGGGGAACGTACTGTTTTAAAAGTATGGCTGGTCGAAGAGGATAAGAGATTGAGTATTGGATAAATGCATGTAATAGCTATATTTTTATGAAAAAAACACGTATGTTAAGATAGTTAACGTATTCATGTCATAAAACCTAACATAAAGTTCTTGATTACTAAAAGTTTTTAGAATATAATTTTCTTATTGTTAGGAAGAGGGGGCAATGCAAATATGGATTTTTTAGCTAGGGTAATTGGGGATGTAAATAATATCCTTTGGTCATATGTCATTATTGCGATGTTAATTGGGTTAGGGCTCTATTTTTCATTTCGTGTGAAATTTGTCCAAGTTCGTTACTTCGGTGAAATGATTCGATTACTTGGGGATGGAGCAAGCTCGAAAACGAGGAAAGCACAAAAAGAGAAGAGCGGCGTATCATCATTCCAAGCATTTTGTATGAGTACAGCTTCTCGTGTAGGTACTGGTAACTTAGCTGGTGTAGCTATCGCAATTTCAGCGGGTGGTCCAGGAGCAGTATTTTGGATGTGGTTAATCGCGGTAATTGGGGGTGCTTCTGCATTTGTAGAGAGCACATTAGCGCAAATTTATAAAGTGAAAGATGGGAATGCATTCCGTGGGGGCCCAGCGTATTATATGGAAAAGGGTTTAAATAAACGCTGGTTAGGTGTTGTGTTCTCTGTTCTAATAACAGTAAGTTTCGGATTGATTTTTAATGCTGTACAGTCTAATACTGTAGCGGCAGCTTTTGATGGGGCATTCAAAACAGATAGTAGATTAGTAGGTCTTGTTATGGCTGGTTTACTTGCCGTTATCATTTTCGGCGGAGTAAAACGAATTGCTCGCGCGGTTGAAATGATTGTTCCAGTAATGGCAATTATTTATGTAGCAGTGGCATTATTCGTTGTTGTAACAAACGTTACGGCAATTCCGTATGTATTTAAAGAGATTTTCTTACATGCTTTCGGAATTAAAGAAGTAGTAGGTGGAGGATTAGGAGCCGCGATTTTACTAGGGGTAAAACGCGGATTATTCTCAAATGAAGCAGGTATGGGGAGTGCGCCGAACGCAGCAGCGACTGCGAACGTAACGCACCCAGTTAAACAAGGTTTCATTCAAACTTTAGGGGTATTTACAGATACATTATTAATTTGTAGTTGTACAGCATTTATTATTCTTTTATCAGATGTGCATAATGCAGCTGATTTAAATGGAATTCAATTAACGCAGCAGGCGTTAAGTCAACATATCGGTCCATGGGCTTCTATATTTGTAGCAGTTGCAATCTTCTTGTTTGCATTTAGTTCATTAGTAGGTAACTACTACTATGGTGAAACAAATATTGAATTCTTAAATGGAAGTAAAGTGCTATTAACAGCGTACCGCATTGCTGTACTTGGTATGGTTATGTTAGGATCTGTAGCGACAATTCAAATCGTTTGGGATGTAGCAGATTTATTCATGGGTATTATGGCTGTTATTAACTTAGTGGCGATTGTATTCCTCTCTAAGTATGCTTTTGCGGCATTATCAGATTACGTAAAGCAAAAGAAACAAGGGAAAGATCCGGTATTCTATGCGGATTCTATTCCAGGTTTGAAAAATACAGAGTGCTGGGATAAGTCAGCAGTAGCTGATAAAGAAAAAGCAGTATAATGAGGTGAGCATCAAGTGAAACTTGATGCTCATTTTTTGTTTTATCCAGTTGTTTATAGATGGTAAAAGACGAACATTTATGAGCATTTCATAATTAAATGTAATTTTTTAAAGAAAAGTGCGGATATGAGTTGTGATTTATGTTAGAATGGAAAATGCCTTTGAAACAAGAGTTTTTATGACATTTCCTATCCAATCGAAGGTTACGGAGGAGAAATGGAAAGTTCGGATTATTTCTTGTTTTGAATGGTCAGACGTTCAACGTTAATGAAGAGTTAAATGGAGGATTTTATTAATGAAGTTTGTTATGTTCCTTGTAGGATTACTCGTTGTATTTGTACTCGGTTTTCTTATAAGTGCCGATCGAAAGAAGATTAAGTATAAACCAATCGTAATTATGCTTATTATTCAGCTAGCATTATCTTATTTCTTATTAAATACGCAAGTTGGTTATATTTTAGTAAAAGGAATTTCAGATGGATTTGGCGCGCTTCTTGGATATGCGGAAGCTGGAATCGTTTTCGTATTTGGTGGTCTTGTTAATAAAGGAGAGGTTTCATTCTTCTTAACAGCGCTATTACCAATCGTATTCTTTGCGGTTTTAATCGGAATTCTGCAACACTTTAAAATTTTACCGATATTTATTCGTGCTATTGGTACGTTGTTAAGTAAAGTAAATGGTCTAGGAAAACTAGAATCATATAATGCAGTAGCAGCTGCCATTGTTGGACAAGCAGAAGTATTTATTACAGTAAAAGATCAATTAAGTAAAATCCCAAAACATCGTTTATATACATTATGTGCATCTTCTATGTCGACAGTGTCGATGTCAATCGTTGGTTCTTATATGAAAATGATCGAACCGAAATATGTAGTAACAGCACTTGTATTAAATTTATTTAGTGGTTTCATTATCATTCATATTATTAACCCGTACGATATTACAGAAGAAGAAGATACACTGAAATTAGAAAATAAGAAAAAACAATCATTCTTTGAAATGCTAAGCGAGTACATTATGCTTGGTTTCACGATTGCGATTACAGTAGCAGCTATGTTACTTGGTTTCGTAGCATTAATTACAGCAATTAATAGCTTGTTTGATTCAATGTTCGGTATTACATTCCAAGCTATTTTAGGATATATTTTCTCACCATTAGCATTCGTAATGGGTATCCCGCAAGCTGAGATGGTAACAGCGGGACAAATTATGGCAACAAAATTAGTATCAAACGAGTTTGTTGCAATGCTTGATCTTGGAAAAGTAGCTGGTGATTTATCGGCTCGTACAGTTGGTATCCTTTCTGTATTCCTTGTATCATTTGCGAACTTCTCATCTATCGGAATTATCGCAGGTGCAACGAAAGGTATCGATGAAAATCAATCAAATGTTGTATCATCATTTGGTCTACGCCTTGTGTACGGTGCGACATTAGTAAGTATTCTATCAGCGATTATCGTTGGTGTTATGTTATAAAGTGAAACTTTAATCAGTGGGGTGGCTTTATCCCACGATCATTATTAGCCCTCACCAATCGGGGTGAAAAAGGATGGTCCTAGCTCATAGCTAGGGCTATTTTTATGGTAAATTTGCATGAAAAAACCAATTAATTAGGAATATATTAACATATAAAAATCTTTTAAAATTTATATTGCATTTCGTCTAGATAACGCTTACAATTTGATTTGTAGGTGGTATCAATTTCAGACTTTCAATTATGGTAGGAGAGAAGAAGCTACCTTTTATAAATTGCAATTTATGTAAACGCTTACTGATTTTAGATGACAGTTGAATAGTTTTAGGGGTTTTAAATTTTTTTAACAACAATGGTCAGACGTCATTCGTTATACGTTATACGACCAATAACTCGTGGGAGAAGTGGAGGATTCACATATGAAGTTCGTAATGTTTCTAGTCGGTTTACTTGTAGTGTTTGTACTAGGTTTCCTTATCAGTTCAGATCGTAAGAAAATTAAATATAAACCAATTGCACTTATGCTTGTCATTCAATTGGTACTTGCGTATTTCTTACTAAATACAAAGGTCGGATTTGTATTAGTAAAAGGGATTGCAGATGGATTTGGCGCCATTTTAAAATTTGCGGAAGCTGGGGTTAATTTCGTATTTGGTGGTCTAGCAAACGATGGACAAGCACCATTCTTCTTAACAGTATTATTACCGATTATTTTCTTAGCAGTATTAATCGGGATTCTGCAACATATTAAAGTTTTACCGATTATCATTCGTGCAGTCGGTTTCCTATTAAGTAAAGTTAACGGTTTAGGAAAACTAGAATCATATAATGCGGTAGCAGCTGCAATCGTTGGTCAAGGTGAAGTATTCATTACGGTAAAAGATCAACTAAGCAAATTACCGAAAAATCGCTTATACACACTTTGTGCATCTTCAATGTCTACAGTATCGATGTCAATCGTCGGTTCTTATATGAAAATGATTGATCCAAAATATGTAGTAACAGCACTTGTATTAAACTTATTCAGTGGATTCATTATCGTTCATATCATTAATCCATATGAAGTAAAAGAAGAAGACGATATTTTAGAATTACAAGAAGACAAGAAACAAACATTCTTTGAAATGTTAGGCGAATATATTATGCTTGGTTTCTCTATCGCTGTAACAGTAGCGGCGATGTTAATCGGTTTCGTAGCATTAATTACAGCAATTAACGGTGTATTCGATTCAATTTTCGGAATCACATTCCAAAGCATTTTAGGATACATCTTCTCACCATTAGCATTTGTAATGGGTATTCCAACATCAGAGATGCTACAAGCAGGACAAATTATGGCAACAAAATTAGTAACGAACGAATTCGTTGCAATGCTTGACCTTGGTAAAGTAGCTGGTGATTTATCAGCTCGTACAGTAGGTATTTTATCTATCTTCCTTGTATCATTTGCGAACTTCTCATCTATTGGAATTATCGCAGGTGCAACGAAGAGTATCGATGGCAAACAAGCAAACGTTGTATCATCATTCGGTTTAAAACTTGTA
The DNA here is from genome assembly GCF_057624735.1 of Bacillus sp. LQ01. Classification (NCBI taxonomy): domain Bacteria; kingdom Bacillati; phylum Bacillota; class Bacilli; order Caryophanales; family Bacillaceae; genus Bacillus; species Bacillus sp. LQ01. The sequence goes on along the minus strand of NZ_JBYEZL010000003.1, from coordinate 147,215 downwards.
TACGGTGCAACGTTAGTAAGTATATTATCAGCGATAATCGTTGGGGTTATGCTTTAATAAATTAAGAAAAGCAATGAGCGTAGGCTCATTGCTTTTTTTGTTTAACTTGCTTTATCCAAGTCTCTTTTAAAACGTGGTTTCTCTAAATAAGTTCCCAGTCTCCACACATATTCCACTGGCCCCATTCGGTATTTCTGGAGCCAATAGGTGCTAACGAATAATTGAATCGTATAAATTCCGATGGTTAAAAGAATACCGAAGAAATAGCCGATTTTCCCGTATAAGCCAAATCCATATGCGTAAAAAATAGTTGTTGCGATAATAGATTGCGCTAAGTAATTACTAACGGACATTTTCCCCATGTTCGCCATGTATATTAGTAGACGGGTTGCTTTTTTGTAATGGAATAATAAAATGATTGTGCTTCCGTAAAAGAAGGTCATAGTTACTGGTGTAAGGCCATCTTGTAACATAATTAAAAGCGGGTGCTTTACGAACATAGCTAAGATTTTAATTGTAAAAGAGAAGAGACCGGTGGCAAACCATATTTTTTTGACAGCAGGTATATGTTTATTGACCTCAAATAGCCAGCCTTTTTTCCCTACATACATTCCGAGTAGGAACAGTGGAGACATAAAAATTATTGCGAAAACTGATATGAAAAATAATCCGAATGCACCGTCAATTCCCATGTAATCAAAAGGATTTTCAGTCAATCTAAAGTTGACGTGATCCATATAGCTTCCAGTTTGATGGACTTTATGTTCTTTTTCAGTATAAGGTGCAAAATCATTTATATTTGTAGATGGATCAGTTTGATAAGACATAAGTGTAATAAGTGCGAGTAGAATAATCGCCCAAATGAGCAAAGTTTTCGGTTTTCGATTGATGAACATCATTAAGAAAATCCCAATTATTCCGTATGCAAATAAAATATCGCCCTCCCAAACAAAAGTGCCGTGAATGTAGCCGAGTAGTAAAAGAATGATAATACGTCTTATGTATGTGGGGAAGAATTTTTTTCCTTTTGCGATAATACTTTTTTGTAACAAAATAATGCTAAGTCCAAATAGAAAAGAAAATAGGGATATAAAGTTATGTGTGCCGAAGAATTGAATAAACCAATTAGCGCCTTTATCAAGATCGCCGAATAGATAAGTTGGTTTTTCACTGGTGAAGAACCCGAATTGAATTAATGTCATATTGACTAGTAAAATGCCAAACAAAGCGAAACCACGAATTGCATCAACAGCTTCTACACGTTGATTCATTTTTCCTCTCCTCGTATATTCGTTTTTATATTGAAAATAATACCATTTTATAGCTGGCACTATGTCAAATATGAGGAAATTTAAGGTGATTTTAAGATAGAGAGCAAACAAAAAAATCACCTTAATTCATGTATTAAGGTGATTGAAATATTATTCAGCTGGAGGCGTAAATGTACGTTTCTCTAATTCAGCATCTAGCATAAACAGTGCGTTTGAATCGCTTGTAATACGTTTTAATTTTTGAATGATGCTATCGAATGAAGCTTCTTCTTCAACTTGTTCGTCAACGAACCATTTTAAGAATGTAATTGTTGCATGTTCACGCTCGTCCCAAGCGATATCAGATAAGTTGTAAATACGTTTCGTTACTTCACGCTCGTGCTCAAGTGCGACTTCAAAAGCGTTTAATACAGATTCGTATTCGTTATTCGGATTATCAAATCCAGTAATAATAGCGCGTTCTCCGCGGTCATTAATATAGTTGTAAAGCTTCATTGCGTGGAAACGTTCTTCTTCAGCTTGTACAAGGAAAAAGTTAGCGAATCCATCATAGCTCTCAGCTGTACAGTAAGCAGCCATTGCCATATAAGCATGGGCAGAGTAAAATTCAAAGTTCATTTGTTCATTTAATGCGTCGTGCAATTTTTTTGATAACATAAAATCCCCCTTAGTATTGTGACAAGAATATTATAACATAATTGATAATATTCTCATTTAGATGCTTCGAACCTTTTCGAAAGCTTTGTGACGTGTGCATTCATAATGTCTTGTAAGTCTAAATCATATTTTTGCGAAAGAATAATAAGGTTAGATAGTACATCGCCAAGTTCTTCTTTTAGTTCTTGTTTTAGCTCTTCTTCTGTTTTCGCATCTTCATCAGGGCGATCGCGGCCAATTTCAATAGCACGAACGACTCGTGAAACTTCCCCAACTTCCTCGGTTAAGAAATTTAAGCGAATAAAGGCATTATACTGTGACCAGCTTCGTTTTTCGTAAAATTCCTCAACCCATCTTTGAAATGCAACGATATCCATTTCTTCCTCATCTCCTCAATATGTTGTACAATGTTCATTGTATCATAACAATATATAGTTTCGGGGTGTAGGGATGAGAAAGATTTGTGTGTTTGCAGGTTCTAATTTAGGGGAGAGACCAGAATTTAAAGAGCAGGCAATTCAGTTAGGTAAAATGTTTGTTGAGAACGACTATGAGCTCGTATACGGTGGTTCATGTGTCGGATTAATGGGAGAAGTAGCAAACGAAGTTCTTCGTTTAGGTGGACGTGTAACAGGTGTTATGCCGCGCGGTCTATTCCGAGGAGAAATTGTGCATACAGGATTAACAGAATTAATTGAAGTAGAGACGATGCACGAACGTAAAGCTAAAATGGCAGAGCTTGCGGATGCTTTTATTGCGCTTCCAGGCGGATACGGAACGTTTGAAGAACTATTTGAAGTTGTATGTTGGTCACAAATTGGTATACATAATAAGCCGGTTGGTTTATTAAACATAAAAGGTTTTTACGGACCAATTTTGCAAATGGTTGAACGTGCAGCGGAAGAAGGATTTATGAATCCATCAAATAAAGAATTGATCGTTTCAGCAGAGACAGCAGATAAACTGATTCATGCAATCCAAAATTATGAGCGTCCTGTTTTGGGAACGAAGTGGAAGCAACTATCATAGCAAATACGGAAACACATGTCGTTTTAATTTAAGATGGCATGTGTTTTTAATTTGGTTAAATATGTTAATGTTTAGATGTAATGTTTTTGGGAAAGGAGAAATAGATGGAGGAGTTCGTATATTTACGTCCGGTTTTTAAAAGTATTTTAGCAGCGTCTATTCTTGTTATGCTAATTGTTTTGAGACAGAAGAAAGAGTTGATTAATGAATTTTCGCTTTGGTTTATTTCGGTATTATGTATCGGTGTTTCCGCGATAACGTTGTTTATGTCTGGGTTTATCGTTGATGAGTATAATCTAGGTGGAGATCCACAATCGTTTTGTATGTTTATTGCGATTGGTTGTATTAGTGGTCTGAATTTCATTATTTATTACAGAAGGCAATAAAAAGAGGCATTCCGTATTACTTTGGAATGCCTTTATTATTTTGATTGCTTTGTTTTTTATACAGGTACCAGCCACCCCAGCCGCCACCAATTGCTACGACAACGAGGAAAGCATAGTCCTTAACCTCGACACGTATATTGAAAATATTAGCTATAAGTAAGAGAATCCCAACTGTTATTAACGCAAAAAATGCTCTAATTAAGTAGTCTTTCAACTGAACCACTCCCGTCATTTAAGTAGTAAATGATGAATTTGGAAAAGCTTTTTGGGTCTATGATACTAAAGGGTGTTCCCTATATTTTAACATAGATGAGATTGTAATATATTGATAAAAGTAGGGGAGAGGGGTGTGTTAATATTGTCGTGATTTGTCGATAAGTCGATATAATTGAAAAATCGCTGATATATTGGATGGAATCGCCGATATAATTGGAAAATCGCTGATATGTTGGGGGGAATCGCCGATATATTGGAAAAATCGCTGATATAAATTTCATGTATCAGCATGCGCGATCAATCTATAGAAAAAAGCGACTCTGAACGAGCCGCTTCCGCTTTAAAGTAATATCCAGCTCTAGCGGCTAGAATCTCCGGTCATTTCGCTCTCTCGCTCGAAGCAAAAAGCGCTTCAAGGTCGAGAGCTTGAAGTGCCCTGCGATTCTGAGCAAGCCGCTTCCGCTTTTAAGTGATATCCAGCTCCAGCGGCTAGAACAGTCGGTTGTTTCACTCCTTCATTCGAGGCAAAAAGCGCCTCGTAATCAGGAGTTCCAACACCCTCCTGTTCTGAACGAGCCGCTTCCGCTTTTAATGATATCCAGCTCCGGTAGCTAGAATGTTCGGTGGCTTCGCTTTTTCCTGCGAGGCAAAGAGCGCCTCTACGTCAAAAGCTCCATCCCCCTCACATTCTGAGCAAGCTACCTCCGCTTTTAAATCTATTATTGATTCAAGAACGCACGTAGCATCCAAGCGTGTTTTTCTAGTTCTGTGTAGATGCCTAGTAGTAGGTCAGATGTCATTTCATCGTCAGAGTCTTGAGCGATTTCCATGCCTTTTTTCAGTTCGACTAGCATCATTTCGTAGTCTTTCATGATTGCTTCGACCATCCCTTCTGCAGTTTCTCCGTATGCTGCTTCTTGAATAGAAGATAGTTCTAAGTATTCTTTCATTGTTGCTACTGGTTTGCCGCCAATTGCTAAAATACGTTCTGCAATTTCATCGATGTGAGTAGCTGATTCTGTGTAAAGTTCTTCGAATTTCTCGTGTAATGTGAAGAATTGAGGTCCTTTTACGTACCAATGGAAGTTGTGAAGTTTTGTGAATAAAACGCTCCAGTCTGCTACTTGTTTGTTTAATACTTCGATTACTTGTTTGTTCATTATGATCAATCTCCTTTTGAGTTGTTATGTGATATCAATTACTAATTTATAATAATTATAATCTAGTAATCTCTATAAATCAACCCTTTTGCTGGAATTAATTTGAACAAATTATGAACTGTTGTAAATAAAAGGCCCTATTACGGTGAAGTAATAGGGCCTTTGTTTGAGGTATGGCTCTTGTTCTAAACGAGCCGCTTGTGCTTTTAATGATATCCAGCTCCGGTGACTAGACCAGTCGGTCATTTCGCGCCTTCCTGTGAGGCAAAGAACGCCTCTTCGTCAGGAGCTCCAATGCCCTCCTGTTCTGAGCAAGTCACCTCCGCTTTTAATTGATATCCAGCTCCAGCGGCTAGAATCTCCGGTCATTTCGCTCTCTCGCTCGAAGCAAAAAGCTCTTCAAGGTCGAGAGCTTGAAGTGTCCTGCGATTCTGAACGAGCCGCTTCCGCTTTTATTTGTTAAACAGCCTTTTGTTTTTCTTCTACATCTTGCCCATCCCAGCACTCTGTATTCTTTAAGCCAGGGATAGAGTTTGCAACGAAGACAGGATCTTTTCCTTGTTTCTTTTGCTTCAAATAGTCTACTAATGCAGCGTAAGCAAATTTGCTAAGGAATGAGATGGCAATTAAGTTTGTGAATACCATTAGTCCCATGAATAAATCAGCTAAACTCCAAACTGTTTTAAGAGCAGCGATTGATCCGAAGAATACCATTCCGACAACTGCAACACGATAAATCATTAACCATGTTTTACTTTCTTTAATGAATGCGATATTTGTTTCACCATAATAGTAGTTTCCTAGAAGTGAACTGAAAGCGAATAGGAAAATAATAATCGCTAAGAAAGTGCTTGCCCACGGTCCAATTTGTGAACTTAATGCGTTTTGTGTTAATTCGATACCTTCTAAATTTGATCCTTTGTAAAGTCCAGAACATAATACGATAAATGCTGTTGATGTACATACTAAGAATGTATCTACGAAAACGCCTAACGCTTGAACAAGCCCTTGTTTTACAGGGTGAGATACATCAGATGTTGCGGCTGCATTAGGAGAACTACCCATTCCCGCTTCTGTAGCGAATAAACCGCGCTGAATTCCGAACTTGATTGCTGCTCCAATACCACCAGCGATGGCTTGGTCTAAACCGAATGCACCGTTAAAGATTTCCATGAAAATGCTTGGTAACATACTGAAGTTGTTAATAACGACAAAAATAGCCACGCCGATATAAACGATTGCCATTGGCGGAACAATCATTTCTGTAATACGTGAAATGCTCTTAATGCCACCAAAAATAATAACTGCAACTAATAAGGCTAATAGAGCTCCTACGATTGTTCGCTCTAGTCCAAAAGCATTTTCAAACGCTATTGTTACTGTATTTGCTTGCACTGAATTGAAAATTAATCCGTACGCAACTGTAATAAGAAGTGAAAACCAGACGCCCATCCAGCGTTTGTTTAACCCTTTTTCCATGTAATATGCTGGTCCACCACGGAACCTACTTCCATCTTTTACTTTATAAATTTGCGCAAGTGTACATTCTACAAAACTAGTAGCTGCTCCGATAATTGCGATAAACCACATCCAAAATATTGCGCCAGGTCCACCCATTGAAATTGCTAATGCTACACCAGCTAAGTTTCCGATACCGATACGTGCTGCTGCACTTAAGCAAAATGCTTGGAATGGTGAGATGCTATCTTTCTTTTTTTCTTTTCGATTAAACCCTTTACTAATTAAGCTGACCATCTCACTGAAATGAGTAATTTGGACAAATTTTAATTTAAAAGAGAAGTAAAGACCGAAGCCGATTAGCATTGCAATAAGAATATATGACCATAAAATATTATTCGTTACCTCAAGGAATCTGCTAAAGATATCAACCATATAATACACTTCCTTTTTTTCGTAATAAGAAAATTATATGCAAAAAATATACGAGAATCAATTTTTCTAAAAAATTATGTTACTTAAAACATTTTTGTGTTATGATTATGTTACATCGTAATATTTTTAGAATTATTTACATTTTAAAAAACTAAATTTAAAGCGAGAAGGTGGGGATAATTTGAAAGAAGATTCTTTATGGAAAGTAAGCCTTGAGAGTTTGAAAATGAGAAGTAATATATTTTTTATCATTACATCTTTAAGTATCTTTTTAGGGTCCACTTATTATTACAATAAAAGATTTCCAAATCACAAATATCCTGAGTGGTTAGAATTTCTAAAGTTGATTGGATGAATAAAAGACAGAAAAACAGAAAATTAAAATAAACAAGTTATGGAGGAGCTAAAAATGAATATTAGAGAAAGTGAACTTCCGGGTATTGGTTATAAGTTTCAAATCGTTACGAAAGGTAATGAAAAGATGGTAATTGTCATTCATGATGATGGTCGTAGAGAAATGTATCATTTTGATTCAGACCATGAAGAAAGCATCTCAAGTATTTCACTACGTGACTCAGAGGCAAGACAAATCGCTGCAATATTAGGTGGAATGGTATATAAGCCTAGGGCGTTAGAAAATGTTGAGATGGTTTTTGAAGGTTTAGCGATTGAGTGGTTCAAAGTGGAGAATACAGCTCCAGCAATCGGAAAAACAATTGGCGATCTTGAAATAAGAAAAACATATAGCGTAACAATAATCGCGGTTATGAAGAAGAACATGAAGAAGCTATTTAATCCAGGACCAGAAACAGTAATTGAAGAAGGAGATATGCTTGTAGTTTCAGGTGAGAGAGAAGAAATTAAAAAAATCATTAATGAATTACTTTCAAATAGGGGGGACTGATTAGATGGATACGTTAATTTTTGAAGTTGGTACAGCTTTAGTTTTAGTGGCAATTGCAGCAGTAATTGCTGGGAAATTTAAATTCTCAGTAATTCCTTTTCTAATCGTTCTTGGAATGTTAGTAGGACCGCATGCACCGACAATAGGTGTTATCGATCTCAAATTTATTGAAAGTGCAAGTGTAATTTCCTTCCTTGGACGAATTGGGGTTCTATTCCTTCTATTCTATCTAGGATTAGAATTTTCAATGAAAAAACTAATTAAATCTGGACGCTCTATTGCGATTGGCGGAACGATTTATATTTTAATTAACTTTTCACTTGGTTTGTTATACGGATTTATAATGGGATTCCCATTACTAGAAATCTTAATTATTGCGGGTATTATTACGATTTCTTCTAGCGCTATCGTTGCTAAAGTGTTAGTGGACTTAAGAAGAACTGGTAATAATGAAACCGAATTAATTTTAGGAATTATTATGTTTGAAGATATATTCCTTGCTGTATATTTATCAGTTGTTTCTGGTTTAGTACTTGGAGATCACGCTTCCTTCTTAGGTGCCCTTACTTCAATTGGAATTGCTTTAGGATATATGCTTCTATTCTTTATAGTAGCTAGAAAGGCTACGCCGTTATTAAATAAATTGCTCAATATTAGCTCAGATGAAATCTTTATTATTGTAGTATTTGCTTCGTTATTCTTCATTGCTGGTTTTTCAGAAACAATTCACGTTGCAGAAGCAATTGGAGCACTTCTTCTAGGATTAGTTTTCTCTGAGACAGAGCATAGTGACCGAATTGAACATCTTGTTGTTCCATTTAGAGACTTTTTCGGAGCTATTTTCTTCTTCAGCTTCGGGTTAAGTATTGATCCGTTCTCATTAGGCGGAGCGATATGGTTAACGTTAGGTGCTGTCCTTCTTACGATAATCGGTAACTTTGTAGCAGGAATGATTGCAGGAAGACAAGCTGGATTATCTCATAAAGCATCAACAAATATCGGATTAACAATCGTTTCAAGAGGAGAGTTCTCCATCATTATGGCTAATATCGGTATCGCCGGTGGTTTAATGTCAGTACTGAAACCATTCTCAGCACTATACGTGCTTATACTATCCATTTTAGGCCCACTTCTGACAAAAGAGTCGAAGAATGTATATAAATTCTTAAATAAAATCTTTAAGTGGGATACGAAGACTAACTAAATTAAAAAAATAAAAGTACAAGATATTTCCTGCTTGTACTTTTATTTTGGTGATGAAAACAGTAAAGAGAGGTACATGATGTTAGGAGAGTTGATTCATTCGGTTTTAGTTTTTTTAGAAGGACTTGGTTATTGGGGAATTATGCTTGGATTAATGCTAGAGGTTATTCCAAGTGAAATCGTATTGTCTTATGCAGGCTATTTAGTATCAACAGGAAGCATTACATTTTGGGGCGCTGTCGCGTTCGGTACAATTGGTGGTGTAATTGCACAACTATTCATTTATTGGATTGGTCGATATGGAGGAAGACCTGTTCTTGAGCGATATGGAAAATATATTTTAATTCAGAAGAAACATATTGATTATGCTGAAGATTGGTTTAATCGTTATGGAACTGGCGTTATCTTTACCGCACGTTTTATTCCGGTTGTGCGTCATGCTATTTCGATACCAGCGGGTATTGCGAAAATGTCACATGCTAAGTTTATTACGCTAACTACATTAGCTGTTATTCCGTGGTCAATTGTGTTTGTATATTTAGGTTTTAAATTAGGAACAGAGTGGGAAAGTATTAATAAAGTTGCGGGGCCATATGTGAAATACTTTGTACTTGCTGCTATTGTTTGTGCAATTGGTTATTTTGTATTAAAAAAAATGATGAAAAAAAAGTGATTACAGAAAAGGAATCTATGTCGACATAGATTCTTTTTTTATTGGCATTTTTTCAAGGATGAAAGAATACGTTTAATATTTACTATATTGTGGCATACATATAGGAAAAGGGAGTTTGGAAAGGGGAATAAAGAAAAATGGAACTCCAGTTTCAAAATGTATATCAACAGGTAGAGAATTGGTATGTGTTGGATTCGGAGCTTCCTTGGGATGTCAAAAAGCTGAGAGAGGATTTGTGTTCTCTTATTGAAGTATGTAAAACACCCGTTATTTTTTGTGATACGTGTGATGCAAATGATGTACTTCTATCATTAGGGGAAGAGGAAGAAGAGTTCCTATTCCCAGTAGGTGGTTTTTATCATAAAGAAAAGAAATTAATTTTCGTTTGTATGTGGGAAGAGTATGAGCAAGTTCTCAAAACGCTACTGCATGAATTTCGCCATGCGATGCAACATAAGAGAGATATATTGTATGTGGGAAGTGAACGGTACGAAGAGCGGTGGATTGAAAAAGATGCGAGGAAGTTCGCGGAGAGGAAATTGGATGAATATAAGAGTAGAAAGTTAATGTAAAGCATAGTGGAGAAATAGCCCTGTGCTTTCTTTGTGCTTATTAAAAATAAGTATTTGACTTTTATTAAGTTTAGTTCTAAACTAATGATATGAAACGAGCGAGGTGATGAAATGAAAACAGAAGATAGACTAGGGCTACTATTATGGTTTCGTTTGTCACGCTTTTATAATAAGAGTATTCGTGAGACGAATCAGCATTTGAAAAGATGGAATGTATCTGCCGCCCAGTTTGATGTGTTAGCTCAAGTTGGAGGACATGATCGTTTAACGCAGCAAGAACTTGGAAATAAGCTATTTGTTACGAAAGGAAATGTAACGCAGCTTTTAAATAAAATGGAGCAGCTTGAGTGGATTTTGCGTGAACAAGAGGGTACTACGAAATATATTTCTTTAACAGAAAAGGGAAGAGCTTTATATGAAGAAATCGTCCCACCTCAAGAAACGTTCCAAGCAGAGAAGTTTCATAATTTAAACATAGAGGAACAAAAGCAATTATTAACACTACTAAAAAAGTTACAATAAGAAAAAAATTTAAAATAAATCTCGAATTCGAGATAGTATGAGGTGAAGGATATGTTTAGAAAAGTTGATCATAAAAATATGGGCAGAGCAAATCATGGTTGGTTAAATACACATTTTCATTTTTCTTTTGCCAATTACTATAATCCAAATAACATGAACTTCGGAGCGTTACGTGTTATTAATGATGATCTAGTAGCGGCGCAAACTGGTTTTGATATGCATCCACATCGTGATATGGAGATTATTTCTTACGTTGTAGATGGTGCTTTAACACATGAAGACAGCATGGGAAATCGCGGAACGATTGAGCGTGGACATGTTCAATATATGAGTGCTGGCACGGGTGTATTTCATAGCGAGCATAATTTAGGCGATGAAACGCTGCGTTTATTACAAATTTGGATTTTACCAGACCGTGCGGATCATAAACCAAACTATGGTGAGTTTAAATTTGATTGGAGCAAGCGCGAAAATGAATGGTTCCATATGGTATCTTCAGTAGAAGGAAATGCACCAATTCAAATTCACCAAGATGCGAATTTATACTCCTTATCATTAGAGGCTGGAAAAGAAATTCATTTTCCAGTGAAAGAAGGCCGTCAATTGTATCTTGTACAAATTGAAGGAAGCAGTGTAATAAATGGTGAAACGTTTGTTATGCGTGATGCAGCAGAAGCGGTAGAAGAAGATATTCATATTGAAGCAAAAGAGCAATCTCATTATTTAGCAATTGAATTGAAAAAACAATAAAAGGTTTATAGAAAAGAGGACATCCGATAGATGTCCTCTTTTTTGATTGGAATTGTCTGAAAAATGTTTCTCAAATTTTCGGTAGAGGTATCGGCTGGGAAAATAAGAATTGTATAAAAGTGTCAAAAATCTTTATGGGAATGGGGAATGTTATAGTGAAAAAGCAAGTCATTTCATCAGCATTAGCGTTAACTGTTATCGCCGGGGGATTTGGAGCGTTTGGGGCAACGACAACGAAAGCGGAAGAACAAAAAATTCAATATCATCAAGAATTTAAAACACCTGCATACATAGGTGAAGAATGGAAAGCACCGGAAGGACTAGATAAAAAAGAGACAGTCTTTCAATACTTAGAGAGTAAGAAAGATATGTTTAAATTAGCAGGAAATATTGAAAAGCATTTTAATATCGTTGGAGAAGAAAAAGACGCTGAATCTGATACGACACATGTGAAGCTAGTTGAGAAACATAATAACATTCCTGTGTACGGTTCTGATCAAACTGTTACACTTGATAAAGAGAATAATGTAAAAGCATTCTTCGGACAAGTTATTCCGAATTTAGATGATAAAAATATTCCTGCAGCTGCAAGCATTACTGCGGAACAAGCAGAAACGATTGCAAAGGCAGATATTGAGAAAGAAATTGGTAAAGTAAAGAGTTATGACGGTGTGAAAAAAGATTTGTTTGTATATGAAAAGGACGGTAATTACTACCTTGCATACTTAGTTAAGGCATCGATTTCAAAACCAGCTCCAGGATATTGGCATTATTTTGTTGATGCAACGAATGGAAATGTTATTGAGAAATATAACGCTGTAGATAACATTACTGGATTTGGTTACGGAGTATTAGGTGCTAGACAATCATTTGAAATTGCTCAAGATACGAAAACAGGACAATTCAACTTGTTTGATGGTAAACGAGGACAAGGCATTCATACATTTGATGCAGAAAATATGGACGAGAACTGGTTTAATTTATTCTCACAATGGCTTGGATATACAGGAGAAGAAGTTGAAAGTAAATCTAAGTTCTTCGAAGATAAAGCTGCAGTTGATGCGCATGTAAATGCAGGGAAAGTATATGATTACTACAAAAAGACATTTAATCGTAACTCTTTCGATGATAAAGGTGCGAAGCTTATTTCAACTGTTCACGTAGGTACAGCTTGGAATAACGCAGCTTGGAATGGTGTGCAAATGATGTATGGTGATGGAGATGGAAAAACTTTCATTCCATTATCTGCTGGACTTGATGTTATCGGTCACGAATTAACGCATGCTGTAACTGAACATACAGCAAACCTTGTTTACAAAAATGAGTCAGGGGCGTTAAATGAATCGTTATCTGATATTATGGGTGTTATGGTTGAGAAGAAGAGCTGGGATTTAGGTGCTGATATTTATACACCTGATAAACCTGGTGATGCGCTTCGCTCTCTTAAAGACCCAGCGTCTATTCCAAACCCATTAAAACCAAGTGAAGGTTACCCAGATCACTATAGTAAACGTTACACTGGAACAGCTGATAATGGCGGCGTTCATATTAACAGTAGTATTAATAATAAAGCTGCTTATTTAGTTTCTGAAGGCGGAGATCATTACGGCGTGAAAGTAACTGGAGTGGGCCGTGAAGCGACAGAAAAAATTTACTACCGTGCTCTTACGAAATATTTAACTGCAAACTCTGACTTCAAAATGATGCGTCAAGCGGCACTTCAGTCAGCTGAAGATTTATACGGTAAAAACTCTAAAGCTGTACAAGCTGTAACGAAAGCTTATGATGCAGTAGGTGTAAAATAATAAGAGAAAAGACCTGACATCCTAGTCAGGTCTTTTCTTTATCCCGCTATCCGCAAATGATGAAATTTCCACTTTATTTAGTCGCGAATACCTAATGCGATTTTCGCCATACGTGACATACGTTCTTTCGACCACGGTGGATTCCAAACGACATTTACTTCTATTTCATTAACTTCAGGTACGTTTGTTGATAATACTTTTTTAACGTCTGATACGATTTGCCCAGCCATTGGACAACCGATAGAAGTCATAGTCATCGTAATGACAGCATTATTATTTTCATCTGCTGTAACATCATAAACTAATCCAAGATTAACGATATCAACACCTAGTTCAGGGTCAATAACAGCTTCTAAATTGGCAAGTAATTTATTTTCAAATGCTTCTTGTGACATAAGCAGCCCCTCCTACACTTTAATGATATCGATTCTCATTATAACGGAAATGAGCATAATGTGCAGGAAATGAGCTCAAAAAAATATCCCTCTTCGCAAGAGGGATATTTTTTGAACATCTATTCTGTTTTAAAATGAGATACGAGCTGATCTAACTCTTCAACTGTTTGTTTCATTTTTCTAGCAGTTACTGTCATTTCATTCATAACAATAACTTTCTGTTCAGCAGATTGTGCCGTTGCGGCAGTTTCGCTGGATACTTCAGTAGAGATAGAAGCGATGTTATTAAGTGAAGCATTCATTTCTTCAGCACTTGCAGCCATTTCTTCAGCAGTTGCTGATATATCTTGCATTTGAGTAGATACTTTATTTACTTGTTCCACAATTGTTGTGAAAGAAGTACCAGCTTCACGAATAACATTGATACCTTCAAATGCTTCAGAACGGCCTTGAGACATCATAGAGCTAGCAGTTTCTGTATCATTTTGAATTTGATGTAGTAATTGATTAATGTCTGTTGCAGCTGTTTTAGATTGTTCAGCAAGTTTTCGAACTTCGTCAGCTACGACAGCAAATCCTTTTCCTTGCTCGCCAGCACGAGCAGCCTCAATAGAAGCATTTAAAGCAAGTAAGTTTGTTTGCTCAGCAATATTAGAAATAGATTGTACAGCAGTATCAATATATTTCGTATGAGTGATTAGACGTTCAACCACTTCTGACGTAGCATTTACAGCTTCGTGTATTGTTGTCATTTGTGAAACAGATTTTTGGATAACGGTACTTCCATCGCTAGCATGTTCAGATGTGGCAACAGCAAGTTCCGCTACAGATGAAGCAGATTCAGCAATACGCTGAACACTTACTGCCATATCGTCCATTGCAGTTGAACTTTCTTCCATACTAGAAGTTTGTGATTGAATACTTGCATTTAAGTTGGACATCGAGCTTTGGACTCTTAATGTCGCCTCACGTGATGTATTCGTTTTTTCTAGCATATTTTCAGAAGCGGTTTGTACTTCCACTGATGTTTTTTGAACGCGATTAATGATATGTTGTAGGTTTTCTAACATTTTATTAAATGATGTTGCGATAGCACCGATTTCATCGTTGCTATTTACTTGTAGACGTGCCGTTAAGTCACCTTCTTGAGAGGCTAATTCTTTTAGTTTTGTATCAATTTGTTGAATTGGTTTCACAAGTTTACCAGAGAACCACCATGCAAGAATAATTGCAACGACAATACAAATAACAAGTGATAGAAAGACTGCATATTCAATTCCTAGTGAAGATTGATCAATTTGTTCAATAGATTGTTCACGTAATTTAGCTTGTTCATTACTGTAATTTGTGAAGTCACCAATTACTTTATAGACCGTTCCGTTTTCTGAAGAAGCTACTTGTAAAGCTTCTTCCCATTTTTGTTCTTTTGCAAGAGTGAATACTTTTTCTTCAACGAACTTTCTCCAAGTAGACCCTAATTCCATTGTACTTTTTACGGACGAAGAAAGATTTGGATTAGAAAGAAGTTTATCTTTTGAATCTTCAAGACGTTTACTCATCTCATTAAACTTGTCTAATTCGACTTGATCATGTTGTAGTAAATAACCTCTTAAAGCAGATAGCTGTACTTGATAAGCGTCTCCACGTTCTTTCAATTCTGTTGCCAGTGGAGAAATTTCTTTTTGTAATGTTTCAGCTTTACGAGATTGGTCAATAGCAAAAAATAAAATAAAAGCTAAGGCGATGCCAAATAAAGCGCAAATCGTTCCCATCATGAACATAAGTTTTTTTCTGATACTTACAAAATTCATATGATTAAAAGCCTCCTTTGTGAAATCTTAGTATTAGAATTAATAAATGTAAAAAATTGAAAGAAAGCTTTACTCCAGTTGGAATAAAGCTTTCTTATTTCCTTTAGGAATTATAGCAGACGGAATGAGAGATAGAAAGAGATATTTTAAATTGAAAAAAGAGAGACTGTAAAATTTTCTTTCCTATACCTTTGGGCTTGTGTCATTACAAGCGAAAGGTTCACTTTAAGCGTTTGTTTTGAAATGAGAGACGAGAACTTCAAGTTCTTGTACGATTGTTTTCATTTCAGATGATTTGTTAGCCACGATACTCATTTTGTTTACTTGATCACCAGCTGAATGTGCTGTTTGTAATGTTTCTGCAGCAACTTCATTTGAAATAGAGGCGATATTATTTAAAGCTGCGTTCATTTCTTCAGAGCTTGCAGCCATCTCTTCAGCAGTTGCAGACATTTCTTGCATTCGCGTAGAGACTTTGTTAATGTGGTTAACAATTTCTGAGAATGAAGATCCGGCAGTACGAATAACAGTAATTCCTTCAGAAGCTTCTGCTTGACCTTGTGTCATCATGTCATTTGCTATTTTAGTATCGGCTTGAATTTGATGCAGTAAATGGTTAATGTCAGTTGCGGCTAGTTGAGATTGTTCAGCAAGTTTTCGAACTTCATCAGCAACAACAGCGAATCCTTTTCCATGTTCACCAGCACGAGCTGCTTCAATAGAAGCATTTAAAGCGAGTAAATTTGTTTGCTCGGCGATATTCGAAATAGATTGAAGTGCAGTATCGATATGATTTGTATGTGTAATGAGTCGCTCAACTACTTGTGATGTAGCGTTAACAGCTTCGTTAATTGTGTGCATTTGTGTAATAGATTTCTCAATGACTTTATTCCCATCATCTGCTTTTTCTGAAGTTGTAACAGCTAAACTAGTAACAGAAGAGGCGGACTCAGCGATACGCTGAACACTCGTTGCCATGTCATCCATTGCAGTTGAACTTTCTTCAATGCTAGAAACTTGTGAACGAATATTGTGTTCAAGAGCATTCATAGTTTCTTGGGTCCTTGCGGTATTTTCCATAGAAGCAGTCGTTTCGATAAATACATTTTCGGAAGCTTCTTTTACACTTGTTGATGTTTGTTGAACTTGTTTTATTATATGCTGTAAGTTAGTGAGCATTTGATTAAAGGAATTTGCAATGTCACCTATTTCATCTTTACTTGTTACGTGTAATCTAGCCGTTAAATCTCCATCTTGAGAAGCTAATTCTTTTAACTTCTCATCAATTTGTCGAATTGGTTTAACGAGTTTACCAGAGAACCACCATGCTAATAAAATAGACGTTAATGTACATGTAATGAGTGAGAAGAAAATAATATATTGAATAAGTGATGAAGAAGACTCGACGTCAGCAATTAATGCGTCACGTTTCTCATTCTCTTCATTTGTATATTTATTAAAACGATCTAAAAGATCATTTACATAATCTGTTTGTGCTAAAGCAATTTTGGATGCTTCGTCCCATTTTCCTTCACGAGCAAGAGGTAGTACCTCATTATCTATGACGCTACGCCATTTTCCCCCCATTAAAATAGCTTCTTTCATTCCTTCTGGGAGCTTCTTGTCACTTGTTACTTTCTCTCTAGTATCAGCTAATTTTTTCCCTTCTCGGTTGAACTTATCTAATCCTTTTTGATCATGTGATAGTAAATATTCTTGTAAACCAGCAACTTGTGCTTGGAACCAATCGCCACGTTCTTTTAAAATCGTCGCTCTTTTTGATACATCATTTTTTAACGTTTCGATTTCACTTGCTTGATTCATGGCGAATGAAAGAATAACTATAAGAGCAATGCTAAATAAAGAAGAAATGCTTAAGAGTGTGAACAGTAGTTTTTTTCGAATACTAACATATTTCATCGTTACCCCTACTCTCATTTAAACTGTTTATTATGATTTATGGATATTTAAAACAAAATTAATAAAAACATTATTATGAAGTTATTAATCTGTTCAATGAAAATTATAGCAGATAATGGAAGGAGTCAGATTGGTATTAGAAAAAGTTCTTAAAATGTATACATTTGCATATCATAAAATTCATAAATAAATATTAGAAATGCTATTGAAATTTGAAATGCCATCATGTATACTTCTAATTAGTTGATAACGATTATCAGTATCAACTAAAACATTACTCTTCGTTATGTTGGTCATACCCCTTTTTGACGACGTAAGTCAGAGACGAAATGTTGAAATATCTTGTGTCCTATTCTACAGAATTATGGTAATCTCCAACCTCAACTTATATGCGTGAGCATGCAAAAAGGATCCTATCCGTGAAGGGATCCTTTTTTGCATGCTGTCGCAATTATTGTATATAGACCAGGGATACGTTCTTCGATTCCTTCCGGTGCAGTAGAAGGGAAGAGCCATCTTTGATGAGGTCCGTGTTCTTCAACTAGTTTTTCAATTTTAAAATGTTCTTCCGCGAGTGTTGTAATAATTTCTCCTAACGTCCAGCGACGGATGGTTGTTTTAGGTAGCGATTCTTTCTGTGCTTCTGTAAGAAGGATGCTATAAGCAACATCATCTTCAATTAATTCTTCATCGAAATAATTTCCACTTGCTCGAAATGATGGATGGTCTACTCCTAATAGCTTTGTGTATATTGGATGGTAATCGCGAAGGATAAGTATTCCACCGGGCTTTAGTAGTTGAGAGATTGTTGTGAAAAGTGGTTTTAAATCTAGAAAGTAATGGAGTACACCAAGTTCCAGCAATACGATATCAAATGATTCGGAGAGCTGTACATTTAATACATCAGAAACGACATACTGGATAGAGACATCTGCTGCGTCCGCAAGTTCATTTGCATATTTTGCATTACTTGCTGAAATATCAACAACTGTTACGTCAGCTCCTAAAAGAGCGAGTGCGACAGCTTTATTTCCTTTTGAGCCGAGTAAATTAATAATACATTTTCCTTTTGGGGATTTTATGTAAGGTAAATAATGTGCTACTTCGCGCGTGGGATCTTTCATGATTTTTTTCGCATAATCAGCTGGTGCCCCGTGGCGATTCGTCCAAGCTTCATAAGCAGCTGTATTCCAGCTTTTTTCATTTATAGTGCTTAGTTGTTTTTGGTTCAATGTTATCACTCCTTTTGTGAACGTATAGTTATTCGGCAGGGGGATGGGATTTCCTTTTCTTTCTGGATAAAAGTTTGATTTTTCTGTGATTAAGTCGTACAATACTTGTTATACGTAAAAGCGTTGAAAAGGAAAAGTAGGATGAACACATTCTTTCCAGAGAGCTTCGGTAGCTGAGAAGAAGCAAGAATATTCATTTGAACAATGGCCTTTGAGCTTCGTCCTGAACTTATCAAATGATAATAGTAGGCGGCGACGAGAGTTGGTACTCGTTATCAAAACCACAGTATAAGAGCACATAGCTCCGTACTTGTTAAGGCTAATTATGTGAGTAATTGGCGAAATAAGGTGGTACCGCGACTGTTTATACAGCCCCGCCCTTATCTTTTTTAAGATAAGGGCGGGGCTTTTTATATTTAAAAGGAGGAATGTAAGATGAGTATTTTTATTGGAGGCGCTTGGCCGTATGCAAATGGTTCGTTACACCTTGGCCATATTGCGAGTTTGTTACCTGGAGATATTTTAGCGCGTTATTACAGGGCAAAAGGTGAGAATGTGCTGTATGTTTCAGGGAGTGATTGTAATGGAACACCGATTGCAATTAGAGCAAAACAAGAAGGTGTGACAGCGAAAGAAATTGCTGATAAGTATCATGAAGAGTTCCAGCGATGTTTTCGTAGCCTTGGTTTTACTTATGATTGTTATACACGTACAGATAGTGAGCACCATCATGAAACGGTTCAAAATGTTTTTTTACGTTTATTAGAAGAAGGGCATATTTATAAAAAAACAGTGGAACAAGCGTATTGTGAAACGTGTACACAGTTTTTACCGGATCGTTATGTAGAAGGAATATGTCCACATTGCCATGAAGCAGCAAGAGGAGATCAATGCGATGCTTGTTCTGCTATTTTAGATCCTCTCGATTTGTTAGAAAAGAAATGTAAGTTATGTGGTAGTACGCCATCTGTAGAGGAAACAGAGCATTTCTATTTTGCATTGCATACATTTCAGCAGCAAATTAAAAGAGCTGTAGAAATTGCCAAACAAACAGGGACATGGCGCGACAATGCGATTCAACTAACAGAGAGATATGTAAAGGAAGGATTACTAGATAGGGCCGTATCACGTGATTTACCAATTGGGGTACCAATTCCAGTAGAAGGGTATGAAGATAAGAAAATTTACGTATGGATTGAAGCAGTGACAGGCTATTATTCAGCGAGTAAACATTGGGCTGAAGAAACAGGGAAAGATGATCAAGAGTTTTGGGATAGCGAAGCGAAAACATATTATGTGCACGGAAAGGATAATATTCCGTTTCATTCCGTCATTTGGCCAGCGGTATTACTTGGAATAGGGGAGGAAGCAATCCCGCGTCATATCGTTTCGAATGAATATTTAACAGTTGAAAAAAGAAAATTATCTACAAGTAAAAACTGGGCAGTATGGGTGCCTGACATATTAGAACGCTATGATCCAGATTCTATTCGTTACTTTTTAACCGTCAACGCACCAGAAAATCGCGATACTGATTTTTCATGGCGGGAATTTATTTACAGTCATAATAGTGAATTATTAGGTGCATACGGGAACTTTGTGAACCGGACATTAAAGTTTATCGAAAAATATTATGGTGGTATCGTGCCGAAGGGAAGTATTGAGGTAGAGCTGAAAGATAAAGTAGAAGGATTATATAAGCGTGTAGGAGAGGCGATTGAGCAAACTAAATTTAAGGTGGCGCTAGAAACAATATTTGATACAGTACGTTTTGTAAATAAATATTTTGATGAAAAGCAGCCTTGGAAACAAAGAGAAGATGATCCAGTTTCATGTGAAGAAACGATTTATAACTGTGTGTATCTTATCGCTAATTTTGCCCATCTCCTTGAACCATTTTTACCATTTTCAAGTGAAAGAGTTCGAAACACATTGTCAATTGTGAACCGAAATTGGGAACCGCAAAATACGTTGCCAAGTAGAATTGATAGCGTGCAGCCATTATTTGAGCGAATCGATGTAAAACAAATTGAGCATGAGATAGAGAAGCTGTATGGAGCGGTAAAATGAGATAGAGAAAAAGACCTTTCAAGTAAATGAAAGGTCTTTTGTTATGCAGTATGATTCTCTTTCTTATCTTTCAAAAAGAAAAGTACAGCAAGGATTACAAGAATAATAGCTGCAATATCATACGTTATTTTAAATGTAGTATTAAAGTTTAAGTACTCTACGAAAGGAGTTTTCACTGCTCCTGCATATATACAAACGGGAACGAGAAGTAAATCGTAAAATTTCTTTTCTTTCATATATCTTATTAGGAAGAAGAAACACATAATAGCAAAAAATACGATGCTTAAAATAGTCATTTATACCTCCAGATAAATTTACTTATTTTAATTGCAGTTATATCTTTTATATAAATTCTGTATTTTTTCAAGCGCTGTGCACGCGATTGTGTTTCCTTTCTTTCCTAGCCGTAAGCAGCTGAGGAGTGAAGATCCCAACCAATATAAAAATAATTCCAATCCACTGCATGAACGTTACGACTTCATGTACAAGTGTAATTGAAGCAATAATAGCAGTTGGTAATTCAGCTGCACCTAATATCGTACTAAGCCCTGTTCCAACCTTTGGTACACCGATTGAAAAACAAATGACAGGTACGACAACACCGAACAAGCCGAGGAAGAAAGCATATTTCCATAGGCCAGCTTGCAAAGCACCGTCTGTTAAAAAGGTTGGCGGAAAGAATAGGCATACGATAAGAGTAGCACTTGTTGTCATAAGAAAGCTTTTCGTATAAGGCGGAACATCCGTAGCGACGCGCCCGCTTGCAAAAACATAGAATGAAAAAGAGACCGCAGCTAATAGCCCAAAGATAATCCCTTTCGTAGAAAAACTTTGTCCGAGGCCTTCAAATACACCACCTGCAAACAATGTACCAGCAAATAAAATAAGGATAGATATGATCTTATCGCGGCTTGGAAATGTTCGATTTGCAATGGCTTCGATAATGACACCAATCCAAGTGAACTGAAAGAGTAGGACGACAGCGATAGATGCGGGTAGTTCTTCTACAGAAATAGCATAAAAAATCCCAGTCATACTCATTGTTGTTCCGACGGTTAGTAATGAAAAAAATTGTTTTTTTGTTACTTTATGATGTGAAAAGAAAAGAACGAGTAGAAATAGTCCAATCCATCCGAAGACATATTGTCCCCCTAGGAGTTGATGTGCTGAAAATCCATTTATGAATCCGAGTTTGAAAATAGTTGAAAGTATGCCGTAGCTGCAAGCACCGAATAAAACGAGCAATGAATATTTAAACTTTTCCATAAAAAATCCTCCTTTTAAGTAATAAAAAACGCCCGCTATCCAAATAAGGATAACGGGCGAACGAAACAGAGTAAGACACTCTACAAAATTCCGCCACTCACACATGAAGTATGAGTTTGGGGTATGTAATTATAGTGAATGTTACATTGCTTTTGGGAATACAATGGAGCATTTTACACCTTGAGCTGTGTTTTGTATCCCGTAAGGAAACTGATGTTTATCTAATATTTGTTTCACGATATATAATCCAAGACCACTACCTTGTACTAACCCGTGTTTATCAGGATTTGCGCGATAGAAAGGCTCAAATAAATGAGCAAGTTTATCTTCATCAATTTGTGAACCTGTATTTAATACTTCTAATGCGTAACCATTTGGTTTTTCATAAAGCTTTATATATACGTGCTGATGGTCAATTGTATAATGAATTGCATTTGAAATAATGTTAAAAATAGCAGTTTGAATAAATTTAGGATCAGCTAAAATTTGTACGTCGTGTTTAATATTAGATTGTACATTTAATTGTTTTACAGATACAAAGTAATCTACTTTCTTCATAACATCCTCAATAATATTAGATAAAGAAATGACTTCTAAATTCGGTTTAAATTGAGGGTTTTGTATTTTGGATAATTCCGACATTTTTTCCGTTAATATGTTAATGTCTTGCATCATCTCGTAGGAACGTTTCAAATACTTATCTCTATCTTTATAAGCTCCAATTCCGTGAATCATGCCATCTAGTTGTCCCATGACGGCTGCGATTGGTGTTTTTAATTCATGGGACACCATAGACATAAATTCTTTACGAGATTGTTCTAATTGTTGTTCCTTCTTGAGCTCGTTTCTTAAATCTTGATTGCTTGCATGTAAATTCTTCACAATATTTGGTACTTGTGAAGCAGCTACTTGCAAATTAAAATCTGTTTGATCTGTATTTTTGTTAAGTAGCTTTTTATCGGAGAAATCAAGATTCATAATATCTTTTAAAGCATCACTCATATATTGAAAAGGTTTGGCAATTAGTTTTGTATAAATTAATGATCCGAGTAGTGATAATGCAAGCATTGTCGCGCCAATATGTGGAGCTAATTGCTGCAACGCATCTGCTAACTTTGGATTATCATTTGTATCATTTGTTTTACTTGCTGCATTTTGTGTATGTAAGGCATCATTATTAGCGGCTTTCTTTTCTGCTTCTGTAGGCGGATTAGAAGTGCTATTTTTCCCCGAAAGATTTTGTGTATGTTCTTTTGCCTTTGCAGTTTGGCTAGGCTGCAAAAGGTGATTGATAGCTGTAGAAAGAGATTTATAATCTATAATAGAAGATTGGAAATTAGAAATACTCCCCTTTGACACAGCTTTATTTTGCTTCGTTTTACTTCCGTCGTTTTGCTTATCTGAATCGGCCTGTTCTGTAGTCGGCGTTCCATTTTCTTTCGCAAAACGTTCTTTATCGTAGTTTGAAGCTAGAAAGTAAATAATTTGATAAAGACAAAGTGATAAAAGAATACAAAATAATAAGGTTTTGATGAAAATATTTTTGGTGATGTTGTCTTTGCTACGATTCGATTTTGTAGCCAATGCCTTTCACCGTTTTAATATAAGGAATTCCTAATTTTTTTCTTAAGTTTTTAATATGTGTATCTATAACTCTTACATCACCATAATGTTCATAGCCCCATACCTTATTCAACAAATCACTTCTTGATAATACTTTTCCTCGATTTTGCAGTAAAGTATAAATAATTTCAAATTCTTTTGTTGTCAATTCAATTTGATTACCATGAACATAAGCTGCATATGCTGTAGAGTTTAACATCAATTCATGGAATTGTAGTATAGTTGCAGCTTCTGCTTCCTTCGTTGCTGCCCTTCTTAATACAGCCTCTACACGCTTAATAAATACAGTGTAATGGAACGGTTTCGTAATATAGTCATCAATACCTAACTCAAATCCTTTAATTTCACTTTCTTCATTATGTAAGCCTGTTAACATAATGATTGGTACATCAGATTGTCCTCGCATAATTTTACAAATACTATAGCCATCTATATCTGGTAACATTACATCGAGGAGGACAAGATCGTATGAATTTTTTTGGAAAAGAAGAATACCTTCTGTTCCGGCACCAACTACATCAACGGTAAAGTTTTGTGCCATTAGAAATTCACGAATCAGTTCTTGTATATCTGGGTTGTCTTCAATCACCAGTATATGCGTCATAGTAACACCTCCTAAATAACGCTTTTTACTGCAATATTCGAATTCATCATTTTTCGAGTGACTCAGATTGTTTATACATATAATAAGCCCCCGCTATAAAATAATCATGAAGGTAGCAAGGGGAATAGTTTAGTGTTACTGAATAATTCAGAATTACAGTAGTTCTATTATAGTATGTATTATAAAATTTATAAAATATTATAACTGTATAATTTTAATATCTACGTTTATCAATGTTTAGATATTAGCTAATCAAATCTATTCCTATTATATATGTAAATACAGTTGTTTTGCTACTGTAAATGAATAAATAAAATAAGCCAAGACATAAAATTCTTGGCTACACATAAATCTTGTTTTTAGGCTATTTTACAGTGACAGTAGCTTGCTGCTGAACGCGCTCAAATAACCAGTGTATATCATTGTTATACATACGAATACAACCAAGTGTTGTCCATTTGCCGATTGCTTGATTATTGTTAGTTCCGTGAATCGCATAAGTTGTTCCGTAAGTTCCTGCCATATTTAATCCGAGCCAACGGTCACCAAGTGGATTACGTGGATCGCCGCCTTTAATTTTTCCTGTATAATAAGGGCGGTTTTTAATTTTATTTACGATTTGAAAAGTGCCTTTAGGTGTAGGTGTTGCAGCTTTTCCAGTAGCGACAGTAAAACTTTTTATAAATTTTCCATCCTGATAATAATCCATTTTATTTAACTGAGTGTCTACGATTAATTGATCTTTCGTTGTAGCTGCCTCTGCACTAGCGAATGGAAGAGTTAAAAATCCTAATGATAATAGTGCGCTTAATAATAATTTTTTCATTGTTATTCTCCTTTTACTATCGTAATAGTCTTACATACAATGAAGTTGTAATCCTCGTAATGCTTTATTTACATTTTCATCTAATGTTTCAAAGAATGTAGTGATTTTGCTGTTGTGTTTGTTGTTATCAATAAGTAATCTTTCATTTAATAAAAGCTCACCACGTAGTCCAAAACTTTGAACTTGAATATTTAGCTCATCTTCATTTTCAGAAATGATTGGTAAGAAATAGTGAAAAGCTTTTGTTGGAATGATGTAGCTTTTGCCAATCATGCTTTCTTGATTTGAATTAATCCATTTTTTCGTGACAATTTTAATATTCTTTTTTGAAACGATAAAAGATAGTGTTGTAGATTTTGTTAAACTTACGTCAAATTCACTTGTTTCACATATTTGTAAATTAAAAACGGTTTCATTTTGATGAGATTCAACATTTGTATTAATAAAATCGTGCATTTTATATGCTTCCATTTCGTATTCACCCTTTTTTCAATTTCGAAAAACGACTTATATTTATTCAAATTAATGCTTAGTCATATATTGGTTAAATTTTTCAACAAATTCCGATATAATCTTACAATACGTATATGAAGCTAATATGAAGTTAGCATGAGTTTGTGATGGTTTTTTATTGAGAACAAAATAAGAGAGCCTTTTTAGTGCTAAAAAATGGATAAAATCTGCATGTTATTAATGCGTCTTTTCGCTATTGCGACTTGGAAAATAATTTTTACTATTTAATAAAGAACGAAAATCATTAGTGTGACCCTTACAAAAATGTAATAAAAATGTAAGCTATTGTGATAGTTATTTCGACAATTTTTTTATACAATAATAGTAAGAAGTTGTACGTGATTGAAAGGAGAGATGACATGGAATGGATTCATGAATTATTTCAGCAATACGGGTATTATGTTGTACTTGTCGGCTTGCTGTTAGAATATATTGCACTTCCGTTTCCGGGAGAGCCAACATTAGCATATGCGGGATTTTTAGCACATAAGGGTGATTTAAGTTTACCGATTTTAATCATTCTATCCTTTATTGGGACAAGTGTAGGGATGACGATTCAATACTTTTTAGGAAATAAATTAGGTATGCCTTTCATTCAAAAGTATGGGAAATACGTATTTTTAACACAAAGAAAAATTGACTTAACGAGAATGTGGTTTGATAAGTATGGGTACTTCCTAATTTTTATTGGTTTCTTTATTCCTGGTGTACGTCATTTCACAGGATACTTTGCAGGAATTATTAATTTACCATTCCGTCGTTTTGCCATTACAATTTATTCAGGCGCTCTATTTTGGGTATCATTCTTCTTAATCGGTGGTTACTGGTTAGGTGGAAACTTACATGATATCTTTGGAGTGCTAGAAGGTCATATCGGTAAAATCATTTTTGGAGTTATTGTGATTGTAGCGGTTACGTTGGGTATTCGTTTCCGTAAGCAGTTAAAACGAGTATTACTACAAAACGCAAGTTAATATGAAATCCATTCTATGTCAGAATTTAGGAAGGCAGTGCAAAAGCACTGCCTTTTTTATTTTATTTTTAAGACTATGTTTAATGCACATTTTACATTCTTTATAGGAATTTGATACAGGATAAGAAATAAGTATTTTGTCAATTATTATAGTCGTAATGACAATTATAATTGACAAATATAAGGATATTATTTACAATTTTAATTAAATAAATGAAAAAGAGGGAAGACATGAAGCTTCAAAATCGAGTGAGGGAATTGCGAGCAAAGCATCGTTTATCACAAGGGGATTTAGGGAAAGCGATTGGATCATCACGGCAAACGATTAGTTTAATTGAGCGTGGGGATTATGCACCATCTATCGTATTGTCGTTAAAAATCGCACAAATTTTCAATGTACCGGTGGAGGAAATATTTACGTTAGTAGAGGGGGAAGAGGACGATGAAGAGTAAGCGAAAAAAACAATTTGATTCTGTGGGGAAAATAGCATTAAGTATGATAGGAGGATTTTTAACGTCTTATATAGCTTTAAATTTACTCTCGGATGAACCGAGAAAATTATCATCCAATACATTTATAGGTATATGTACTATTTTTGGAATTTTAATGATGTACTATACTTGGAAGAATACACGTATGTTAGCAGAGGCACGCGATGAAGAAGAGAGCGTACAAGGCAGAAAATTAGGCATTATAAGTATATATTTACGTGTAGGTGATATAGTGACGCAGGCATGGTTTGTATATGCAGTTATTACATGTAGACGTGCACTGTTGCAGGATACAAATGTTTCATTTGCGGTGTGGAATTTAGTAGCTTCTATTGTTTGTTTAACTACTGTAGTAATTATCGGACTCATAACAAAAAATCGTTATAATAAGCTATATCCTGAACAAGGTGTAACGTATATGGAATCTATGAAAATGTGGACGAAAAACGCAGATGAAGGATTAAAGCACATTGTGCATGAGGCTGGATATAAAGCATATGAATTTACGAATACAATATTGGCATATGTATGGTGGGCTGCCGTTATATATACAGCTGCTAGTAATATCGATTTTGTATTAATTGGCTTAATCTCATTTATTTGGATATTGCATCTTGGGAAGTTCATGTACGAAATGCAAAGGAAAATGATTTATTAAGGGGAGAAAAAGGTGGATATTTTAAGAAGGCCAGCTGGCTCAATGACAGTGGCGTTAATTCTGTCCATTTTATACGGAGTAATCCGAACTGGGAAATTAGAAGTAATTTTGAACCTATGGGCAATAGTTGGAATTTCATTATTAGTGTTAGCCATTCATGAGCTAGGACATGTAGTATTTGGTGTAATAGGTGGTTTAACATTTAAATTTATGACAGTAGGACCCATTACTATTCAAAAAGAAAAGGGAAAATTACGCATTCGAGCAAATAAATTATGGGCTTACTTTGGAGGCGTTGCAACACTAGTACCACCTTCTATAGAGACACCGAATCTTTCGAAAAAATGGGCGTGGCTCACTTTAGGTGGACCAATTACGAGTTTACTGTTTGGTATTACTTCCGGTTACATATACATGGTGAGTTATTATCAATATCTTTTATATTTTTCCTTTTTCCATTTTGCAATCTTTGCGGTTACAATTGTGCCGATAAAAGGAACGCTTATGAGTGATGGGATGCAATTTCTTATTTTAATTAAAGATGATGAAAGAGCTAGAAATCATTTATATGAGATTCAAATATCGAGTGAGTTATTTAGTTATAAAAGACCGAAAGATTGGGATGAAAGATTAGTAGAATTGAGTGAGGAGAAAATAAAAGACAATAAAGGGATAAGAGAGATAATGAGTAGACTTATGCTTGTCTTTTTTGCTCGTGCAGATCAAGAGGGAATGGAAAGAGCGATACCGTATATAGAAAGAATTGTTCAACTACCTGTAACGAAAGAAAATAAGTTTTTCGTTAGCAGTTTTCATAGTTGGTATCTTTTATATAAAGCCCTTTATCAGATGGATAGTCTTTCTTTGCAAGAAGCAAAGGAACATGCAAAGGCTATTACAAAAATGGACTTAAACGGATATTATCGTACACAAGGAATTATCAAATATTTAGAGAATGATCTAGAAGCTTCCCATACTTATATGAAGAAAGCTGATAAAGAATTAAAGAGCGCCGAGAAGAGTGAGATTGGATATTTACAATTAGAAAGAGAATGGTTTGAGCAGTTGAAGGTGAGGGTATCTTACGATGGATGAGGTATCCTCTTTTTTATATGTCATCTTATGCCGTTCCATAAATAGCCTGGGGCGAGTAAAATGAGATAAGAAGAGCAAAGCTTGGAGGAAGTAAATATGGAAATTTTATCAATTATTTTGATAGTCTTGCTCATTTATGTTGTTTTTAAAGTGGCATATGTAGCATTAAAGATACTCGCGATCCTATTAATTATCTTTTTAATCGTAGAGTTCGGCAGTAAGTTGCTTGGGGGATAGGGTATATTGTGCGTTTCGAGTGTCGAAGGTTGTCGTTAAATCGATATCTTGTGTTGAACCGTTGATATAATGAAAAAATCGTTGATATAAGTGGAGAAATGATCGATATATTTGAAAAATCGTTGATATATTTTAGTGAATACGAAGTGGGGTATGTGGAAAAGAAGTTGCCGTTGGGTAGCTTCTTTTTATTGTAGTGGCAGGGTATAGAGCATAAATAGGTTGCCGAAAATTGCCGGTAAGTCGATATCCTGTGTCGAACGGTCGATATAATGAAAAAATCGCTGATATATATGGAGAATCGCTGATATATATGGAGAATCGCTGATATAATCCGGTTGGTACTGGATGGGGTATGTGAGAAAGAAGTTGCCGTGAGGGCAACTTCTTTTTATCGTGATGCGGGGTATGCAAACCAACATAAAAAAGCTGGAAGAGTATCTTCCAGCTTAAGAGTTACTTTCAATTTGACGACCGCTATCTTCTTCAGTGTCTTGTAATAGGTTGAATACGTCTGCTAGGCAGAATGCAATGAACCAAGTCCATAGACCGTGGAAGAAAGCTGAGCTTAATTGAAGTGGTAATGTATAGTTTGTCATTGAGTAGGAAATACATCCACCAACGATTCCGATCATTGTTAATAACATTGTTTTTTGAGCATTTTCTTCTGGATTGAAGAGGAAGTAAATGTATCCGCCTAAAATTGAAGCGCTTACAAGCGTTTCGATTCCATTAAAGATGATATTCTCTCCAAGCTGAGTGTTTGTCCAGAAGCAGATTGTTCCGCCGATAATAGCAAACAGGACAGCTATTGTATATCGTATATATTGATTCATATGTTCATCTCCCTATGTAATAAGATGATTTGGAAGTCAAAAAGGTAGGTATAGTATATTGAAGTGAGTTTTAATTGTACGTATCTTTTTATAAAAAGATCATTGAAGAGTAACTAAGATGATCGGTTGTTTAAACCGTTACGTGTATGGTGTCTGAAATATACCCGACTGCTCGTTTCTTTTTGCTTGTAAAATAAGAGAAACTTCCAAGTCTATATACTCTTTTTTTTGTGAGTCTGCTTTCATTATAACACATTTAGGGACATAATAATAGAATTATCTGATTTTGTAATAAGTGTAAAAAATAAAAAGCGTAAGGAAATACCATTAACGGTGCAGTTTAGTGGAAGAAGGATTTTAATTTATTATGATGAAATATGTAATCAAGGTGAGATCTAAGAATGAGGCTTAAATACTATAAAAAATGTTTTATAGCATGAATGTAAGGGAGGAGAGCTAACTTGGAGTTCACAACAGAAAGATTAATAATTAGACCTTTTAAGAGTACTGATTTACAGGATGTATTTGCTATTTATAATAGTGATGATATATGTAAGTTCCTATTACATAATAAGTGGACTCATGAAGACATGCAGAAAAGATTTAATAAGAAGCTAGCAAATAATGTACTTACTAAAGAAACAATATTAAGTTTGGCAGTTATATACAAAACTAAAGTAGTTGGTGATTTATCCGTATGGTACACAAATATGAAAGACACTGTTGAGATTGGTTATAGTTTTGCAAAGGAAGTAGCTGGGAGAGGTTTGGCAACAGAAGCAGTAAGTAGTTTGGTATTGAAATTATTTAATGAATGTAATGTACATCGTATACAGGCTAATCTTGATGCACGTAATACAGCTTCACAAAAATTGTGTGAACGAATAGGCATGAGAAAGGAAGCCCATTTCATACAAGATTTTTGGAATAAAGAGGAATGGACAGATAGTATTGTATATGGAATGCTATCCTCCGATTTGTAGTAATAAACTTAGTGATTTTATTATGCTAAAAGGTACGTTAGTTGAATAACAAAGGGCATAACATATTATATATGACTAATATGTTATGCCCTTTAATTTATTAACCTGTTTTATATGCGTTTGAAACGGCCGACAATTTCAACTGTTTCAGTAATGTTCATAAATGCTTTGTTATCCACTTGACGGATAATACGTTTCATTTCGCCTAACTCATAGCGAGTCACGACAGTGTAAATCATTTTTTTCTTATGGTTTGTATAGCCGCCGACAGCGTCTACCATTGTCACCCCGCGTATGCCGTGATGTAGTAGTGCGCTTTTTATTTCCTCGCCTTTTTCTGTAATAGTCATTATCGTTAATTTAATATGTTTCGTATGCACAGCGTCGATAACTTTGCTGACTACAAATCGACTAATTAACGTATAAAGTGTAATATCCCATCCGAAAATAAAACCTGCTGCTACAAGTAAGATTAAGTTGAATACAAATATGATTGCTCCAATTGAAACATCTCGATATTTCGCTACAATCAATCCGACAACATCAAAACCACCTGTTGAAGAAGCAAATCGGAATATAATTCCTGAAGCTGCTCCGCAGATAACACCACCGAATACAGAAGAAAGTAAAATATCGTCTGAAACTTGGTGTACCGGGATAATGTTCATCGCTAACGATGATACAGCTACAAAGTACGCTGTTAAAAAGGTTGTCTTCTTTCCTAAGTAAAAGTGACTTAAAATAAGAAGAGGAATGTTTAGTAAAAAGATAAGTGCACCGATATTGTAGTGCATTAAATAACCGATAATCATCCCTACACCAGCGAATCCACCGCTAATCATATTATGCGGGATAAAAAACATATTCATAGAAATTGCATACAAAATAGAAGCTATAAAAATAACAACCAACTGTATCATAAATTCTAAGTGAAATGTTTTAGCTGCTGGGAAGGATAAAAAGGCGGTGTCGGGAACGTAATCGGCGTCTCCTAGTTGACCCATAGTATGTTTCATCTCCATATTCATTTTTGATTACAAGAAGAGAATAAAGGTTTTTTCAAAAACTGGCAATAGTTTTATTATAATGCAAAAATTTTATAAATTTCTAATAAATCAAGCCTATTCATTGATGTGTGTGAATATGCTAAAGAAAGCGAATACAACGTTTCTTAATTATTGTTTTCTTGAGAAAATATGCAAAATACTTTTTTTGAAAATAAAAGGAAATAGAGAATATTTGCCCGATGTGCTAAAATGACCTTATTAAGGATGTGAAGCGATGGAATTTTTATTGCAGGATGCAATTCTATATATATCGTTTGTAACGACAGCACTTTGCTTATTAGAAGTTTTCTTCCTTGCTAATGTTTCTCGCTTTGTGCGTCAACAAGCATCAAGCGGTAGACAAAGAGCTTTTACGTTAGTTGATACATGTGAAGATAGTGCGGGAAATGTACCGCTATTTTCAATTTTTTATAAATATGGAATGATTCGTTCCGTACGCAGACAAGAATCAAGTGAAGAGAATGATGAGGTTGGTCCGTATACACCAATGTTTCGCTAAATAATTACGAAACATTGGAGGAATGAACATGTTAAAATCATACCGAGCTGCGCTCATTAGTTTATCAGTAGTACTTGTTTTTGTTTTATCTGGCTGCAGTAATGCAGGCACAATTGATTCACATAGTACGGGGATATGGAACCATTATTTCGTATATCCAATCTCGTATATGATTCAATTTGTTGCTCATCATATACCGGGAGCTAGCTTCGGGGTTGCTATCATTATTATGACGCTCGTTATTCGTTCAGCCATGATTCCATTAGCTGTTTCGCAATATCGCAGCCAAGCGAAAATGAAGAAAATGCAACCTGAATTGCAGAAGCTAAAGAAAAAATACGGTGATGTAAGCAAAGACCTTGAAAAACAAAAGCAGTATCAAAAAGAAATGTCAGAACTAATGAAATCAGGCGGTTGGAATCCACTTGCTGGTTGCTGGCCAATTTTTATACAAATGCCGATTTTCTCTGCTTTGTATTATGCGATTAGCAGAACGGAAGAGATTCGCACATCTTCGTTTTTATGGGTGAACCTAGGACATGCAGATCCATATCATATATTACCGATTATTGCAGCGTTAACGACATTTATTCAGATGAAAGTTTTCCAATCGAATATTACACCTGGAGAACAAGTGCAGATGCTAAAGATGCAGCAAATTATGATGCCAGCAATGATTCTATTTATGGGGTTTGCGGCGCCATCAGGACTTGTGTTGTACTGGATAACAGGTAACTTATTTACAATGACACAAACAATTGTATTAAGAAAAATAATGGAACGTGAAGAGTTACAATTACAAAAAGCATAGAGAAACGCCGCTCATTACGAGCGGTGTTTTTTATTTGAATCGTTAAGGAAATTTTAAGAAACCAATATTACTATTGGCGTTGTATACGAAAGTGTACATGCTTTAGAAATATGAAGGAGGAAATTTCCTATGAAGAAGAAAACAGTTGGTTATTTAGCGATTGCAGGTGCTTTATCATTCGGAATCATTGGAGGAGTCGGTGTTCCGGCATTCGCGGCAACAAATACTCCAACAGCTGAGCAAGCGACAAAAACAGTGAAAAAAGATTTAGATGACGCTACAAAACAAAAAGTAAAAACGATTATGGACGATACAAAGAAACAGTTACAGGAACTAGGTGTAAAGCTTCCGGAGAAAGAGAAGCGTAAAGACATGTTTGCAGGATTAGATGAACAGGCGAAAGAAAAAGCGAAGTCAATTTTAGAGCAAGAGAAATCCGGAAAACTAACACGTGAACAAGCAAAAGAGGAATTAACAAAGTTAGGCGTAAAAATGCCGGAGAAAGGTAAGCGTGGAGACATGTTTGCTAACTTAGATGAGCAGGCAAAAGAGAAAGCGAAGTCGATTTTAGAGCAAAAGAAATCTGGAAAATTAACGCATGAGCAAGCAAAAGAGGAATTAACAAAGCTAGGCGTGAAAATGCCGGAGAAAGGTAAACATGGAGACATGTTTGCTAACTTAGATGAACAGGCAAAAGAAAAAGCAAAGTCAATTTTAGAGCAAAAGAAATCTGGAAAATTAACGCATGAGCAAGCAAAAGAAGAATTAACAAAATTAGGTGTGAAACTTCCAGAGAAAGAGAAGCATGAAGACATCTTTGCAGGATTAGATGAGGCAACAAAAACAAAAGCAAAAGCGATTTTAGACAATGAAAAGAAACAATTAGAGGCATTGAATGTTGATTTACCGCACCATAAGTTTTTTATGAAAAAAGATGAGAAATAATTGAATGAAGTCGTATCTTTCGTGTGGGCAACCGAAAGGTACAGGCGTGAGGGGGCTTTCTTTTGAAAGACCTCCTTTTATTGTTGGCGTTTTTTGTTGGTAAATCGATATATTTGAAAAATCGCTGATATAATTTTTACAGCTACACTGCTCCGAAGATACGAGGGAATTAGAGAAATATTACAGCTTCTGTTATAATATAAGAAGATAAATATTTCCTATGTTATATAAAAAATATATTGATTTTTTCTAACAATTCAATATAATGAACAATAACTACAAAATTCGACATCAAGAAGTGATGATGAGGACACGATCAATTTTTTACGATTTCCAGAGAGGGAAGCCTTTGGCTGTGAGCTTCCTAATACGGAAAAATAGATTACCACCTCTGAACTGCAGCAGTGAACGAGCATCTAGTAATTGCTTGCCGGCAAAAACCGTTATTTAGACTTGAGAAATTGGTGAAGTGTATTACTTTACGAATTGAAACAAGGGTGGAACCACGAATACAACACTCGTCCCTTTTTTAGGGAGGAGTGTTTTTTTATTTCATTTTTGCATCACACTAGGATTGGAAGGAGGATACGCAGCATGCATCATGATGAGAAGAACAAAATTGGTTTAACAGTAGCACTTTCTATCGTAGTAGGAACGATTATTGGATCTGGTGTGTTTATGAAACCAGGGAGCGTATTAGATTACTCGGGGAGTTCTAATATGGCCATTCTTGCTTGGGTAATTGGTGGCCTGTTGACGCTAGCAAGTGGTTTAACAGTAGCTGAAATTGGAGCGCAAATCCCGAAAAATGGTGGGTTGTATACGTATTTAGAGGAGATTTACGGAAGTTTTTGGGGATATTTATCAGGTTGGATGCAAACAATTGTTTATGGACCTGCTATTATCGGAACATTAGGTTTATACTTTAGTTCTTTAGTGATTAATTTTTTCTATTTAGATAAAGTGTGGAATTTACCAATCGCAATTGGAACGGTTGTGTTCCTTGGCGTTGTAAATAGTATGGGAACAAAATACGGAGGTATCGTTCAAACAATCACGACAATTGGGAAGATGATTCCGATTGTGTTAATTGTTGTGCTAGGTTTCTGGAAAGGGAATAGCGATATTTTTAACGTAGTTGTGCCGATATCGGAAAATCAAAGTATCGGTATGGCAATTTTAGCAACGTTATTTGCTTATGACGGCTGGATTTTACTTGCTTCGATTGGTGGAGAAATGAAGAATCCAACAAAGTTATTACCGAAAGCAATGACAGTAGGGATTTTAATCGTAACGGCTGCTTACGTATTAATTAACTTGGCATTATTAAATGTATTACCAGCAGCGAAAATTGTAGACCTTGGAGAAAATGCAACAGCGACAGCTGCAGGCATGTTACTTGGAGAATATGGCGGAAAAATTATTAGTATCGGTATTATCGTTTCTATTTTCGGCTGTTTAAATGGAAAGATTTTAACGTTCCCACGTATCCCAATGTCTATGGCAGAGCGTGGACAACTTCCATTTTCTAAGTTTATTGCAAAGGAAAGTCCGAGATTTAAAACACCAGCAAATGCGATTACTGTTGAAATCATTTTAGGAATTATTTTAATGATTATTAGTGATCCAAATAAGCTATCTGAGATTTCCGTATTCATTATTTATATTTTCTATGTAATGACGTTTATTGGTGTCTTCATTTTAAGAAAACGTAATAAGAATAAAGAGCGTGCATATAGTGTACCGTTATTCCCAATCGTACCAATCGTAGCGATTTTAGGTTCGTTCTTTGTAATTGGTAGTGCGATTATTAACGATCCAGTAAGTTGTTTCTTATCGATTGGAATTGTATTTACGGGACTTCCGGTGTATTGGTATTTAAATAAGAAGAAAGAAACAGAATGATGAAAAGGTAGGCGTATTATACGCCTACCTTTTTTACTGTAAAAAAATTGTACTTGCTTCCATTTTCTATTTTGGTTACTATAGTCGTAGTAACCAAAATAGAAAGCGTGGGGAAAGACTTGAATTTTCGTGTTTATATTTTAGCTATCGCGGCTTTTGTAGTCGGAACGGTTGAGCTAATTATAGGAGGAACGCTCGATTTAGTTGCCAATGATTTAGGAGTATCTATTAGCGCAGCTGGTCAGCTTATAACAATATTTTCGGTAGTATTTGCTTTGTCAGGTCCAGTTTTATTAGCTTTGACAGGGAAGTTTGAAAGAAAAACATTGTATGTTGGAGCATTATCGATTTTCTTAATCGGAAATATTATTTCGGCATTTAGTGTGAATTACGGAATGCTAATGTTCTCAAGGGTTATTTGTGCGGCGAGTGGTTCATTAATTATTGCACTATCGGTAACACTTGCTTCTAGTGTTGTAGAACCGCATTTTCGTGCGCGTGCAATTGGAATCATTTTCATGGGAATTAGCGGATCACTCGTACTTGGAGTACCGCTCGGTCTTGTGCTCGGAAATGCATACGGATGGCGTGCACCATTTGTACTCATTTCAATCTTAACAGTTATGGCAATCGCTTGTGTTTCATTATTCTTAACGAAAGTACCACCGACATCGGTATTATCAATAAGAGAACAACTTGCTACGTTAAAAGATAAAAAAATCGTAAGTGCACAGTTAACATCATTCTTATTTTTAACGGGTCATTTAACACTATATGCATATTTAACACCATTTTTAAAAGATGTTATGCATGTGGAAGCGAATTGGATTAGTGTATTTTATTTCATCTTCGGAATCGCAGCAGTAATTGGGGGCGGATTCGGAGGCTGGCTTGCGGATAAATGGGGATCGAAGAAAAGTATTATCTCAATTATTATCGTATTTGCGTGTGCGATCTTCCTATTGCCGATGATGACATTCTCATTCCCACTGTTCATTATTATGATGGGAATTTGGAGTATGCTGAGCTGGGCGATTTCACCAGCGCAACAAAACTATTTAATTGAAATTGCACCAGAATCAGCTGGTATTCAGCAAAGTTTAAATAACTCTGCCCTTCACTTAGGAATTGCACTTGGTTCAACAGTAGGCGGAGTTGTTATTGAAAAATCATCTGTTATATATAACGCTTGGGTAGGCGGTGGCTTTATTATATTAGCTCTGCTTTGTGCGATTTTCTCGATTACAAGAGGACGTTCTACTCAGTTTGCAAAAGAAGAATCTATCGTTTGATAGGTTCTTTTTTTATTTGTAAAAAATTACAGGTTTTAGTAGATGTATGGAGAACGTTGTATATAGCGAGGTGATGGATATGTATACGAATTTTTCAATTATTGGTCTTCTAATTTCAATGCTCCCTTTGTTTCTTATTATTTTTGCACTTAGATGGGTTCGTTTCATCTATCAAAATTCAGAGAAACAAGTGGAGCAAAATGAGAAAATCATTGAGCTGTTGATGGAGATAAAGGAACAAAACGAAAAGGAGTCTAAGTGAAAAACTAGACTCCTTTTTATTATTTAATTAGTATCTTAATTTCATCAACAAACTCTTAATTTCCTCATCTTCCATAAAGAGGTCATGGTGCTTCTGGGTGATCTTTGCAAGTGCAACGTCGTGATAGAAAAATTCTGTAAAGAACTTTACGAATGGTTGTGACATTGTTTTCATCGCTTGCCATGACTCTTGTTCTACGCCAGCAAATAAAATTTCACGATCGTCAACGATGAGTAGCAAGTAGCGCTCTAATGCATTAGGTTCTTCAGCTGGGATTAGAAAATGCATGTTTTCTAAGTCTGTTTCTACTTCTCCAACAATAAGGGATTCAATTTGAACACCTTGTTTTGCTTTTTGTTCTAGTAAAGGAAGATATTCTAAAAGAGTATCATTCCAAGCTGAAATACGGATTGATTCTTTTGCACTTTCAATGAGTTCCTTACTTTGAACTCGAATAGAAGATTGCATTTTTAAGCTCCACACACGGTCATCTGTAAATGATTTTTTTGATATATTTGTTTCCAGTTCTTTAATATTTGATTGGAATTCTGTCGTTAATTTTTCAATTGCTAGCTTTAGTGGTAATGCTGTATACAATTTTTTCTTTTCTGAAACAGAATCCATTACCATTCCTTTATCGATTAGGCGTGCTAGCACTTCATATATTTTTGCTTTTGGAACACCTGAATGCTTCACAATCGTTGTAGCATCTAATGGTTCATTGCTTGATACGACAACTTCATAAGCTTGGCTTTCATATTGTGAGAAACCGAATTTTTGTAACATAGTTCCCTCCGAACGAATGAGATTATATTTTAAGGATAATGAACTATTTGTTTTTGCACAAGTGGTAGTCCGTTTTCTAATTGTATTAAGGTGAGAATTAATTTCAATTTTTTAATTTTATCTATTATACTTAATATAATGATTAATAAGATTTTAATTTAATGCGAAGGGGATGCTGGGGGGAAGATGTTAAGAAGTTTACGTTTAAAAATTGCGGTAGTGTTTTCAGTTCTTATTTCTATGATGTTCGTAATATTGGGTACAGCT
The DNA here is from genome assembly GCF_057624735.1 of Bacillus sp. LQ01. NCBI lineage: Bacteria > Bacillati > Bacillota > Bacilli > Caryophanales > Bacillaceae > Bacillus > Bacillus sp. LQ01. The sequence goes on along the minus strand of NZ_JBYEZL010000003.1, from coordinate 108,806 downwards.
GTGTATCAATTACAAAAAGAAAAGGAAGTGCGTTCCTTAGACGAGTATTCTCAAAATGCGATGGATCTTGTGACAGAGCAACTTACTACATTTGTTCAAAGAACGAATGAAGATATGGGGTATTACGCGAACAGTGAGATGATTCGTAATATACTTCAAGGTGGGGTTACTCCAGAAGAGGAAGCGTTTTTAACGAAAGAGTTTGCGGAGTATAAAAAGAATCATCCTGGTATTTTAGATTTATATATTGGTACGAAAGATAAAAAAACATTAAGTGCCAATCTTGCTGAAGGTGGGCAAGTGCCAGAAGGATACGATCCAACAACAAGACCATGGTATAAAGATTCAGAGGCTGATGTAAAAAAGGTCCATTGGGGACAACCTTCTTATGAAATTGCAACAGGAAAGTTAAGTGTAGGTGTTTCTAAAGCAATTACAGCTCAAGATGGATCTGTATTAGGCGTTGTTGCGATGGATGTATCGCTTGGGACGATTCAGAAGTTGCTTCACAATATTCAATACAATAATGACGGAGAAATGTTTATTATAAATGATAAAAATATGGCTCTTGTTTATCCAGAAAAGATAGGGAAAGATGTTTCTAAAGAGCCACTTATAAAGAGCTTAAATAAAGAGGTAACAAAATATGCGGTCACTACAATAAAAAGTGAAGATGTAGTTGTTTATAGTCAATCATTTGATACGATGAAATGGACGATAGGAATCTTTTATCCGAAAGAAACAATCGATGGGCTATTAAATAGTACGAGAAATACAGTTATTATAATGGCATGTATTAGTTTATTAGTTGGAATCGTAGCTTCCTACTTGTTCTCAAGAAGATTAGCAAGACCACTGCAACTATTAAAGAATCACGTGCAAAAAGTAGCAGAAGGCGATTTAACGCTGCGAATGAAAGTGACAAGTAAAGATGAAGTTGGAGAGTTGACTAAGCACTTTAATGATATGGTTGAACAAATGAATGAAATGGTAAGTAAAATTAAAAACAGCGTATCAACGGTGCAACAATCAACGAATAGTTTACATTACTTAACGAATGAAACAGTAGCGGCTAGTAGAGAAGTTTCAGGAGCAATGGATGATGTGAGTGGAGGAGCCTCTACTCTTGCGAATGGTGTGGATGAAGTTTCAGCTCAGCTCGAGAATATGGCGGAGTCAGTGGAACAAATGAATAGCTCCGTTGGTGAAATAAAAGGAGTGGCTGGCAAAGCGGAAGAGGCATCTAAGCAAGGATTAAATACAATGAGGAATTTAATCCGTACGAGGGGACAATCATCTTCGATTGTTGTTCATACAGAAGAAGCATCGGATAAGTTAGAACAAAGAGTTGGATCGATTCAAAATGTTGTTGAGCTTATAAAAGGCATTTCGGATCAAACAAATTTACTTGCTTTAAATGCATCGATTGAAGCTGCCCGTGCAGGTGAGCAAGGTAAGGGATTTGCGGTTGTTGCTGAAGAGGTTCGGAAATTAGCGGAACAATCAAAAGAGGCAACCGGAGAAATCACAACGATGATTGGTGATGTACAATTAGAAGTAAAAAGGGTTGTAGAAGTTGTAAGTAAATTGAAAGACATTGCAGATGTACAAAATAAAGTGACGACAGAGGCGGAAATGGAGTTCCGCACAATTATGTCAGTTGTAAATACGATTAGTACTTCAGTTGAAAAAATTGTAGAAGAGGTACATAACATAGGTTACGAGCAAGGGGAAATTACAGCGGTAATGCATACAATTGCTGGTACGAGTCAAGAAAGTGCAGCTGTTTCTGAAGAGGTACATGCTGCAACGGAATCACAGGTGAATCATTTAGAAAAGGTAGCTCACACGATGGAAAGTTTGACAGAACATATGAGAGATTTAGAAAGATTAGTCGAGCAGTTTAAAGTGGAAGAGTAACATATTAGTAAAATGATGAGGATTTCGGTAAAATAGACAATGGATATATAAGAAACGATTATAGGAGGAAGACTACTATGGCAATTGTTGATGTATCGATTATTCCAGTAGGAACAGGTAATCCAAGTGTTAGTGAATATGTAGCAGAAGTACAAAAGGTGCTAGAGAAAAATGCGGATCGCGTGAAGTATCAATTAACACCGATGAATACAATTATTGAAGGAGATCTTCCTGTCATTCTAGAAGTAATTCAACAAATGCATGAAGTTCCATATACGAAAGGTGCGCAGCGCGTTGCAACAACTATTCGTATTGATGATCGTCGTGATAAAGTAAGCACAATGGAGAAAAAATTAAACTCTGTTCGATCAAAATTATAAGAAAAAGCAGCGACCTTCGCTGCTTTTTTCATATAGGAGGTAAATAAAATGAGTGAAAAGTTTAACGAGCAGTTTGATGGTTTACTGGAGAAATACACTGAGCTGTTACTTGGAGAGAGCAATGAAGAGAGAAAAGAACAGGTACAGAAGTGGGCACTGTATTCTTACATAGCGAAGACGATGCCAGCTTTAGTAAAGCATTGGAATGAAACTTATCCAGATGCGAAAGAAGAGATGGTACAGTTAATTACAGATATTAAAAGGCTGAATGAAGAGAAGCGAAATGAGCAATAAAAAAACTTGAGGGAAATATAATCGTAAGTTTTCTGTATTAATATCCTTATATAATTTACATGGAATATTAAGGGTTTTATAGGCATGTCGAATATTTTCGACATGCCTATTTTATGCCTATTAAACTCCATTTTTCTAAATGTCGAAAAATATTTCAGGTATATTTATAAGCAGAAATATAGGTTTTTAAATGTTTTTATAGTATTTTATAAATTATCTAAATAATTATTTGTATCCAATAATTTTAAACAATGATATAATTTTGAAGAGGGGTAAAAAACAGATAAATTACAGTCATAGGGGTGAATTACATGGAACAATTAATGCGAAATTCGTTTCTTTTCTTGTCAAAAAATAAAGCGCTAACAAAACTGGCTAAAAAGTACGGTTTACGCTTTGGTGCAGGTCGCTTTGTCGCAGGGGAGACAATTGAATTAGCGACAGCAGCTATTAAACAATTGAACAAGCAAGGACTTTGTGTAACAATCGATTATTTAGGGGAATTCGTTGATAATGAAGCGGAAGCAAATGAAATGGCTAACCAATCGATTGAAGCAATCCGTGCAATTGGAAGAGAAGGTCTTGATTCGCAGCTTTCTTTAAAGATGACTTCTATGGGATTAGATATCTCTGATGAAATCGTAATGAACAATATGCGCCGTATTTTAGAAGCGGCGAAAGAAAATGGTGTGTTCGTTACCATTGATATGGAAGACTATACACGCTGTGGTAAAACAATTGATATCTTTAAACAATTAAAATCTGAATACGATAATATTGGTACTGTTATTCAAGCTTACCTATATCGTACAGAAAAAGATATTGAAGATTTAAATGCTTATAATCCTAATTTACGTCTTGTAAAAGGTGCTTATAAAGAACCTGAAGAAGTGGCATTCCCAGACAAGAAAGATGTAGATGACAATTATAAAAAAATTATTAAAATGCACTTATTAAATGGAAATTATACTGCAATTGCTTCACATGACGAAGCGATTATTGAATATACAAAAAAACTTGCTGAAGAACACAACATTCCAAGGGATCAATTTGAATTCCAAATGTTATATGGTATTCGTAATGAGCGTCAACTTGAGCTAGTAAAAGAAGGCTACAAAATGCGTGTTTACGTACCTTATGGAAACGACTGGTATGGATATTTCATGCGTCGTCTAGCAGAGCGTCCAGCAAACGTTGCGTTCGTATTAAAAGGTATGGTTAAAAAATAACCAAGGAGAAAATACTCCTTGGTTATTTTAATTGCTGAAATGCATAATGTGCCATTTTCTTCGTATCAGGATACAGTTGCTTGCGGGTAGAAGATAATACAACATTAATGACACGTTTACCGTCTTTTTCATCCACTGTTACGACTGTATATTTGCCAAGTGCTGATAGACCGCTTTTACTTCCAATCGCATATGGATCGTCATATAGTTCTTCTCGTCCGTAGTTTGCGATGTTTGGAGAGCGTTCTGAAGTATGTAGAGTTGTACGCGTTGAATTCATATATTCTAAAACAACTGGATACTTTAATGCTTCTTTCGTAATAATAGCAATGTCATATGGCGATACTTTATTTCCAAGTGCATCAGCACCACTTGCGTTCTTGAAAGTCGCATGCTTTGTACCAAGTTCCTTCGCTCTAGCATTCATCATTTTCACAAATTCATTTTTTGATCCTGCGATATGTTCTGCAATTGATTCAGCTATTGGGTCTGCACTAATGATAAGCATAAGTTTTAATGCCTCATCACGCTTTAATTTTTCTCCAGCACGAAGTTTAATTTTCTTGCTTTGACTTTCTGTTTTAATTGCGTTGTCTGTAACTGTAATTTCTTCATCTTCTTTTACATTCTCTAGTAAAAGAAGGGTTGTCATCATTTTGGCTATACTAGCCGGATAAGAGCGTTCGTCTTCGCGTTTCCCATACAAAATTTCACCTGTGTCTGCATCGATTGTAACCCCATATTGCCCAGTAATGTTGGGTTGATCAGCTCTTACAGCTTGTTGTCTTTGTGCATAAGAGAAGAAAATCATCCCTGTAAATAGTGTGGCAATCATTACAATCATAACTATTGTTCGTTTCATTATAATTCCCTCATTTGTTACAAATAAATTGGGCAGAAAAAGCAGCCATTAATCATTATGCCACGTTCTCTGCCCAAAAATATAGCGTTATTTTTCGCCCATATTATGCTTTTTATATTGTTGGTTATTACCTTGACGTCCTTTTTCCACGCCGTGGTTATGCGGACCTGCGTTTCCAGTTACACTAGCTGCACTAATTCCAGCCTTTGAAGGGTTCTTCTTAAGTTTTGCCATATATATTCCTCCAGTTTCGTCAGATTATAAAAAGGGAAAGTGTATTTTAGTGAAGAAAATACATATATAGCATGGCCAAATGAAAGAAAAATATTTATTTCAGAAAATTTTATCAATAAATATATTGCGAAAATTTAAACAGTATCATATATTTATTAGTAGAGGCTCACTCATTGATTGCGACTTATGTCGAAAAATTGAATGAGCATTCATTCAAGAATAGGGGGAGAATTGGATGTTCCAAATTAAAAAGGCTGCTGTTCTAGGTTCAGGCGTAATGGGTTCGGGAATTGCGGCACACTTAGCTAATATTGGTATTCCGACATTATTGCTTGATATTGTACCACCTGCGCTTACGAAAGAAGAAGAAGCGAAGGGACTTACATTAGAACATAAAAGTGTGAGAAATCGTTTTAGTAATACGGCTGTGCAAAAACTATTAAAGCAAAAACCAGCTCCTCTGACAGTGAAAGGAAATCTAGCACTGATTGAAGCAGGTAACTTAGAAGATGATCTTGAGCGTCTAGCTGATGTAGATTGGATTATTGAAGTAGTAGTTGAAAACTTAGATATTAAAAAGAAATTATTTGAAAAAGTAGACGCTGTTCGTAAACCTGGCTCAATTGTAAGCTCGAATACGTCAGGCATTTCAGTTGAAAAAATGGCAGAAGGTCGTTCAGACGACTTCCAGAAACACTTCTTAGGCACACACTTTTTTAACCCACCACGATATTTAAAACTTCTAGAGGTAATACCGACGAAAGAAACAGATCCACAAGTATTAAGCTTCATGAAACTATTTGGCGAAGACGTTCTTGGAAAAGGCGTTGTTATCGCAAAAGATACACCAAACTTTATTGGAAACCGCATCGGTACGTATGGTTTACTTGTTACTCTTCAAGAGATGGTAAAACGCGGCTATAGCATTGGGGAAGTTGATTCTGTAACAGGCCCACTTATTGGTCGTCCGAAGAGCGCAACGTTCCGCACATTAGATGTTGTCGGTTTAGATACATTCGTACACGTTGCGAATAACGTATATGAAAATGTGCAAGAAGAAGAGCGTGATGTATTTAAAGTACCAGCTTTCATGCATGACATGCTTGAGAAAAAATGGCTTGGAAGTAAAACGGGGCAAGGCTTCTTCTTAAAACAAGGAAAAGAAATTTTAGAATTAAATCCTGAAACGATGGAATACGAAGCGCGTAAAAAATTAAAAGCTGCATCCGTAGAGTTAAGTAAACAAGAAAAAGGATTAGCGAATAAATTGAAAGCGCTTGTATACGCGAAAGACCGTGCAGGAGAGTTATTATGGAACATCATTACACCAACTCTTTTATACTCTGCAAAACTTCATAAAGAAATTGCTGACGATATCGTTGCAATTGACCAAGCGATGAAGTGGGGCTTCGGCTGGGAGCAAGGGCCATTTGAAGTGTGGGATGCAATCGGCGTTGAAAAATCTGTTCAAAAGATGGAAGAAAACGGCGTAGTTGTTCCTACTTGGGTGAAAGAAATGTTAGAGAAAGGTTTCACTACTTTCTATAAACATGATAACGGCGATAGCTACTATTACGATAATGGCGAATATAAGCTAATCGAGCGTAATAAAAAAGCAATTTCTCTTAAGCAATTAAAAGCAAAAAATGGTGTCTTAAAGAAAAATAGCGGAGCGAGCTTAATTGATTTAGGCGACGGCATCCTTTGCTTAGAGTTCCATTCGAAGAGCAATGCAATCGGTATGGATATTACGCAAATGATTAACTACGCTGTTGATGAAGTAGAAAAGAATTATAAAGGTCTTGTTATCGGTAACCAATCGAAGAACTTCTGCGTTGGTGCGAACCTAGCAATGATCTTAATGGAAGCACAAGACGACAACTACTTTGAAATTGAGTGGGTTGTGAAAAACTTCCAAGATGCAATGACGAAAATTAAGTACTCTTCTAAGCCAGTTGTAGCAGCACCATATGGTATGACGCTTGGCGGAGGTACAGAAGTTTGCTTACCAGCAGCGAGCATTCAAGCTTCTAGTGAAACGTATATGGGCTTAGTAGAAGTTGGTGTTGGCTTAATCCCTGGCGGAGGCGGTAATAAAGAGCTATACATTAAACACTTAAACAAAATGGCAAACGGTGTAGAGTTTGATCTGCAAAAAGTTGCAAATAAAGTGTTCGAAACAGTCGCAATGGCGAAAGTTTCAACTTCAGGACAAGAAGCAGTTTCTCATAACTTCTTAGGTGATAAAGATAGTATTAGTGTGAATGGTGATCACTTACTATACGATGCGAAACAGAAAGCACTTGCTTTATATGAAGCTGGTTATAAAGCGCCGATCCGTAAAAAGATACCAGTTGTTGGGGAAACAGGATATGCAACTCTTGCACTTGGTGCGGAAGCAATGCATTTATCTGGTTACATTTCAGAGTACGATCTTCACATTGCTAAGAAACTTGCATATGTCATTGCGGGCGGAAAAGTGCCGTACGGAACAGAGGTTGATGAGCAATATTTATTAGATGTAGAACGTGAAGCATTTATTAGCTTAGTAAGTGAGATGAAATCACAAGCAAGAATGCAGCACATGCTTGTAAAAGGAAAGCCATTACGTAACTAATAACGAGGGGAGATATCGTTCATGAGAGAAGCTGTCATTGTTGCGGGAGCAAGAACACCAATTGGAAAAGCAAAGAGGGGTTCATTAAAAACAGTTCGTCCTGACGATCTAGGGGCGTTAGTAGTAAAGGAAACGTTAAAGCGTGCGAATTATGAAGGACCAATCGATGATTTAATTTTCGGTTGTGCGATGCCAGAAGCAGAGCAAGGTTTAAATATGGCTCGTAATATCGGCGGATTAGCAGGACTTTCTTACGATGTTCCAGCTATTACGATTAACCGTTACTGTTCTTCAGGTTTACAAAGTATCGCTTACGGAGCTGAGCGTATTATGCTTGGTCACTCTGAAGCTGTATTATCAGGCGGAGCAGAATCAATGAGTTTAGTTCCAATGATGGGACACGTTGTTCGTCCGAATAGTCGCCTTGTAGAAGCGGCTCCAGAATATTATATGGGTATGGGACATACAGCAGAGCAAGTTGCTGTGAAATATGGAATTTCTCGTGAAGAGCAAGATGCATTTGCAGTAAGAAGTCATCAACGTGCTGCGAAAGCATTAGCTGCAGGAAACTTTGCTGATGAAACAGTACCTGTAGATGTGACGTTACGCTCGGTTGGATCAAACAATAAACTTCAAGAAGAAACAATCACTTTCGCACAAGACGAAGGTGTAAGAGCAGAGACGACACTAGACATTTTAGGGAAATTACGCCCAGCATTTAACGTTCGCGGTTCTGTAACGGCTGGTAACTCTTCACAAATGAGTGATGGTGCAGCATCTGTATTATTAATGGATCGCGAAAAAGCAGTGAGCGATGGCATGAAGCCACTTGCGAAATTCCGTTCATTTGCAGTAGCTGGCGTACCACCAGAAGTAATGGGAATCGGCCCAATCGCTGCAATTCCAAAAGCGTTAAAACTAGCTGGCTTAGAGTTATCTGATATTGGCTTATTCGAACTAAATGAAGCATTTGCTTCTCAATCGATCCAAGTTATTCGTGAACTTGGTTTAGATGAAGAAAAAGTAAACGTAAACGGTGGTGCAATCGCACTTGGACATCCACTTGGCTGTACAGGAGCAAAACTAACACTATCTCTTATTCACGAAATGAAACGTCGCAACGAACAATTCGGTATCGTAACAATGTGTATCGGCGGCGGAATGGGAGCAGCGGGAGTATTTGAATTACTTTAAAAAGTGCAGGTGGCTCGTTTAGAACAGGAGGGCGTTGGAAGCCTTGACGAAGAGGCGCTTTTTGCCTCACAGGAAGGGGTGAAACGACCGACTGTTTTAGCCACTGGAACTGGATTATGAAAAAAAGTGGAAGCGGCTCGTTCAGAATGTGAGGGGGATGGAGCTTCAGACGTAGAGGCGCTCTTTGCCTCGTAGGAAGAAGCGAAGCCACCGAACATTCTAGCCGCTGGAACTGGATTATAAAAAAATGGAAGCAACAAAGGTTTATAAAAAAAGGGAGAGCCAGCTTCTTTCAAAAAGAGAGAAGCGGCTCATGAAAATATGAAGGAGGAAATTTTCATGGAAAAAACAGTAGGAAATGCGGTTAAAGGCGGTAGCTTTTTAGTAGATGAGATTACGATTGATCAAGTGTTTACGCCAGAAGATTTTTCATCTGAGCATAAAATGATTGCTAAAACGACAGAGGACTTTATCGTAAATGAAGTTCTTCCAGAGCTTGAATATTTAGAGCAACATGAGTTTGATCGTTCAGTTCGTCTTTTAAAAGAAGCTGGAGAACTTGGCTTATTAGGCGCTGACGTACCAGAAGAGTACGGCGGAATTGGTCTTGATAAAGTAAGCTCAGCGTTAATCGCAGAGAAATTCTCTCGCGCTGGTGGTTTTGCAATTACTCACGGTGCTCACGTAGGTATCGGATCTTTACCAATCGTATTATTCGGTAACGAAGAGCAAAAGAAAAAGTATTTACCATTACTTGCAACTGGTGAAAAATTAGCTGCATACGCATTAACAGAGCCAGGTTCAGGATCTGATGCATTAGGCGCAAAAACAACTGCACGTTTAAATGCAGAAGGTACACATTATGTATTAAACGGTGAAAAACAATGGATTACAAACTCTGCATTCGCTGACGTATTCGTTGTATATGCAAAAATTGATGGCGAGCACTTCTCAGCATTTATCGTAGAGAAAGACTACGCTGGCGTATCTACAAGCCCAGAAGAAAAGAAAATGGGTATTAAATGTTCTTCAACTCGTACGTTAATTTTAGAAGATGCGTTAGTACCGAAAGAAAACTTACTTGGCGAAATCGGTAAAGGTCATATTATCGCATTCAACATTTTAAATATCGGTCGTTATAAATTAGGTGTTGGTACAGTTGGATCTGCGAAACGTGCAGTAGAAATTTCAGCACAATATGCAAACCAACGTCAACAGTTCAAACAACCAATCGCTCGCTTCCCATTAATTCAAGAGAAACTTGCGAATATGGCAGCAAAAACATATGCAGCTGAAAGCTCTGTATATCGTACAGTAGGTTTATTCGAAAGCCGCATGAGCACATTATCTGAAGAAGAAGTAAAAGACGGTAAAGCAGTAGCAGCTTCTATCGCTGAATATGCAATCGAGTGCTCTTTAAACAAAGTATTTGGTTCTGAAGTATTAGACTATACAGTAGATGAAGGTGTTCAAATTCACGGTGGTTATGGATTTATGGCAGAGTACGAGATTGAAAGAATGTACCGCGATTCTCGTATTAACCGTATTTTCGAAGGAACGAACGAAATTAACCGCCTAATCGTACCAGGTACGTTCTTACGTAAAGCGATGAAAGGTGAATTACCACTTCTTCAAAAAGCACAAAAATTACAAGAAGAGTTAATGATGATGATGCCAGAAGAAGTAGGCGATGAGCCATTAGCACTTCAAAAGTATTTAGTAACTAATGCGAAGAAAATCGGCTTAATGGTAGCTGGATTAGCGGCTCAAAAATATGGTAAAGCATTAGATAAAGAGCAAGAAATTCTTGTAAATATCGCTGACATCGTAAGCAATCTATACGCAATGGAATCAGCTGTTCTTCGTACAGAAAAAGCGATCAAAACAACTGGTCTTGAAAAGAATAAACAAAAAGTGTTATACACTGAAGTATTCTGCCAAGAAGCATTCAACGAAATCGAAGCAGATGCGAAAGAAACACTTATCGCAGTTGAAAACGGCGACATGCTGCGCATGATGTTATCATCATTACGTAAATTAACTCGTCACACACCACTTAACGTAATTCCGAAGAAACGTGAAATCGCTGCGAAAATTTTAGAAGATGAGCGTTACACAGTTTAATATCTTTAAAGAACAGTAGTCGTTTATACGGCTACTGTTCTTTTTTTTGAAAAAAAGAAATTTTTTAGTGACATAAAACTAATACCATTAGTATAATAAAACTAATGGTATTAGTTTTCGTGAAAAGGGAGATGGGACTATGAGGATGATACATGAAAAAACGTTATATCAATTGTCATTTTTGCCAAGAGCGTTTCCTGTAAATTGTTACTTTGTAGAGGAAGAAGATGGTTTAACTTTAATTGATGCGGCTTTGCCATATAGCGCAAAAGGTATTTTACAGGCGGCTGAGAAAATAGGAAAACCAATTACTAAAATTGTATTAACACATGCGCATGATGATCACATCGGTGCATTAGACGCATTAAAGGAAGTACTTCCTCATGTTCCAGTCTATATTTCTAAGCGGGACGCAAAGCTGTTAGAAGGAGATACGACGTTACAAAAGGATGAACCGAATATACCGATAAAAGGCGGTGTACCTAAAAAAGTAAAAACGGTACCTGATGTTTTATTAGAAGATGGCGACCGAGTTGGCTCGCTTCTTGCAATTATGACACCGGGACATACACCAGGATCCATGTCGTTTCTTGATGTACGGAATAAAGCTCTTATTGTTGGGGATGCATTCCAAACAAGAGGAGGTATGGCTGTTTCGGGACAAATGAAATTTTGGTTTCCGTTTCCTGCGATGGCAACGTGGAGCAAAGAAATATCATTACAAAGTGCAGAGAAGTTAAGCGAATATGAGCCTTCCTTACTTGCGGCAGGGCATGGGGAAATGATAAAGAATCCAGGGACTGTCATAGAGCTTGCTATTAAGGAAGCGAAACGGAATATAGAAAGTAAGAAAGAGGGTTAATTTATGTCACCGAGAATCGGACTTACATTACAGAAAATTTTAGAAACAGCTGCAGAAATTGCAGATACAAATGGAATACAAGAAGTAACGTTAGCTTCATTAGCGCAAAGGTTAGGGATACGTTCGCCCTCACTATATAATCATGTAAAAGGGTTACAAGATGTACGGAAAAATCTTGGTATTTACGGAATCAAACAGCTGTATAACAGACTGGAAGAAGCGGCCGAGGATAAACGTATGGATGAAGCAATTCATGCATTAGGAGAAGCGTATGTAGCATTTGTCCGAAAACATCCTGGACTATATGAAGCAACTTTTTTACGAGATGAAGAAGTAAGAAAAGCAGGTGACGGAATTGTAAAGCTTTGTCTTCAAGTATTACAACAGTATGGCTTAGAAGGAGAGAATGCACTTCATGCGACACGCGGATTCAGAAGTATTTGTCATGGATTTGCTTCGATTGAACAGCAAGGCGGATTTGGTTTGCCGTTAGATCTAGATATAAGTTTACATGTATTATTGGAAACGTTTATTAAAGGGTTACGTGAATAAGAAGCAAGGTAAACAAAAACCTTAGAAGTGATTCTAAGGTTTTTTAGTGCATATGATTCGAAAAGAATGGTAGGCTTTTTCTTATGAAATGATATTATTTTGCAGGTTTGAAAAATGTATATATCGCTAAGAAAAAGCAAACGAAACTGAATACGATGGGGTCTTGATATGGACTAGGCTCAGAGCCCTTCTGGATTTCTGTAAGGAAGTCATGTGTTTTCATGTTTATTGCTCCTTTAACTAATAAGTTTTATATGATGCGAGGATTATGGTGGATAGGAAGTGTTTTTTGAAATTTCATATAATAATTATTGCATAGCCATCCTATCCCTAAAACTATAAAATATAAAGTTTTCATAATATGTAAAATTGCATATTATTCTTTTTGTAAATTTTGTTATATTATCCCTATATTAGAATTCAAGGATTTTAATAAGGTAAATGAGAATAACTGGAGGGATATTGTGAGTAAAACAGTGTTAGAAGCGTATAGTGTGGAAAGAAAAATCGAGAATATAACATATAAAAATCTATTTGTAATGATAGCAATGATTATAGGGATTTCACTCCTAGGAGGATTATTTCTTGGTTTAGCCTTTGAGATTTATGGAGAAGAAGCATTAAGTACTAAATTAGAAGGATATTATTTACTCTTATTCGATGCAATTGTTGTTGCTATCGTTTTATTAGCCTATAAACCGGTTTTTCATTTTATTAAATCTATTTGGGATGTATCCGTTTTGAAGAGTGGAAAGACATATTTATATCTATTAATTGGTTTTATTATCATTGCAGTATCACAATATTTAATGTTACATGTGTTTAGTTTTGAAAGTGCAGCGGAACAAAAGGAACAATTAGGGAGTTTAAGGCTTCAAAATAGCATACAAAGTATTATATATGTGTTAAGTGTTGCTATCATTACACCGATTAAAGAAGAAATTCTATTTCGAGGTATTTTATATCGATTTTTAGAAAAGAGATATAATTTTTTAGTTAGTATCATTATTTCTTCCTTCATTTTTGGAATTCTTCATGGAGGTCTTCTAATTACAGCAACGATTATGGGAATGGTATTTGCAATGTTATACAAAAAGACGCAATCTATTATACCTAGTATTATTTTACACATTGTATGGAACTTACTTGTGAGTATAAGTATGATTGTATCTCTATAAAAATAAATACATAACCAGTATAAAAGATGAATGGCTTAGCTATTCATCTTTTATTTTGTATGCACGTGAAAAAGTTAATTCATGTATACAATCAAAAAATAGCTAAATACTAACAGTGAACGAATAAAGAAAGGTAGGAGTATTCCATGCAAAATTTAACAGAGCTTGAAGTAGAAAACTTACGTCATTTAATTGGTGGACACGCAACAATTATTAACAAGTTGGAGCAGTATGCAGAAACGTGTACAGATCCACAATTGAAACAAATGTTACAAAAGGATGCGCAAGATGCACGAAATACGAAACAGCAATTAATGACTTTCCTAGGATAGGAGGAAGCGGAACATGAATGAAAAAGATATGGTAAATGATTATTTAGCAGGATTAAATGCAAGTTTAACAAGCTATGCAAATTATATTGCTCAGTCTGATAATGAGCAGTTACATCAAACGTTAATTCAAATTCGTAATCAAGATGAGATGCGCCAACGTAATATGTATGAGTACGCAAAGCAAAAAAGTTATTACAAACCGGCAGCACCTGCGAATCCAATGATTGTGCAGCAATTAAAAAGTCAATTAAGTGCGGAATAACAGGAAAAAGAAGACGAGCGAATTTATTCGCTCGTCTTCTTTTTTTATATGTCAATAAATACATAATAAATATTTTTCCAATTGTAACAAATATGACGAAAATGGAATATAACAATTCGCAAAAAGGACAAATACTTTGTTCAATATTTCACAAAGTATCCATGGTTTCTATCGTGATAACCTCTATAATTAGGAGTGTAAAGAGCAAAAGAAATAGATTATATGATCAATTAGGAGAGATTGCTATGAAAAGACATACAAGAAAAATTGCAATTATCGGTACTGGATTAGTTGGATCAAGTTGTGCGTATTCCATTGTAAATCAAGGAATTTGCGAAGAGCTATTATTAATTGATATAAATCATGAACGTGCAGTTGGGGAAGCGATGGATTTATCACATTGCATTAACTTTACAAATACAAGAACAAAAGTATATGCAGGAAGCTATGAAGACTGCAAAGATATGGACATTGTTATTATTACAGCAGGGCCAGCACCAAAACCAGGGCAAAGTCGCTTAGATACTTTAGGAGCGAGTGCGAAGATTATGGAAAGTGTTGTTGGCGGCGTAATGGAAAGTGGATTTGATGGTATTTTCTTACTTGCATCGAACCCAGTTGATATTATTACATATGAAGTGTGGAAATTATCTGGATTACCTAGAAATCGCGTAATCGGTACAGGTACATCATTAGATTCTTCTCGCTTAAGAACAATTTTATCTGAAATGTTACATGTAGACCCTCGTAGTATTCATGGGTATTCATTAGGAGAACATGGTGATTCTCAAATGGTTGCTTGGTCTCATGTAACTGTTGGTGGAAAGCCAATTCTGCAAATTTTAGAAGAACAAAAAGAACGATTTGGTGAAATAGATTTAGATGAAATTGTTGAGAAGACTGCAAAAGCTGGTTGGGAAATTTATAAACGTAAAGGAACTACTTATTACGGAATTGGAAATTCTCTAGCATATATTGCGAGTTCAATCTTTAATGATGATCACCGTGTCATTGCTGTATCAGCCATTTTAGATGGTGAGTATGGTGAATATGATATTTGTACAGGAGTACCAGCTATTATTACTAGAGACGGTATAAGAGAAGTTGTAGAACTCAATTTAACAGAGGATGAAGAATCTCGATTCGCAAAATCAAACGATATTTTACGTGATTATATGAAAACAATTGGTTACTAACTTATAGAAGAAGGTGAAACAAATGAAGGAATATATAATGTCTCGTGTATTTAAAGCATCTGCTGGAATCGCACAAGGTATTTTCGTATCCCTCGGAATTGGTTTACTGATCGAAAATATAGGAAGAATTGTTGATATACCATTACTTATTACAATCGGAGTTGTTGCAAAATCACTAATGGCACCGGCAATTGGTGCCGGAATTGCTTTTATGCTCGGTGCAAACGGTCTTGTAATCTTCTCAGCGATGGTAGCCGGAGCAATTGGTGCCGGATCCATTTCAATTACTGAAGCTGGTCTAATTATTAAAACAGGTGAGCCAATCGGTGCATTATTAACAGCAACTTTAGCTGTATATATTGGTAAACGTTTAAGTGGAAAAACTGCGTTAGATATGATGCTCGTTCCATTTGCGGCCATATTAGGTTCTGGTTTAGTTGGTATTTGGTTATCTCATAATATTACTCCTGTTTTAAATACAGTTGGAGCGTTTATTAAAGATAGCTCAGCTGGTAGCCCATTCATCGCTTCTATCGTCATTGCAGTCGTTTGGGGACTATTACTTATCTCTCCAGCTTCATCAGCTGCGTTAGCAATTGCACTTAGCTTAGACGGTGTTGCAGGTGGTGCTGCTCTTGCCGGATGCGTCGCTCAGTTTATCGGATTCTCTGTCATCTCAGCGAAAGAAAATAATTTAGGTGGCATATTAGCTCAAGCACTTTGTACTCCGAAAGTACAGTTACCAAATATCACTAAAAATCCAATGATTCTCGTCCCAACTGTCGTTGCCAGTGCTATAGTCGGTCCAGTATCCGCATTAATTTTCCAACTGGAAGCAGGAAAGGAAATTGCAGGTCTTGGATTAAGTTCTCTTATCGCACCAATTAATTTAATTTCCAGCCAAGGATGGGAAGTTCTCCCGGCGATGGTAATTACTTATATCGTCATTCCAGTAGCTGTTTCTTATATACTTTACATTGCTCTTAAAAAAGCAGGTCGTATTCACTCTGGTGATATGACTGTACCGCAATCTTAAATTGAAAATCTCCTTAATAATATATAAAAGCAGACTGATAAGCCACAGTCTGCTTTTTTGTCATGCTACATTCTATGATTTTGTTTTACTGGAACTCTTATTGGTTCTTTGGCCAATAAGAGCTGAACGCCGAAGTAAAGTATACTTGCAAGTGTCATTCCAGAAACGGCATCTACAAAGGCATGCTGCTTCGTAAATAGCGTTGATAAAATAATAAGTGTACCGAAGAAAGTAAGGATGTAATATTCAAAAGCATGCTGTTCTCTACGCTTAAAGGCAGCTAACATAATTACAAATGTAGTAAGAACGTGAATGCTAGGGAAACAGTTTACTGGTTGATCGATACTATAAATATAGCGAACTAGTTCAGAAAATACATCTGTTCCAACGACAGTCGGACGCGGTACAGTTGTTTGCCAAAAATAATAAATAGAAAAACAAGCAAGCTTTCCAAAAATAACACTACTTAAAGTGACATAATATTGCTTTCGGTCAGCAAAGCAGTAATAAATAAGTGCGCCGTATAAGTATGGAAACCAAAGTAAATAAGGAATAATAAATGCTTTTACAAATGGAATCCAATCATCTACTACAGTTGTAACGTCTACTGCGTGAACAGTCGATTTATTTAATACGTCGTAAAGGGGACTTACGAGCACGAGTAGAAGTATATAACTTAACGGAAGAAAAGATGAAAGTTTAAATTTCTTCATGTTGATCTCCTATGTTTAGTAATGTAAGTAAATTCAATTGATTATAATATAGAAACGTGAATTGGGCTATCGATTTTACTTACATTTTCTTGAATTAACCTTACGTTTTTGTCACTTGACTAAAAAGAAGGAGAGGGTGCTAAATGAAGCGTTTATCGTATTTCTTATTTTTTATATTGATATGCCTAGTAGGTGCTGGGTGTGCAAAGGATAAAGCAGGAGAGAAATTAGAATATAACGGAAGAGCACTCGTAATTGGAGTTGTTGGAGAAAAGCCGAAAGATACGTTTAGGAATGTAAAGTTTGAAGAAATGAAGTTAGAGGAACTGGAAAAGAAATCTAAGGAAGTGGATGGTTTTCTAATAATGAAAGATCACTTTCAAGAAGCCTCAACAGAGCAGTATAAAAATGTATTTTCATCGCTAAAGAAACCAGTGTTTTTTATCGGTTTACAAGATAAATCATATTCAATTTTTATTACAAAAGGAATAGAGTATAACAGTGCACGAAAAGATGTAAATGCTATGTATACGCAAGGCTTTGCAAATATCGGAAGTGGTGAAGGGCAACAATGGGCAATTGGTTTATCTAATGGTGGAAATACAGAAGAAAGTATTCATAATATGTATATCGTCGTATTTCAAACCATCGCAGATTATTTGAATAGATGATGAGGGAGCCTGTAAACGAGGCTTCTTATTTTTTAATCAAACGTTTGTTTAAGCTGTATGTTCGGTAGGAAGAAACTGATGTAACTCAATGGTTAACAAAGAGAAATGGAGAATTAATCAAACGTTTGTTTAAGCTGTATGTTCGGTAGGAAGAAACTCCTGTAGTTCAAAGGTTAAGAAAGAAAAATGGAGAATTAATCAAACGCTTGTTTAAGATATATGTTTGGTGCAGAATCTAAAAAATTTATATATTTATTTTTTTCTTAACAAATGGCGGAAAAATAAGAAAAATTCGCAGGATTATTAAAAATTATCACGAAATAAGTAAAAGTTTAGCGAATAATGGTTTGAAATAATAAAACGTTTTCTATATGATAAAGGTAAAGGTTAGTAAAAAAGTAGGTGAATTTATGACAGTAACATTTTATTCATATCCAAAGTGTGGCACATGTCAAAAGGCAAAGAAATGGTTTGAGGCAAACGATGTAGCATATGAGATGATTCATATTGTTGAAAATCCACCATCAAAAGAAGATTTACGTAATTTACATGAAAAAAGTGAATTACCATTAAAAAAATTCTTTAATACAAGTGGAATGCGTTACCGTGAACTTGGTCTAAAAGATAAGTTGAAAGATGCAAGCGAAGACGAAATGTATGAGCTTTTAGCATCTGATGGCATGTTGATTAAACGTCCAATTGTAACAGATGGAACGAATGTAACACTTGGTTTTAACGAAGAGCAGTTTGAAAGTGTGTGGAAAAAGTACCAATAAGGTATTTTTACATAATTAATACATTCACTGGAGGTACAGTCATGAGCATTCCAAATAATTTACGTTACTCTGAAGAACACGAATGGGTAAAAACTGAAGGTAATGAAGTTGTTATCGGTATCACTCACTTTGCACAAGGTGAGCTAGGCGATATCGTATTCGTTGAACTTCCTGAAGTAGGTGCAACAATCGAAGCTGACGAGCCATTCGGAAGCGTAGAATCTGTTAAAACAGTTTCTGAGTTATACGCACCTGTAAGCGGTAAAGTTGTAGCAGTAAACGAAGAATTAAGTGACCAACCAGAACTTGTTAACGAATCTCCATACGAGGGTGCATGGATGGTTAAAGTTGAACTTTCTGATGCAAGCCAAGTTGAGAAGTTATTAACTGCAGAAAAATATGCAGAAATGACAAACCAAGACTAATTATAGTCGACTAAAGGACAGCCTTTGTGCTGTCCTTTTTTATTTTGTGTGAAATAATGAAATTCAAGTTATATGTAAATAAATAAGCTATTATGAGAAAAACTGTTTTGTGGTAAGGTTTCATAAGTCTTCACAATCTAAACGAGCCGCTTGCGCTTTTCATTGTCCATCTCCACCTCCTAGCCCTTCATGTCTAAGAACCTTCCGTACGAGAAGACAAAAAGCATCTTCTGTACGAAAGAACCTTAGCCAACAGGGCTGAACAGTCGGTTCCGCTTTTCGTTGTCTAGCTCCAGCGGCTAGAACAGTCGGTCATTTCACTCCTTCACTTGAGGCAAAAGGCGCCTCTAGTTCAGGAGTTCCAATGCCCTCCTGTTCTAAACGAGCCGCTTCCGCTTTTCTTTTGCAAAAATAAACAGGAAACAACATGAAAATAACGAATATACTATATACTAAGTTCAAGGTTATATAGTATATGGTGATCGGGTGATGACATATGATTTATGTAGAAAAAGTCATTATTGTAGAAGGTACATCAGATAGAAGAAAGATTGAATCTATTATTCGTGAACCGGTGGAAATTGTTTGTACAAATGGTACAATTGGTTTGTCGAAAATGGATGAGCTCGTTGATCAGTTTTTTGATAAGGAAGTGTATGTGCTAGTGGATGCTGATGATGCTGGAGAAAAGTTAAGGAAACAATTTCGAAAAGAATTTCCGCAAGCCGAGCATATCTATATTGATCGCTCGTACCGAGAAGTGGCAACTGCGCCATCTACACACTTAGCAAATGTATTATGGGGAGCCGACATTGACGTTTATACAGAATATTTACGGTAAGGAATGATAGAAGTGATTGATTGGACAGGAGCCGAAGCTACAGCCCTAATAGAGAACGAAGAAAAAACAGTATTATATGTATATACTCCAATGTGTGGAACATGCCAATTAGCAAAAAAGATGTTAACAGTTGTTGAGATGACAATTGAAGGCCTCAAAATTGGGATGTTAGATTTAAATTATGCTCCGTATTTAGCGAAAGAGTATGGGATTGAAAGTGTACCTTGTTTACTTGTTTTTGAAAATGGGACACTGATGAAGAAGATATACGCATTTCATTCGGTTGAATATTTATATACGGAATTAAAGTAGGCGGCAAAATTTTTGCCGCCTCGACATATTTCTTGGGAAATATGTCGAGATGCAGGGTGGATACAGTATTTGTCGAGCGAAAATAACAGGATTGCTCTTTAGTGAGAGGGAATGGTATGTAATAGAAAGTGATATGAAGGATGTGATTTAGGGTGAGATTATATTCTTTGCTTCAATCATTTGTAAATTACGCTAATGGTCAATATCATTTAGAACCGCTTTTAAGACAAGAAGAAAAAACTGTTAATTTTCGCTTTGGAGATGAAAGTTGTTCGTTACAAATTTCAAGAGATTATATAGAGCTGGTACATGAGGAAAGAGGAACGGAACAAATCATTTGCTTAGATGAAAAGGATATAGAACAATTGGTGAATGGAAATGTACGATTGCAAATGTTAATGAACGATGGACGTGTACAATATTCAGGAACGTACCGAACGATGTTATTAGTGGAATCGATGTTTCATATATGTAAACCGATGTCAGTAGGTGCTTAAAATTCTGAAGTTTCATTTTTTGCGAAAATTTCTGTTGACATGGTGAGTGTATATTGATACAATTCAAGTCATAAAATATAGACAATTTCATAAATTTCAAATCAGACGAAAATTGAATCTGATTTCTCTTATCAAGAGAGGTGGAGGGACTGTGCCCTGTGAAGCCCGGCAACCGTCAACTTATGTTGAAATGGTGCCAATTCCTGCAAAGCGAATGCTTTGAGAGATGAGAGAGAGGGATAATGTTGTTATATACGCATATAAACCTTTCTGCTTCTCTAAAGCAGAAAGGTTTTTTTATTGTTTGAATGTGGAGGACATTCAAATAATAAAAGTAATGATAACAGTGGACTACACGCATTAAAAATAAAAAATTGCGGAGTCGATCCAAACAAAAAAGGGGTGAACATCATGATTCTATTAGAGAACGTAAAGAAAATATATAAGGCGAAAAGCGGTGATGTCACTGCTGTAGATAACGCCAATTTAAAAATAGAAAAAGGCGAAATATTTGGTGTTATTGGATATAGCGGCGCTGGAAAAAGTTCGTTAATCAGATTGTTTAATCAGTTAGAGAAACCGACTTCTGGCCAAATTACAATTGCGAATCGTGTTATATCAGCAATTACAGGAAGTGAACTTCGTAAGGCAAGACAAGAAATCGGAATGATTTTTCAACACTTCAACTTACTTTGGTCACGAACTGTACGTGAAAATATTGAGTTTCCACTTGAAATTGCAGGTGTTGATAAAGCGAAGAGAAGAAAACGTGTTGATGAATTAATTCATCTTGTTGGATTAGAAGGAAGAGGAGACGCGTACCCATCTCAGCTGAGTGGAGGACAAAAGCAACGCGTCGGGATTGCAAGAGCATTAGCTAACAATCCACAAGTGCTTTTATGTGATGAAGCAACGTCAGCTCTTGATCCGGAAACGACAGATCAAATTTTAGATTTACTATTAGACATTAATAAGCGTCTTGGTTTAACAATTGTACTCATTACACATGAAATGCACGTGATTCGAAAGATTTGTAACCGAGTGGCGGTAATGGAGAGAGGAAAGATTGTAGAAACAGGTCCAGTACTTGATGTATTCCGTAATCCGAAGCAAGATATTACGAAACGATTTGTACAGCAGTTAACAGATTCTGAAGATACAAATGAAACAATTGAAAATTTAATTGAAAAATATCCAGATGGAAAAGTAATTCGTTTGCAGTTTATCGGTGAGGCTGTAGAAAGACCAGTGCTTCAACGATTAATGCAACGCAGTGATATAGAAGTTAGCATTTTGCAAGGAAATATTGCACAAACGAATAACGGTTCTTACGGTAGTTTAGTTGTTCATTTAAATGGTGAGGAAACAGCGATCCAGCAAGCAATAGAAGGAATTCATCAAGATCAAGTAGAGCTGGAGGTGATTGCACATGGATAAGTTACTCGCAAATGTTGATTGGAATCAAATGTTAGAAGCAACTGGTGAAACGTTATATATGACGGCAATCGCAGCCCTTGCGACATTTGTTTTAGGACTAATTTTAGGATTGTTACTCTTCATGACAGCAAAAGATAATTTATGGGAAAACAAATCAATTAATACGGTGATTGGAGCATTCGTAAATATATTCCGCTCTATACCGTTCATCATTTTAATTATTTTATTAATCCCATTTACAAAGATTCTTCTTGGAACAATTCTTGGAGCAAGTGCAGCTCTGCCGGCTTTAATTATTGGAGCCGCACCATTCTACGCGAGAATGGTTGAAATTGCACTTCGCGAAATTGATAAAGGTGTAATTGAAGCTTCAAAAGCAATGGGAGCAAAAACAAGCACAATTATTTTGAAAGTGTTAATTCCAGAATCATTACCAGCATTAGTATCTGGTATTACGGTTACGACAATTGCTTTAGTAGGCTATACAGCAATGGCGGGAGTTGTTGGTGCTGGTGGCCTTGGAACACTTGCTTACTTAGAAGGATTCCAGAGAGGGAATAACGATGTAACAATCGTTGCGACAATTTGTGTATTACTAGTTGTATTTTTAATCCAGTGGATTGGTGATAGTTTAACGACTCGAATAGATAAACGATAATAAAAACGGGAGGATATTTTAAATGAAAAAATTATTACTTACGGCACTTATTTCAACTTCAATTTTTGGGTTAGCTGCTTGTGGCGGGAAAGATAAAGATGAAAAGAAACTTGTTGTTGGTGCTTCTAACGTACCGCATGCTGAAATTTTAGAAAAAGCAAAACCGTTACTTGAGAAAAAAGGAATTGAATTAGAAGTGAAAAAATTCCAAGATTACGTGTTGCCAAATAAATCGTTAGCGGATAAGGAATTAGATGCAAACTATTTCCAGCACATTCCGTATTTAGAAAAAGAAATTAAAGATAAAAAATATGATTTTGAAATAGCAGGGAAAATTCATATTGAACCAATTGGTGTATATTCTCAAAAATATAAGAGTTTAAAAGAACTTCCAGACGGGGCGACAATTATTATGAGTAATTCCGTTACTGACCATGGACGTGGTTTAGCAATTTTACAAAAAGAAGGCATTTTAAAAATTAAAGACGGAGTAGATCCAGTTAGTGCAACTCCAAAAGATATTGCAGATAATCCGAAACACTTAAAATTCAAAACGGATATTGAGCCTGGTTTGTTGCCACAAGTGTATAACAATAAAGAAGGCGACGCTGTTTTAATTAACTCGAACTATGCAATTGATGCGAAATTAAACCCAGAAAAAGATGCAATTGCAATTGAAGGCGATGATTCTCCATACGCAAACGTACTAGTGGTTCGTAAAGGTGATAAAGATAAAAAAGCGATTAAAGAGCTTGTAGAAGTATTACATTCTAAAGAAATTGAAGACTTTATTACTAAAGAATATAAAGGTGCAGTTGTTCCTGTAAAAGAATAATTGCTGAAAAAGGGCTGGTGTATGCCGGTCCTTTTTTACTACATAACTATAGGGAGAAGGGGACGTCATATGAAAAAGATTCTATTGTCAGTTGTTACAGCATTATCTGTATTTACATTAGCTGCTTGCGGAGGGAAGGAAGAGAATAAGCTTGTTGTGGGAGCCTCTAACGTGCCGCACGCTGTTATTTTAGAAAAGGCACAGCCGATATTAGAGAAAAAAGGCATTAAGTTAGAGATTAAAAAGTTTCAGGATTATGTACTGCCAAATAAAGCGTTAGCGGATAAAGAAATTGATGCGAACTACTTCCAGCATATTCCGTACTTAGATAAAGAAATTCAAGAAAAGGGATATAAAATTGTAAACGCAGGAAAAATCCATTTAGAGCCGATGGGTATTTATTCTAAGAAGTATAAAAGCTTAAAAGACTTACCAGATGGCGGGACAGTGATTATGAGTAATAACGTAGCGGAGCGTGGCCGTATGCTAGCACTGTTACAAAAAGGCGGCGTTATTAAATTAAAAGACGGAGTAGATGTTGTTAAGGCAACAGTAAAAGATGTAGTCGAAAATCCGAAAAACTTAAAGTTTAAAACAGATGTAGAGCCTGGATTGTCACCAAAGCTGTATGAAAATAATGAAGGTGATGCTTTATTTATTAATTCAAACTATGCAATTGATGCAAAATTAAATCCAACAAAGGATGCAATTGCGATTGAAGGAGCAGACTCTCCGTATGCAAACATCATTGCAGTTCGTAAAGGTGATGAGAAGAAAAAAGAAATTAAAGAGCTAGTAGAAGTGCTACATTCAAAAGAAATTCAAGATTTTATTAATAAAGAATATAAAGGTGCTGTACTTCCGGTAAGTGAATAAATATAAGGAAAGGGCTGGAAAATTACCAGTCCTTTTTTCTTTATATAAATAAGAAGAAAGGTGTATCATAGAAAGATGTGAAGGAAATACTTATATACATTTGTGAAAAAACGGTTACTTTTTTTCGTCGTTTGCGATATCATTTTATTTGATATAAAATTAGAATGAGAATAAAATGAGAATATGAACGTTTTAGGAATTTTTAAAATGTATATATAGGATTAATGGAGGTATTGAGATGGCTGGTTCTACATTAACGGTTAAAGACTTACACGTATCAATTGATGGCAAAGAAATTTTAAAGGGTGTAAACCTTGAAGTAAAAGGTGGAGAAATCCACGCAATTATGGGACCTAACGGAACAGGTAAATCAACTTTATCTTCTGCAATTATGGGTCACCCAAAGTATGAAGTAACAGAAGGTAGCATCATCATCGACGGTGAAGATGTATTAGAAATGGAAGTAGACGAGCGCGCACAAGCAGGTCTATTCCTAGCAATGCAATATCCAAGTGAAATTAGCGGAGTAACAAACGCTGACTTCTTACGTTCTGCAATTAACGCACGTCGTGAAGAAGGCGATGAAATTTCTCTTATGAAATTTATCCGTACATTAGATAAAAACATGGAATTCCTAGAAATGGATCCAGAAATGGCACAACGTTACTTAAACGAAGGTTTCTCTGGTGGAGAGAAAAAACGTAATGAAATCCTTCAATTAATGATGATTGAACCAAAAATCGCAATCTTAGATGAAATCGACTCAGGTCTTGATATCGATGCATTAAAAGTTGTATCTAAAGGTATTAACGAAATGCGCGGCGAAGAGTTCGGTTGCCTAATGATTACGCATTACCAACGTTTATTAAACTACATCACTCCAGACTTCGTTCACGTTATGATGAACGGTCGTATCGTTAAATCTGGTGGCCCTGAGCTTGCACAACGTCTAGAAGCTGAAGGTTACGACTGGATTAAAAAAGAATTAGGTATTGAAGACGAAACAACAGAGCAAGAAGCGTAAGAGAGGAGCATAAACATGACAATCGGTACATTACCTTTCGATCAAGAAACAATCCGTCAACGCGCAAGCGAAGTAAACGAAGCTGCTTGGTTGACTGAGTTCCGCTTACAAGCTCTTGCACAAGCAACTGAACTTCCAATGCCAACGCCTGATAAAACGAAAATTGACAAATGGGACTTTATCGGAAAAGGCGACGCTGCTAAGCAAGAGCCTGTAAGTTCTTTAACTGAACTTCCAGAAGCAGTGAAAAACTTAATCGATGAAAATAACAGCGTATTAGTACAACGCACTGGTACAACTGCATTCGTTTCTTTAGCAGACGAAGCAAAAGAAAAAGGTGTTATTTTTACAGACATCGTAACAGCAGCAACTGAGCATGCTGAACTAGTACAAAAGTACTTAATGAAAGACGGCGTGAAAGTAGACGAGCATCGTCTAACTGCACTTCATGCTGCATTAATCAACGGTGGTGCATTCGTATATGTTCCGAAAAACGTTGTTCTTGAAACTCCACTTCAAGCTGTATTCTTAGTAGACGGCGAAGAAGCTAACGTATATAACCACGTACTATTCGTAGCTGATGCGAACAGTACTGCAACTTATGTAGAAAACTATGTTGCAAATGAAAATGCTAAAGGTATTGCAAATATCGTAGCAGAAGTAATCGTGGAACAAGGCGCACAAGTGAAATTCGGTGCGGTTGATCTATTAGCAAAAGACGTAACAACTTACGTTAACCGCCGCGGCGTTGTAGGACGCGACGGCCGTATTGATTGGGCTCTAGGCCTTATGAATGACGGAAACACAATTTCAGAGAACGTTACGAACTTAATGGGCGACGGTTCATATGCTGATACGAAAACAGTAACAATTGGCCGTGGTAACCAAACACAAAACTTTACAACTAAAGTTGTTCACTTCGGTAAACATTCTGAAGGTTGGATTTTAAAACACGGTGTACAAAAAGATAGTGCAACATCTATCTTTAACGGAATTGGTAAGATTGAACACGGTGCATCTAAATCAAATGCACAACAATCTTCTCGCGTTCTTATGTTAGATGAAAAAGCTCGCGGTGATGCAAACCCAATTCTTTTAATCGACGAAGATGATGTAATGGCAGGTCACGCAGCTTCAGTAGGTCGCGTAGATCCAGTCCAACTATACTACTTGATGAGCCGTGGTATTCCAAAACGCGAAGCAGAACGTTTAGTCATCCATGGATTCTTAGCACCTGTAGTTAATGAGCTTCCAATTGAAGGAGTAAAGGCACAGCTTGTTGAGGTAATTGAAAGGAAAGTTCGCTAATGAATATTCATGAAATACGCAAACAGTTTCCAATTCTTGATCAAAAAGTGAACGGCAAACAACTTGTTTATTTCGATAGTGCAGCAACTTCTCAAAAACCAATTCAAGTCATTGAAACGTTAGAACGTTACTATAAAGAATATAATTCTAACGTGCATCGCGGTGTTCATACGCTCGGTACGAAAGCTACCGACGCGTATGAAGGTGCACGTGAGAAAGTTCGCAAGTTTATCAATGCGAAATCAATGGAAGAGATTATTTTCACGCGCGGAACGACAACTGCATTAAATACAGTAGCGGCTAGCTATGGTCTTGAAAATGTAAAAGAGGGCGATGAAATCGTTATTTCTTACATGGAGCACCATAGTAATATCATTCCGTGGCAACAAGTTGCGAAGAAAACTGGTGCAACTTTAAAATATCTTCCGCTTCAACCAGATGGGACAATTTCAATAGAAGATGCTCGTCAAACAATTACACCGAATACAAAAATCGTTTCTATCATGTATGTTTCTAACGTACTTGGAACGATTAACCCTGTAAAAGAAATCGGAGCAATTGCACACGAAAATGGCGCAATTATGGTCGTTGACGGTGCACAAAGTACACCTCACATGAAAGTAGATGTACAAGATTTAAACTGTGATTTCTACGCATTATCTGCTCATAAGATGTGTGGCCCTACAGGTATCGGCGTATTATATGGTAAAAAAGAATTGCTAAACAATATGGAGCCAATTGAATTTGGTGGTGAAATGATTGATTTCGTAGATTTACAAGAATCTACTTGGAAAGAGCTTCCGTGGAAGTTTGAAGCAGGTACACCGATTATCGGTAATGCAATCGGACTTGGTGCGGCAATTGATTTCCTAGAAGAAATCGGTCTTGATAATATTGAAAAGCATGAGCATGAATTAGCGCAATACGCTTTAGAAAGACTATCAGAAGTAGATGGCGTTACAATTTATGGTCCAAAGCATCGCGCTGGTCTTGTTACATTTAATATTGAAGACGTACATCCTCACGATGTAGCGACTGTATTAGATGTAGAAGGCATTGCAGTTCGCGCAGGACATCACTGTGCACAACCGCTTATGAAGTGGCTAAAAGCTTCTTCAACAGCACGTGCGAGCTTCTATTTATATAATACAAAAGAAGAAATTGATACATTTGTTGACTCGCTAATCAAGACAAAGGAGTATTTCACAAATGTCATTTAATAATTTAGATACGTTATATCGTCAAGTTATTATGGATCATTATAAAAATCCTCGTAACCATGGCGTATTAGAAGATAGTGTTACCGTTAACTTGAACAATCCAACTTGCGGCGATCGTATTCAACTTACGATGAAAGTAGAAGAAGGTATTGTGCAAGAGGCGAAGTTTGAAGGCGAAGGATGTTCAATCTCAATGTCTTCAGCTTCAATGATGACACAAGCAGTAAAAGGTAAGAAAATTGAAGAAGCACTTCAGCTTTCGAAAATTTTCTCTGACATGATGCTAGGAAAAGAGTACGATGACAGCATCGATTTAGGAGATATTGAAGCATTACAAGGCGTATGCAAGTTCCCTGCACGTATTAAATGTGCAACATTAGCGTGGAAAGCGTTAGAAAAGGGCTTAAACGAAGATAAGTAATGTTAAAGGTTCCTAAAAACGAGGTTATCTAAGGAGGGACACACCAACATGGCGAAGCAACTGCCAGATATCGGCGATTATAAATATGGTTTCAAAGACAAAGACGTTTCGATTTTCCGTGCTGGACGCGGTTTAACAAAAGAAATCGTTGAAGAAATTTCACGTATGAAAGAAGAACCACAGTGGATGTTAGACTTCCGTTTAAAATCACTGGATAAGTTCTACGAAATGCCAATGCCACAATGGGGCGGCGACTTAAACGACTTAGATTTCGATGAAATTACGTACTACGTAAAACCATCTGAGAAATCTGAGAAGTCTTGGGATGAAGTACCTGATGAAATTAAAGCAACATTTGATAAATTAGGTATTCCAGAAGCTGAGCAAAAATATTTAGCTGGTGTATCTGCACAGTACGAATCTGAAGTTGTATACCATAACATGAAAGAAGACCTAGAAGCTCTAGGAATCGTCTTCAAAGATACAGATAGCGCATTAAAAGAGAACGAAGATATTTTCCGTGAACATTTCGGAAAAGTAATCCCACCAACAGACAACAAATTCTCTGCATTAAACTCTGCAGTTTGGTCTGGTGGATCATTCATCTACGTTCCAAAAGGTGTTAAAGTTGATACACCACTTCAAGCGTATTTCCGTATTAACTCTGAAAATATGGGACAATTCGAACGTACGCTTATCATTGTAGACGAAGGCGCACACGTACACTACGTAGAAGGTTGTACAGCACCTGTTTACACTACTAACTCACTTCACAGTGCGGTAGTAGAAATCATCATTAAAAAAGATGCTTATTGCCGTTATACAACAATCCAAAACTGGGCGAACAACGTATACAACCTAGTTACAAAACGTGCGGTTTGTGAAGAAAACGCAACGATGGAATGGATTGACGGTAACATCGGATCTAAATTAACGATGAAATACCCAGCAGTTATCTTAAAAGGCGAAGGCGCTCGTGGTTTAACATTATCTATCGCGATTGCTGGTAAAGGCCAACACCAAGATGCTGGTGCGAAAATGATTCACTTAGCACCAAACACGTCTTCAACAATCGTTTCTAAATCGATTGCGAAGCATGGTGGTAAAGTAACTTACCGTGGTATCGTACACTTCGGACCAAAAGCGAAAAACTCTCGCTCTAACATCGAGTGTGACACGTTAATCATGGATAACCAATCTACATCTGATACAATTCCTTACAACGAAATCAAAAACGATTACGTTTCACTTGAGCACGAAGCGAAAGTATCTAAAGTATCAGAAGAACAATTATTCTACCTAATGAGCCGTGGTATTTCTGAGCAAGAAGCTACAGAAATGATCGTAATGGGCTTCATTGAACCATTCACTCGCGAACTTCCAATGGAATACGCAGTTGAAATGAACCGCCTAATCAAGTTTGAGATGGAAGGTTCTATTGGTTAATATAAAATATTTTATGATTTAGTATGTAAGGCGAACTTTTGAAGTTCGTCTTTTTTATTTTAAATTGTTTATTTCAATGTGGATTAAAAAAGAAATTTTGAATCATTTATAAAACAATTGTATATACTACATATATATAATTGTTTTATAAATTTGACAATTGTATATATGTAGTATATACTTTAGTTATCCTAGAGCGATACGCTTTAGGAAAAATCTAATTTAAAGGGGGGTGTTGTAATGAAAAGGAGTGTTCAAATATTAGTTCGTATATCATACAGTAGATTAAATTGTGAGTGATCTAGTATTTTTTATGAATGTTGATTGAATATCTAATTTAAAGGAGGAATTTGTAATGAAAAGGAAAAGGAATGCTCAAATATCAGTTCGTATATTATACAGTAGATTAAATTGAGGATAATTTTATAAATATTAATTTAGTTTTAGCCTAAAATCATTAGGAGGTTTTCACTATGCAAAAAGTGCAGGTGAAAAATTGGGGGAATAGCCAAGCAATAAGGATTCCCAAGAATATTTTAGAATCTTTAGGTTTAGATGTTGACTCATTTTTAGAAATCAAAATAGACGAGAAAAATAAATCAATTATTTTGAAAGTTGATGAAAAATTAACTCCATATGAAAAATTAATGTTAAAGAGTTCAAAAATAAAAGAGAGAAAACAAATTAATTGGGATCGAATTGAAGAAGAAGAAAAGCATTACCTTTAATTCTACACTTTTTATTCTCACCTCTTGTGCTCGCCTAAGCTAGTAACGGAAATATTTAGTGAGGGCGTTTATAAAAAAGAATTTAAGAGGGGGAAATCCTATTATGAGAAAAGAATTAAAGGAATTAAATCGAGGAGAAATTTTTAAGGAAGAGGTGAGAGATGCTAAAGGAAGTGAACAAAGAGGGTATAGACCATTCATGGTTGTTTCTGACCATGCCTTCAACCGGATTAATGGATATG
Source organism: Bacillus sp. LQ01 (assembly GCF_057624735.1). Taxonomy (NCBI): domain Bacteria; kingdom Bacillati; phylum Bacillota; class Bacilli; order Caryophanales; family Bacillaceae; genus Bacillus; species Bacillus sp. LQ01. The sequence continues at coordinate 78,104 of NZ_JBYEZL010000003.1, read as the reverse complement.
CTTTAGTTTGTCCACTGTCTAATCAAGAGTATTTGGAGCCAGATGGTATCAAGATTAAAACTCAACAATCACTAATAACTGGTTGGGTTTTAACGCAACATATAACGCCATATTTATCAAGTTATATTGGCAATAGTGACTCCATGGTAACTATAGTGGATGAAGCTGAAGAAGATAGTGTTGATAAATGTTTAGAAGTTTTTAAGGCTATTTCTACTAAAACTGAGTATGAATATAATGGTTTGAACCAAGGAGAAATTGTTAAATTAGATTTAGGTAATAAGCAATGCCATGCTGTTGTTTTATCGGAAAACTCATTCAATAAACATCACAATAGTGTATGGGTCGCTCCTATTATTATTGAAGATGGTTATGATGAAGAGCCAGACCATGTAAATATTGAAGCTGAAGAATTATTTGGTAATGGGCGTGGTATCGCATATATAGAGGCGATACGAAACATTCATCCTAAAGAAAGAAATCTAGAAAAAGCAAACGTTTCAGTCAGTACTAGTGAATTGGAGAATTGCTTAGAAATTCTAAATATCTTCTTTGAATAACTTCAACACAAAAATAAAAAACAGACGAGTAATCCACGGTGTGTAAGACTCGTGTGTTTTTTTGTTTTGTGGTAATAATCTTTTTTGTCGCAAATGGTTGCTGTTGTATGTGTTGTTTGTTGAACAAACACTTAGATTAATAAAGCATATAAATAGTAAGAGAAGCTATAACGGAAAAATAAAATAATTTGTAAATTTCGAATTATGGTAGAGGTATAGCATGTGAAGGTTGATGCAAACCATTTTTTCACATATCTAAAAAACAAGAATTAAAAATAATAAATAAGATGAATAGAAACAGGACAAGGATATATGGGGATTTCAAGTTGTTTTGCTTTTTCTCACAATGCGAGTACAATGTAAAATAGCAAGAAAAGACGAAAAGTATTTACAGGATTATTGTGTGCGCATAGCGTAAATGGCAGTAAGGAACTGAGAGGAGGTTTTTTCTCTGAATACAAATAAAGAAACAATCATCCACCTTTATCATACAAACGATATACATAGTCATTTTGAAAATTGGCCGCAAATTTCTCGGTTTGTTCTAGGGGAGAAAAAGCGAAGACAGGAAGCGGGAGAGACTGTTTTGACGGTTGATATCGGCGATCATGTGGATCGTTTTCATAGTATTTCGGAAGCGACGAATGGACTTGGGAATACGAAGCTTTTGAATGAGGCGTTATATGATTATGTAACGATCGGAAATAATGAAGGAATTACGTTAGCGAAGGAGCATTTGAATCGGCTCTATGATGATGCTGGATTTGAAATACTTGTCGCAAATTTATTTGAAAAAGAAGGGGTACGTCCGTCATGGGCAAGGCCTTATAAATTGCATACAACGACGGTTGGGATTACCATTGCTTTTATCGGATTAACGGTAGCTTATCCAGAGTTTTATCAGATGCTCGATTGGCATATTGAAGATCCCATTATTCATTTAGAGTCTATTTTAGAAGAAGTGAAAGATGAGGCTCATATTACGGTTGTCCTTTCTCACCTTGGAAAAAGTATGGATGAGTATATGGCAGAGCATTATGATATAGATGTTATTTTAGGAGCACATACGCATCATTTATTTGAGCGTGGTATTCTACTGAATAATACTTTACTTTGTTGTTGTGAAAAGTGGGGGCGTTACGTTGGTCACGTGCAGCTTACTGTGGATATAGAGATGAAGAAATTGCTGAAAAAAGACGGTAGGGCGATTAAGACGGAACGGTTAGGTGCTTATAGCGAGCCGTTATCCACAATTGAAATACTGCAGGAAGAAAGTGAGCATATAATGGCAGAGTCTGTCGTTCATTTAAAAGAGTCATTACCGGTTGATTGGTTTCATGAGACGCCGTTTTCTCACATGTTAGCAAGTGCGCTGAAAACATGGTGCAATGCAGAGATTGGCATGGTGAACGCTGGTGTACTTCTTGAAGGGTTAGAAGAGGGTGTTGTAACGCGCGGAGATATTCACAGAATTTGTCCACATCCAATTAATCCGTGTACTTTGAAAGTTCCAGGAAAGATATTAAGAGAAGTTATTTTGAAAGCACGTAAGCCGAATATGGAGAATCTTGAGGTGAAAGGATTCGGATTTCGGGGAAAAGTGATGGGGAAAATGATTTACGCTGGTGTAGAAGTCATTCCAGATACGATTCCCGGGAATAAAATTTTACTCGAAGATGTATTAATTAACGGGGAATCGCTGGAATTAGATCGTATATATACAGTAGGAACGATTGATATGTTTACATTTGGCTACTTATACCCAGAGCTATCCACACTTTCTGGCAAACAATATTATATGCCAGAACTACTTAGAGATGTGTTAACAGATATGTTAATAACTTATACATCTTCCGTTAAACTATAGGCTAGTTAACTTGTAACACTCATTTTTCTCTTGTCATACAGATAAGAAAGAGAGGAGTGTGAACTATGGTTAATGTGGAGCCAATTATAATTGATAATTATACGTTTATTGCAGTTAGCGTGAAACTTCCAAAGACGAATTTGCTAGCTGTAATGAGCGATAAAGGATATATTATGTGTGGTGCATTAGATGTAGGTCTTTTAAATGAGAAATTAGGTGATCGAGGAATTATTGCTGGCCGTGCGGTTGGTGTAAGAACGATTGAACAACTTCTTGAAGCGCCACTAGAATCGGTAACGACTGGAGCTGAAGCATTAGGCATTCCAGCAGGTACGATTGGAAAAGAAGCATTATTAAAAATGAGATAAGCATATATCGTCCCTCCTTCTTGCATAGAAATGATATAAGAAGGAGGTTTTTTTATGAGTATATTTCGCTCGAAAAACTCGCGGTTTCGAAGGGGACCTATTGCCTTTCGGTATATACTGCTTATGTCGTTTATTCTTTTTGTTATATTACTTACGCAAGGGTTGTGGATTGTGAATAATAATATTCAGCCGACCTTAATTAAATATGGGGAAGTAGAGACACATAAAATGGCGACGGCAATTATGACGAAGGCAGTAAAGGATCGAATTAATGAAGGATTCGATGTAGATTCATTAATGAAAGTACAGAATGATAAAAACGGAAAAGTATCCACAATTAATTTAAATACAAAGCAAGTAAATGAAATCGTAACATCAACGACCACGTACATAGAAAAATATTTACAGCAAGTAGAACAAGGGAAGTTGAAGGAGCTAGGTATTGCTGAAAAAAACGGCGCGACTATGGCAGTTCCTTTTGGGCGTGTAACTGATAATGCACTTCTTGGTAATATAGGACCAGATATTCCGATTCATTTCACGCCAGTTGGACATGTGAATACAGATATTAAACAAAAAATTGAGCCGCATGGGATTAATACTACAGCGATTCAAATTGTTATGGAAATGGAAGTAACATTGCAAGTGATTATTCCATTTCATACGAAAGAGATAAAGGTGAAACAAAATGTTCCGATTGCGACGCGTATCGTTCAAGGGGAAGTGCCTACGTATTATGGAAGCGGAAGTGTTGCTGTACCTGATAAAAAGAAAACAGATAGTTAGTTGTAAATAAAGTGAAACCCGGCTCAGTCAGACTTTTACTGGATAAAAAATAACCGTAGCAATGCAGCTACGGTTATCGTTTTGTATTTGCTTGTTCTTTGCGCTCCCAAAGGCTTAAATGCATGTATGGATCGAAGGCCCATTCTGTATAGCCATTGTCTTTATACATGCCAAAATGTAAGTGGGGCGGAAATTTTCCGGCTGTACCAGGAGGTCCATAACCAGTGCTACCAACAAATCCGATTACTTTCCCTGGCTCAACAATTTGTCCAAGCTGTATTTCTTTTGAAAACCCGCCTAAATGAGCGTAATAATGGTAATTGTTATGAAGGTCGCGAATACCAATGCGCCATCCACCAAGGCGGTTCCAACCTTTCGTTTCAATAATGCCATAGCAAGTCGATCTTACTGGCACGCCATATCTGGCAAAAATATCGGTTCCTTCATGAATCCTTCTGCCGCCAAAACTTCTTCCAGCGCCGAAAGTACTACGGTAGCTATGGTCACTACGGATCGGAAGAGGAAAAGCATTTCCTTCTAAATTAATACGTCCATAATGTTTATAAATTTGGGCGTATTCGCTAATTAAATCAACTGTTTTGGCACGTCTATAATATTCCCAGAGCATAATTTTAATACGGTCTTCTGATGTTCCTTGTTTCCTTAAAATAGTCGCTGCGGTATGCAGAAGATCACGGTCGCTATTTGCATTTGCAAATCCATCTTTGTCACCATCTAAACCTATTCCGCCAAATAGAGAAATTGTATGGGGAAGAGTATCGTTACTATTAATAGGTCCAGCCCATATTTCTGGTTTGAAATAAAGGGAAATGATGGCATCTGGTTTTTTCGGAATATCTTTTCTTACGCTCCGTATATTTCTTTCATATTGATCCATTGCAGCTAAGTAATACCATGGAATGCCTGAAGACTGCTCGGTTTCTTTATATAGTGCCATGCGCTTTTCGTATATGCTTTGCTGATTATCTTCACCGTAAGCGATGTTTTGGTGGAGAAGAAAACAAATAGAAAGCAAAAGAGAAATTTTTCGAAGCATGAAATAGACTCCTTTCACAACATCACTCTTTTTAGTGTGGGATATACGGAGTATTTCATTATAGGGAACGATTGGAAAAAATCTTAGAATCTTCATTTGAGCAAATCGCTTTCATACGTTAGAATAGATATGTTACATTGAAAGAAGCGAACACGGTAAACTATTTCATATTGTGCGGAGTTGATAACCATGACAAAACAAACAGAATATAAGCGCAAGCCCGAATGGTTGAAAATTAAGTTAAACACGAATGAAAACTATACAGGCTTAAAGAAAATGATGCGTTCTAAAAATCTTCATACAGTTTGTGAGGAAGCAAAATGTCCGAATATTCATGAATGCTGGGCTGTAAGAAAAACAGCAACATTTATGATTTTAGGTGCGGTTTGTACACGTGCTTGTCGTTTTTGTGCGGTTAAAACAGGCTTACCAACTGAGCTTGATTTACAAGAGCCAGAACGCGTGGCAGATTCAGTAGTACAAATGGGCTTAAAGCACGTTGTTATAACAGCGGTTGCACGTGATGATTTAAAGGACGGGGGAGCAGCTGTTTTTGCTGAAACAGTACGAGCAGTACGTCGTAAAAACCCATTCACGTCTATCGAAGTATTACCATCTGATATGGGTGGAGTAGAAGAAAACTTAAAAATGTTAATGGATGCAAAACCAGATATTTTAAACCATAACATTGAAACAGTACGTCGATTATCTGACCGAGTTCGCGCTAGAGCAAAATATGAACGTTCATTAGAGTTTTTACGTCGAGCGAAAGAAATGCAGCCTGATATTCCAACTAAATCGAGCATTATGGTGGGCTTAGGTGAAACGAGAGAAGATTTAATTGAAGCAATGGATGACTTACGTGCAAATAATGTGGATATTTTAACTCTTGGGCAATACCTACAACCATCTAAGAAGCACTTACCAGTTCTTAAATATTACCCACCAGCAGAATTTGCAGAGCTTAAAGAAATTGCACTTAGCAAAGGATTTAGCCACTGTGAAGCTGGCCCACTTGTGCGTTCTTCTTACCATGCGGACGAGCAAGTACGTTCTGCAAAAGAAAAAACAGCAGAAGCTAAATAATGAAAAAGAGAGCTAACGATTAGCTCTCTTTTTGTTTATACTCTAAAACGGTATTTGGACATGTTAATAAAATCTTTTTTAATTCTTCTGTGGATAATTCAATTGTAAATTCAGGTACACCAGGTGTAATTAAAATTTTATCGTACGTATAAATAGCGTTATCCACAATAATTGTTACATCGTGTGAATATCCGAAAGGAGCCACACATCCCGGCGTACAACCAGTTTTGTCTCGCAGTTCATCAGGAGAACAGAGAGATAAGCGTTCTCCTGTTAGTTCTTTCATCTCTCCCCGGTTGAGCCTTGTGCCCTCTAACGTAAAAAATACGTAATAATCTCCAGACTTTGATTTTAAAAATAAGCTTTTACTTGGAGTGCCTTGTAAGCCGAGTCTCTCACGTACAATCCGATCTGTCTCATAATCGAGTACTGGTTCGTGTTCAAATTTTTCATAAGAAACATTTGTTTTATGTAGTAGAGCAAGTACATCTTCGTACATATGGAGTGATACCCCTTTCTATTATTAGTACAGTTTCTTCTCGTGGCGTCAACTGAATGTTTTGGAAAGGGATATTACTTAGACGATGCTTCCCATAAGCATTTTATGATACATTGTTCGTCGATTGTAATTTCGTAAATATCAGGATTCGTTAAAGTTCTCCATTCATTAAAGCCAATCGTATGATCAAAATGCTTTAAAATGAGCGTAAGTAAATTGCCATGTGTAACAAGTAGTGTTGTCGTATGGTTTAATTGTAAAACGTCTTGAATAAGCGATATGGCACGGTCTGTTGCTTGTTTTGTTGACTCTCCGCCTGAAAAGGCAATATCTATATTTGTAAAAGTAGATTCTAGTTTTTGCATCCAATCATCCATTGGAACGTTGCTCAATATGCGTTCAGTTAATCGATCATCTTCTTGGATAGATAAGTTAGCTTGGAGCGCATAGGGCCGAATGGAATCGATAGCTCGGACAAATGGGCTTGAAATAATATGATCGATTTGTAGATGATTTTCTAAGAGGAATGTAGCAAGGGTATTTGCTTGGTCTTTTCCATCGGTCGTTAATTCAGCATCACATTTTTGCCCAGTTGCTGAACAATGTCGTATTACAATAATTTTCTTCATAATTCATCCCCATCTTTCAAGTTGACGCTATATACTTCGACAAATGTGGAAATAATTCCTTTTTCTTGGAAAACGGCATATGGATTTAAATATGTGGAAAAGTAATGTGGATAATGAACATTTGAGGTGCAATCATGAATAAAATGATATGTATTGTAGTTAGTCTTTGTTTTTTTTATACACTTGTCCACAACTTATGCAGAGTCGAATCAAAAAGTAAATTATCCAAGCAATCGAAATAAGTCATTTGTGAGTGAGGATATTTTTTATAAACAGTTAGATAAGAAAATTTATAAAGAATACAATAATGCAGCATATAGTGTTCGAAAAAAAATCTTATTTAAAGAAGTGCCCGATGAAGAATTTTCTTTCCTACAAAAAACAGCCGTGGGTTGTCGGAGTAGTGTGATGCTTCAAGATTTTTTTGTTCATCCTGATCGCCAAGTTTATTTTTTTGCTTCCTTTTCTCAAAATGAAGTAGAAGAGTTTCATAAATATATCGTTATAGATGCAGAAACAAAGAGGCAGCTGCAAGAAGGAAAAAGCTATCAGCATTGCGACAATCCATAAAAAATAAACCACCAATCGGTGGTTTATTTTTTACTCCGGTACACTCATTAATTTCGCTTTCATTTTGCGAATAAGAACGACAGCGCCAATTGTACAAAGAAGTGTAATTCCTTCTGCAACGAAGATATTGATTGTTTTTGTTTGGTAAAGTGCCGCGAAAAAGTCTACAAATGCGTGGAATAGTATAGCGTATACTAGGAAGATATATTTCTTCTGTTTTACTGCGTATAAAACAAGCATTGTAAAGGCGATTTGAAGCACGAGTGCCATAATTCTTTCTAAGCTACCAAGGAAGTATAAGTAGGCAGGTTGCTGAATTAACATGTCCTGTAAAATGCTCAGCTCGGGTTTTTGTTCAATCAGTCGAGCGAAGCTACCATCGTTAATAGAATTAGCAAAGATTAATGCTTGTAATGCAGAAAAACCGCCAATTAAAATAGATTCAATTCCGCCGTGACCAATTCCATAAGCGAAGCCATCTTTATATTCTAGATATTTTTTTAGTAAGAAGAAGAAGGCAACGAAGCGTCCTAATTCTTCAAAAATACCAGCAGTCAATCCGCCATAAATTGCGAAGACAAACGGATTTTCTAAAAATGGAGCGATTGTTGGATTACCGCGCATAAATAGGTGGAATGGTGTTTCAAGAATTTGGGTAAATCCGATAAAGATAAGAACACCAATGCCGACTACTTTCCAATTCATATTATATTTTTTACGGAAATAAACGAGTACAATAATTGGGACCAGAATCGAGACAATGAGTTGAAAGATGATGCTGGCAATTACAGTATTTGAAACCATACTTTCACCGCTTTCTAATATATGTACATAACTATTATGCATCAAATATAGAAGAGATGAAACTTTTTAAGATAAAATGAATTTACTTATTGACTCTAACGTTGCGTCATACTTTATCGTATGTACTAAGGGGGAGATACAAATGACAATGAGAGTAAAAGAAGTAGCTGATTTAGTTGGAATTAGTGTGCGCACACTGCATCATTACGATGAAATTGGGTTGTTAACCCCGGACGAGACGACAGAGTCTGGATATCGTCTGTATTCCAATGAAAATTTAGAGACATTGCAGCAAATTTTGTTTTTTAAAGAGCTAGGCTTCCCTTTGAAAAAGATTAAAGAGATTATCATGAGTCCATCATTTGATCGCGAAGAGGCACTAGAGCTTCATAAGAAAATGCTTCTTGAAAAGCGTGCTAGATTAGATAAGGTGATTGCGACGATTGATAAAACAATTCAGCATACAAAAGGAGAGATTGAAATGACGAATAAAGAGAAATTTGAAGGATTCGATTTCAGCCATAACCCATATGAAGAAGAAGCACGGGAAAAATGGGGAGATGCAGCTGTAGATAAAGCGAACGAATATGCAAAAGGTATGTCAAAAGAGAACCAAGAGGAGTTTAATGCTATTTATAGAAATTTAGCAGCGCTTAGACACGGAGCACCAGATTCTAAAGAGGCACAAGAAGCAATTGGAGTGTGGTACGATTACTTGCAAAACTTCGGTGCATATTCATTAGATGCTTTTAAAGGACTCGGTCAAATGTACGTCGCTGATGAGCGCTTTACGAAAAATATCGATAAGTTTGGTGAAGGGTTAGCGCAGTTTATGTGTGATGCGATGGAGGTTTATGCGAATCGTAATAAAAAATAAAAAGTAAAACAGGTGGAGATTTTCTCCACCTGTTTTACTTTTTAATCATATCATTCAAAGTCTGATCTCCCGTATTGTTCAAATGAGGATTTTTACTCATTTCACGTTTTAGCATATCGAGGCTTTGCGTATATTCTGTATCATTTAATGCGCCAGATTGAAGACCTTGAATTTGGGAAATCAACTTTTGGTCTGTTGATACATATGCTTTATAATAGCGAGGGACGATGGACAAAGCAGCTCTATATACTTGATCTGCTACGAGTTTTGGATCCGTTGTGTTTGCACGGTATACAACAAATACTTCATCATCGGTAACGAGCGTAGCAGCGTTTGTAACGTCAGGAAGTTTGACTGTCATACTTGTAATCATTTCAGCAACTTTCTCACGGTTAATGGCTCCTACTTGTTTGTTAGATACTTCATGCTTTTGTTTAGATGAATAGCCGACCCTTGTGAGCCGTGTATTTGTATTTTCCGTATGATACATGTCATTTTTATTGGAAACAAGAACACGGCTTCCTTCTTCACGTTCCATTTCAGCTTTGTTCGCTGATTGGCACCCTGCAAATAAGGAAATAGTGAGAAGGGAAAGTAAAATTTGTTTTTTCACGATGTATCACCTCCTTCTCCATAGCATGTACTAATTTGCAATTTTTTGTATTTGAAATTGTTGGTTGTTATGCTTTGTGATACGATAAAAAGAAGAATGCTTAGAGAGGAAGTTAATGATGGAGCAAAAGCAAGAGATTCATGCTACGGTGAGCATTAATAATGTGCAGTACGAAGTAATTAAAAACTTTCGTGACGGTTTTAGTGAAGAAGCATTTAAAGAGCGCTATGCAGAAATTTTAAATAAATATGATTATATCGTTGGAGACTGGGGATATGAGCAACTTAGATTGCGCGGATTCTTTGATGATAGTAACCAGCGTGCGACATATGATACGAAAATTAGTACGTTAACGGAGTATTTATACGAGTACTGTAACTTCGGTTGTGCACACTTCGTATTGCGAAAAGTGAAGAAATAAAAAAATCCTCTTACGATTGTAAGAGGATTTTTTGCATTATAAACAAATCGAGATATAATCTCCTTCAGATAGTATTGTATTTGGCTTCATTTGTTGTCCATTCAATTGAATATCCCCATTTTTAATTTTATCCACAATGCGTGTACGGCTCCAGTCGGAAATATATGTGGATAAGGCTTTATCGATGCGGTGGGAACCGAAAACGATGTCTAATACGATCGTGATTTTAGCTATGCCGTTTTCTTTATGTTGCATAATGGAAATAGTAGTAGTTGTTTCGGCTTGATCTTGCTGCGTCATATCGACTGTTTCAACGTGATCAGTAAATGATTTATAAATACGCAGTTTTTGATTCCACGTATGATCTTTCGGACATTTATAAATGGCAAAGCGGTATATGTTTTTTCCGTTGGCGTTATGCCTACGAATATTTGTGTCGGTAAATAGGGTAGTGCGTCTGCAATTTTTACAATACTTTTCGATTGTGTTTTGTTCATTTTCATATAAACTCCAAGAAAGTTGTACTTTCTGCATTTTCCTTCACCTCTTATAGTAGTGGCAAAGGAACGTAATACAGCTATTTGGATGTCTTGTAGTATGAAGACATGAGAAAAAGACAAAAATAAAAGGAGGTTCCCTTAGGAACCTCCGTAAACATCATACTACAGATGCGTTACGTTCCTTTGTAATGGGAATGGGCAGACTACTCCCTTGAAAAAGCGTGGTGCTTTTTTGAGAGTAATGCTATCCAATTGCTGGTCCATTACAAAGTAAATGTTGGCATACGTAGATAACGTCCTTTCTACCCAAATAGATTTATTCTTAATCATAACATATTAGTTTGAAAATTAAAAATACTTATAATGAAAAAACACCAGCTAAAACAGCTGGTGCCTAAGATAAATTATATAAGTTCAAATAAAAATGAGCGTAATTCTTCTGCAATTTCTTCAGTCATAGAAAATGCGTGCTCTAAGTAGCCTGGTTCGTTTAAATCGTCAGCACCGATGATTGCAAATTTATTGCGTTGCATATCAAGGACAATTGTTTTACCGTAATGACGATCGGAGTATAATAGCGCTAAATCGTGACGCTCATTTTCTCCCATAAAGCTAACGAAACGAGTTTTTGTAGCGACAGTATCGTCGTACAGAAAGAAACGTTCTTCCATACACATGGCTCCTTTATTAAATATCTAAGTTTAAGTGTGGTTTATGATCTAAATGGTGATGCGTTTTAATGAATCGTACTGTTCTTGTTTTGTAACGCATTACGATAGAGTATGTTTCAGCTAAATCTCCACCAAGGAATTTAACACCGTCTAATAACTCACCAGCAGATACACCAGTTGCTGAGAAGATTGCATCATCCCCAGATACTAAGTCATCTAACATAAGAAGTTGACGAGGATCTTCTAATCCCATTTCACGACAACGAGCTTCTTCTTCTTCGTTCATTGGAACTAAACGAGCTTGCATTTCACCTTCAAGGCACTTTAATGCTGCTGCAGAAATAACACCTTCTGGAGCTCCGCCAATACCTACGAATAAGTCGATACCCGTTCCAGGTAGTGCTGTTGCGATTGACGCACCAACATCACCGTCACCAAATAATTTTACGCGCGCACCTTTTGCACGAACACGATCAATAATATCTTGATGACGTTCACGTTCTTGAACGATAACCGTTAGATCGCGAATCTTTTTATTGTTAGCTTCTGCTACAATTTCAATTGTTTTTTCAATTGGATCATCTAAGCTAATTTTACCAGCTGCTTTTGGACCAACCGCGATTTTTTCCATGTACATATCAGGAGCATGAAGAAGGTTCCCTTTGTCTGCGATTGCAATAACTGCCATTGCATTTGCAAGACCTTTTGCAACGATGTTTGTACCTTCTAATGGGTCAACGGCGATGTCTACTTCTGGACCGTTACCTGTTCCTAGTTCTTCACCAATATACAACATCGGTGCTTCATCAAGTTCTCCTTCACCAATTACAACTGTACCTGCCATGTTTACTGAATCGAACATATCACGCATTGCTGTAGTTGCTGCATCATCTGCTTCATTTTTCTTTCCGCGGCCCATCCACTGTGCGGATGCTAAGGCTGCTGCTTCTGTTACACGGACAATTTCTAGTGCGAGTTCACGTTCCAAGATTCCATTCCTCCAATTTCAAAAATCATACAAATATAACTATAACAAATAACGGAGAAAAGGTGAATTCGAAAAATTGTCGATTTTTTCAGAAGAAAGCGTTACAATTAAAATGTAAATGCTTTAATTTCCAGGTAGGTGACATTCATGTATTTTGTAGACAGAAAGAAAATAGAACAAATGCTAGTATGTTTAGAACGAGCAACAAGTACATTTCAAGAGAAAAAGATATATGAAACCGAGTTTGAATTTTACGCATTAGAGCGCATAGCCCATCTTATTATTGATACTGTATTAGATGCCGGGAATGCGATGATTGATGGATTTATTATGCGCGATCCAGGAAGCTATGAAGATATTATTGATATTTTAATGGACGAGCGAGTGATAAGTGAAGAAGATGGACAAGGGATGAAAGAAATTATCCTTCTTCGAAAAATGCTTACGCAAGACTATATTCAAATGAATCATGATGAATTATATAAGACGATTCAAAAACATATTGCAGTGGTAGAGAAATACCCAGCAAATGTTCGCAGTTATTTAGAAAAGGAATTAGGACCTGTATCTGCATTTGTACCAGAATAATTATGCTTATAAGATCCCCAGAGAATGCCTTTTGGGGATCTTATATTGTATGTGAGAAAGAAAAGGGAGAAGGGTGAAGTATGGGGGAAGCACGTACTACGAAAGACGAAATTGTACAATTGTTGAAAGTAAAGGGAGAGCACACGGTAGCTGAACTAGCTGACGTTTTAGAGATTACAGAAATGGCGATCCGAAGACATTTAAGTAATCTTGAGAAAGACGGACTCATTTATTCTAAGATGGTAAGGCAACATGTCGGAAGACCAACTTATTTGTATGGATTAAGTGAAAAGGGAGAAGATACATTCCCGAAAGAGTATAAGCAATTTGCGATTGATATGCTAGAAGATTTAGCTCGAATGGGTGATGAAAAAATACTTCGTTACGTTTTAAAAGAGAGAACGAAGCGAATGGAAGAACAGTTACAAAAGAGAGTGAGTAATCAAAAGAATTTAGCATATAAAGTGCAAGAGATAGCAGCTATGCAAGAGAAAAACGGTTATATGGTTCAAATAAAGAGAGATGGAGAGAATTCTTTCGTAATTGAAAAACAAAACTGTCCGTTAAAGGAAATTGCAGAGAGATTCCCGCAAGTATGTGAAGATGAAAAAGAGATGTATAAGCGTTTATTTGCAGGAGCAGATGTAAAGACGTTAGCAAATATGTGTGAGGGCGATTGTAGTTGTTCTTACCAAGTAAAAGAGAAAAAATGAACGTTATGGGGCGCTTTTAGGTAAAGCGTTTTTTTCTTTGGAAAAAGCGGGTAATATAAGAGTGGTATGATAAGGTGAGAACGTTAGCATAGAAGGAGAGACATAATCGATGTATAAAGGTTACTTAATTGACTTAGACGGTACGATGTATCGCGGAGAAGAACAAATTGAAGAGGCAAGCGACTTCGTAAAAGCATTAGGAGAGCGCGGCATTCCTTATTTATTCGTTACGAATAACTCAACGCGTAAACCAGAACAAGTGGCAGAAAAACTTGTTCGTTTCGATATTCCAGCGAAAGCAGAGCAAGTATTCACAACGAGTATGGCGACTGCGAACTTCATTTATGAACGTAAACAAGACGCAACTGTATATATGATTGGTGAAGAAGGCTTACACGATGCACTTGTGGAAAAAGGATTTGAACTTGTGGATGAAAATCCTGATTTCGTTGTTGTTGGTTTAGATCGTGACATCACATATGAAAAGTTAGCAAAAGCGTGTCTTGCTGTGCGTAACGGCGCAACGTTTATTTCCACAAATGGAGACATTGCCATTCCGACTGAGCGCGGATTATTACCAGGTAACGGCTCATTAACATCAGTTGTAGCAGTATCAACAGGTGTGGATCCAATCTTTATCGGAAAACCAGAATCAATCATTATGGAACAAGCTTTAAAAGTACTTGGCATAGAAAAAAAAGAAGCATTAATGGTTGGGGATAACTACGATACAGACATTTTAGCAGGAATAAATGCTGGCATGCATACCCTTCTTGTCCACACTGGAGTCACAACTGTGGAGAAGTTAACAGAATACGAAGTACAACCAACGCAAGTTGTGCATAACTTGACGGAGTGGATTGAGAAGATGTAATGAAGAAAGCTGTTCCAAACTTTGGAACAGCTTTTTTTCTAATATTTGCGGGCAGCCCGATTGGTGTGGGCTAACATTCAGTTGTGACTAGTGTCGATTTTTGTCGGTAAGTCGATATATTTGAAAAATCGCCGATATAATCTGAGTTGCGCCGATATATTTAGAAAATCGCTGATATAATATGAGTTGCGCTGATATATTTAGAAAATCACTGATATAATTTTATTAGAACGCACGATTCACAACGTCTTTAACCTCTTCAAGATATTGTTTACGCACACTGTCATTCACAGAAGGAACACTTGTATAGAATGTATGCTCAATTGTTTCAATGCCTGTAAATTCAAAAATACCAACATCCGCTGTTTTCTTCATTGCATCAAACATGCCGCCTGCTGTGTATGCCTCTTTCGTATTACCCATTGTAGATAATAACAATCCTTTTTTACCGCTTAATAACTTTTCAATACCGTTTTCACCGTAAGCATAAGCAAATCCATGGCTAAACACACGGTCAACGTATCCTTTTAAAATAGCAGGAAGTCCCGCCCACCAAACTGGATAAATAAATGTAATGCTGTCAGCCCAAGAGATATGTTCTTGTTCTTCTTTAATATCTTCTGGTGTATTTCCTTTAGAAAATGAGATGAAATCGGAAGCGCCTAATACTGGATTAAAGTTTAATTCGTATAGATCGCGAACGCGTACTTCGTGACCTTTTCCTTCTAATTCACTTTTTACCGTTTCTAAAATCGCATGGTTGAAGCTTTCTGTATTCGGGTGTGCATAAACGATTACATGTTTCATTTTTCTTCCTCCTATTTGTGGATATGTGAATAGTTATTTGTATATCTGTAACTATTATGGTTACTACCTTTATAGAAGTCAAGTAATACATATGTATGTATAAAAAGACGCCCGAAAATCGCCTTTTTATACCCCGCTCATACAAAGTACAAAAAAGACAAATAAAATAATGACAATACCAATGCCGAAGTTAAATACGAGAGTACTATCCATATATGTAGCCTCCTTGTTTGAAAGTAAAAAGCACTCTAGTTAAGAGTGCTTTTTTATTTTGAATCTACTTTATAACTTTTAGAAAGTGATTCATGCGTGTAATGATTTACATTATTTTATGTATTTATACTTTGAAATGAGTAAGTCCTTGTTGGATATAGAAAAAAAGACACTCGTGGAGTGTCTTTTAAGATGACAAAATGTGCCAATTGCTTGAGGTTGATAAGACGCTAATTTCCGTGTTAACGCCTTTTCTTTAATCAAGAAGTGTAGCAACAGCGATTCAAATAGATTGTACCATTTGTTTAATTGTGGTGCGTATGCAATTGTGCATATTATGATCATGAGGTAGGTAATGAACTGTGAATAATTTGAAGTGATTTATTTACGATTTCTTCTGCGGCATATATGCCGATTGCGTCTGTTTTTAAAATATGAGGTTGTAAGTTATCATGCATTGCCCCTAACTCACCATGAAGTGGTGCAAAGGCATGGTTCGCCTTTTCAAGCATGCATAAATCAAGTAAAGAATCCCCAGCTGTAATAATCGTATCTATTTGCAAAATTTCTTTTATATATTGCACGGCGTCCCATTTGTTAATTGGTTTTGGTACAAAGTATAGCTTTCTACCTTGAAGTGAATGATTCCAGCCTTGTTTGTCTAACCAGGAAGTGAAGGATGATAATTCATCATAAGGAATGTTCTCCCGTTTAATAATGCAATAATGGAATAGATCATCAGCTGTTTTTTGTGATATAACCCAATCTTTATGAGCTATTTGTCCAAATTCCTTTAGTATGTCGTTTCCCTCTATACATTCAAACGATAGTCTTTCTTTTACTATCCTGTTCCAAGTACCATCTTGTTTACCGTTATGAAGGATATTACCGCCGTTACTTGTAATGGCGTATTCGGGAATGATTTCGTCTTGGAATAAAGAAATACGCTGAAACTGCTCAATAGTTCTTGTTGTAACTGGGATGAAATGTGAGTGCAGTTGCAATTTTTTTAGTAGTGAAATGGTTTTATGTGATATGAAAGAAATTTCTTTCCCATCTAAAGTTTCAATGAGTTGAATTGATTCATCTTCTATAGGGGCACGAAACGATTTCCGGGAATAAATAAGCGTCTGATCAAGATCACTGGCGAAAATCATATCGTTTCCCTCTTAAGAGGCTTAATGAGCCCGCAACATGAATAAGCCATATTCTCATAGATTTCAATAGGGACATTCTTTTCTTTAGCAAGAAGTAAAATATGCTTTAAATCGGGATTGTTTTGCTTCCGTATTAAAATTTTCCATGGTATTCTCCGGAGTAATACACGAGTTGTTTCGCCCACTCCTGGTTTGATTAAGTTAATATCGTCAATTTCAAAGTGATTTTGGATAGACTGTATATCTTTTAATCCTTGCCAAGAGGGATCAGTGTAAGTTGAAGTAATATAACGTAATTGATTATCTATATGAGAATGAACAGAAGGGAATAAATCTGTTACCTCATCAATGAATAAATTTGATAAGTCTTCTTGTTCTAGCTCTTTATAATATTTAACACCATGAAAATCATTTGGACCGATATAGGTGTCATTTAGTACAGTGCGGCTAATGAGTCCAGAGACTGTTGCATTTAAGCAAGCGCTAGGAATAAGAAAATCTTCACGTGTACCGTAAATTGAAGTACAGTAACCGGGATCAGCAAGCACAGCCATACAATGAGAAATGTGTGTATTATTTCGTTCGTTAAATGTGTGTACTGCATATTCTAATTCTTTTTTTATTGCACCTTTTCCAGTCCACCCATCAATGAATTGAATTGTTTCTTTAGGGTGATGTTCCAAAATATAATGGAGTGCATTTTCATCAATACCGCGTCCGCGAACAATAGAAATACAATAGTGAGGTACATCAAGGTTGTATTGATAGCGTATGTAGCGTTTGATAAGAATGCCAATAGGTGTACCAGCACGAGCTAATGAAACGAGGACAAGGTTAGTTCCTTTAGTTTGTATAATCTGTTCGGCGACAACTCCAACAGCGATGGCTAGTTTGTGTTTGTATTGTTGCAGGGAAGAAAAGAATAAATCCATATACGCTTTAGAGGGTTTATATTCCATTGGTAACATTTCGGAATAATGTGTGCCAGCTTGAATTGCTTGTTCTCTAGTTTCCGTGGAACTTTCTTTCATTAAATCACTAATATCTTTTAATAGAAAAATAGCATCATTTGGATTGTAACTACTAATATGAGAATTTAATTTTACCATAATTATCAACCTTCCTTTTCTATGCTATTTGAAAATGAGACGATATGAATAAAAGGAATAACTGTTTGTAACTGCTGTAGAAGAGGAGATAGGGCTTCTTCCCCTAAATCACGCTCAATGAAAACAAATACTTCATCGTAATCATGAGGTGAAATATTATAAAAGTAATTTGTAATAGTAGAATCTTCAGGACTTGGATATGAGAAATGATTATGAATGGCGTAGTTCACATCATTTGAAACAGAATGGATAGGGCTTCTTGTTGTAGATTGATATAAAATATTTTCACCCATTTCAGCAGCAATTTTCATTGGGATATACATAAATTCACCCGTTCCGAGACAGAGTGTTCGTTTTCCAATTCTTTCTCTTTTTAAAGTTTTTCCTGCTTCTTGGGCGAAAGAATGAATGTGCTTTTGTTCATATGCTGAAATGCCAAATCGCCCAGTATATTTTATATAATTTGATGTATAGGGTGATTTTAGGCAGGTAAGGGTATGTTTTTTGAAATCAGGTTTTGTTTCTTCAATTTGAATCTCTTTTTTTGCAATATTTAATGGTTGGCCAGTTGTATGAATACTGCCTTCTAATAAAGAAATAACATGAACCTTAATTTGAAGTTCTTCTTCTAATTGTTTAAATTGTTTTCTATTAGTATGAGAACGCCAGTCTAACAAAGAAGCAATTATATATTCTTCTCGTGGGAATTTATTTTGAATAGATCTAATAATATTTAATGCTGTTTTTCCTGTTGTCATCTCATCATCTACGAGAACAATTGGATTGTTGTTTTGAAAAAAGCTTTCATCTACATAACAACGGTGTGATGTTGCATGAGAATGTTCTTCCTCAAATGTAATGACAGATTCTAGGTGGGGTATCGATTCCCTAGTTGTATGTACATACTTTGCATTTTGAAAGCATTGAAACATAGAATGACCAAGTGATGTCGCTGTTTCAGCGAATCCGATGAACAAAACTTCTTCTTGCAGAGGATATTGATAACGAAATACTTCCTCTGGGATTTCATCAATTTCTAATGAAATGAGATTTAAAATTTCTTTTTGAAATGGATGAGAAATATTATGTAGTATTTCCATATATCTTGCAGCGAGAGCAACTCCACTTGATAGAGAGACTGTAGGTTTAATAGGAAGATGCTTTCCAAGGATTGTACTCACAAATAAAAAACTACGTTTCTTATTTATTCTCGCAGCCATTTGAAAAAGATTGTCTAGCGCTAAATTATATGGATTATCACGTACTTCTACATGAACTTGTATAGTATTTAAAACGTTATACGTGTTGCTTTGCGTTTGTAATAAGGAGATCGGTGAATTGTTTGTTTTCATGTAGCACCCCGTAAATATTAGATTTTAAAATGGTTTTGCGAGCCCACCCATAATGAGGTTTTACTTCATTCATTTTGTTAGAAAAACTGCTTTTTAGCACTCCATTATACGTATCTGCATTTTGTAAAATTAATCTCGCATCTAAATAATCTTCCATTGTGACAATGTGCATTGCCTGTACAACTTTAATATGAGATGGGTGAATAACTGTCTTTCCGATTAAGCCATTTGCATGGTCAAGCGATACCTCTTGAATAAGCCCTTCTTCATGATCATTAGAAAAATATTCCCATACACATCCTGAAATAATATATTCATTTGTTGCCCTTGAGAAAACGTTAATAATGTCTGAAATACAATCACGGACAACAGTAATATGATAGATAGGTGTGTATTTATTACGCCGAATACTAAATATACTTGAAAAATCAGTAGCACCAATACGTACATTTAAGATGTAATCGTGATAAGAATCTAGTAAATCCTTTATTTGTAATAATGATTCTGCCCGTGTTTCCTTATACATAATTTCGGGTGATTCTAAAATCGGCATGCCATATAGCGATAATGAGTATAACTCGTTTATATATGCAAGCTGATCGATATAAGTCTTTCCGTTAATCGGTGTGAATTTTGGAAAGACAAAACCACATAAACAATGAACGGCACTACCTAATTCAGTAACAATTTTCTTCATTTGACTTGGCTGTCGAACTCTAATAAAAAGGAGTGGGATGTCTGCTTGATTTAGTATGTTGGCACTGACTAAGTTAGCGATTTGCTGTATTTGAACGACGATGTTTTGCTCTGCAAGTTTTACTTCCTCATCGCTTATAGCGTCCTCTAGACAAAGAATAATTGAGATAGCATCCACATGTTTCCTTCTAATTATATCTTCCGCAATCGTTTCTTTCGTGCCAGGAGTATATAGTGTAGCGCCTAGTGCGTAAGCTAGTTGTTCTTTTCCTATATTTTTTGAAAAATTAAGAGGTTCTTTATAGAAAAAATTTTGCCGTTCTTCTGAGGAGAGATAAGAAAAGTAATTCAAATTGTCACCACCTTATTTATAATGATTCTGTTTAATCGTAACATAATAAGAAAAATCTTCCATAAAAATGAAGCAAGAAATTAAAAAAATATATTGAGAAAGATGAATTATAAGATGAATATCGAATATTGTTAATAGAAATATAATAGGGGGAAAGAGAAAGTGGATATACATAAATTAACAGAGGAAGAAGCAAATGAGATAAATACTTGGACGTACGAGGAACCATATAATTTATATAGTTTTTCAGGCGAGAAAGAAGTAATGGAAGAGCTATTAGATGGAACGTATTATGGCTGTTGTGATGATCAAGGAGACTTCATCGGTTATTTTTGTTTTGGAGCAAATGCACAAGTACCAGGTGGAAGAGATGCTCATTTATATGGTGGAGAAGATGTGATTGATACCGGACTTGGCATGAAGCCGGCGTTAACAGGGAAAGGAATGGGGAAAGAATTCTTCCAAGCTGGAATAGCGTTTGCCACGAAAGAGTTTAATGCAAAAATGTTTCGATTAAGCGTAGCGACATTTAATACAAGAGCGATTACGTTATATAAAAATATCGGATTTAAGCAAGGGCCTATTTTTTTGAGTCGCGGAAGAGAATTTATGCTGATGGAATATGAAAGACCGTCAGCATGAACCTGACGGCCTAGAAAACACTATTATTCTGAGTGCTCAGCTCGGTGCGCTAAACGGCTTGAAGCAGCGGCAGCGATTCCGCCAACGATATCATCAAGGAACGTGTGCACCTTTCCAGTTGATTTATCATTTAAGTATTCTAAAATACCAGGTTTTAATTTATCAATATATCCAAAGTTCGTGAAACCGATAGAGCCGTACACATTCACGATAGAAAGTGCGATAACTTCATCAATTCCGTATAAGCCTTCATCACGTTTTACAATATCTTGTAACGGTTCACTTAGCATTCCCTTTTCAGCAAGGACATCAAGCTCGATACCAGTAATCAGTGCGTTTTGTACTTCACGTTTTGATAGTACACGTTCTACATTGTAACGGCATTCTGACATCTCTAAATTTGGATGATATTTTTTTTGAAGAAAATGAACAAGTTCAGCAATATCGTCAATTGTTACACCGCGTTCTTGTAATAGTTTTAATGCTCTTTCTTGTAGTTGATTTGATTCTTTCATGTTTATCACCTTTTTTTCTTTTTAGTATTTGTATACGTTTCGTTGCTTTATCATGTGCATAGGAATGAAAGGCGAGCACAAGCTCATATATATAAAGAAAAACCATAGGTGGCGACTGCGATGATTCAGCATATTTATGAGCATTATCACATGCATGTTAAAGAATTAATCCCCCTTGGCCCCTATAAAAGCTTTTGGATTCGCAACAAAATTTATGTACTTGTTCCAATTGGAGAAATGGAGGAAGAAGTACTTGTAGAGATGAAAAAGCTCAGTGATTATATGAACCAGCAAGGGGATATAACTGTAGCGACTTTCGTTCCGACTATACACGGCTACTATGTAAGTGAGATAGAAGAACAAAATTATTGCTTATTAAAAGGTATGCGCACGTTAGAACGACATGCTATGTCATTAGGAAGTGAGCTTTCTATATTCCATAAACGAGGTGCATTCTTTCCAGAAGAAATTGAGCAATTAAGCCGAATTGGTGAATGGAAAGCGTTATGGGAAAAAAGGCTCGATCAATTAGAAAAGTTTTGGCAATCACAAGTGATGAACCACCCTTCAGATGTATTCGATCAATTGTTTATTGAATCCTTCCCGTATTACTTAGGAGTTGCAGAAAATGCCATTCAATATGTTGTCGATACAGAAATGGATGATACGCCGCAACTAACGGATGCAGCAACAATTTGCCAAGAACGATTCACACCTTTATTATGGCATCAAACGAAGCGTCTCAAACTTCCTTTTGATTGGGTGTATGATCACCCGAGTCGAGATATTGCAGAATGGATCCGCCATATGACGATAGAAAAAAAGAAAGACTGGGAGCAAACAATCGTTCAATTTGTTACGGATTATGAACGGAATTATTCGCTATCCTCATTTGGCTGGCGCTTATTATTTGCAAGGCTCCTGTTCCCGCTGCACTATTTTGAAACGGTCGAACGATATTACCAAACTGGAAACGAAGAACAAAAAAGCATATATAGAGATCGCTTAGAAGCCATTTTACACGATGTGAACCGCTCAGAGCAATTTATGAAGCATTTTTATGGCTCACTTCGTTTACCAGTAGATAAGCTTGGGATTAGAAAATTAGATTGGTTATCTTAAAAATATAAAAAAGAGACCGAGTGAGGTCTCTTTTTTATATACCACAATTTTATGTAATACATTATGCCCCTACCTGCTGATCTGTACATATATTTAAAACGAATTGATGCCTTTCGAGCTTTTCATTTACTTTACCCAATAATTCTTGCTGGATTTCTTTAAATAAAAATTGATAGCTTGTATTCCATGTTGGTATAGCGGATGAAAGGCCTAATAAATACTCTTTTTTCTTTTCTAGTTCTTGAATTGTTAAAAAAGTGTTCCCCATTTTTGGCATCTGTCGTCCCCCTATGTTTTTTACTTTATATGTGTGAACGATTCACTATATAGTATTAATTATCGCATTTTTTGAGAGGTATTTCCAATTTTGTTTTATGATGTTAACGGATAAATGTGATTTGAATAAAAAAAGGAGACCAAATTTGGTCTCCTTTTAGCAAGTGACTTTGAACGAGCCGCTAGATAATATCCAGCTCCAGCGGCTAAAATGTTCGGTGGCTTCGCTTCTTCCTGTGAGGCAAAAAACGCCTCTATGTCAGAAGCTCCATCCCCCTCACATTTTGAACGAGCCGCTTCCGCTTTTAATTAAAATACTTGTTCTACTTCGATAACGCCTGGTACTTCTTCAAGTAACGCGCGCTCGATACCAGCTTTTAGTGTGATTGTAGAACTTGGGCAGCTTCCGCATGCACCCATAAGGCGTAGTTTTACGATACCTTCTTCAATGTCTACTAATTCAACGTCTCCGCCATCGCGAAGTAAGAATGGACGTAATTTATCTAATACTTCTAATACTTGTTCTTGCATATGTGGGTTTTCCATTTTTATCGACTCCTTTCATCAGTTTTATTATAATCAAGATAGAGGGGAAAATCTATTTTTTCTCTTCTTGTTTTATTGTCGAAATATTGTATCGTGTTTTTTCAGTATAGGGGTATGGAATAAGTTTGTAAAATGATGTGCTTATGTAATAAGACATCTGAATATACTGTTGGGACAAGAAGTGGGGGAGAAGAAATGGTTAATGTTCAAGTGTATGGGACGAAAGTAATTTGTGCGAGCTGTGTTGGAATGCCATCTTCAACAGAAACGTTTGAATGGTTACAAGCGGCAATTGGTCGTAAATATGAAGGACAAGAAAATAAATTTAATTTCGAGTATATTGATTTCCAGGAAGAACAAGAAGATGCGGATAAAAAAGCATTCGCAGAGCGCGTAGTGGAAGAAGATTTATTTTATCCGGTCGTTCTTGTAAATGGAGAAATTGTTGGAGAAGGAAATCCTCGTTTGAAGGATGTTTACGAAGAAATCGAGAAATATTTATAAAACAAGAAGTCTTTGCGAATTTGCAAAGGCTTTTTTTATTGGAGGGATAGATATGAAAAATGGAGTGAAGCATGCGTTACCAACGGAAGTAGAGCAGTTAATGGAGCGGTACACAGTAGAATTAAAAGAAATTTTTTTGGATGAAAAAATAGTCGGGGTATATATTTACGGATCCATCGCACTAGGTGCATTTCATAAGGAAACGAGCGATGTTGATTTTGTTACAGTGATAAAAGATTCCGTGAATGAAGCTGAAAAACAGCAGCTTGTGGAACTACATAAGAAACTTAGTGATAATATGCTAGGTAAAAGAATGGACGGTATGTATATTCCGCTTGCTGACTTAGGGAAATACAATGATGAAATGAACGAGTATGTGTATTGTGCAGATGGTAAAGCTAATGTTGGTCATTGGGACATTAATGCGGTCACATGGTGGACGTTGAAAAATCAAGGCATTACAGTTACCGGAAAAGAAGCAGAAGATCTTCCACTGCAAATACAATGGAATGATGTAGTAAATACGATGAAATATAACGTAGAACAGTACTGGAGTGAAAAGGCGAAGAAGCCATATTTATTTTTTATAGAAGAGTGGGTAGAATCAGCTGTCGTTACGATGGGACGTATTTTATATACACTAGATCATAAAACAATCGTTTCAAAAGATAGAGGCTTGCAATACTTGTCACAACGTTCAGCGGAAGAATGGGAGCTTTTATTAAAAGAAGTAGCTAGAATACGGCAGAACCCAAAAGAAAAGCGAATGATCTCAAGGTGGAGAAGGGCAGATATGACGAAGAGGTACTTACTGCATTTAATTGAGACGTGTAGAGAGAAATGGTAGGGAAGAAAATGGACAATACAGTGGGGTGTATTGTCTTTTTCATTTTGTAGTAGATAGAAAAGTATTTACAAGTATTGTGTAGAGGAAAAATAATAGAAAAAAATATGTGCATGGGGGAAGATGATGAGTAAATATAAATTACATATAGATAGAGAACAATTATGGAAAGGATGCGTTTTAAATTCGATTGCCCATGCAATTAATGTAGCGCATTGTCCAGATTTCTCACATGAAAGTTCATGGGATGGATTTAACTATAGTATGCAAGATAGCCAAGGCGGACAAGGGGCAATTACGTTTCATCCGAATTACACGATTGTATGTCTTCAAGATGTGAATAGTGAGAGAATGGATGAGTGGATTGATGCGAAAAGTTATTTTGAAGGGGCACCTTCGGAAGTAATAGATATTGCGAAAGAAGAAGCACTTCAATACGTATTAGAAGAAGTAGAAGGCGAAACAGTTCCTTTTATTACAACTGCATTTTGGATTGAGGATAGTGGTGCGTATTCAATTGATTCATTTGAAGAGATGGAAGAGCACGGTGGATTCTTATTAGAAATTCCATTACTTGATACAGAATCAGCAATGGAAAGACTGGAAGAAGAGTATGAACTGACAGAGGAACAAATAGAGCTTTTACAACTCGTGTATGAGAAAAAAATCCAAAGGCCAAATGAGGAAATTAAGTTGTCTAAAGAAGAAGTAGCAATGATTGGAACGGAAGATAGCGAAGGATTGGAAGCTAGTAAGGAGTCATTTGCAGAAATGAATATTACTTGGGAGTTGTAGGATAGGATATAAAATTGTGATAAAGGACTATTAGAAAGAACAATGTGAAATTACATTGCACTTTCTAATAGTTTTTTCATATACATATCAACTTCGTGAAAGAATATGGGCTCTTTTTCCTTAGTATTCAGATGCACGGTGCAATGTAAATATTGCTGTAAGTAGCAATTAGCTTGTTCGTACTGTTTTAATTTGTAGAAAGAAAAACAGGTAAGAAGTAGAAACGCTTTTTCTTCTAATATTGGAACGACAGCTAGTACCGGAGTAATGGAATGTATATTTATTTCCACTAAATTTTCATAAGATGTCCACGTTTGAAACCAGTCGAAAATAGTAGAAAGGTAACCCAGAATGTTGATAGTTTCATGTGAAACATTATGCAGAGGAAGTTAATAATGAACTATTCATGAGTTGTGTAAGTGGAAATATGTTTGAAATAGTAGAAGGCTAATTTGTGAGCTCTTTTAAGTCGAGATGTTTGTTTTAAAATAGTAGTATATATTCACTAAAAAAGATGTATAAAAATGATTTTGATGCATCCTTTTTAGTGAATATATAAAATAATTAACTTAGTGTATTAAATATATGATACATGATTATTTTAATATATTTAAAAGTAAAATGAAATAAGAAACGGATAATTGTCGGAATATATTCGATTTCCGTTCATTTTTATGAAATATGTGTACTTTTTGTTAGATTCCTTCATTTTGTGCATATACAATAAATGTATATAGAAATAAGAAAAGGATGATGTACGTGAAGGACACTGTTTTAAAAGAAACGATTTCTCCACAAGAATTACATAAAGTTGTTCAAAAGAATACAGCTTATTATGACTTTAAGTGGGGGAAAGTAGAAAATCCAGCGCAAGGGAATACATGGAATTGGGTAGCCTTTTTCTTCCCAACTTTTTGGTTAGCTTATCGAAAAATGTATAAGTTATTTATTATATTTGCGTTATTGGCTATACCTAGTATATTTATACCCCCTTTTATAGATATTCCAGATGGGATTTATGTAACATTTAGTTTAGCTCTTCAATTAGGAATGATGATATTTACTGGATGGCAAGGAAACCGTTTATATTATAAGCATGCTGTTCGTGTTTTTCGTAAGGGAGAAGATGCGTCTGATCATGAGAAGGCGTATTTCTTACAATCAAAGGGTGGCGTGAGTATTGCTGGTATGATTGGTTTACAGATTATAGTCGGGATTGTGTTTGGGTTAGCTGCGTTCGGGCTGTCCTTTTTACCAACTGAACCGAATATTAAAAACGTTGTTCGTTCAAGTGGTGAAGGGGTTACGTTAGAGATTATGACTGATAATCCAACTTGGAAGTTTGTGAAGAAAGAAAAAGATTATGACGTAGTAGAGTTTACTGGTTATGATTATACAGAGAAGAAAAACGTGAAAATTAAATTTGCTGTTTATTTCGATGAAGATTATTTCGAGTGGCAAGAGGTATATGAAAATAATAAGAAGTTAAGTGAAGAAGAAGTGGAAGAATATCAAATTTACATTGAAGAAAATAATTTGGGTTTCTAGAGAGAACTCGTTCATTTTGAAAAGAAGAATCTTGTGAAGGTTCTTCTTTTGTTTATTAGGGGGAGAGAAATGATTTCAGCATGAATAGAAGCTCTAATAGGATCTATTAGTTTAAGTACGGGTTTACACACGAAAAAGATTGATGTTAACATACGTTACTTGCAGCAGTATGAATGGTTTCGAATGATATATGAAGACGAGAAGTATCGAAAGTTATTTATTACGAACTACAAAGTTCGCTCATATTTACAAAGTAAGCTAAGAGTTCGATTGCTCGTAAAAAATAAAAATGCACAACGAAGATTTTTAAAATTAGTAGAAGAGCAAATAGAAAAACGGCATACAAATTGAAATTTTGTAAAATACAATAAAAAATGAGAATTTGAGGTAGGGTTGTCAATAACGTGAGACTATGGCACTATAAAGAAATGCTATACAAATTTTATTTATCGAGATGTAAACATCAATTTTGATTTTTACGTATAAATAATGAACGGAGGAAATGAATTTATGGCTACTTTACCAAATTGTCCAAAATGTAATTCAGAATATACGTATGAGGATGGCGTTCTTTTCGTATGTCCAGAATGTGCTCATGAGTGGGGCCAAGAAGCAGAAGCTGAAAATAATGATGGTGCAAAAGTTGTAAAAGATGCGAACGGAAACGTTCTTCAAGATGGCGACGCTGTTACTGTTATTAAAGATTTAAAAGTAAAAGGAACTTCTTCAGTTGTGAAGATCGGTACGAAAGTAAAGAGTATCCGTCTAGTTGATGGCGATCACGATATCGATTGCAAAATCGACGGTTTCGGAGCTATGAAGTTAAAATCACAGTTCGTTAAGAAGGCATAAGTAAATAGAAGAGGAGGCGAATAGCCTCCTCTTTTTATTATGTCACTTTTTGTCGGTAAATCGATATTTCGTACAAAATCGTTGATATATTCTGAGTTATGATAGATATATTTGAAAAATCGTTGATATATTGCAAGTTATGATAGATATATTGAAAAAATCGTTAATATAATTTCACTCACCGAGAACGATGCATCATTTACTGAGCGAAAGTTACGATTTACCTCGCATCATAGTCAACCTCTTTCAACTGACATCGCTTATTAAAGAACGTTTTATATCCAAGCTGTAAAAAGATAATGACAGCAAAGGCAGTACTTCCAGAAATACCGAGTATGATGGCGATTTGATATTGAATGGCTGTGAATGGTGATACACCGGATAATATTTGACCAGTCATCATGCCTGGTAAGCTTATAATTCCCATTCCGACCATAGAATTAATTGTTGGTAAAATAGCAGAGTCAAAAGCGTCTCGAATGAGCGGAGCAGCTGCTTCTTTCGGTGTTGCGCCGAGCATAAGTGCACCTTCAATTTGACCTCTTTGCGATTTCATATTGTTTAAGAACGTATTTGCACCAAGAGAAACACCAGTCATGGCATTCCCAACTAACATTCCTGTAATAGGGACGATATATTGCGGAGCATACCAAGGGTCATGACCGATAATAACAAAGATAAATAGTAGAAGTGGTCCAATTGATCCGGCGATCATGGAAAGGGCGGCTACTCGTTTTAATTCTTTAGACATTGGGATGTTAACCCGTTTATAAATATTAAAAATTGCAAAGGTAGTAATAGAAGTGATGAGAGCGATTGTATAAAATGGATTACTGTTTTCAAATACGTATGTAAGGACATATGCAACAAGTACGAGCTGAATCGTCATACGGAATGTTGCGAGCGCGATTTGTTTTTCGCGAGGTATTCCTTTTAATTTTACAAGTCCAATTAAAATAAGAATGAAAATATAGGCAGCTGCAAGTTGCCAAATTTGGAGTTCAATAACGCCCTTCAACTGAGAGCACTTCCTTTCTAGTTGCACCCTTTGTTTTGCTAATTTCAATAATATCGTCTGCAATTTCTTCTGGAAGTTGTTGCGAGTGTGTGATGAAGATAACTGTTTTTTTCTTTTTTCGTGCTAGTTCAGTAAATTGTTTCATAACGCGGCGTTCTGTATCACTGTCTAATGCTGAAGTGGGTTCATCTAATAAATAGACAGGCGGATCCATAAGTACGATACGTGCAAAGGCAAGTCTTTGTTTTTCACCGCCGGATAATGAGGAGGTGCTATCTTCTAATTGCTTGTCTAAGCTAACGGTTTGTAATGCACTCCGCAGGGCATCATCATTTGGAAATGGTTTTTCAGAAAGACGAAGTCCCATTAATAGGTTGTCTTTAACGGTTCCATCAAAAATAGGTGGAGTTTGCCCAAGCATAACTACGTCACGACGTAATTGAATAGGGTAATAATCAGAAATTAACTTTCCGTTATATTCAATTGTACCGGATGTTGGGGATTGTAAATCGTTTAACATGCGAAGTAATGTGCTTTTTCCGCTTCCGCTTTCACCGATAATACAAGTAATCTTTTCTTTTTGAATCTGTAAATAAGGAATGTGTAGTATATCTTTATATATAACGTCTTTTAATATAAACATAAATCGCTCCTTTCTGATTCTAGTTATATCGTATCAAAGAAAGAGGGGAAAATGGTTATAACGAACAACGTTTTTTCTTCGTCTTGAGTTTTATTAATAAGTTAAGTAAACGATCTAATTCTTGGCTGAAAGAAATCACTTTATCATGAGTGAATCCGTATCGTTCAACGAGATAGATCAACTCTTTCTTTTTCGCTTCTATTCGATTGTTTAGTTTCGATAAGTTCATAAGTGGAATGTAATGCCTCCTACAAAAGTATTTATCACATAAAAAATAAGACCGAATGAACTCGGTCTTAAAGGAAGTAATAAAACAACTTACAAATAGCATACAATGTTTATCAATATTTTTTAATATAAAAATGAAAAATAAATCATTATAAATATTGAGAAAGATGTGTCTGATAATTTTTAAAAACTGATGCAAAGAGGCTGCCTACATAGTAGACAGCCTGTAAGGTATTAACCTTTATGATATTTGTACATCCAAAGAAGACCAGATTTTAATAATCTCGGTACACGTCCCATTAATGGTTGGTTTGCTAGTAAACCAAAGCCGTGCTTCTTACCAAGAGATCCTAGAACACCTTTTAATTTAATAACAGGTAGTTCATCCGGGAGTGGTTCATTATTCCAACGTTTTAATAATATTTGGACAATTTGTTCTCCTTGACCTTCAGCCAGTTGGGCAGATGGTGCATGTGGAAGTGCTGCGCAATCTCCTACAACGTAAACATGATCGTTATTTGGAATATTATGATATTTAGTTAAGACAACCCGTCCGCTACCATCTTGTTCAACTGGAAGGTTTCGAACAACTTCATTTGCTTGAATACCAGCTGTCCAGACGATTGCATCACATTCAAGTGGTTCATCGTGGTTGTACACAATATTTGGTTCTACTTTTGTAATGTTAGAGTTTCGTATAATGTTAACTTTATGCTTTACAAACCATTCTTCTACGTATCTACTTAATTTCTCTGGATATGGGAATAAAATTCTATCTTTTCGATCAAATAAATAGATTTTTAAATCAGAACGGCTTTCACGAAGTTCACTTGCTACTTCAACGCCACTTAAGCCAGCACCAACGACAGCTACTGTTGCATTTGGTTCTAGACTATTTAATTGTTCATATGTCTTACGTGTTTGTTCAATTGATTGTAGACTATGTGTATATTCTCTAGCTCCAGGAACGTTATGATATTTATCTTCACAGCCAAGTCCGATAATTAAATCATCATATTGGATCGCTTCGCCGCCATCAAGATGAACAGCTTTTTCTTCGAGGTCAATATTTGTTACTGTGCCGTATTGAATATTGAGGCGTGGGTGTTCAGGAAACGGTATACGAATATGCGTTTCTGAAATAGTACCCGCAACTAATGCATAATATTCAGTTTTGAAGCAATGATATGGTACTTTGTCGATTAATGTCACTTGTACATCATCTGGAAGTTGGTTGCTTGGAAGTAGCCTTTGCAGAATTC
The DNA here is from genome assembly GCF_057624735.1 of Bacillus sp. LQ01. Taxonomy (NCBI): domain Bacteria; kingdom Bacillati; phylum Bacillota; class Bacilli; order Caryophanales; family Bacillaceae; genus Bacillus; species Bacillus sp. LQ01. Next base: position 47,152 of record NZ_JBYEZL010000003.1, on the reverse strand, counting down.
TCATTCCACCGTAGCCCCCACCTAGTATTACGAGGTGTTTCATGATGGATTACCCCTTTTCTGTTGAAATATCCCCTAATCATAAAATTTTATATTAATAAAATATTTTGACTTTACTCAATCAAATTATATCGAATTTGTGAACAAATAACAATGCATGAATGAATACTCTGTTGTACAATAAGAAGAAAAGTAAACTGTTTTTCTTTTTAAGTTACTCTTTCATTGTAAGTAGCATGTTATATAGAAGAAATCATCTACTTTGAAGTGAAGTAATGAAGTAACTAAATAGTTTAGACTGTGTAACGAAAACAACAAGAAACAGCTTAGTTTTCTTCTTATAGATAAAGTGAAAAGGTAATTTGTTTTGTAGTACAGGGGGGAGAATTTTGATTAAACCATTAATTGAATTTTGTGTAGGTAACCTTGCAAGTGGTTCACAAGCAGCTCTAGAAAAATTAGAAAAAGATCCGAATTTAGATGTAATGGAGTATGGTTGTTTAGGATATTGTGGCATTTGTTTTGAAGGACCATTTGCACTTGTAAATGGTGAAGTTGTACAAGGTGCAACAGTAGAAGAGCTTGTTAATAATGTATATGAGTATTTGGATGAAAATCCAATGTTTTAAGGTGTTGCGAATTAGTAGCACCTTTTTCATTAGATAAAACTTTATTTCGTGGGGAAGACTAATACTGAGTATTAGTCTTCCCCAATCGAAAATAGTAGGATAAATAAAAAAAGGCCCTTTTTAGAAGGGCTTTTTTCTTACACAAATTGTGTAAGAGTGGCTCATCGCCAAACGTTGTCAAATATGAGAAACGGGGGACATTCATATTGTGTTCTAAAAGCATGCATTTTATACTTAACATAACAAATTATTTTTGGAGTGAATATAAATGAGCCAATTTTCTTTTACAAAAATGCATGGTCTTGGCAATAGTTATATATATGTAAATATGTTTGAAGAGCAAATTCCTGAAGAAGATTTAGCCCTTGTGGCCGAAAAGGTTTCAAATATTAATACTGGTATTGGAGCAGACGGGATGATTTTAATTTGCCCTTCAGACGTAGCTCCGGTGAAGATGCGTATGTTTAATAATGATGGTTCTGAAGGAAAGAGCTGTGGTAACGGTTTACGCTGCGTAGCGAAATATGCGTATGAGCATAAACTAGTAGAAGAAACAGTTTTCACAATTGAAACGTTAGCTGGTATTGTAACGGCTGAAGTAACAGTAGAAGATGGTGTCGTGACATTAGCAAAAATCGATATGGGAGCACCTCGTCTAACACGTGCAGAAATACCGATGCTTGGTGAAGGTGAAACACCATTTATTCGTGAAAACTTCTTATACAATAATCATCGTTATGCATTTACAGCTGTTTCAATGGGAAATCCGCATGCGGTTATTTTTGTTGATGATGTAGAAAAAGCACCTCTTACAACACTTGGACCAGTTCTCGAGACACATGAAATGTTCCCAGAGCGAGTAAATGTTGAGTTTATCGAAATTTTGAATAATGACGAGATGAACTTCCGCGTTTGGGAACGTGGATCTGGTGTAACGCAAGCTTGCGGAACAGGAGCGTGCGCTGCAGTTGTAGCTGCTATTTTAAATGGAAAGATGGAACGTGGTAAGGAAATTACAGTCCATTTAGCTGGCGGCGATTTAATGATTGCGTGGACTGAAGAAGGAAACGTGTTGATGAAAGGACCTGCGGAAGTAATTTGCCGCGGAGTGTATGAGTACAAGATAGAAGCGTAAAGATGTATAATGGACTAAGAACAGAAAGGAAGGTGTATTTCATGATTGAAGTAACAGAACAAGCAGCTTTTCAAATTAAAGATATGTTAAAAGATGCTGAAGATGGAGAGAAGTATGTGCGCCTTGCTGTACACGGCGGCGGATGTAGCGGTCTTTCTTACGGCTTAGGATTTGAAGTAGAACCAAAAGAAGACGACACAGTGCTTGAGTTTTTCGGTGTTGAATTTGTTATCGATACAGAAAGTGCTCCAATTGTTAAAGGAGTAAAAATTGACTATAAACAATCTATGCTTGGCGGCGGATTCACAATCGACAATCCAAACGCAATCGCATCATGCGGATGTGGATCATCTTTCCGTACAGCATCGAATGCTGGTAAGCCAGAAGAGTGCTAAGTTTTTAGCAGAAATAGAGAAAGACCTTTTTAGCGATAGAATAAAATCGTTAGAAAGGTCTTTTCTTTTTGCGTTAAAACAGGAAATGTATGTAAAGTTAATTTAGATATTAATTTAAATGTTATTATATATGGTATATATGATTAATGCTGTGAATTCGAGATTCATATTGTTCATTTTAAGATAAGATTATGTAGAAAAAATGTAAATGATTAGCAAAAATATACTATTTATTAGTTATATTTAATGTTAATATTTGTAACGAAGATGATTGGCGAGGGCTGATTAAAGTTTCACTTTATACAAAAAAGGTGCATGAGCGAGAAGGCTATAGCAAATTGTATAGAACTGAATAGTTCCGTATTAATTAAAATACGTTGATTATTAGATATAAAAAACACCGGGGGGATTAGAGTGAAGTCATTTAAGAGAGTACTTATAGTAGGGATGGCGTTGACTACAGTATCGATTTTGGGAGCTTGTTCTAGCGATACAGACGTATTAACAAAAGCAGGAGCAAAGCAACCAGCGAAGGCGGAAGGTGAAGTACTAAAAGATCAGAAGAAAACACCTATGACTACGAGCAAACGTGAAAGTATTAAAAATGAGGATGCACCATCATCACAAAAGCGTTATATTTCTCATGATGAATCTCAAAAGATTGAGGAAGGGATGACGTATACGGATATTCTTAATACGATTGACTATGGTGGTGAGAACATAAAACATTATAATAACCATGAAAAACGCGTATTTTATACTGAAAAAGATACGGATGGTACATATGAAATTATGGTTGAATTAAATACATATGGTTATGTTGTAAACATTGAACGTACTGCTATAAAGGATGAAGATAAAGATACAGATAAAGAGAATCAGGTATTTACGAAACGTAGTGAAGGGCCTGTAAAGGAATATGAAGAAAAAAACGATCGTGTACCGTGGTATAAAGATGTAAATAACAATTCGGCAGCAGTAAGTTACAATCATTATTTGAAAATCAAAAAAGGTATGCCCGCGAATCAGGTAAAAGCTGCAATTGGACAGCCACATGTGATTGAGAAATATAAATCTTATTCAGTATATGACTATACTGGTTATGGTGGAGAAGGATCATTACGTGTAATCTTTGAACCGAATGGAACTGTTACGGATGTAGTGGAAGACGGTTTACCACGATAATAAATTAGTTACGGGAAGAATTGTAGTAAAGTTGTCTTTGATTTTATAAAGTTTTTGGGAGCATCTCCGAATATAGGTGAAAAAATAATTCTCTTAGCCATGTTAACTACAGTATTAGTATTTACCGAAGTTTCTTCCAAATTCAATAGCGTTATCGTGGATGTTGTTGTCGTATTATCTTTGTTGATATATACCGCAGTAGGGCAGAAATTGTAACTGGACGCGGAGGAGTAGCAGCTTCCTTTTAAAAGAAGGAGGAAAATATGATGGAGGATATTCTTGAATTTATAGGGAGATACGTAATTAAACCTATTATTAGTTTAGTGAGATATCTTGTAATAGAGATTATAATTGAGGGCATAATAGAAGGCGTAATAAACGGTATAAGGAAATTACGTGATAAGTGGCGAAATTGGCGTGAAAGACGTTATTGGCGGTAGTGTAGCTGATGAGCGTGAGAAACAAAAACGTTATACAGAAGCTTAATGGAATGACAATTTCTAAAGTGAAGAAATAATTATTATCTTACAAAAGTGTAATGTTCATGTCATGTTTTTGAATTTCTTCTTTAAGCTCCGGGCTTTAAGATAAGAATATAAGAAAAAACATATGAGGTGAAGGAAATGAAAAGATACATTGCACTATTTAGTATTTTAGTTGTATTTGCAAGTTTGTTAGTTGGTTGTGATTTAAACCGTATGGGTAAAGATGAGTATTATGTTCAAATTACAGTAGATGGAAAAGAATTTGATAGTAAAGCTAGTAATGGGCAGAAATTTAAAGATTATGAATATAAGCTGACTGGCTTTGATAAAGACGGTAAAGAGAAAGAATTAGAATTCATAGCTCAAAAAAATCTTCGTAAAGAAGCATTCCTACGCGTATACCACTCAGATAAAAAAGGTGTAACAGCTTGGGAAGAAGTGAAAAAAGACGAGCTTCCAGCGAAAGTGAAAGAAAAACTAAGTGTGAAATAAGACAGATAAAAAGGAATTGACGAACAGGGTCAATTCCTTTTTTTGTTTTCAAATTCTTCTTCTGAAATGACTTTAAATCCGTGTCTTTTAAATAAAGCAGTTGTCACTCCGAAACCAGTTTGCTTATTACCGTTAAATTCTCCAGTGTAAATCGTAGAACTACCACAAGATGGGCTGCGTTCTTTTAAAATAATATATTCTGGGTGTAAATCTTTAATTTGTTCTAATGCTTTATAAGCACCATTTACGAAAGCTGCTGTGACATCTTCACCATTTTTTGTTATCACTTTCGCTTTTCCGTCTAAAACGTCATCGCCATTCCCGCCAATAATTTCAGCGGAAGGACGAGGTGTTGGTAGTCCTCCTAATACTTCAGGGCAAATGAGGACTGTATCTTCTTTTTGCAGAAGCTCCTCTATTTTTGAAACGAGATTGTCATTCCCGTCATAACGGCAAGCAATCCCACCTAAACAAGCGCTAATTACGATCATATTTTCATCTCCATTAAAAAATATTAACTATCACGCCAATTTCGCTTCCTGCCTCTTACTTATAAATGAGGTGATATAAATGGGAAGCTTATATAATTTAATGAAACCATATAGTGAATTTCGAAGTAAAGAAGAGTTTAATACATATCAAAAACAAGTTTTGAAGTGCTACCGATTTCAATTGAATAAAACTGATTCTATCATTATTCATTTTTTAGGAAAATATGCGGTGAATGAGAAACAAAAAACAGTAGGAGTCGCTTGTCCATTAATGGGGACGATTGCGACGAATGTTGGAAAGAGTATTCGTACAGTACGCCGTTCAATTGCAAAGTTAGAGGAACTAGGAATTATAAAGCGTGTTGCAACAAAAGAAAGGCATAAACGCGGCGGGTATAGTGCGAACTTATATGTATTTCTTACATCTGCGATTGACCGCATGGATGACCGTATGAAAATGTCCGCTTGTAAAACTGAGGATAATGCAACTGGCTGTAGTAAAAATGAGCAAAAAATTGCTGGGGAAACAATTCTTTCTAAAAACATTTCACAAATAAAAGAGAAAAGAAAAGGAACGTATGAGCTTGATGAGACGTATTGCCGTCATGATATACCGAAGCCTTTTATATACGCACTGGTGCCGATGACGAGTAATCCGAAGAAAATTAATATATTTTGGAGTAAGGTCGAGCTTGCGTATAAAAAGAGTGGGTTACTAGAACAAGGTGTTTTACTAGAGCAAATATTAGCTGACGAAGAAGTGTATGGAAATTTAATTTGGCGCGTGAAAAGTGTTGTAAGAGCATATAAATATGGGGAAATTCGTAAAGACATTGGGGCACTTTTATACAGTACAGTGCGAGATTTATTTTTAGAGGTTGGATTAGAATGGGGAGCAGCATTAAGGAGAAGTAAGGGAATATCACTATTTGATCCATTCAAAAAAGAGCCATGCGTATAATACATGACTCTAAGTGGCTAATCGAACTTCCTTACAACTGGAACACGAATCGCTACAAATAGTACGAAGACGATAACAGCTATTGCACCACTTTTCATAACGGTTACGATTGGAATTCCCATTGCAAGTGCAAGTGATGTGAATGCATAAGAGAGCGGGATAAAGCCCATTGATGATAGCATAAGTAAACTCATTACGCGTCCCATCATTTCTTCTTTTACTGTCGATTGAATCATTGCCATAAGCGGTACAATCGCCATTGCGATTGTAATACCATAAAACATGCCGGCTAATAGTGCTTGCCAAAGTACGGTGCTAAAGTTGATGGCTAAGAAGAATACACCAGACAATAGCATCATGATAATACAAAATAGACCGCGTCTACGATTAATATTTTTTAAACCTACAATGATAGCACCGATTGCCATTCCGCCGCCTACAGATGCTTCTAAGTAACTAAACTGGAGCGAATCACCATGCAGAACGTTTTTAACAAAAAGAGGGAAACCAACTTGCATCGGGCCGATTAAAAATAAGTTTAAAAAAGCGCTACAAATAAGGAAAGTTGAAAGGAATGGCGATTCCTTTACATATAAGATTCCTTCTTTAATGGAAGTGAACATACCTTTATCTGTATCTTTTTGTTCTGGCATCGTAAATTGTATTTTTTGAACGAGTATGGCAGCGACAATCAGTAATAAAATCGTAATGGAAAAGATTGTCTCATAGTTCGTAAATTTAATGAGAATACCACCAAGTACAGGGCCTAAGATGACCGATGCTTGGTTCGTCATTTGTGTAAGTGAATTTGCTTGTGTTAACCGGCTTTTTTCTACCAATTCCGGTAAGATAGATCCATCCGCTGACCAGAAGAAAGCATCAGCAAGTCCAAAGAATAAAGCGAATAAAGCAAATGTATATAGTGTTACATCACCGACAATGAACCATGTGAGAATGGTTGCGACAAGAATCGCTCGAATGATATTGGAGTAAAACATAATGTTTTTTTTCGGGAATTTATCAGCTACAGCGCCGCCGACAATCATAAAAATAAGCCTTGGAACACTAAGGGCTACGAAAACAACACCGAGTGAAGCTTCAAGGTTTAATGTTTTTGCTATGTACCACGTTTGTGAAAAAGTAAAAAAGGCTAAAGCAAAGCTTGAAAAAAGAGTAGCTGCCCAAAGAAAAAGGAAATTCGTATTTTTTAATAACGGTTTTCCGCTTCCTTCTAAAGCAGTTTTATTTTGTTGTAGTTCCTCCATATTGCTTCCTTTCTATGTGACGAATTTAAACTAAAAAACTTATTAACAATCGTTTTATACAGTTTCTAATATTTCTATACTGCACTTTCTCATTGTAGACAATAATAATGAATTTGCCCAGTAGCTATTTAACGACAAAAAAAGATGCCGAATGGGCATCTTTTTTTAGGCTAACGCAATATAAATATCCAATTGAACGTTGTTTGGATCTAACGCTCTTTCATCGTAAAGCTCAAAGTCTGTTGTGAAGGCACGTTTATTTTCTTTCGACCATTTCCAAATATATTCCCAAGCTTCACAAACGACTTCAGCAACTGGTCCTTTTCTTGTTGTAAATACCGCATATGTAGCGGCAGGTATTGTTAAAGTTGTCATATTTTCAGGAACGTCTTCTAATGAAGAAACAGGCATACCGATTGTAAATTGATATGTACCGGTTTCATCTGATTCGTAGTTTGAGTAGAAAGCGAATGTTTCTTTCGTTTGTTGATTTGGGATGTGATGCATCATTTGTTCTTGAAAGTATCGGTTCCAAAGTTGTGGAATGTTTCCTTCAGTAGATGCCTCTTTTTCATTAGTCGTCGTAACCGAAACGCCGATTGCGTGGAAAGCTTCTTTTTTTACGATAATAGGTTCGTGTAGCATAAAAAATTCCTCCTTTTTTAAAAAAAAGAACATTTGTTCTTGTTTTAATATAACATATTTTTACATGTAACGGTTGTTATTTTTAGAAAATTTTAATCATAAAAAACAAACTGAAAATAACTAAAAAATGGTAAATTTTCTATTGTATGTATAAATAGGATGAGGAGTATGTTAAAATTTTTAAGTATCCTTTAACTGTTATATAAACCTATACAGCACGGTGTTTTTACTAGATTAAAAGTATGGTAAAGGTTTGTATAAGTGTCCAGTATATATGTTATTTTTGATAAATTAAAATAGTAATATTCTATGAGATTTATATTGTTGACATTGGGATTTCAACGATACATTTTCGTAGGTCGGATTGTTGCGAGTGGATATATATTGCTATGTATTCGGCTACTAAATGAAAGGGTTACTGAAATGAAGTAGGCGGATAGCAAGTATATAGAAAGGAGAAAGGTAGAAAATATGAAGCAAGTATTGAAGTGTTTTAATGTCGTAACAATGATCACACTTCTTCTATCCATCATATTGCCTTCGCCCAGTGCTTTTGCTACAGAGATAAATAAAAAAAGCTGGGATGAGTTACAAGGAAATGATGTGAAAATTAAGGCAGATCAAGTGAATGCTGAAATGTATAAGGGAGAAGTAGCGGAGAGGGAGCACGTATTTCAATATAAGATTGAAAATACGGGAGATACACCAATCCGAGAATTAGTAATTAAACAAAATAATGACAATGGAATTGAGTTTCTTTCGCAATCTGTGAAAGTAAACGGAGAGAAGTTACTTGAAAATAAGGTAGCGGATTTCTATGTAGAGGAAAAAGATAATGGAGGAAAGGTTCTTTCTTCTAATCTTAAAATTCAAGATTTAAAATCACATGAAAAAATGACTGTATTAATAAAAGCTCGTCGTGCGCAACATTTTAATAAAGAGTATAAGCAAAAAATTAGTGTGCAAAAGGATCAACTACAAATAGGAAACATGTCTGTAGATGTTGAAGGGCTTCCTTCTGAAGAGAAGTTAGAAGCTAATACCGATGATGAGGCTGACAGTAGTAAGAAAGCTATCGGATCAACAACTGATTCAAAAACTAAAGAAGTGGATGGAAAATTAAAAGTATCTGTAGAAGATAAAAATACATCTGCACAAAAAACAGAAATAGAGAAGATAAAACAACCTGAGGCTGAGAAGCAACTAGAAAAAGAGAAAAAGCAATCACCTTTAGCAGTAAAGCAGAGTGATGCAGAAGTACAAGCTGCATCAGAAAATGCTTCGAAGGTTCAAATCCAAACAGGAGATAAACAAGGATTTGGAGACCCGTTGTATTCTACAATTGCTCCTGGTAATTTAGTACAGACTGGTAATGTGACGCTTGGTTTAACAGATAATCATTATACTAGGCAAAGTGTTGGTGGCAAAACCAATAAAAAAGCTGTAGATGTTGATAATGATGATACTACATTTAATTCGTCAACAGGTGCATTTCCTAACATTCCTGCTGGAAGTAAAGTGAAAAAGGCGTATTTGTTTTGGACAGCTGCTATGGGGACTCCGAGTGATGCAAGGACAGATTATAGAGTTAGCGATGAAGATGTAAGACAACCCGTTAAAATGAAGATGGGAAATAAGCAATACGCTGAAGTAAGTGCTGATAGTATACGAAAAGCGGATTCTTTACCGTATATTGCAAATCACTATGGCAGTGGTGCAGGATACGTAGCGTATGCAGATGTAACAAATGTAATTGCACAGCAAGGTATTTCTCAAACGGTGACAGTTGCAAATGTGCCACAAATTAAATTTGAAAAAGGCAGTGGCTATTACTGGGGTAACTGGAATCTTATCTTAGTTTATGAAAACTATAAAGAAACAGTAAAAGACATGAAGATTTGGGAAGGGCTAGTCTCTCAAAAAAGTACAGCCTGGACAGATATTAATGTTAATAAAATAAACACACCAAAAGAAGGTGCTTTTAAGGCGAAATTTAGTTATTTTTCATCGCAAGGTGATCCAGCTGATAATGATGGATATGCCTATGATTATGGAGAGTATGATTTTGGGTTAGGGTATCAAAAGTTTAAAAATATTAAAGGTAAAGATAATGATGTTAATGACTCATCTATGACAGAAGTACAAGTAGATGGTACTAACGAATTTGTTACGAAAAAATACCCAGGATATAATCCAGATTGGACAAATTCTTTCAGTACAGATATTCATACGTATCACCTTGAAGGACCCACTCAAGTGAAAAATGATTTAAAAGAAGCAAAAATGCGTTTTAGAGCATATGGTGGTGGCGGTGATATTTACGTATTAAATAACGCTACATTCGTTACAGAACATAATGCTCCAAACTTACAAGTTGATAAAAAGGCATTAGATAGTGCCGGAAAAGAAATTAAGGACGTTAAAGTTGGTGAAGAGTTTACGTATCAAATTGAAGTGAAAAATGATACGAAAAATAACCAAGCGCCGGTATCAAATGTAAAAGGTTTTGATAAATTAGATGATCGTTTAGAGTATGTTCCAGGGTCTATACAATATGTTTCTGGAAGTAATAAAGGAAATAAAACAGATAATGCAAGCGATGATGAAGCAGAGTTTGTAAATAATCAAATTGATTTCCGTGTTGGTGAGGGTGCAGATGCTAAAAACGGTGGTGTTTTAAAGCCTGGTGAAAGTACCGTTATTACATTCAAAGTAAAAGTGAAAGATTCTGTACAATCAGATACAACAGTAAAAAATGTCGTTGTTGTAAAGGGACAAGATAGTGCCGAGATAAAGTATGAAACTGAGGACGATGCAAATGTTACGGTTACTACCCCAAAAGAAGTTCCAGGGGAAATAGAGGCGAGAAAAATAGCTTCTAATAAAACACCGAAGTTAGGTGAAGAGGTAGAGTATCGTATTACATTTAAAAATAAGACAAAAGATGGACGTCTAGATGTATTGACCATTGAAGATGAATTACCAAGTAGTCTTGAATACGTGAAAGATAGTTTGAAAGCAGAAGGTGCAAAACCAGAGCCAGTAGAGCTGAAGTTTGAAAATGGAAAAGTAATTGCAAAGTATCCAGAAATTATGGATATGGAAGAAAGAAGTATCGTCTTTAAAACAAAAGTAAAAGAAACTGCAAAAATTGGTGAAGAAATTGTTAATAAAGCAACCGTTAGAGATAAAACAAATCCACCAAAGAATCTAGAAGAGAAGATTACACCACAGCATAAGGCCGGTAAAATTGCTGCAAAGAAAAAAGCAACAAATAAGAAGCCGAGGCTAGGAGAAGAAGTTGAATATCAAATTAGCTTCAAAAATACGGTGGAAAACGGAAAACTAGATGCAGTTACAATAGAAGATGAAATTCCAGCTAACTTAGAATTTGTTCAAGGCAGTGAGAGAGCTGAAGGTACTGAACCAAATCCAGTAGAGTTAAAAGTAGAGAATGGTAAGGTAATCGCAAAATATCCAGAGATTACGGATACAAAAGAGCGAAGCATCGCCTTTAAAGTGAAAGTAAAAGAAGAGGCAAAAGCGGGAGAAACGATTGTTAATAAAGCGGTTGTGAGTGAGCCAAATGGACAGTCTGAGCATCCAGAAGAAAAGATTACGCCGGATTATAAATACGGTAAAGTGGATGTAGAAAAAAACGTAACGAATCAAACACCAAAACTAGGAGAAGAAGTGGAATACCGAATTACATTTTATAATACGGTAGAAAACGGAAAACTAGAAACGGTGCTAGTAGAAGATACACTACCTAAAGGTGTTGAATACGTGAAAGATAGTTTGAAAGCTGAAGGTATAAAACCAGAGCCAGTAGAACTAAAAGTGGAAGATGGCAAAGTAATGGCCAAGTATCCAGAGATTATGGATACAGAAAAAAGAAGTATTGTTTTTAAAGTGAAAGTAAAAGATTCGGCAAAGGTAGGGGAGGCAATTGTAAATAAAGCAATTGCAAAAGATCCGAAAAATGAGCCTGTTGAATCAAAGGTTGTTATTACACCGCAAAGTAAAAAAGGTGAAATTGCTGCTACAAAGGTAGTTAATAATAAGAAGCCAAAGTTAGGCGAAGAAATCGAGTACCGCATTAGTTTTCATAATACGGTTGAGAACGGAAAACTTGAAGAGGTGCGAGTGGAAGATACAATTCCAAAAGGTCTTGAATATGTAGAAAATAGCATCAAGGCCGAAGGAGAAGCACCTGAACCAGTAGAATTAGCTGTTGAAAATGGGATAGTCAAAGCTAAGTATATCGATATTATGGATATGAAAGAAAGAAGTATCGTCTTTAAAGTAAAGGTGAAGGAAGAATTAAAAGTAGATAAAGAGATTGTCAATAAAGCAATTGTTGATGATACGAAAAATCCACCGATTGAACCGGAGGAAAGAATTACTCCGCAACATAAGGATGGAATAATTGATTCGAAGAAGACAGTAGATAATTCATCACCAAAACTAGGAGAAGAAGTAGAATACCGAATTAGCTTTAAGAACACGGTAGAAAACGGAAAACTAGAAAAGGTAATAATAGAGGATACAATTCCTAACGGTTTAGAGTATGTAAAAGGCAGCGAAAAGGCTGAAGGTGATAAACCAGCTCCATTAAAGTTAAGTGTGAAAGATGGAAAAGTTATTGCTGAATACGACAATATTACGGATATGAAAGAAAGAAGTATTGTCTTTAAGGTAAAGGTGAAGGAAGAAGCGGAAGTGGGGAAGGAAATCATCAATAAGGCAATTGTTGATGATATGAAAGATCCGAAAGAACCAGAAGCGAAAATTACACCATTACACAAAGATGGAAAAATTAAAGCGAAGAAAATCGTAAATAATGAAACACCGAAGTTAGGAGAAGAAGTAGAATACCGAATTAGTATGAAAAATACGGTAAAGAACGGAAAGCTAACAGACGTGACAGTAGAGGATACTTTACCAGAAGGTTTAGAGTATGTAGAAAATAGTTTGAAAGCAGAAGGTGCCGGAATAGATTCAGTAGAGCTGAAATTTGAAAACGGTAAAGTAATGGCAAAATATCCAGAAATTACGGATACAGAAGAAAGAAGTATCGTTTTTAAAGTGAAAGTAAAAGAAGAAGTAAAAGTCGGTAAAAAAATCATTAATAAAGCAACTATTGATGATTCGCAAAATAAGCCAGTTAATCCGACAGCGGAAATTACTCCTCAGTATAAAGATGGAAAACTTGAAGCAAAAAAGATAGTAAATAATGAAACGCCGAAGTTAGGAGAAGAAGTGGAATACCGAATTAGCTTTAAAAATACGGTAGAACATGGAAAGCTAACAGAGGTAAAAATAGAAGATGATTTACCAAATGGATTAGAGTATGTGAAAGATAGTTTAAAAGTAGAAGGTTCTAAGCCAGATCCAGTGGAATTAAAATTTGAAAACGGTAAGGTAATGGCAAAGTATCCTGAGATTACAGATACAAAAGAGAGAAGTATTACCTTTAAAGTGAAAGTAAAAGGTAAAGTGAGCGATTCAATTGTTAATGAAGCGATTGTGAGCGATACGAAACATCCGCCAGAAACACCGACAGCAGAAATTATTCCGCAACATAAAGACGGAAAAGTGAAAGCGAAGAAGACGGTAAATAATGAAACGCCGAAGTTAGGAGAAGAAGTAGAATACCGCATTAGTTTTAAAAACACGGTAGAAGACGGAAAACTAGCAGAGGTGAAAATAGAAGATACTTTACCAGAAGGTTTAGAGTATGTAGAAAACAGTGTGAAAGCAGAAGGTACTAAGCCAGATCCAGTAGAACTGAAAGTGAAAGATGGAAAAGTAATCGCCAAATATCCAGAGATTACGGATACAGAAGAAAGAAGTATCGTCTTTAAAGCGAAAGTAAAAGAAGAATTTAAAGTTGGTGAAGGCCTTGTCAATAAAGTGGTTGTTGATGATACAAAAGATCCAACAACTTCAGAAGTAACAATTACGCCAGAATATAAAGACGGTAAGCTTAAAGCAGAGAAATTTGTAAACAATAAAAAACCGAAATTAGGAGAAGAAGTAGAATACCGAATTAGTTTTAAAAACACGGTAGAAAACGGAAAACTAGTAGAGGTTACAGTAGAAGATGAAATTCCAGCTGGATTAGAGTACGTGGAGAACAGTTTACAAGCAGAAGGTTCTAAACCAAGTCCGGTAGAATTGAAATTTGAAAACGGCAAGGTAATGGCAAAGTATCTAGAAATTACGGATACAAAAGAAAGAAGTATTATCTTTAAAGTGAGAGTAAAAGAAGAGGCAGAAGTAGGCAAGGAGATTGTTAATAAAGCAATCGTAGTAGATACAAAAAATGAGCCCGAAGAGCCTCATGTGGAAATTACTCCGCAATATAAAGATGGTAAAATTGCTGCGCAGAAAGTGGCGAATAATCATAAACCGAAACTAGGAGAAGAAGTAGAATACCGAATTAGTTTTAAAAACACGGTAGAAAACGGAAAACTAGCAGAGGTAAATATAAAGGATGCATTACCAAATGGTTTAGAGTATGTGGAAGGCAGTATCACGGCAGAAGGTTCTAAACCGAAACCAGTAGAGCTACATGTGAAAAATAATAAGGTAATGGCAAAGTATCCAGAAATTACAGATACAGAGGAAAGAAGCATTGTCTTTAAAGCGAAGGTAAAAGAAAGCGTAAAAGTGGGAGAAGAAATCGTAAATGAGGCAATTGTAGATGATACAAAGAATCTGCCAGAAGAGCCTTATGTACCGATTACACCACAATATAAAGATGGGAAAATTGAGGCAAGAAAAGAAGTAAGTAACCATGAACCGAAGTTAGGTGAGGAAATCGAATATCGAATTATTTTTAATAACACGGTGAAAGATGGAAAACTAGCAGAGGTAAAAATAGAAGATAAAATTCCAGCTGGATTAGAGTTTGTAGAAGGAAGCGAAAAAGCTGAAGGTGAAGAGCCAAAACCAGTGGAGTTGAAAGTAGAAAATGGTAAGGTAATGGCAAAGTATTCAGAGATTATGGATACGCAAGAAAGAAGTATTGTCTTTAAAGTGAAGGTAAAAGATTCGGTTACAATAGGGAAGGACATTACAAATAAAGCGATTATCCATGTTGATGATCCGAACCATCCAGTAATTGATCCGACAGCAAAAATTACACCACAATATAAAGATGGTAAAATTGCTGCTCATAAAAAGGTGAATAATCATAAACCGAAGCTAGGTGAAGAAATCGAATATCGAATTTCATTTAATAATACGGTGAAAGATGGAAAACTGGCAGAGGTTAAAATTGAGGATGAAATTCCGTTTGGTTTAGAGTATGTGAAAGATAGTCTAAAAGCAGAAGGTGATAAGCCGGCCCCAGTAGAGTTGAAAGAAGAAGCTGGTAAGGTTAGTGCGAAGTATGAAAATATCACTGACATGAAAGAAAGAAGCATTATCTTTAAAGTGAAGGTGAAAGATTCCATTGAAGTGGACAAGGCAATTGTAAATAAAGCAATTGTTGATGATACAAAAAATCCACCAGAGCGACCAGAAGTAGATATTACACCGCAGCATAAAGCTGGTAAATTTAAAGCTAATAAAAAGGTAAGTAAAAAAGATCCAAAGCTAGGAGAAGAAGTAGAGTACCGAATTAGTTTTAAAAATACGGTAGAAAACGGAAAACTAGCAGAAGTGAAAATTGAGGATCAACTACCAAATGGATTAGAGTATGTGAAGGATAGTTTAAAAGCAGAAGGTAATGAACCAAATCCGGTAGAGTTAAAAGAAGAAGCTGGAAAAATTACAGCGAAGTATGAAAATATTACTGATACAGCTGAGCGTAGCATTATCTTTAAGGTAAAAGTAACAGAAGCAGTAAAAGTCGGGAAGAAAATCGTGAATACGGCAATTGTGGATGATGATAATCCGAAGAATCCTCCGCAAAAACCAGAAGCGATTATTACACCGGAGTATAAGAATGGAAAAATAAAAGCTGAGAAAACAGTAAATAACCCAGCTCCAAAATTAGGAGAAGAAGTAGAGTATCGAATTACGTTCCGTAACGTAGTTGAGCACGGAAAATTAGCGAAGGTGAAAATTAAGGATGAATTACCAAACAGTTTAGAGTTTGTAGAAGGTAGCGAAAGAGCTGAGGGGGATAATCCAAAACCGTTGCATGTAAAAGTGAAAAACGGCATAGTAATCGCAGAATATCCAGAAATTACGGATACGAAAGAAAGAAGTATCGTCTTTAAAGCAAAAGTGAAAGAAAAAGCTAAAATTGGCGAAGCGATTGTGAATACGGCGGTTGTGGAAGATACTATAAATCCACCAGAGAAACCGAATGTCGCGATACAACCTCAACATAAAGAGGGTGTATTACAAGCTGAAAAGACAGTGAGTAACCATGAACCGAAGTTAGGAGAAGAAGTAGAATATCGAATTAGTTTTGAAAATACAGTAGAAAACGGCAAACTAACTGAGGTAAAAGTAGAGGACGAAATTCCAGCTGGTTTAGAATACGTACAGGATAGTATAAAGTCTGATGGGCCGGAACCAAATCCAGTAGAACTTAAAGTTGAGAATGGAAAAGTAACAGCAAAGTATCCAGAAATTACGGATACGAAAAAAAGAAGTATCATCTTTAAAGTGAAAGTACAAGAAACGGTACAAGTAGGAAAAGAAATTATAAACAAGGCGGTTGTGGATGATAATAATCCGACAAATCCACCAGTTGAGTCACTTATACCAATTACACCTCAATATAAAGATGGGAAACTAGAGGCAAGGAAAGAAGTAAGTAACCATGAACCAAAGCTAGGGGAAGAAATCGAATATCGAATTACTTTTAACGGCACAGTAGATGGCGGGAAGTTAGTTGATGTAAAGATTGAAGATGAAATTCCGTCTGGTTTAGAGTATGTGAAAGAAAGTCTGGAGGCCGTAGGTGATAAGCCTGTGCCAACAGAACTTAAAGTCGAGAATGGAAAAGTAACAGTGAAGTATCCAGAAATTACGGATACGAAAGAAAGAAGTATCATCTTTAAAGTAAAGGTAAAAGAATCAGTAAAAGTTGGAGAGGAAATAACAAATAAAGCGATCATTCATGTAGATGATCCAGATCATCCAGTTATGGAACCGACAGCGACAATAAAGCCAGAATATAAAGATGGTAAGTTAAAAGCGACGAAGACAGTAAATAATAAAGAACCGAAGCTAGGAGAAGAAGTAGAATACCGAATTAATTTCAAAAATACGGTAGAAAACGGCAAACTAGCAGAGGTAAAGGTAGAAGATGAAATTCCAGCCGGTTTAGAGTACGTGCAAGATAGCATTAGATTTGAAGGGGCTGAACCAAATCCAATAGAGTTAAAAATGGAGTTTGGAAAAGTAATAGCAAAGTATCTAGAAATTACAGATACGAAAGAACGTAGTATTATTTTTAAAGTGAAGGTAAAAGCAGCACCAAGTAAAGGGATAACAAATAGAGCGGTAGTGGACGATAAAATAAATCCACCACTTGAGCCTACAGTTACAATTTTACCGAAAACAAAAGAAGATCTTAAGATACCAGAAGAGCCGAAGGAACCAGAAGTGAAACCGAAAGAACCGAAAGAACCAGAAGTGAAACCGGAAGAGCCGAAGGAGCCAGAAGTGAAGCCGGAAGAGCCGAAAGAACCGAAGGAACCAGAAGTGAAGCCGGAAGAGCCGGAAGAGCCGAAAGAACCGAAAGAACCGAAAGAACCGAAAGAACCGAAAGAACCGAAAGAACCGAAGGAACCAGAAGTGAAACCGGAAGAGCCGAAAGAACCGAAGGAACCAGAAGTGAAGCCGGAAGAGCCGAAAGAACCGAAGGAACCAGAAGTGAAGCCGGAAGAGCCGAAAGAACCAGAAGTGAAGCCAGAAGAGCCGAAAGAACCGAAGGAACCAGAAGTGAAACCGGAGGAACCGAAAGAGCCGAAGGAACCAGAAGAGCCGAAAGAACCAGAAGTGAAACCGGAGGAACCGAAAGATCTGAAGAAACCAGAAGTGAAACCGGAAGTAAGACTGGAAAAGTTAATTAAAGAACCTCAAGTAAAAGTAGAAAAAGAATTACCGAAAACAGGGGCAGCACATTCATGGATGATGTCAGTTGGTGCGGGAATTTCATTCTTAGTTGGCGGAGTATTATTCGTATTAGGTAGAAGAAGAAAACAATAATTTTTTAGACGAAAAGCACACTGAGTTCGATAGTTTATTGGACTCAGTGTGCTTTTATGTTATATAAAAGGAAAGCTCCTTCCGCGTATGGAAGGAGCTTTATTTTTGTATATTAAAACATACTTGAGCTATGCATCGGTTGAAGTTTTGCATTTGGATCGAAGTAAGCTTTTGCATTGTTTACTGCTGTCGGTGCTTCGCCAAATCCACAAGCGATAAGTTTTACTTTTCCTTCATATGTACAAATGTCACCAGCAGCGTAAATGCCAGGAATATTTGTTTCCATTTTTGAATTTACAAGGATGCTGTTTTTTTGTATATCTAAGCCCCAGTTTTTAATTGGGCCAAGAGAAGAAACGAAGCCGTAGTTTACGATTACGTCATCAACATCGATGATAATTTTTTCCTCCGTTTTTACATGTTGAAGAACGACTTGTTCAATCTTGTCATCACCAATGAGTTCTACTGGAACGTATGGTGTACTTACTTCTGCACGAGAATTCATTAAGCTTTCTACGCTATGTTCATGCGCACGGAATTTATCACGACGATGAACGATTGTAACTTTTTCAGCAATCGGTTCTAACATCATTGTCCAGTCTACTGCTGAGTCGCCACCGCCAAATACTACGACGCGCTTACCAGCAAATTTATTCATATCATCAACGAAATAATGTAAGTTTTTCTTTTCGTATTTCGCTGTACCTTCTAATTCTAAGCGGCGTGGTTGGAAAGCACCATTGCCAGCAGTAATAATAACTGATTTAGAATAGTGAGTTTGCTTATTCGTAACAAGTTTAAATATACCGTCAGCTTGTTTCTCAAGCGTATCGACAGCTTCTTCTAAACAAACAGTTGGGTCAAATTTCTTCATTTGCTCTTTTAAGTTATCAACTAATTCTTGTGCGCGCACTTTTGGAAATCCAGCCACATCATAAATGTATTTTTCAGGGTAGAGTGCGGATAATTGTCCGCCAAGTTGAGGCAAGCTTTCAATGATTTTTACACTTGCTTGTCTCATACCGCCATAAAATGCTGTGAACAGTCCCGTTGGACCACCACCAATAATTGTTATGTCGTAAACTTTTTGATTTTCTGCCACTTTCATTCCCCCTATAGATGGAATTTTGATATTGATTTCATATATTGTTCATATGTACACGAAAATCCTGCAAATGATGATACTTTCAAATAAATGATAGCATATTTGAGTTCATAATACTTCTGAAAACGACTGAATTGTGTGTAAGTTTTCGCATCGGTTCTTTTTTATTGTATAAAATATACAGAAAGGAAAATACATGAAAAAAAGGCTAAAAAACCCTTGAAAACGCTATGTTATTTTAAAATATTGATAATTCTCCAGACGCTTGAATTCTGGAATAAAACCGACTAATATAGGGAAGTATTATGTTAAATTTCTATGACAAAATTCGTACGATTTTTTGACTGCGTTTTGTTATGATATAGAATGTGATAAATTCCACATTCTTGACAAATAGAGTTTTTAGTACTTGGTATTATTTTTTATTACTATTATATAAAGAAAAGGGTTGTGATTTGGTGAAGACTCCAAAAATCGTAGTTTTAGGTGCAGGTTATGGCGGGATGATTACGACTGTTCGTCTGCAAAAAGCATTATCTGTAAATGAAGCTGAAATTACGCTAGTAAACAACAACAGCTATCACTACCAAGCGACTTGGTTACATGAGAGCGCAGCTGGTACATTACAAGATGAAAAAATCTGTCTAGATATTCAAGACGTTATTGATACAAATAAAGTGAACTTTGTACAAGACACAGTAGTAGAAATTAAAGCTGCTGAAAAACGCATTATCTTAAAAGATGGCGAGTTAGAGTATGATTACTTAGTAATTGGTCTTGGTTTCGAATCAGAAACATTCGGAATTACAGGATTAAAAGAGCATGCATTCTCAATCGCTAACATTAATGCAACTCGTGAAATTCGTGAGCATATGGAAGCTAGTTTCTCTAAATATGCAACTGAACAACGCGATGAGTTAGTAACAATCGTTGTTGGTGGTGCTGGATTTACTGGTATCGAGTACGTAGGTGAGCTTGCAAACCGTGTTCCTGAACTTTGCAAAGAGTATAATGTACCACGTGAAAAAGCACGTATCATCTGTGTAGAAGCTGCTCCAACAGCACTTCCAGGTTTCGATCCAGCGTTAGTAGAATACGCTGTAAAACAGCTTGAGAAAAAAGGTGTAGAATTCCGCATCGGTACAGCAATTAAAGAAGCAACTGAAGAAGGTATTATCGTTGCGAATGGCGATGACACTGAATTAATTAAGTCTGAAACAGTAGTTTGGGCTGCAGGTGTTCGTGGTAATGGTATTGTGGAAGAGTCTGGCTTTGAAGCAATGCGCGGACGTGTAAAAGTTGATGAGTACATGCACGCTCCAGGATACGAAGATGTATTCATGGTTGGTGACGCAGCGTTAATCATTAATGAAGAAATTAACCGTCCTTACCCACCAACAGCACAAATTGCAATTCAACAAGGTTACAATATTGCACACAACTTAACTGTATTAGTTCGTGGCAAGGGCGAAATGAAGAAATTCGCATTCGATAATAAAGGATCTGTATGTTCTTTAGGTCATGACGATGCAATGGGCGTTGTTATGGGTAAAAAGTTAACAGGTTGGAAAGCTTCCTTCATGAAGAAAGTAATCGATAACCGTTACCTATTCTTATTAGGTGGACCTTTATTAGTTCTTAAAAAAGGTAAATTAAAGTTCTTTTAATATATAGTAGAAAAAGCAGAAACGGCTAAGAGCTGTTTCTGCTTTTTTCATATTAAAAATATAGTATAATATATAAAAAAGAAAGAATATTCTGTCCGTTCTGATGGAGGAGGTTATTACATCATGGAGAAACGAGGGAAGGTATGGCTAGCTGTTAGTGGTTTAGTAGCTACAAAAGATGGTAGGTGGCTATTTGTTAAGAAGAAATACAGTGGATTAAAAGGAAAATGGTCTTTACCGGCTGGTTTTGTAAATGAAGGTGAGACGGTTGATGAAGCTGTGAAACGCGAAGTGTTAGAAGAGACAGGCATTGTCGCTCATGTGAAGGGGATTATTGGTGTTCGATCGGGTGTTATTCGTAATGAGATTAGTGATAATATGATTATTTTCCTTTTGGAACCTGAAGGAGAAAATATTATTGTACAGGAGAAAGAATTGTCTGAAGTGGCGTTCTTACATCCGGATAAGATTGTAGACGATCCGAATACGTCTGTGCTTATTAAATATTTGTTAGAAGGAAGATCAGAACTACATCTTGAAGTGGACAAAACATTAAATCCAGGTGAACCATTTGGTTATACAGCTTATCACGTATTTACGGCACGTGCGGAGGAGAGGGGAAAAGAGTGAGTATACCGGTACTACTTATTTCAATGATGTTATTCTTTATTTTGTTCTTTGGAATTGGATTTTTACTCAATATGATTTTGCGAGCTACTTGGGTAATGGTTATTGTGTATCCGATTGTTTGTATGCTTATTATTAATAAAGCGAGTATGTGGGATTATTTTTCAAAACCGAAAGAAACATTTTCTTCATTTGGGACAAGTGTATCGCACTTAGGACAAGCAGACGTATTTATTCTATCTACTGGATTAGTAGGGGCTGCTTTAGCAGGAGTCGTAATCAAGAAACTTCGGAAAAGCGGATATCAAATGTTTTAATCTCCAATTAAGTTGGAGATTATTTTTTTGCATATTCCTTCATCGTATAGGGAATGATTAACGATGAAGGAGTGTGGAATATAAAAATGTTAAAACGATATTGTATTCGCATTATGATGACTTGTTTACTTGCAATTGCATTATGCGTAACATGGAATGCTTTCACAGGAGTTTCTTTATTAGAGATTGTAAAGATATATGAAGGAATGAGTGCAAAAGAAGTACATGCAGCAGAAGTTAAGAGAAATGTTGCTCCGAGTAAAGAAGTGATAAATGCTTTAGAGCAGGCAAACGACTGGTCTAAATATCGTTCAATTGAAATGACTGCAACAGGTTATACATCGGGGATTGAGTCAACTGGTAAGAGGCCGGGGCATCCAGAGTATGGTATTACATATTCAGGTGTTAAAGTGAAAAGGGATTTATATTCCACAATCGCTGCGGACTTACGCGTATTTCCGATTGGAACGATTCTATTCGTACCAGGTTATGGATATGGTGTAGTAGCTGATAAGGGCGGTGCAATAAAAGGAAACCGTCTTGATCTATATTATGATACGGTGAAAGATGTTTATAGCCAATGGGGTAAGAAAAAAGTAAATGTGTACGTAGTAAAAGTAGGAAATGGTAAGTTTACAGAAGAAGAGTTAACGATGTTAAATCAAGACGAAACGATGCAAGTGTTTCGTGGTCAATATTTAAAACAAAGATAGTCTAGTCGTAATTACGCTAGACTTTTTTTCTTGGCTTATTTCATGATAGAGGAGATTTTGGATCTGCGATTTTACACGCCATATAACTGTAGTTAGAATTATCGCATTTTATCGAAAATAAAGTTATAATGGTGGTAGAGAAATTTAGGGGGTCTGAACATGTTTCAAGTACAAAAAGAATTAGCAGGTCATGAAGCGGTAATTGTTGCTTTATTTGAAGAAGAGAAAATGAGTAGTTTTGTACAAGAACTGGACAAAGCGTTTGAAGGGCAATTACAAGTTTTACTAGAAGAGAAAGAATTATCTACGAAGAAAAAGGCCATTTCGAAAGTACATAGCTTAGGGAAAACAAATGTGAAACGTTATTACTTTGTTGGTTTAGGAAAGAAAGAATCTTACACGACAGAAACGTTACGTGCGGCTCTTGGTAAGGCGTTTAAAACACTGCAAGCAGCAAAAGTACGAGATGCAGCAATCTTACTTGATTCTTTCGTAACAGAGAAATTAGACGCGATTGATGTCGCTCATATTGCGGCAGAGGTACAAGGCCTTGGTACATATGAGTTACAAACGTATAAATCAGATAAAAAGGATCGTGTAGAGTTAGAGAAGTTCACGGCTATTACAGCGGAAGATGCACAAGAAATTGAAGCAGCATTAACAGTTGGCTACGTACATGGACGTGCAACAAATTCAGCTCGTACACTTGTAAATATGCCGCCAAACGTATTAACAGCGACAAAGCTTGCTGAGTATGCTGTTGAATTAGCGGAGAAGTATGATATGGACTATAAAGTTCTTGAGAAAGAAGAGATGGAAGACCTTGGTATGGGTGCGTTACTTGCAGTAAACCAAGGTAGTGTAGAGCCACCAAAAATGATCGCTCTTATTTATAAAGGAAAAGAAGAGTGGACAGATGTCATTGGGTTCGTTGGAAAAGGTATTACATACGATACAGGTGGTTATTCTTTAAAACCACGTGAAGGCATGGTTGGTATGAAAGGTGATATGGGCGGTGCAGCTGCTGTATTAGGTGCGATGGAAATTATCGGTGAACTTCGCCCAGAACAAAATGTGATCGCTGTTATTCCTTCAACTGATAACGTTGTAAGTGGTACGGCATTTAAGCCAGACGATGTAATCACATCTATGAGCGGAAAAACAATTGAAGTATTAAATACGGATGCAGAAGGTCGTCTAGCTTTAGCTGACGGTATTACGTATGCGAAAAAACTTGGTGCAAACTACCTTGTTGATGTTGCAACATTAACAGGCGGTGTAATTGTTGCACTTGGAAACTATACGACAGGCGCAATGACAAATAATGAAGAGTTATTTGAGCAAGTGCTAGAGGCTTCTATGGAAACAGATGAGCCAATTTGGCAACTACCGATTTTTGATCGTGATAAAGAACGTGTGAGAAACAGTAAGTTTGCTGATTTAAATAACTCACCAGGCCGTGAAGGACATGCGGTTATGGCAGGTACATTCTTAGGCGAATTCGCTGAAGATACACCATGGGTACACTTAGATATCGCTGGAACATCAGAAACAAAAGGTGCGCACGACTTAGGTCCAGCTGGAGCAACTGGCGCAATGGTACGTACACTTGCAACACTTGTGGAGCGTTTTGGAGAAGAATAAGAGTATAAGTGAAGACTGTTCCGATATTTTGGAACAGTCTTCTTTTTTATAGGTTTGTTTATCCCACTATTTGCTGGGTAGTAAGACCCATAACTCAAAATTCAGCGAAAGGAAAGCAGTTAGGTCGGATTGCCGGTAAACGCTCGATTGGTGAGGGCTGATTAAAGTTTCACTTTATAAAGAAATCGTATACAAAACCCCATTTAAAGCAAAAGAAGTACGGCCCGTTTCTTCAGAGACAACTAATATAAGTGCATCACTCTTTTCAGATAAGCCAATTGCAGCTCTGTGACGTGTTCCTAGCTCAGGATCAACTTCTGTACTTTTCGTTAAAGGAAGAATATTAGCAGCTGAGACAATATGATTATTTTTTACGAGAACGGCACCGTCATGAAGGGGGTTACCTGGATAAAATATTGATTCGAGTAATGGCGCAGTTAAATGAGCGTTTAATGTCGTTCCAGTTTGAATGAGAGCTTCAAGCGTCTCGTTTCGTTCCACGACGATAAGAGCACCATGTTTTCTGGCGCTTAAATGTTGGATAGCTGTCGTAATAAAAGATGAACTTTCCGTATAAGGTGATAAATATGCCTGAATATAGTATGTAGCTGCTAATGTTTGTACATTTGCTAACATATGATGAATATCTTCCATTTTGCATAAAATACATTCGTCTTCTTTATCGATTGCGTTCCTCATAATCGATAGTTCTTTTTCAGCAATTTCAATCATTTGCTTTGTTTGTATTTTGAGCTCTTCTGACAAGCCCCATTCGTGCATAATCCTCATTCCCTTTAGTGGAGTATTTAACAATAGTGTATACAAATATTCCTAGTAAAATCCTGTTAGATTTTATAAAATATTGAGATACAGCATGTTTTTTTCATATAATAAAGGTATGACGAGCGAGAGGAGAGAGAAGAATGAATTGGAAACAAGAATTTAGTCGCTGGCTTTCTTACGCACAATTAGATGCAGAATTAAAAGAACAGCTAGAAAATATGAAGCAAGATGAGAAGAAAATCGAGGATAGCTTTTATAAAAATCTAGAGTTTGGCACAGGTGGTATGCGTGGTGAACTTGGTGCTGGTACGAACCGTTTAAATGTATATACAGTTCGTAAAGCAACAAAAGGATTAGCAAGCTTTATCGAAAAGTTAGGTGAGAAAGCGAAAAAACGCGGTGTTGTTGTAGCCTATGATTCTCGTCATAAATCACCTGAGTTCGCAATGGAAGTCGCTGCTACACTTGGTGCACGTGGTATCACAACATATGTGTTTGAAAGCTTACGTCCAACGCCAGTACTTTCTTTCGCAGTTCGTCATTTACATACAGTAAGTGGAATCGTTCT
Organism: Bacillus sp. LQ01; assembly: GCF_057624735.1. NCBI lineage: Bacteria > Bacillati > Bacillota > Bacilli > Caryophanales > Bacillaceae > Bacillus > Bacillus sp. LQ01. The sequence goes on along the minus strand of NZ_JBYEZL010000003.1, from coordinate 21,866 downwards.
TACGGCAAGCCATAATCCGCCTGAATATAACGGATACAAAGTATACGGTGAAGATGGTGGACAGTTACCTCCAAAAGAGGCAGATGAGTTAATTAGCTACGTAAATGCAGTAGAAGATGAATTAACAGTTGAAGTCGCTGATGTAGAGCAATTAAAAGCTGACGGTTTATTACATATTATTGGACAAGAAGTAGATGATGCATATGCTGCAGAATTGAACAATGTCATCATTAATAAAGAAATGGTACAAAAGGTTGGTAAAGACTTAAAAATCGTCTTTACACCATTACACGGAACATCAAATATTTCTGTACGCCGTGGTTTAAAAGAAGTTGGATTTACAGATGTAACAGTTGTAAAAGAGCAAGAGTTACCAGATCCAAACTTCTCTACAGTAAAATCACCGAACCCAGAAGAGCACGCAGCGTTTGAGTATGCAATTCGTGACGGTGAAAAGGTAGGCGCAGATGTATTAATCGCAACTGATCCTGACGCAGACCGCCTTGGTGTAGCAGTGCGTAATCATAATGGTGAGTTCCAAGTATTAACAGGAAACCAAACAGGTGCATTAATGCTTGATTACTTACTATCTCAAAAGAAAGAAAACGGAACGCTTCCAGAGAACGGTGTCGTATTAAAAACAATCGTAACGTCTGAAATTGGTCGTACAATTGCAAAAGCATACGGTTTAGATACAATTGATACGTTAACTGGATTTAAATTTATCGGTGAGAAAATTAGACAGTATGAAGAAAGTGGACAATATGAATTCCAATTCGGTTATGAGGAAAGCTATGGTTATTTAATCCGCCCATTCTGCCGTGATAAAGATGCAGTACAATCTGTTCTATTTGCATGTGAAGTAGCTGCATACTACAAATCACAAGGGAAAACGTTATATGACGGTCTATTAGAAGTATTTGAGAAATACGGCTTCTTCCGTGAAGACCTTGTATCGTTAACGTTAAAAGGAAAAGATGGAGCGGAAAAAATCCAAGAGATGATGGCAACGTTCCGTGAGAATCCTCCGAAAGAAGTGGCGGGTTTAACAGTCGTAGCAGTGGAAGACTATAAAGCAAGCATCGTTACATCTTTACAAGATGGACATAAAGAAGAGATTCACTTACCGAAATCAAATGTGTTAAAATATCAATTAGAGGATGGTTCATGGTTCTGCCTACGCCCATCTGGAACTGAGCCGAAGATTAAGTTTTACTTTGGTGTAAAAGATAGTTCTTTACAAAATAGTGAACAAAAGTTACTTACTATTAAAGAAGACATTATGAATCGTTTATAATACAAAGTAATTTTAAGTAGTAAGGAACAAAAGGGAGCGAAATCTCCCTTTTGTTTTATGTAGGAAATGCTTGCTATTGATTCCGACAGGAGAGAGGGTATTTTGTGATGAAAAAAGTAAGAAAAGCGATAATCCCAGCAGCTGGATTAGGAACACGTTTTTTACCAGCAACGAAAGCAATGCCGAAAGAAATGTTACCGATAGTAGATAAACCAACGATTCAATACATTGTAGAAGAAGCAGTGAAATCGGGAATCGAAGATATTATTATTGTTACTGGTAAAACAAAGCGCTCTATCGAAGATCATTTTGATAACGCATTTGAACTAGAACAAAACTTATTAGAGAAGAAAAAATATGAGTTGCTTGAAAAAGTACAAGCTTCTTCAAAAATGGTAGATATTCATTACATCCGTCAAAAAGAGCCGAAGGGACTAGGACATGCTGTTTGGTGTGCACGTAAATTCATTGGTGATGAGCCATTTGCAGTGTTACTAGGTGATGATATTGTCCAAGCTGAGAAACCGTGTTTACGTCAATTAATGGATGAGTATGAAAAAACACTTTCTTCTGTTATTGGTGTACAAACTGTTCCGGAGTCGGAAACACATCGCTATGGAATTATCGATCCATTAGAACAAGAAGGTCGTCGTTACCAAGTTCGCAATTTCGTTGAAAAACCAGCACAAGGTACAGCTCCTTCAAACTTAGCGATTATGGGGCGCTACATTTTAACGCCTGAAATCTTTATGTTCTTAGAACAGCAACATGTCGGTGCTGGTGGTGAAATTCAGTTAACAGATGCAATCCAAAGCTTAAATGAAATCCAACGTGTATTTGCCTACGATTTCGAAGGAAAGCGCTACGACGTAGGTGAAAAGCTGGGATTCGTTCAAACGACAATCGAAATGGCTCTGCAACACCCAGAATTACGTGATGACATGGTTGCGATGATGAAGAAAATTTTAGAAGAACAAGCGAATCAAGAGTCATAATAAAAAATGAGTTATTTCAGTATACTGAAATAACTCATTTTTTTATTATGAAATCGTCGAATGAGAATGCTGATAAGCAGAACGACGCACAGCATAATATATGCGAGGTGCGATAATAGCACCGATAATTGTAAATGCAATATCTTTTACTGCAAACCACATCATAATCATCCAAGCAGCTTTATAGCTCATATTACCGCCCATAAAGAGATTGACTGCCCCGTACATGTAAGTAGTACCGATTATATAAGTTAAAATAATTCCTGTGAAAGAGGCAACTGCAAATGTAATGAATGTTGGTCTTTCTTTTTGTTCTACTAGTTTTCCGGATACGTAAGCAACGATAATAAATGCGATAATAAAACCACCAGTAGGATCTAAAAGTGCTCCAAATCCAGCTTTGAAGTTAGCGAAGATTGGTGCGCCGGCTACGCCAACGAGCATATATACAGTCATGGATAAGGCACCAAGTCTACTTCCAAGAAGAAGACCTGCTAAAATTGCGAAAAATGGTTGCATAGATAATGGGATGCCTGCTACTTGAAGGAATGGTGCCCAAGATACAATATTTGCACCGATTGCCATAAGAGCAACGAACATGGCAGCTAATGCTAAATCTAAAACATGAAATCTTCTCATAATGTTAACCTCCTGTTGTTTTTAGGTTAACATTATCGTAGCGAAAATATTTACTTGTTGTCAATCAAAATATTTTGATAAGAAGGCTTTAAATAGTCTCTTAGCAACGTATATGGAATACGAAATTGCGGAATTCCACTTGAATAGGGAGCAATCTCATATAAAGGGAAATAAATGACGAGATTGTCTGGCTCTAAAAAGAAGTGGAATTTTTTCATACTCATTACTTTTTCAGTTGCATCAGGAAAATAAATGCTTTCATTTTGTTTAATTTGTCGTACAATCTCCGCACGGATTACATCTTTATATTTATCCTTTTGTTCAAATAAATCGTCTAAGTGCAGTACCTTTTTTTCGTTTAAATCGAATGTATTTGCCTTCCACGTATAAAGACCGTGTGCTCCACCAGTATATTGATAGTAATTCACATATAGGCTAAGAAAAGGTGGTTTGTTTAAAGAGACTTTATAATCAACATTTGCTACGTACGGATGAAATGGTGTACTAGATCCTTCTGTCTCTTTATAATATTTTTTTGCTTCTTTTTCTAATTTGGTTTTAAATTTGTCAGTGGATTTTTTGTAGTATAAATTGAGTTTATTTTGAAATTTAGAGTCAGAAAATTCGTGAAAAGAAGGCCTGTTTATTTGATATTCTATATAAGGTTTCTTACCTTTTTGCGTTACAGTCTTAACATCGATTGTCAGGTTAGATGCTTTGGCTGTTATTGCACAATTTGGTACAATAGTCAGCAAGGAGAACATAAGCAGTAATATACAAAATTTCTGTTTCATTTAGGTGAAGCCTCCTTATATAAGTGTTATAAGTAGTTTGAAAATAAATAGGTAAAATTATACATTTAATTAAAGTAAGAGAAGGGGGAAGCGATATGGCAAAAACTTTAATGGATTCACTTGGAATTGAGTTGTTAGAGATGACAGAAGATAAGGTGGTTGCTACGATGCCTGTTGATGAGCGTACGCATCAGCCATTTGGATTTTTACATGGTGGTGCATCGGTTGCATTAGCAGAAACAGTGGCAAGTGTTGGTTCATATAATTTAATTGATCAAGAAAAATGTATTTGTTTCGGATTAGAAATTAATGCGAACCACATTCGCTCAAAGAAAGATGGAATTGTAACAGCGATTGGAACACCAATACATAGAGGACAATCGACAATGGTTTGGGATGTTCGCATTATTGATGAAAATGATGATTTACTATGTATATCAAGATGTACAGTAGCAATTAAAGAAAAACGTGAAAAATAAAAAAGAGGCGCTCTTATGAGCAGCCTCTTTTTCTTATAATTAGAACTGGATTTTCTTCTCTAAGAAACCTTTTAGTTCGCTAATTGGCATACGAACTTGTTCCATTGTGTCACGGTCACGTACTGTAACAGCTTTGTCTTCAACTGAGTCGAAGTCGTATGTGATACAGAATGGTGTACCGATTTCGTCTTGACGACGGTAACGTTTACCGATAGAACCAGTTTCATCAAAGTCTACCATGAAGTCTTTAGCTAATTCTGCGAATACTTCAGTAGCACCTTCAGATAGCTTTTTAGATAATGGTAAGATAGCTGCTTTGTATGGTGCTAAAGCAGGGTGGAAACGAAGAACTGTACGAGAATCGTTTTCTAATTGCTCTTCTTCATATGCATCACATAAGAATGCTAATGTTACGCGGTCTGCGCCTAAAGATGGCTCGATGCAGTATGGTACGTAACGCTCATTCGTTTGTGGATCGATATAGTTAAAGTCTTCGTTTGAGTGTTCCATGTGACGTTTTAAGTCGAAGTCTGTACGAGATGCAACGCCCCAAAGTTCGCCCCAACCGAATGGGAATTTGAATTCAATGTCAGTTGTTGCATTACTGTAGTGAGATAACTCTTCTTCACCGTGGTCACGAAGACGCATGCTCTCTTCAGACATACCAAGTGAAAGTAACCAGTTTTTACAAGTTTCACGCCAGAATGCGAACCACTCTAAATCTTCACCAGGCTTACAGAAGAATTCAAGTTCCATTTGTTCAAATTCACGTGTACGGAATGTGAAGTTACCAGGTGTGATTTCGTTACGGAAACTCTTACCGATTTGGCCGATACCAAATGGAAGCTTTTTACGCATAGAGCGTTGAACGTTTTTGAAGTTTACGAAAATACCTTGTGCTGTTTCAGGACGAAGGAAGATTTCGTTTGTGCTAGACTCTGTAACACCTTGGAATGTTTTGAACATTAAGTTGAACTGACGTATTTCAGTAAATTCTTCACTACCGCAATCAGGACATTTTACTTCATGTTCTTTCATTAAGTCAGCCATTTGGTCGAAAGTAAGACCGTCAACAACCATTTCGATGCCTTTTGCATCTAAAGCATCCTCAATTAATTTGTCAGCACGGTGACGAGCTTTACATTTTTTACAGTCGATCATTGGATCGTTGAAGTTACCAACGTGACCAGAAGCGATCCAAGTTTTAGGGTTCATTAAAATAGCTGCGTCTAAACCAACGTTGTGTGGAGATTCTTGAATGAATTTTTTCCACCAAGCTTTTTTAACATTATTTTTTAATTCGATTCCAAGTGGACCGTAATCCCAAGTGTTTGCAAGACCACCGTAAATTTCAGAACCAGGGAAAACAAAACCGCGATGTTTCGCTAAGTTTACAACTTGTTCCATTGAATACATAAGAAAATCCTCCTTTTGAAAGTTAACGTATTGGCGATGACATACTCTGATACTTTGGAAACGGGCAGTATATGTTAAAAAGAACATAAAAAAACGCTCATCCCAAGGCTTATTTGCCTAGGGACGAGCGTTTGCCCGCGGTTCCACCCTAGTTGATACACAAAAGGTGCATCCACTTTATCATGTATTGCTCGAGACTGCCGTTTCCTTGCGTCTTCAGGCTTTCACTATCCCTGAATCGCTTTTTATGCAAGTACTTATAAGTCCGTCATCGCTACTTATATTAATAATAATGAACATATTCTAACACGTTCTTTTTTAAATCTCAATAGAGGAACGCGTCTATCTATGATAGAGTCTCGCCTATTTTTTCATTATTTATTCCGTAATTTTGCTTAATATGCTTAATTGCTTCACGCTTACTTAATGGAGCGAGCTCATTGTTTTGCACGTATTCCCAAACTACATCCTGATTTGTTTTTGCATATTCACGAAGGACCCAGCCAATTGCTTTTTGAATGAAAAATTCTTTTGAAGAATGTAGTTGTCCAATAATCCAGAAAAGAAGTTCTTCATCCATCTTTTGTTTATATTTGAGTTGGAATAAAATAGTGGCACGTTGTAACCAAATGTTATCTGATGCAATCCATTTTGGGATATAGGCAGAAATCAATTCTGGATGTTGTAAAAAGATATTACCTAAAAATGTAGGTACGATGCTATCGACAGTGTCCCACCAAGATTTTGTTACAATCAATTCTTCTAAGAAGGGGATATGTGTTTCGTTTATATGCTTTTTATATTTTTGCATAATATCAAGTGCAGCCGCTTGGAATTCACGTTCTGGTAAGTCCCAAAGTTCACGTACGATAATTTGGAAGTCTCTTTTATCTGGGAGAGTATGTATTTGAATGATGTCTTTTAATAATTGGCGTCTTTCCGGTGTTTGAATACCTAGAAATGGGAAGTGATTTTTCATATAACGAGCCATGGGTTCTGCTTTTTCAAGATTTTGATGAGCTGTAAAATGCTCTTGTAATGCTTTTACAAATGGATGCATACGTGTTTCTCCTCTCTTATTCTCTTTCTTCTCTTATTATACAAAGAGTTTGGATAAATTTTAAAACATAACTTGCAATGTAATGAAATATGTTGAAAGTAGAGAGGAGAGGATAAGATGGAGGATCAAGGCGTACTAGCAGGTTTCTTTGCTCTTAGTTTTGCGTTTATTCTTGTTATATTGATTTGGGCAATTATTTCATATTTGTTAACGGCTTTTGCACTTTATTCGATGGCGAAAAATGATGGTGCAACGGACGGGGTGCTTGCGTTTATTCCGTTTTTGAATAGTAAGACGTGGGGGGACTTAGCGAAAGATAAATTACCAGATTTTTTGAAAGAAGAAGCAGGGTGGAAAGTATTCGGCATATATGTTGCATGTTTCATTTTTAATTTCGTACCAATTATAAGTTTACTAGCAACAGCTGTATCGATTGTATTGTCCATTTATCTTATCTACGCTATTTTAGACAGATACGGAACGAACTCTATATTATTTACGATTATTCATGTAATCACATTTTCGGTGTTCTTACCGATTCACTTATTTATTATTCGAAATGAACCGGTGAGATATAAAGAGTAGATTTTTCATTTTTGTTGATAAGTAGCTATAAGTAAAAAAGCGCCCTGATTATCAGAGCGCTTTTTCTACTACATAAGGTAGCGTAAATAAATATAAATGTGAGAAATGATTAATGAAACGATCATAATTGGGAAACCGACTTTTAGGAAGTCCATGTAACTAAATTTATGTCCTTCGCGGCTCGCGATACCTGCAACGATTACGTTAGCAGAAGCTCCGATTAATGTTCCGTTTCCGCCCAGACAAGCACCTAGTGCTAATGCCCACCATAATACATCGATTTGTGCGTCAGATGGTGATAAGCCTAGCCCAACTGCCATATCGTTAATAAGTGGAATCATTGTTGCGACGAATGGGATGTTATCAATTGTTGCAGAGGCGATACCAGATACCCATAAAATAAGGATGGATGCGTAAGAAATATCTCCGCCTGTTATACCAATTACTTTTTGAGCTAACATTTTGATAAGACCGATATCGATAAGTCCTCCAACAAGTACGAATAACCCTGCGAAGAAGAAGATTGTTACCCACTCTACGCTTGCAAATACTTCTTCAATTTCATGTTCTTTCACACCAATTAACATAAGTACAGTAGCACCAGTTAAGGCGATAATAGCGGCATCGATATGGAAAATAGAATGAGTCATGAAACCTACAATCGTAAGTCCAAGTACCGTTAAAGATTTTTTCATTAATACTGGGTCTTTAATGTACTGTTTTTCATCTAAGCTCATTAATTTTTTAACTTGTACAGGATCGGCAATTAATTGTTTGCGATACATGAAGTAAAGTATTATCGCTGTAACTGCAATAATAATAATTACAATTGGTGCTAGATTCAATAGGAAAGCATTGAAGTCTAAATGCTTATTTGCAGAACCAATCATAATGTTAGGTGGATCACCAATTAATGTTGCTGTTCCTCCAATGTTTGAAAAAATAATTTCAGAAAGTAAATAAGGAACAGGATTTACTTGCAGTATGCGCGTAATAGATAAAGTAACTGGAACAACAAGAAGTACAGTTGTAACGTTATCTAAAAATGCGGAGCCAAGCGCGGTAAGTAAGGAAAGTGAAATTAAAATTTTAATTGGATTTCCTTGTGCCCCTTTTGCTGCTTTAATGGCAACGTATTGGAAGACACCTGATTTACTCGTAATGTTCACCAAAATCATCATACCGATGAGTAGCGTAATCGTTCCCCATTCAATATGTTTCGTAAAGGCGTTATGTAAATCGACGACCCCCACAATTACCATGAGTGCTGCACCAAGAAGTGCGATGACAGCGCGATTAATTTTTTCAGAAATAATAATGGCATATGTAATTAAAAAGACTGCGATAGCAAAATAATACTGCCAGTTAGCGAGTTCTTGCGTTGTTTCGTGCAAAAATCTCATCTCCTTTCATTCACTTTTTCTTAGTGTGTCAAAAATGCTCTAGAAGAAACACACATAACGTCATTATAAAGTAGGAAAATGGCGGATGTAAATGAAAGGAGAGATTTTGTCATATTTTCTGCATAGGTCATTTTTTCTTATTTTTTAAAATATTTGTGGGCATTTGACATATATATAAGATACATCCAATCTGAATATTTAAAATGGAATTAGCATTCGAGCTTGTTCGTGTAGGAGTGTCAAATAGAAAGGAATGACAAAAATGATAAGGAAGGGATCGTATGGATGAACAACGATTTTTATTTTTAGACTTTGAGTTTACGATGCCCCAGCATAGAAAGAAACCGAAAGGATTTTTTCCAGAGATTATTGAGGTAGGACTCGTTTCAGTTGCTGGCTGTAAGGTAGAAGATACGTATTCATCACATGTTAGGCCGAAAACATTTCCCTCTTTAACGGATCGATGTAAGAAGTTTTTAGGAATAAAACAAGAAGTCGTGGATAAAGGGATTTCATTTCCTGAACTCGTTAAGAAGCTTTCAGAATACGAAACGAAATGTAAACCGACAATTGTAACGTGGGGAAATATGGATATGAAAGTGCTGAAGCATAATTGTGAAATGGCAGGGATAGCTTTTCCATTCTTCGGACAGTGTCGTGATTTATCGCTTGAGTATAAGAAGTTTTTTGGAGAAAGAAATCAAACAGGATTATGGAAAGCAATTGAGGCGTATGGAAAAGTAGGGACAGGGAAGCATCATTGTGCGCTTGATGATGCAATGACGACGTACAACATTTTTAAACTAGTAGAAAAAGATAAAGAGTATTTAGTAAAACCAGCACCTCCAACATTAGGAGAACTTGTTGATTTTTCAAAAGTGTTAAAGAAAGTGAGCACACAGTAACGACCAAATTGCACATTATGTAATTTGGTCGTTTTGTTTTTTAGAGTTTGTAGTCTTTCTTTAACTGTTCTAATGTTTCTAGACTACGCTCTGCAAAAGGTGAATCATCTTCAGAAAATGAATTCATTTGAGTTTCTAATGCTAATTTTAGTGAATCTGTATAATCCGGAATTTCTCCTTCATATTTCTTCACCATTTGTTCTGGAATGTTCGTTTGCTCACGAAAAGCTAAAGCACGTCTTTCGTGGAAAAATGGTACGTCAGCTTGTTTTACGTTATGTAAGTCACCTTGCACCGGATGTTTTAAAACAGCTAATACTTTTACGACGTAACTGCCAGGGCGGCTATTTGTAACCTCGCCAATGTATTTTCCTGTTTTATAAATACCAGTAACGATTTCACCAATTTCAAATGTTTCTCTCATATTTTTCACCTCAAGTTTATAGTAAGGAAAGTGAGGGAAGGAGTCAAAGAAATCCTTCGTTTTCAGAACGCCCCTTGAGAATATGGGTAGGTTGCACTATAATTTAAAATGATATAACAGAAAATTCTGATGTTTTATAAATCCTATAATAAGGAGTGTTCTATATGATGCCTTTATATTTTCCGGAAGATAAAACAGAATATATTATTCCGGGGATTGTTTGCGTTCTATTTATTATCGGTGCTATTGCCACGTGGCGTATGTTCATTCGTATATCAAAAAGAGAAGCAGACCGATTACAGAAAGTTGAAGAAAAACTATTAGCTGAAAAGAAACAGTAACTCATTTTTGTATGTTTCCTTCTATGCTCGGACAATCTAAGGGCAGAATATATTTTGGAGGGAATAAAATGAAAAAACGGCTTTTTTTCAGTTGTTGTTTACTATTTCTGATGGCAGGTTGTGACCAAGGAAAGCCGAAAGAAATTGACGTGAAATTACATAATGCTTCAGGTGATGAAGTGGGGACTGCGAAAGTAACTCAGCAAACAAGCGGAGTGAAAATTAAGATTAAAGGGGAAGGTTTCACGCCAGGCCCGCACGGCATACATGTGCACGAAATTGGTGAGTGTAAAGCACCACGATTTGAATCATCTGGGAATCATTTTAATCCTGATAATAAAAAGCATGGACTCCTTAATCCGAAGGGTGCAGAAAACGGTGATTTACCGAACGTAGTTGCAGATGGTTCTGGAAAGATTAAAGCAGAAATCGATGCACCTCACATTACACTTGAAGAAGGGAAAACGACGATTCATAGAAAAGATGGAGCGTCTATTATTATTACAGAAAACCCTGATGATGGTATGACTCAACCGACAGGTAAATCAGGGGATCGAATTGCTTGTGGCGTAATTGTAAAAAAAGCATCGGATATGAAGAAAAAGTAAAAGCTACCGTGAATGGTAGCTTCCTTTGTGAAATGTAATTGAAAATATATCAGCGATTATTGGAATATATCGACTGTAACTCAAATTATATCGGCGATTATTGGAATATATCGACCGTAACTTGAAATATATCAGCGATTATTGAAATATATCGACTTACCGACAAAATATGATAAAGGAGTCTGCCCAAGAATGATTAGGGGCAGACTCCTTTCTTATTATGAAAACGTATGACGCAGTCTGTTTAAAATTTCTTCTAAAACAGATCGTGGACAGCCGATGTTAATTCGAATATGTTCTTCGCCACCTAACCCGTATTTCTCACCAGGTTCAACGATGATTTTTCCTTTTTCCTCAAGTAGTGCGGTACGCTCGTTTTGAGAAAGCTTTAGACGAGAACAATCAATCCATAATAAAAAGCTACCTTCTGGCTTCGTTACGGAAAGAGCAGGTATGTGAGTTTTAATATATTCACAAGCAAATTGAGCATTATCTTCTATATATAATCGAATTTCGTTTAGCCAATCATTACATTCTGTATAGGCGCTTTGCATCGCTGTATAAGCGAAGATATTTAACCCGTGGAAGCCTTGTCTATACTGGATAGCTGTAAAGGCATGACGGAGCTTTTCGTTTGGAATGATAATGATCGACGCTTGTAATCCAGCGATATTAAATGTTTTACTTGGAGCCATGCAAGTGATAGTGCGCTCTGCTAATTCTTCAGATAAGGAAGCGAACGGTGTATGTGTATGGTCTGCATAAATGATATCGGAATGAATTTCATCCGCCACAACGATTACGTCATATTTAGTACATAACGATCCGAGCTGCACAAGTTCCTCTTTCGTCCAAACGCGTCCGATTGGGTTATGAGGGCTACAAAGAAGCATGAGTTTGATGCCTTGCTGAAACTGCTTTTCTAAATGCTTGAAGTCTATCACATATGTATCATTTTGTTTCTGTAATGGACTCACGCATAACTGCCTGTTGTTTGTTGTGACCATTTCAAAAAATGGAGGATAAATAGGTGGTTGTACGAGAACAGATTCGTTTTCTTTGGTGAAAGCCTGTATGCTCGTACTAAGAGCTGGAACGATTCCGGCGCTAAAGACAATCCATTCTTTTTGAATATCCCAGTCGTATTGTTGTTTTGTCCAGTTACAAATAATATCTCCAATATTTTCGGGAGGAAGTGTATAGCCAAAAATCGGATGTTCGATTCGTTGTTTTAAGGCAGTTTGAATTGGTTTTGGTACTTCAAAATCCATATCAGCAATCCAAGCATGGATAAGTTCTTCGTTTTTATATGTATCCCATTTTATACTATGCGTTCCACGTCGATTGATTGCTTTATGAAATAGTTGCATAAGTTTGCTCCCTTCTTCTGTAAAACCAATAAGTTATGAAAGTTCTCTCTCTTCTTATAGAATAGCTGATGTGATAGGATAAAGAAAAGTATTAAAAAGTGAAAAGGCGGGAAGCGAATGGGTACATATGAAAAGATGATAGAGGTTGTGAAGAATTGGGATCCGTTTCAAATGGGACCGGAGTTTTATGAAACAGAAGCGAGCGATGTTGTGAGCGTCATAAGTGTGTTTGACGATCCAAAATATATCGCAAAGAAGATTCAACATATATACTTTATGTCTTTTGAGGAAGTACCTGCGCTTGAAAAATGTGAGAAATTAGCTGTGGAATTACTTGTAATAAAAGAAGGCGGAAGCTGTTCATTATAGGCTGTCGGGATTTCCGACAGCCTTTTTTATATTATCCCGCTATTTGCTGGGTAGTAAGACCTTCACCTCAAAATTTAGCGGAAGCAAAGAAGTTAGGTGGAGGCTGATTAAAGTTTCATTTTATTGCGCGGAAAAAGCGATAATTTCTTCATAAACATGTTCAGGCTTTTCTTCAGGTAGTAAATGTCCTGTATTTTCGTAAGAAATAAATTTTGAATTCGGTAAATCTTTGTGTAGACGATGACCTACATGTACAGGGACGACGCGGTCTTTTTCACCCCAAATGAGTAGGATAGGTGTTTCGATTTTTTGTAATTCAGTTGAAGATAAGTCACCTTCACGGTCTCGTATCATGCGAGTTAAAGCGGGAAATATACGGTCGTCATAAAAAGGAGCGGAGTAACCTTTTTTCATTTCATCGTCAATTAATGAGTGATCATGAACGACATTCATTAAGTTATGAACAATGCCGCGCCTTATAATCCAGTTCTTTACGTATAAATGAAAGAACGGTAAATAAGAAGAGTATAGTAAAGGTAAGGTTGCGCGCGCTAAATAGCTCGAGCTACATAGTAAAATCGTCTTTGAAATGAGTTCAGGACGTATACGGTTTACATAGAGAGAAATTTGCCCACCCATAGAATGCCCAACTAATACAATGTTTGAGAGAGATAAATGTTCAATTAAATCAATAATAATCGTTGCTAAATTGTGATAAGAATACTTAAACAGATGAGACTTATCACTTTTTCCGAACGGTGGCAAATCAAGAGCAATGACTGTTCCTTCCTTCGATAGTAAAGGAATTAGACGGCGGTAACTGAATGAGGAAGATAAAAAGCCGTGAACGAGTATGAAAGTAGGACGTTCTGTTTTATTATCATGTTCATACAATTCGTAATGAACAGTAGTGCCGCGAGTGGAAAAAGTGAAATAAGGACAAGTATATTTATGATTCATTTTTTGTCACTCCATTGATTTTTGTTCATATCATCTCCAAGGAAGAAGAAAATATGTTAACAAAAAAAGGCAAGATGACGATGTCATCTTGCCTTTCGTTTATTCAGTATTACCCGCGAACAATATTAGGCGGTGTTTTTCCTTGTAACCCTGCAACTAAATTTTCAGCGGCGGTCATGGCCATTTGCTGACGAGTTTTTAATGTTGCAGATCCGATATGTGGTAAAGTCACAACATTTTGTAATGATAAGAGTGAATTATCTTTTTGAATCGGCTCTTGTGTAAATGTATCGATACCTGCTGCAAAGATTTTCTTTTCTGTTAAAGCATGGATTAACGCTTTTTCATCTACTGTTTTGCCGCGAGAAGCATTAATGAAGATTGCTGTGTCTTTCATTAATGAAAATTCCTTTTCTCCGATAAGATGATATGTTTCATCTGTTAATGGAGTAAGAAGAACAATAAAGTCAGACTGATTCAGTAGCGTCTGTAAATCACAATATGTAGCATCGAATTTTTGTTCAGCTTCTTCTTTACGACGGCGGTTATAGTAAAGAACATTCATATCAAATCCGAATTTTGCTCGTTTTGCAACGGCTTCTCCAATTCGGCCCATACCGATAATACCAATTGTGCTATGGTGTACATCTAGTCCGAAGTGTTCTTTTCCGATTTCAGCGTTCCATTCACCATTTTTCACGTAAGAATCGAGTTCGCAAACGCGGCGCCCAGCTGATAGCATAAGGGCGAAAACGAGATCAGCTACTGTATCATCTAATACGTATGGTGTATTTGTTCCGATAACATTTCGGTTTTTCATCGCTTGTAAATCAAAATTATCGTAACCGACAGAAATGTTGCTCACTACTTTTAAGTTAGGAGCTACTGTCAGTAATTCTTCATTAATAGCAGATCCGAAATTTAATAACCCATCTTTATCTTGTATTTTCTCTAATAGAATATCACGAGGTACTTTCTCATTTTGATCCCATTTTTCATAATCACAGTGTTCTGATAAATAGTTTTCTACAAATGTTGGAACTGGTTCAGCAATATAAACTTTTGGTTTCACGGTTCCATCCCCTTTCGCTTTATCCCGCATTTTTCCGCTGATTAAAGTTTCACTTTATTTTGACATAATTCAATAGAAAAATCTTCTTTTCAAACTTGAAAGGGTATTTGTATAATTTAGACACAAACGAAAAGGAAGGATGATTTATATGGTGACAGAAAAAGAATTAGAATTATTAGTTTGTCTTGAAAAGAGTAGTCGATTATCTGTAGATACATTAGCGAAGCTGTTAAATATAGAAGTAGAAGAAGTAAAGAAGATGGTTGCGAGATTAGAAAATGAAAAGATTATTGTGGATTATGTAACACATATCGATTGGACGAAAGTGAAAGAACATACAGGTTTAACGGCAATGATCGATGTGAAAGTTACGCCAAAGCACGGCGTTGGATTTGATGCGGTTGCTGAGCAAATTTATCGTTATTCAGAAGTGAAATCCGTTTATTTAATGTCAGGGACATATGATCTTTCTATTACATTAGAAGGGAAAACGATGGGGGAAGTAGCGATGTTTGTTTCTGAGAAATTAGCAACAATTGAATCTGTCGTTTCTACAACTACTCATTTCATTTTGAAGAAGTATAAACATGAGGGTGTTATTTATGAAAAAGACGATGATGATAAGCGAATTGTGGTGACACCATGAAGCAATTTGAACTATCTAGATCAGCAGAATCTTTAAAACCATCTGGTATTCGAAAATTTTTTGATTTAGCAGCAAATATGAAAGGTGTTATTTCCCTCGGGGTAGGAGAGCCAGATTTTGTTACCCCTTGGAATGTAAGGCAAGCATGTATTCGTTCTTTGCAACAAGGGTATACGTCATATACAGCAAATGCAGGATTATTAGAGCTCCGTCAAGAAATAGCAAAGTATCTAAAAAAACAATTTGCAGTATCTTATGACCCAAGTGATGAAATCATTGTTACAGTTGGAGCGAGCCAGGCGTTAGATGTAGCGATGCGCGCCATTATAAATCCTGATGATGAAGTGCTCATTATTGAACCAAGCTTCGTTTCTTATGCACCACTTGTGACATTAGCTGGAGGAGTTCCGGTTCCTGTGGCGACTACTTTAGAAAACGAGTTTAAAGTACTACCAGAACAAATTGAAGCAGTTATTACAGCGAAAACAAAGGCGATTTTGCTTTGTTCACCAAATAACCCGACAGGTGCAATGCTAAATAAATCCGAGCTTGAAGAAATAGCAGTGATTGTTGAGAAGTACAATCTAATTGTATTATCTGATGAAATTTATGCAGAGCTTGTATACGACGAAGTATATACAAGTTTCGCGAGTATTAAAAATATGCGTGAGCATACGATTTTAATTTCGGGATTTTCAAAAGGGTTTGCGATGACAGGATGGCGTCTCGGTATGATTGCAGCTCCTGTTCAATTTTCAGAATTAATGCTCAAAATCCATCAGTATTCAATGATGTGTGCACCGACGATGTCTCAGTTTGCAGCACTTGAGGCGTTACGCGCAGGGAACGATGAAGTGATTCGAATGAGAGATAGTTATAAGAAGCGTCGTAACTTCATGACGAAATCTTTCAATGAAATGGGCTTAACGTGTCATGTGCCAGGCGGAGCATTTTATGTTTTCCCTTCTATATCTTCAACAGGATTATCTTCAGCGGAATTTGCAGAACAGTTATTGCTGGAAGAAAAAGTGGCTGTTGTCCCTGGTAGCGTATTTGGCGAAAGTGGTGAAGGTTTTATTCGTTGTTCTTATGCAACATCGCTTGAACAACTTATGGAAGCAATGAAGAGAATGGAACGGTTTGTAGAGAATAAAAAAAGGACAAAACGTAATACGTTTTGTCCATAAAAGGGGGGGAATACTAGAAAGCCATGTGTTAGTAGTCTATCCCAATATTGGATAATTATACTTCTTTAAGGGAAATTTTTCATGAATTTTGAATGAGTTCTGTCATAGTGGTATAATTTACTAATATAAGGTATACGCATTCTAGATAACGTTATCTAGAATGCGTACTAACCAATCGGATATTTAAAATAAATATATCTGCTTTGCTCTCTATAATTGTAGAGAGAATGGTAAACGTATGGGAGTGTTTCATATGTCAGAACAATATACAACAGGAGTGGTTGTAACAGGGAAAGTGACTGGAATTCAAGATTACGGTGCGTTTGTAGCGTTAGATGCAGAAACACAAGGGCTTGTGCATATATCTGAAATTACAAATGGATATGTAAAGGATATTCATGACTTTTTAAAGGTCGGCGATACAGTAGAAGTAAAGGTACTTTCAATTGATGAAGAGCACAGAAAAATGAGTTTATCGTTAAAAGCGGCGAAAAGAAAACAAGGAAGGATTCTTATACCGAACCCATCTGAAAACGGATTTAATACGCTGCGAGAAAAGTTGGCAGAATGGATTGAAGAGTCCGAGTTAACAAAGTAAAAGAGGAACGCATATGAGCGTTCCTCTTTTACTTTATCTTATGATATATATTTGCAAATATGATTGCATGCAATCATATTCGTATGTCGGAGGTGAAAGGACATACTGATTATCGAATTTCGTTTGTTTCTGGGTGCGTACCAAGATTTTCAGATGGTTTAAACAGTAAACCAAGGTTGATAAGCCCAGATATACCAACGATGCCGTAAATAATACGTGCAAGAGCTGAATTTTGTCCACCGAAAATGGCTGCTACTAAGTCAAACTGGAAAAACCCGATTAGTCCCCAGTTCACAGCGCCAATTACAGTAAAGACTAATGCGATACGTTGTAAAGTACTCATGAAAAAGCCCCCCTTAATTGTGAAGCATGAGCAAGCGATGAGTTAATTAACTCTTTTATAGAATGGGGTAGTTATGTTGTTTTTATACATAAAAAATGTTTGAAAGAAGATGTATATACATCTATACCGAAAAATGCGAATTTTTATGCAAAAAATGAACTTTTTCTAAAAAATATATATTGGTTACGTTTACAATGTTTGAATCGCTTGATTTACAACTTCAGTTTCGCTAAAGTGAATACAGAAATACATATCCATAATTGGAGGGAAAAAGATGAGTACACATGTAACGTTCGACTATTCTAAAGCGTTATCCTTCATCGGTGAACATGAAATCACTTATTTACGTGATGCAGTGAAAGTAACACATCACGCAATCCACGAAAAAACTGGAGCTGGGAACGATTTCCTTGGGTGGGTAGACCTTCCGCTTCAATATGACAAAGAAGAATTTGCTCGCATTCAAAAATGCGCAGAAAAAATTAAAAATGACTCTGACATTTTACTTGTTGTAGGTATCGGTGGTTCTTACTTAGGAGCACGTGCAGCAATCGAAATGTTAAACCATTCTTTCTACAACACGCTTTCTAAAGAACAACGTAAAACTCCACAAGTGCTATTTGTTGGACAAAACATTAGCTCCACTTACATGAAAGATTTAATGGACGTATTAGAAGGTAAAGACTTCTCTATTAACGTTATTTCCAAATCAGGTACAACAACAGAGCCAGCACTAGCATTCCGTATCTTCCGTAAGTTATTAGAAGAAAAGTATGGAAAAGAAGAAGCTCGCAAACGTATTTATGCAACTACAGATAAAGCGCGTGGTGCATTAAAAACATTAGCTGATAACGAAGGTTACGAAACATTTGTTATTCCAGATGATGTTGGAGGTCGTTTCTCTGTATTAACGCCAGTTGGTTTATTACCAATCGCAGTAAGTGGCTTAAATATTGAAGAGATGATGAAAGGTGCAGCTGCTGGTCGTGATGACTTCGGAACATCAGAACTAGAAGAAAATCCAGCTTACCAATATGCAGTAGTTCGTAACGCTTTATACAATAAAGGAAAAACAATTGAAATGCTTGTTAACTATGAACCAGCACTTCAATACTTCGCTGAGTGGTGGAAACAGTTATTTGGTGAAAGTGAAGGAAAAGATCAAAAAGGTATTTTCCCATCTTCAGCAAACTTCTCAACTGATTTACACTCATTAGGTCAATACGTTCAAGAAGGTCGTCGTGACTTATTTGAAACAGTTCTTAAAGTAGGTAAATCTACACATGAACTAACAATCGAATCAGAAGAAAACGATTTAGACGGATTAAACTACCTTGCTGGTGAAACTGTAGACTTCGTAAACACAAAAGCATACGAAGGTACATTACTTGCACATAGCGACGGGGGAGTACCAAACTTAATCGTCAATATTCCTGAATTAAATGAGTACACATTCGGTTACCTTGTATACTTCTTCGAAAAAGCATGTGCGATGAGCGGCTACTTATTAGGCGTGAATCCATTTGACCAACCTGGAGTAGAAGCATATAAGAAAAACATGTTTGCTTTACTTGGTAAACCAGGATTTGAAGAATTAAAAGCAGAATTAGAAGAGCGTTTAAAATAATAAAAAGCGACCGGAATCCGGTCGCTTTTTATTATTTTATCGAAAAGTCCATCAGTATATTCAAACTAAAGTGGGTATGCTAAAGGAAAAGTCTAGGAGGGATGGGCTTGATTCCGATTCAATCAAATTTAGAAGGACGTACATATGCGTTATATAAGTTAGAAGAGATTATGAAACCACTTGGATATAGCATTGGTGGTAATTGGGATTATGATAAAGGATGCTTCGATTACAAAATCGATGAAGAAGATGGGTATCAATTTTTACGAGTTCCATTTACAGCCATTGATGGAGAACTAGATGTACCAGGCGTAATAGTTCGTCTTGGAACGCCGTATATTCTTTCGCACGTATATCAAGACGAACTAGATGATAATGTGAATACTTTAACAGCTGGAACAAGTGGAATGGATCAATTTGCTGAGCCGAAAGATCCAGATGGAGATGTGAAAAGAAAATATATCAATATTGGGAAAGTGCTCATGCAAGAATTAGAGCGTCATTTTACTAATGGTGAATAACAATGAGTATGTCGCTTTCAATGAGAACAAAGGAATGAACTGGATTAATCATATATTGTTCGTCGCGCTTTATACCTAGTAAGAGAATGTTTTGCTTTAAAAGAGTATAGCTACAATTGGCAAAAGTTTGTCCGGTGCAGGACGATGGAAGCTCCATCAGTTGTAATTTATTATCAGAGATTTCATCGTAAAGTGAAAATAGTACACCTGAAATGGAAGGGAATAAAAGAGAAGCGGTAAATACATAGCTCGTTAATTTATTTCCTTCTATAATTTCTGACGCGCCAGCTCTCGTTGCATTTTGTATTTGTTCAGAAGTAAGAAGTTCAGCGATGCAGTGAATGTTTGGGTTGAGCCCTTTTGCAGTTAAAATATTTAAAATGGACTGTGTATCCGCTAAGCTTTCGTTTTTTTCTTTATCAGCTGTTATTAATATGGTGTGTGCCGTTGCAATATTAGCCTTTAATAAAGTTTGATCGTGATGCGGACAACCTTTTATAAATTCTAAATGATGAAATGGTTTTGGGAGTAAAGAAAGTGTTTCATCAATTAAAACGATATCAAGGTTTGGTTGTAATACGTGCATTTGCTTTACAACATGTTTTGCGCGCTCATTCCAGCCAACGATAATCATATGACCGTTAGAAGTAGCGGCTTCTTCACCTTTAATTTTCATATATTGTTTATTAATCATTTCAGTAGCAAACAGCACCATATAATAAGAACAAAAGCCAGTTCCTAATAAAATAATACTTATACCTATTAGTTTTCCTATCGTCGTATGGGGAGCAAAGTCGCCATATCCAACTGTAAAAATGGTAACGATTGACCACCAAATTCCGTCAAACCATGTAGTGAAATGAAAAGGTTCTAATCTATGTATAAGAAAACCGGAAAAAGCAGTCAGTACAATAATAAAACAAATTAAACGAAAAATAATGGAATCACGAAATGTATCTACTAAATTCGGACGGGATTTCAATTGCCTATTCCTCCTTACTTTGTAGGACTACATTCATTGTTGCCATTATAGAAAAAAGAAAAACTCTCTAATTAAAGAGAGTTTGTTTTACGTTACATACTTTCCACTTCAGTTTGTTGGACACTTTCAAGATGCTGGAGAGCATAGTAAACATCAGCGGTATGTCTTTTTTGATCAATGGACAGTTTAAGATGTAAATAGTGAGAACCGTTTTCTAATGTTTTAAGCTTCATATTCTTAACTTTTATATCCATTTCTTTTATTTCTTCAATTACGATTGGGATATTGTCCATATTTCGTACAACAAGTTTCACAGCGATATCACGTTGACGAAATGATCTAGGGCCTACATATTTCATCGCGAGTGGTATAAGTTCGACACTAATCATAAGGAAACACATTCCGAATATCGCTTCAATATAGAATCCGGCCCCAACAGCAATACCAATACCAGAAGCACCCCAGATCATAGCGGCAGTCGTGAGCCCTGCAATGCTATCGTTGCCTCTTCTTAAAATTACGCCAGCACCTAAAAAACCAATTCCTGATACAATTTGAGCGGCGAGTCGAAGTGGATCCATATTCATATGATCGGTATGTGGTAAGTTATAAGCTGCTTTAATAGAAACAATCGTTAGGAGGCAACTAATAATAGAAATAACTAAACACGTTTTTAAACCAAGTGGTTTCCGTTTTAATTCGCGTTCTAAACCAATGGCAAATCCTAAAATAGCCGAGAGACCTAGTTTGATTAATAAATCGGTATAGTCCATATATATTCCTCCTTGTATGATATGCTATATGAATAAAACGCTTATTATAGAAAGAAACGTCTTTTGATAGAGTAACTTTATATAAAATATATGTAGGAATTGCTCATACATGAAAGAGATATTTCGTTTAAGTATATGATATAAAAAAAGAAATGTGGGCAGTTTTAAAAAAAGTTTATAAAAGGTGTTGCATTTCATTTTTCACCATGATATATTAATAACCGTCGCTGATGCGGAAACGCAGAAAACGACAAAAAAGAAATTGAAAAACTTAGTTGACATCGAAAAACGAAGATGTTAACATAAGGAAGTCGCAAATGAGCGACCAAGTAGTTCTTTGAAAACTGAACGAAACAAACAACGTGAAACGTCAATTTTTATTTTAGATGCTAGACAAACTAACTTTATTGGAGAGTTTGATCCTGGCTCAGGATGAACGCTGGCGGCGTGCCTAATACATGCAAGTCGAGCG